>NZ_JBMKIG010000010.1:0-194159 GCF_049238005.1 Enterobacter cloacae complex sp. IR5459
CGGTACCACGACCGGAGATGGAGAATACGTCTTCGATTGGCAGCAGGAATGGCTTGTCAATCGCACGCTCTGGTTCTGGGATGTAAGAATCCAGGTAGCCAGCCAGTTCGATGATTTTCTCTTCCCACTCTGCTTCGCCTTCCAGCGCTTTCAGCGCGGAACCACGAACGATTGGAGTGTCGTCGCCTGGGAAATCGTACTGAGACAGCAGTTCACGAACTTCCATCTCTACCAGTTCCAGCAGCTCTTCGTCATCAACCATGTCGCACTTGTTCAGGAACACGATGATGTAAGGAACGCCTACCTGACGACCCAGCAGGATGTGTTCACGAGTCTGAGGCATAGGGCCGTCAGTCGCAGCAACAACCAGGATCGCGCCGTCCATCTGCGCAGCACCGGTGATCATGTTTTTAACATAGTCGGCGTGGCCTGGGCAGTCTACGTGTGCGTAGTGGCGAGTCGGGGTGTCATACTCAACGTGAGAGGTGTTGATGGTGATACCACGAGCTTTTTCTTCTGGTGCGTTATCGATCTGATCGAAAGCACGAGCAGCACCGCCGTAGGTTTTAGCCAGTACGGTAGTGATTGCAGCAGTCAGGGTAGTTTTACCATGGTCAACGTGGCCGATAGTACCAACGTTGACGTGCGGTTTTGTACGTTCAAATTTTTCTTTAGACACGGCTATATTCCTTACTATAGTGCTCTCCCCTTCGGAGAGAGCACGGGACTTAGGTTTTAATCCTGTGGATTACTTACCACGGGCTTCGATAACGGCCTGAGCAACGTTGTTCGGCGCATCATCATACTTCAGGAATTCCATAGTGTATGATGCACGACCTTTGGTCAGAGAACGCAGCTGAGTTGCATATCCGAACATTTCAGACAGCGGAACTTCAGCGTGGATCTTAACGCCAGTTACTTCGGATTCCTGACCACGCAGCATACCGCGACGACGGCTCAAGTCACCGATAACGTCACCGGTGTTCTCTTCAGGAGTTTCTACTTCAACCTTCATGATCGGCTCAAGCAGAACTGGTTTTGCTTTCTTAAAGCCTTCTTTAAAGGCAATAGACGCAGCCAGTTTAAACGCCAGTTCAGAGGAGTCAACGTCGTGGTAAGAACCGAAGTGCAGACGAACACCCATGTCTACAACCGGGTAACCAGCCAGAGGACCAGCTTTCAGCTGCTCCTGGATGCCTTTATCAACGGCAGGGATGTATTCGCCAGGAATTACACCACCTTTGATGTCGTTGATGAACTCGTAACCTTTCGGGTTAGAGCCCGGCTCCAGTGGGTACATGTCGATCACAACGTGACCGTACTGACCGCGACCACCAGACTGCTTAGCGTGTTTACCTTCAACGTCGGTAACTTTCGCGCGAATCGCTTCGCGGTAAGCAACCTGAGGTTTACCCACGTTCGCTTCAACGTTGAATTCACGCTTCATACGGTCAACGATGATGTCCAGGTGCAGTTCACCCATACCAGCGATGATGGTCTGGTTAGATTCTTCATCAGTCCATACACGGAATGATGGGTCTTCTTTCGCCAGACGGCCCAGAGCCAGACCCATTTTTTCCTGGTCAGCTTTGGTTTTTGGTTCAACTGCGATGGAGATTACCGGCTCAGGGAATTCCATACGCTCCAGAATGATCGGGTGATCCGGGTCACACAGAGTGTCACCAGTGGTCACGTCTTTCAGACCGATAGCAGCAGCGATGTCGCCCGCACGAACTTCTTTGATCTCTTCACGTTTGTTAGCGTGCATCTGTACGATACGGCCAAAACGTTCACGCGCCGCTTTCACGGAGTTCAGGATGGTGTCACCGGAGTTAACCACACCAGAGTAAACGCGGAAGAAGGTCAGGTTACCCACGAATGGGTCGGTAGCAATTTTGAACGCCAGTGCAGAGAATGGCTCTTCATCACTTGCGTGACGCTCAGCCGGAGTATCTTTACCGTCGTCCAGGATGCCGTTGATCGCAGGAACGTCAATCGGGGATGGCAGGTAGTCAACTACCGCATCCAGCATCGCCTGAACACCTTTGTTCTTGAACGCAGAACCACAGGTTACCAGGATGATTTCGTTGTTCAGAACGCGCTGACGCAGAGCAGATTTGATCTCTTGCTCAGACAGTTCTTCACCACCCAGGTATTTTTCCATCAGCTCTTCAGAAGCTTCTGCTGCGGATTCGATCAGGTTCTGGTGCCATTCGTCAGCCAGGTCCTGCATCTCTGCCGGGATATCTTCGTATTCGAAGGTAACGCCCGCATCTGCTTCGTTCCAGTTGATGGCTTTCATTTTCACCAGGTCGATAACGCCGGTGAAGCCTTCTTCAGCACCAATTGCCAGCTGAAGCGGAACAGGGTTCGCGCCCAGACGGGTTTTGATCTGGCCAACAACTTTCAGGAAGTTAGCACCCATACGGTCCATTTTGTTAACGAACGCGATGCGTGGAACTTTATATTTGTTTGCCTGACGCCATACGGTTTCAGACTGTGGCTGAACACCACCAACTGCGCAATAAACCATTACCGCGCCGTCAAGAACACGCATGGAACGTTCTACTTCGATGGTGAAGTCAACGTGCCCTGGGGTGTCGATGATGTTTACGCGATGCGGTTCGTACTGCTTAGCCATACCTGACCAGAATGCAGTAGTCGCTGCGGAGGTGATAGTAATACCACGCTCCTGCTCCTGTTCCATCCAGTCCATGGTGGCTGCGCCGTCATGAACTTCACCGATTTTATGGTTTACACCGGTGTAGAACAGAATACGTTCGGTAGTAGTGGTTTTACCGGCGTCGATGTGCGCACTGATACCGATGTTACGGTAGCGTGCGATGGGTGTTGTACGAGCCATTTGATTCCTCGTTTATATCTTTAGGCGTTCAGTTAAGTTACCCAGAGCGGGCGGCTTCTCTGAAGCGCCCGCCTGGTGACTACGACTCCGAAGGGATTACCAACGGTAGTGTGCGAACGCCTTGTTGGCTTCTGCCATACGGTGAACGTCTTCACGTTTCTTAACTGCGGTACCTTTGTTTTCCGCAGCATCAGAAAGTTCGTTCGCCAGACGCAGAGCCATGGATTTATCACCGCGTTTACGAGCAGCTTCAACGATCCAACGCATTGCCAGAGCATTACGACGAACCGGACGAACTTCAACTGGAACCTGATAAGTAGAACCACCAACGCGGCGAGACTTAACTTCTACAGTCGGGCGCACGTTGTCGAGAGCGACTTCGAAGGCTTCCAGTTCATTTTTACCAGAACGCTGAGCCAGGGTCTCCAGCGCGCTGTATACGATTGCTTCTGCGGTAGATTTTTTACCATCTACCATCAGGATATTTACAAATTTTGCCAGCAGTTCTGATCCGAATTTCGGATCTGGAAGAATTTTACGCTGACCAATGACGCGACGACGTGGCATGGGATTACTCCGTTGTTAATTCAGGATTGTCCAAAACTCTACGAGTTTAGTTTGACATTAAGATAAATCAGTTTGGCCTTACTTAACGGAGAACCATTAAGCCTTAGGACGCTTCACGCCGTACTTGGAGCGAGCCTGCTTACGGTCTTTAACACCTGAGCAGTCCAGCGCACCACGAACGGTGTGGTAACGAACACCCGGAAGGTCTTTAACACGACCGCCACGGATCAGGATCACGGAGTGCTCCTGAAGGTTGTGACCTTCACCACCGATGTAGGAAGTCACTTCGAAACCGTTAGTCAAACGCACACGGCATACTTTACGCAGTGCGGAGTTTGGTTTTTTAGGAGTGGTGGTATATACACGAGTACATACGCCACGTTTCTGCGGGCAGGCTTCCAGCGCAGGCACGTTGCTTTTTGCAACTTTGCGTGCACGTGGTTTGCGTACCAGCTGGTTAACTGTTGCCATTAAATAGCTCCTGGTTTTAGCTTTTGCTTCGTAAACACGTAATAAAACGACCTCATACAATATGAGGACGCGAAATTTTAGGGCTACGTCGAAAAGGTGTCAAGAAATATACAGCGATCTCAAATCACCAGTTCATTTGACTGGCGTGCGTCACAGTAAGATTGACGAAATCAGTATAGCCAACCACGTCAATTTTGGCTGAAATTTGACCAGAAAGACCCCGCGCATCCAGATCCTCTTTCAGCGCAGAGACTGTAATGGGGGCATTCGCGAGGATTTCAACAAAACGGCTGCCTTCAAGCGCCGCGAGCACGCCATCCTGAATCAGCAGCAGATCATCACCTTCGCGCAGCATGCTCAGTAACGTGTCGATATCACATTGCCACGGTGAACGGCTCAGGGTATGGAGCATGACAGCCTCAGAAAGTCAGAACGGTATCGTAGTGAGAGAGTTGTTCGCGCAGCGCAGCAGATGTCAGGATCGTCACGTCCAGCACGAACGGTGTTATCTCGTTTAACCCACGCGCGGCCAGCGAGTCGGCGCACACATAGAAGGTTTCAATGTCATAGAGCGGCAGAACTTTAAAGGTCGCAATGTAGTCGCGCGCAAGAATGGCCTGCGGTTGTTGGCCTGCAAGAAGCTGGAATACGCCATCGCCTAAAAAGAAGACGCCGATATCTTCGGTTAATGCCGATGTCGCGAGCAATGCATCCAGCCCTTCCCGGCCTGAAGCGCTGCCATGCGGCGCAGAAGTAAAAACAAACGCTACGCGCTTCATCAAAATTGCACCACTCTGTCGCAGGTCAACGCCGCCTGTGCCAGGGCACCTAGACCACTGAGGGAAAAGCCCGGTTGCAGGTTAGCCCCCGCCAGACCAAGGCGTTCGGCTTCGGTCGCATCCGTCACGCCGCGACGCAGTGCCGCCGCGACGCAGATATGCAGGTCAACGCCCTGCGTTTCGTTTAATTTTTGCCAGGCGCGCACAAGGTCAAACTCATCGCTCGCCGGGGACGTAAACTGGTTCGCGTTATAGACCCCTTCACGATAGAAGAAGACGCTTGCCAGTTCATGACCGGCATCAAGCAGCGCATGGGCAAACTGTAGCGCGCTGCTGGCCTGCTGGGTACCGTACGCCGGGCCCGTCACCATTAACGCAAAACGCATTACTTGTCTTGTCCCAGAAAGTCGCCGCTTTTGAACTGGCGAATATAGAGGTAAACCGTGTGTTTGGAGATATTCAGGCGATCGGCCACCTGGTTGATGGCATCTTTGATATCAAAAATCCCTTTCTCATAGAGGTTCAGGACGATCTGACGATTCTTGGCGTTATTGGATACGTTGCGATCGGCATTCACCTCTTCAATGGTGAACTCCAGCGTCTGGGTCACGAGATCCTCAACCGAAGAAGCAAAGTTCACCGATGAGCCCACGTCCGGCGTTTCTGGCGGGATGAAGGTGCTCATGATTTGCGAGAATGGCACATCAAGGTTCATGTTGATGCACAGCAAACCGATTACCCGGTGTTCGCGGTTTCGAATCGCGATCGTTTCTGATTTCATCAGCACGCCGCTTTTGGCGCGGGTGAAATAGCATTTTGAGACGCTGCTGTCCGCGCCGGTCATGTCATGCAACATACGCAATGCAAGGTCGGTGATTGGCGAACCAATTTTACGGCCAGTGTGCTCACCATTCGCAATGCGGATAGCGGAACACTTAAGATCTTGCAGGGAATGCAATACGATTTCGCAGTGGGAACCAATGAGCATCGCTAACCCGTCCACTACCGCTTCGTAGGATTTCAGAATATCGAAGTCGGTCTGGTCAAATGGACGTTGATCCAGCAAATCAAGTTCACTGGTTTCGTTGGTTAAAAGCGACCTGGACATGAAAAAAACACTCCTTTTCAGGAGCCTGTCGTTAGGTTTTCAGGGCAGGCTCATTATCTACACGGACAACTAAATTAATACAGCGTGTATAACGCTTTCCAGTGTTAATTATATCTGCCCCACAATAAAAAAACCGCCGCCTGTAAAGGCGGCGGTTTTTTTCAGCATTACTTCTTAGCTGCTGCGGCTTTGTCGTCAGCCGGTGCGTCTGTTTTCGCATCCGCTTTCGGCGCCGGTTTGATGTCCAGCAGTTCTACATCAAATACCAGCGTGGAGTTAGCCGGGATACCCGGAACGCCGGTTTTGCCGTAAGCCAGATCCGGTGGGATGACCAGCTTGATTTTACCGCCTTTCTTGATGTTCTTCAGGCCTTCGGTCCAGCCCGGGATCACACCATCCAGACGGAAGGAGAGAGGCTCACCACGGGTATAAGAGTTATCGAACTCTTTACCGTCGATCAGCGTACCTTTGTAGTTCACCACAACGGTGTCGCTGTCTTTAGGCGCGTCGCCAGTACCTTCTTTCTCAACCTTATAGATCAGGCCAGTAGAAGACGTTTTAACGCCTTTCTCTTTAGCGAACTTGTCGCGGTAGGCTTTGCCTTTCGCTTCGTTATCTTTAGCATCTGCTTCCATCTTGGTCTGAGCGGCGCCTTTCACGCGCGCTTCAAACGCTTGCAGAGTCTGCTCGATTTCCTGGTCAGACAGTTTGCTCTTGTCTGCGAACGCATCCTGGACCCCTGCGATCAGCTGGTTTTTGTCCAGTTTGATGCCCAGTTTCTCTTGTTCTTTCAGAGAGTTTTCCATGTAACGACCCAGAGACGCGCCAAGTGCGTAGGCGGATTTCTGGTCGTCATTTTTGAATGCCGCTTTGCTGTCTGTAGTCGCAGCAGGCTTCGCAGCAGTATCAGCAGCGAAAGACAGCGGCGCATTGAGCGCTACAGCCATAGTGGTCGCCAGCAGCGTAACTTTAAACAGTGATTTCATCCATATCTCCAGGACCTGAGGTCTCTCACCCCAGTGTTAAACGTAAATGAGTGACGTACTATAAAACGTTGTGGAAGAAATCTACAGACAGACTCCCCCGAATGTCGCTTCTTTTCAGACTATTTTTGTTTAAATAAGTTTCTTGTCAGGGAGATGGATACTGTACTTAAGGAAAAAGTCAGCTAAACTTCGCCGCCGCTGGTCCATTATGGCGAACGACAGATAAACGAGGTGAATGATGAAGGATACAACGATCGAAGCGAGACTGGCTGAGCTGGAAAGCCGCCTGGCTTTTCAGGACATCACCATCGAAGAACTGAACCAGACCGTGACGGCCCATGAGCTTGAAATGGCAAAACTGCGCGATCACATGCGCCTGCTGACGGAAAAGCTGAAGGCCACGCAGCCGTCAAACATTGCCTCTCAGTCAGAAGAGACGCCACCACCTCATTATTGAGGCGTAAAAAAAGCGGGATTATCCCGCTTTTTTATTTTCCGGAGTACGGAATCAGTGGCAACCGCAGCCGCCGTTACCGCAACCACCTTTACCGTGGCCGTGGTCATGACCATGGTCGTGGCCGTGACCACCGCAGCAGCCGTCATGGCCGTGATCGTGGTCATGGTCGTGACCGTGCGCACCGTGAACGTGGCCATGAGCCAGCTCTTCTTCAGTCGCTTCACGGATCGCAACAACTTCTACGTTGAACTTCAGGTTCTGACCCGCCAGCATGTGGTTGCCGTCAACCACAACGTGGTCGTCTTCAACTTCAGTGATTTCAACCGGAACCGGACCCTGGTCAGTTTCCGCCAGGAAGCGCATGCCAACCTGCAACTCGTCAACGCCCATGAATACGTCTTTAGGAACGCGCTGAACCAGGTTGTCGTCATACTGACCGTAAGCGTCGTTCGCGCCTACAGCAACGTCGAATTTGTCGCCAACTTCATGGCCTTCCAGCGCCGTTTCCAGGCCGGAAATCAGGGAACCGTGACCATGCAGGTAGTCCAGCGGCGCACTCACCGGAGACTCATCAACCAACACACCGTCTTCTGTACGTACCTGATAGGCCAGGCTGACCACCAGGTCTTTTGCTACTTTCATGATATCTCCTGAGCGTGGGAAAATTGCTGGCGCAGATTGTAGCGGAAATCTGCACCCGTGTACCCTTAAGCTTAAAAAAACTCAGAGCATATCGCTAGTCTGGATGAAAAATGCCGATCACTTGCTCTTCTTTGCGAACATGATCGCGGGCTTCTTTGTCGGCCTCACGCATCTGGTGACCGCACTTAACACATTCAACGATATCGATATTATTTTCACGCCACATGGCCAGCGTATCTTGCGCCTGGCAGGATGGGCATTTTGCGCCCGCGATAAAGCGTTTACGTACAGCCATCTTTCGTTACCCTTTATTCAAATTCATCCCAGCCGTCGAGCTGGCGTCGTTCCTGTTGCATCTCACGCTGGAAGATCTCCTCCAGTTCGCGACGCGCTTCCCGCACGCGGGAGATCTGCGCCGTGTCGCTGTGCACGGGCATCAGTTCACGCAGCATTCGCATATCCAGCCTGCGGAAATGCATCTGGGCGCGTTGCGCCTGATGAGGATGCATACCCAGCGAAACCAGCGCCTTGCGTCCCAGCTCCAGCGCGCTGGAGAAGGTTTCGCGGGAGAAGTGTTTCACACCCGCCTGCAAAAGTTCGTGAGCCTCCACACGTCCACGCGCACGCGCCAGAATATGCAGATGCGGGAAATGCTGCTGGCACAGCTCCACCAGCTTCATCGTGTCTTCCGGATCGTTGCAGGTGATGACGATGGACTCCGCAGCCTCTGCGCCCGCCGAGCGCAACAGCTCAAGCTGCGTCGCATCGCCGTAGTACACCTTATAACCATATTTGCGCATCAGGTTGACGGCGCTGATATCGCGCTCCAGCACCGTAATGCGCATTTTATTTGCCATCAACAGGCGACCAATCACCTGTCCGAAGCGACCAAAGCCCACAACGATCACCTGCGGTTTATCATCTTCCACCCACGGCGCTTCGTCTTCATCGTCTGCGGGATTCAGGCGGCGCGACAGCAGTTTGTCCACCAGCTTCATCAGCAGCGGGGTGGTCATCATCGACAGCGTGACCGTCACCAGCAGCAGCGCCATCTGGTCATCTTTGAACAGCTTCTGAGACGACGCCGTGGAAAACAGCACAAACGCAAATTCTCCCCCCTGGCTTAACACGCTGGAAAACTGCATTCTTTCCGAGCTGCGCAGCCCGTAAATCCTCGCGAGGAGATACAGCACCAGCGTTTTGACCGCCACCAGCACGGCGACACTCGCAATAACCCACAGCAGATGGGTATAGAGCACGCCAAGATTAAGCGCCATACCCACCGAGATAAAGAACAGCCCTAGCAGCAGCCCCTTAAACGGATCGATGGCGGTCTCCAGCTCGTGGCGGTACTCGCTTTCCGCAAGCAGCACCCCGGCGATAAACGTCCCAAGCGCCATCGACAGCCCCAGCGCATCCATAAACAGCGCTGAGCCAAGCACCAGCAGCAGCGTTGCGGCGGTGAATACCTCGCGCACGCCGGATGCTGCAATAAACCGGAATACCGGACGCAGTAAAAACCGTCCGCCGATCAGCATCCCCGCGAAGGCCAGCACCTTCATGGAGATCTTCATCCAGTCGAAATGATCGTCTCCGGATCCCGCCAGCAGCGGCACCAGCGCCAGCGCCGGGATCACCGCTAAATCCTGGAACAGCAGCACCGAAAAGCCCAGTTGCCCCGCCTCGTTGCGGTTCATCCCTTTGTCGCGCATCAGCTGAAGCGCCATCGCCGTCGACGACATCGCAAGACCGATCCCGCCAATCACCGCGGCCTGCCAGGAAAACTGCGTCAACATCAGCAGTCCCGCGAGAATGGCCGCGCTGAGTAACACCTGCGCCGCCCCGACGCCAAAAATAGATTGCCGCAGCTGCCACAGCTTGGAGGGGTTCAGCTCAAGGCCAATGATGAACATCAGGAAGACCACGCCCAGTTCAGAGAAGTGGAGAATTTCATCCACATCGCTGATAAACCCAAGCCCCCAGGGGCCAATGGCTATCCCAGCCAGCAAATAACCCAGCACCGCGCCAATGCCGAGACGCGCGGCAAGCGGGACCGCGACGACGGCGGCGAACAAAAACAGCACCCCGGCAAGGAGTAAATTCGAACCGTCCATTAGCGTCCTCCCGCCGGAATCGGTGACGCCAGCCATTCGCCATAGGCCCTGGCATGGCTCGCCAGCGCTTTCGGATCCTGCCGCCGTGCCCAGTAGATAATAATCGGGCTCATCCAGTGCATACGGCACATCGCCGCCGTCAGCTCAAACGGCCGCAGAATGTCGCTCATGGGGTAACGGTTCAGCCCGTCGTGACGGTAAGCGCTTTCCGGCTCACCGGTGGTAATGACACTCCGCCAGTACTTTCCCGCCAGCTGGTTGCCCCCCACCCCGCTGGAGAAGCCCCGGCTCAGCACGCGGTCCAGCCACTCTTTCAGCAGTGCCGGACAGCTGTAGGTATAAAGCGGATGCTGGAACACAATCACGTCGTGCTGACGCAGCAGTTCCTGCTCGTAAGGAATATCGATAAAAAAATCGGGATAGTGCGCGTAGAGATCGTGCACCGTTACGTTACTTAGCTGTGTGGCCGGCTTAAGCAGCACCCGGTTCGCCACCGAGTCCTGTGATTCCGGATGGGCATATAGCAGCAGCACTTTCGCTGTCTGAGACATCATTCCCCTCCCGGTTCTGTTTTTGTGTATTGTTGTCGTTTTGGGCTACCATGGCGGCCCGGTGGGGAAAATGGCCCACACCTTACATTATCATAATGACAAATTAACATAGTCGGAACATACGGCGCTTCTATGATTGTTTTCTCCTCGTTACAAATTCGTCGCGGCGTGCGCGTCCTGCTGGATAACGCGACTGCTACCATCAACCCGGGCCAGAAAGTGGGGCTGGTCGGCAAAAACGGCTGCGGTAAATCCACCCTGCTGGCACTGCTGAAAAACGAGATAAGCGCGGATGGCGGTAACTTTACCTTCCCGGGCAACTGGCAGCTCGCCTGGGTGAACCAGGAGACGCCCGCACTGAGCGAACCCGCGCTCGACTATGTTATCGACGGCGACCGTGAATACCGCAAGCTCGAAGCAGAACTCAACGCCGCCAACGAACGCAACGACGGCCACGCCATCGCCACCGTCCACGGCAAGCTGGACGCCATCGATGCCTGGACCATTCGCTCCCGCGCCTCCAGCCTGCTGCACGGCCTGGGTTTCAGCAACGAACAGCTTGAACGCCCGGTGAGCGATTTCTCCGGCGGCTGGCGTATGCGCCTCAACCTGGCGCAGGCGCTGATCTGCCGCTCCGACCTCCTGCTGCTCGATGAACCCACCAACCACCTCGATCTCGATGCGGTTATTTGGCTGGAGAAGTGGCTCAAGAGCTATCAGGGCACTCTGATTCTGATCTCCCACGACCGCGACTTCCTCGATCCGGTGGTGGATAAAATCATTCATATCGAACAGCAAAGCATGTTCGAGTACACCGGCAACTACAGCTCCTTCGAACGCCAGCGCGCGACGCGCCTTGCCCAGCAGCAGGCGATGTATGAAAGCCAGCAGCAGCGCGTAGCGCACCTGCAAAGCTTTGTGGATCGTTTCAAGGCCAAGGCGTCAAAAGCCAAGCAGGCGCAGAGCCGCATCAAGATGCTGGAACGCATGGAGATGATCGCCCCCGCGCACGTGGATAACCCGTTCCACTTCAGTTTCCGCGAGCCGGAGAGCCTGCCGAATCCGCTGCTGAAAATGGAAAAAGTGAGCGCAGGCTATGGCGATCGCATTATTCTCGACTCTATTAAGCTTAACCTGGTGCCGGGTTCACGCATTGGCCTGCTGGGGCGTAACGGCGCCGGTAAATCCACGCTGATCAAGCTGCTGGCGGGCGAGCTTAACCCGGTCAGCGGCGAAATCGGCCTGGCGAAGGGCATTAAGCTTGGCTACTTCGCCCAGCATCAGCTGGAATTTTTACGCGCGGATGAATCGCCGATCCAGCACCTGGCGCGCCTGGCGCCGCAGGAAATGGAGCAGAAGCTGCGCGACTACCTCGGCGGCTTTGGCTTCCAGGGCGATAAGGTGACTGAAAATACAGCGCGTTTCTCCGGTGGTGAAAAAGCGCGTCTGGTACTGGCGCTGATCGTCTGGCAGCGTCCAAACCTGCTGCTGCTTGATGAACCAACCAACCACCTCGATCTCGACATGCGTCAGGCGCTGACCGAAGCGCTGATTGAGTTCGAAGGGGCGCTGGTTGTCGTGTCGCACGATCGCCACCTGATCCGCTCCACCACCGACGATCTCTATCTGGTACACGGCGGCAAAGTCGAACCGTTTGACGGCGACCTGGAAGACTACCAGCAGTGGCTGACGGACGTGCAGAAGCAGGAAAACCAGCCGGAAGAGTCAGCGAAAGACAACGCCAACAGCGCCCAGGCGCGTAAAGACCAGAAGCGCCGTGAAGCGGAGCTGCGCACCCAGACGCAACCGCTGCGTAAAGAGATTGCCCGCCTCGAAAAAGAGATGGAAAAGCTCAACGCCACGCTTGCTGCCGTCGAAGAGAAGCTGGGCGACAGCGAACTGTACGATCAGAGCCGCAAAGCGGAGCTGACGGACTGTCTGCAAACTCAGGCGAAAACCAAATCCAGCCTCGAAGAGTGCGAAATGGCATGGCTGGACGCGCAGGAACAGCTGGAAGCGATGCTGCAAGCCGACTAACACGCCGGGAGGGTTATGAGCTTCGATACCACGAGCGAGATTACATTCCGTAAGCTCAGCATCTTCATGACGTTCATGGAGAAGGGCAATATCGCACGTACCGCCGAAACGCTCGGCCTGAGCGGTGTCAGCGTGCACCGCGCGCTGCATACCCTCGAAGAGAACGTCCGCTGCCCGCTCTTTGCTCACAAAGGGCGTAACCTGATTGCCCTCCCCTCCGCATGGACGCTGCTGGAGTATTGTCAGGAGGTGATGCAGGTGATGGAGCGCGGGCTGGAAGAGTCGCGCAAGATCGCCGGTATCGGCCAGGGACGGTTGCGCGTCGGCACGCTCTACTCGCTGACGCTGGAAACCGTGCCGCGCCTGATAATGGGCATGAAGCTGCGCCGTCCGGATCTGGAGATGGATCTGACGATGGGCTCGAACGAAACCCTGCTCCATATGCTGGATGAGGGATCGCTGGATGCGATTTTAATCTCTATTTCCGAAAGCGATATCGACCGTAACAGCCTCGAAGTGCTTCCTCTGTTCCATGACGATATTTTCCTTGCCGCACCGGCTTCTGCCACGCTGAATACCAGCGGCCCCGCCGATCTGCGTGATTATAAAGATCAGAAGTTTGTCGCCCTCGCGGAAGGGTTCGCCACTTACGCCGGGTTTCAGGAAGCGTTTCATATCGCCGGTTTCGAGCCGGAGATTGTGACGCGCGTGAACGATATCTTCTCGATGCTGAGCCTGGTGCAGGCGGGGGTCGGGTTTACGCTGATGCCGGGCAGGATGAAGAAAGTGTACGAAAATTCGGTGCAGCTACTGAAGCTGGCGCAGCCGTACCAGATGCAGCAGCTGATTGCGATCGTCTTTGCCCGCAACCGCGAGCAGGATCCGAGCCTGCGGGCGCTGGCCGCGGAAGGGCGGATGTATGCCAGAAGTTTGCAGGATAGTGCCTGATGTTATTGCCCGGTGGCGCTACGCTTACCGGGCAAAAAGTCACCGCTGAAGCCGACCCGCCAGATGCACCGCCACGTCCACTCCGCTGCGCTCCAGCGAAATGGATTCGCCTTCCCACGCCGCCTGCCGCGTCAGACAGGTCAGAATACCCCCTGGCGGCATCTCAATCGCCAGACGTGCTTCGCGCTCGTTAGCGGAAATCACCGCCTCCTGCCAGCGCACGGTTCGCGCCATATTCATCGCCAGGTCGTCGGCAATTTTCTCTGGCTGCCAAAGCACGCGCCCGGTACTGCCGCTCAGGTACGCGCAGCGGGGGCGTGAAAGCGTGACTGATTCAAACGCTGCGGCCAGCTTCTGCGCCGGTTCCGCCAGCAGTTCACAGTGCGACGGTACGCTTACCGCCAGCCGTTTGGCCTTGTTCGCGCCCTTCGCCAGCGCGCGTTCGGCTACCTGCGCCATGCCGTCATCGGCTCCGGCAATCACGATCTGCGTTTCGGCGTTCAGGTTAGCGATATAGGTTCCTGTCCCCTGAATCAGGTTTTCCACCTGGGGCAGGGTCAACCCCATTATCGCCGTCAGGCCGTAGCCGTGGGGATACGCCTGCTCCATCAGATCGCCGCGCAGCGCCACCAGCTTCAGCGCGTCCGTAAAGTCCAGCACACCGGCGATAACCGCCGCAGGATAAGCGCCAATGGACAGACCGCTGACAATATCCGGCGACACGCCGCGACGTTCCAGCTCGCGCGCCCAGGTCACGCCTGCAATCAACAGCGAAAGCTGAACCGCGCGGGTGTGGGTTAACGAGGATGCGCTGTCCAGGGTATCGACTTCCGCCCCCAGCACAGCACGGGCCTGCTCCAGCTCTGTTCCCGGCAGGTTTTGCAGCATACCTTCATGCTGTGTGCCCTGCCCTGGAAAGGTAAACAGTATTTTCATTACTCCTCCCTGTGCCATGGATCCGCCACCAGGCGCGGCCCATATTGCGTTTTTAACAGCGTTTTGCCGTCGCGTAACCATTCCGCCAGCGCGAATCCGCCCTCGGGCGTATCCACCTGTGTATCCGCCCGGCACAACGCACGACTGAGCTGAGCCTGCCAGTCAGTAAACGCCTCAGGGGAAACGGTACACGGGGCGCGGATCAGCAGATCGAGATCGCTGTCGGCGTGGATCACCGGAATGCCGGTCGCCAGCGCGTAACCCGTACTGCCGGTTATCCCCCACGTCCACGGCCATGACTGCTGCGCAAGCTGAAGCGCCACCTGAACCGGCGGCTGGGTGATAAACGGCGAACGCAGCAGGTCGGCGGCAACGCTCAAATCTTCGGGCGACGCCACGCGCAACACGTTCTCAGGCTTCACCCATCCGGCCGCCCGCTGGTCGCGGCGCAATCCGCGCACGCCAACGGGAATACGGCCTTCATTATCAACATCACGCCGTACCACTACCGGTAGCCCGGTATGCCAGGCCGCGTCCACCCAGGATTCAGTAATCCCTTCCAGGGCGTCGCGCGCGGTAAGCCAGATGAGGTCGTGTGGGCGTAATGTTGTGGTCATGATTACATTCCTGAAGTCAGCGAGATAAACAGCGGCAGCGACAGGATACACAGTATGGAGCTCAACAGCAGCACGGCTTCAGCATCCGGCGACTGCACGCCAAAGCGGTTACCGAACACCACGCCAAAGAAGCCCGCAGACAGCGCAATCATCAGGATGGCGGTGATAGCCACGGAGCCGTGCAGACCGAAGATTAAAACGATACCCCAGGCAATCGCTGGCTGGATCAGCAGCTTGGCGATAGTAGAAGTGATCACCATGGTGTTGATCTGAAGCTTACGCGCGGAGAGGATCACGCCGGTCAGGAACAGCGCCGCAGCGGTCGCGGACAGTCCCAGCGGTTTAATCGCCGCCAGCACCAGCTCCGGCATTGTGATGCCGATAGCGGACAGGATCACACCCAACAGCGGGCCCATCACGATCGGTTTTTTAATGGAGCGCCACATCAGCACCGGCAGCATGGAAAGCGTTGAACCGGAGTTATTGCCTTCGGCGCGCGCTTTCTCACGCTCCAGAATCAGCAGGCAGAACGGGGTCATCAGCACTGAACCACAGGCGATGGAGACCGCCACGGACAGCGACGTTGAAGAGCCTTCGCCCAGCACGCTGCCCAGAATCGGCAGGCCAAGCGCCGCGTAGTTTGGCAAGGCGACGGTAAGCGTCAGCACGGCCGCATCTTGCGGGGATTTTTTAAATACGTTTGTCGCGAGGAAGTAGATGACCGCATAGGTGATCCACATCGCCAGGGTGAGCACCAGGATCAGCGGCGACTGCGCCACGATGCCGGTCCACGGGGTTTGCACGGTGGCGCTGAATAGCGCGGCCGGGAGTGCAAAATCCATCACGAAGATATTCAGCAGGGAAACATTTTTGTTATCGACCATCTTTGCCTTACCGGCCCAGAATCCCAGCAGCATGATGACGAAAATCGGTGCAAGAGCATGAACAATTACGTAAGTCATAAATCACCTGTAGTAAAAAAGTTTAAGCACTGGCGCGATGTTTATTATTTTCAGGATGCAGGTTCCCGCGTGGACGCAACGGGCGCGCCCACGGGGTGATGCATCTGGCAGGTCTCTTTTTACTTACCAGCTGGCTCGCATACGTTCACGTACGAGCGCTGAGCTGCGGCGGTTGTCAGCACCCAGACGGTTTTTCAACGTGGTGTCCTGACGAGCGTCACTGATGGCCTGTTGCAGGGTGGTTTTCACCCGCGTCAGATCGCTTTCGGAAGGGGCATCCGGATTGCTGATATCCAGCAGGTCGGAAAGCAGCCCCAGCGTGGCGTAGTTGCTGATGTCGTA
Source organism: Enterobacter cloacae complex sp. IR5459 (assembly GCF_049238005.1). Lineage (NCBI taxonomy): Bacteria > Pseudomonadati > Pseudomonadota > Gammaproteobacteria > Enterobacterales > Enterobacteriaceae > Enterobacter > Enterobacter cloacae complex sp. IR5459. Next base: position 16,381 of record NZ_JBMKIG010000010.1, read on the forward strand.
CGCCATTGGCGGGATGGTTGCCGCCAGTTTTTCCAGCGCCTCAACGGTACGCAGCGTAATGCGCGCCGCAGACTCTTTGCCCATGGCGTGGATCAGCACGCCTTTATCGTTGAAGGCAATCAGACGGTTAGCCTGGTAGCCGTGCGCCAGAAACGCGCCGGACATGGCCTTACCGACGATAAGACCAATCACCGGATGACCTGCCAGCCGCGCATTAGCGTAGGCGGCAGCGGCGCCGGCCAGCGCCTGGTGGATGCCAAACGCCTCTTCGCGACGGCCATAGGCCTGGCTTGGGACATCGATCACCGCCACAATCGGGCGCTTCACGGCTTTATCTGCATCAGCGGCAACGGTTTCGCTGACCACTTTTGCCAGCGTCCAGCCTTCCAGCAGGCCGACTTCACCCTGCGCCGCGCGCGGGAAGTGGTTGTTGGCGTCCGGCACCACGGCGACAAAACGCACCGTTTCACCGTTCAGCTCGCCGTCTGCGGCCTGCACGGACGGGCATAACCCCTCCAGACGTTTCGCGTTCGGGGCCAGAGTTTCCAGCCAGAGTTCGCCACGGCTAATTGAGTTAGTCATCATTTCACCTCCCGGGCAAAAAGCGCTTTAATCTGTTCGGCATCGGCCTGTTTGCGGGTGTCGAAATTCGTCAGACGGTTCAGATAATCGTCGTAGTTATCGGTGCGATGTTTCGCCGGTACGCCTTTGGCGATGGCCTCGTTCATCGCGGCTTTCACCGCGTTCACGCCGTCGCCGACGAGCGCGTCCACCAGCCCGCTTTCATAGCGCACTTCGCCGCCGGTCATGCTCCAGATAAACGGACGGTCGCGGGAGTCGTACTCTTCAATGCCCGCTTCCTGCTCAATAACCTGCGGGCCGTTGAGGCCAAGACGCGCTTCGCGGGTCACAATCAGATAGCTGCACAGCGCCGCGGCGATAGACATCCCGCCGAAGCAGCCTACGGTCCCGGCGACAATCCCGACGACCGGGGTATAGCGACGCAGGTCAACGATCGCGGCGTGGATATCGGCAATCGCCGCCAGGCCGAGGTTGGCTTCCTGCAAACGCACGCCACCGGTTTCGAGGCACAGTACCGCCTGAGTCGGAATGCCGTTGCGGTTATCTTCCGCCGCCAGCTCCAGCGCCGCCGCCATTTTGGCGCCGGACACTTCGCCCATGCTGCCGCCCTGGAAGGTGCCTTCAATCGCCACCACCACCGCAGGCTGGCCGTTGATGGTCCCTTTCGCGACCACCATGCCGTCATCAGCCTGAGGAACAATCCCCTGTGGCCCAAGCCATGGAGAAATAATGCCTTCGAACGGATCCAGCAGTTCGCGGTAGCTGCCGTCGTCGAGCAGCGCCTGTGCACGCTGGCGCGCTTTTAGTTCGATAAAGCTGCTGTCATCACGCATGATTCACCCCTTCAAAGACCTGTTCGATACGAATGCGTGCCACGCCCGGCGTCGCGCCGAAGTCGTGGATGGTCAGCTTACCTGCGGGCAGGCTGCTGACGGTTTGCAGGCGGTTGAACAACGCCTCCCAGCGCCCGCGGCTGTTGTCGACGGAGGTGGTGATATCAATGGTTAAGGTCTGGCCCGGTTCGGCGGTGAAAAGCACCTCCATATCCCCGGAACCGACTACCCCTGCCAGCGCCCTGCCGCTTACTTCGCGGCTGGCGGGCACGGTCAATGTGATTTTTTCCATAACATCCTCTTAATGCTTTGAATAGGGCGTTTCGACGCGGTCAAGAAACAGCGTGGCGGCAAGCAGGTCTGCGGCTCCGCCCGGCGAGGCGTTAAGCGCCAGCATCTGACGGTCTAACCGCGCCAGCGCCTGCTGCCCGGCGAGCGTTGCGCATCCTCCGGCGTTCAGCACTGCACGGGCGCCGTTCTGCATGGCGTCCAGCCCCTCCATGCCGGCGCGCGACAGCACGCAGGTGTCGGTGAGCGAGGTCATGATCGCCATCAGCGCGTCGAGTCTGGCCTGCGTTTCGCTGCTGCCGTTGAGACGGCTGAGGCGAAGCTGCGGCAGCGCGCGCTGCATGATGTGCGGAAACGCCTGCTGAGCCTCTTCACGCGCACCCGGTACACGGTAGCGGTGCGTGACGCGTAACCCCTTGCTGAACACTTTCGGCGCCACGTCATCCGGCAGCTTCGCCAGCTGAGCGGCGGTGTTCGCGACGGTTTGCGCACGGGCATCGCCGCCCAGCATCGCCACCGCGCTCACCAGCAATCCCAGCGCCCAGATCGCGCCACGGTGCGTGTTCACGCCGTCGGTAGCGGCCATCATCTGCCGTTCACCTTCGCGACCCAGGCGGCCAACGGTTTGCCGGAGGGCAATATCCGCCGGACGCTGCCAGCTCTGCTGTGCCAGCGCCTGAAACGTGGGGGTCAGGCTGTGAGCGGAGCGCTCCATCAGCGCAAGCGATAAATCGTGGTGCGCGCCGTTCCCCCGGCTGTCCACCAGACCGGGCTTCGGGCTTAAACGTGCTTCGTCAATCAGACACTGCGTGGCGGTTCGCGCCAGCCATTCGGCACCGCCTTCAACCTGGATCTGGGGCAGAAGTTTCATTACCAGCTCCGGAATTTCGCAGGTGGGTTATACAGACCACCGGACCACTCAACGAGGTCAGCCACGCTGCCCGCAGCCAGCAGAGAGCGAGTGGCATCGGTACGACGAATGCCCATATCTTCCGGATACACAACCTTGCCGCTCTGGCGCAGTTCCGCCACGCGTTTGGCGTCAACGCCCAGACCGATATCGGTGATACCCGCCACGGCGGCGACCATGGCGCGACGCTCTTCCAGATCTTTCGCCCGGTAGAGGTAAGCAATCCCCTCTTCCGTCAGCACGTGGGTGACGTCATCGCCATAAATCATGACCGGCGCCAGCGGCATACCGGAGGCTTTCGCGACGTCAACAGCGTCGAGTTTTTCCACGAAGGTTGGCTTCACGCCCGCCTGGAAGGTTTCCACCATCTGCACAACCAGCTTTTTACCGCGCTGCATCGGGTCAGGCTCGGTGATCATGTTCAGCCAGGCCGGTGTGGCGTGGCGACGACCGTGCGGATCGTGGCCCATGTTTGGTGCGCCGCCGAAGCCGGAAAGACGGCCGCGGGTCACGGTTGAGGAGTTAGCGTAACCATCAACCTGTAGCGTGGAACCGATAAACATATCGACCGCGTACTGACCAGCCAGCTGACAGAAGGCGCGGTTAGAGCGCATGGAGCCGTCAGCACCGGTAAAGAACACGTCCGGACGGGCGCGGATGTACTCTTCCATCCCAAGCTCGCCGCCGAAGCAGTGGACGCTCTCCACCCAGCCGCTTTCGATGGCCGGGATCAGCGTTGGATGCGGGTTCAAAGTCCAGTGTTTACAGATTTTGCCTTTGAGTCCGAGCTGTTCGCCGTAGGTTGGCAGCAGCAGCTCGATCGCTGCGGTGTTAAAGCCAATCCCGTGGTTCAGGGACTGCACCTGGTGTTCGGCGTAGATGCCTTTAATCGCCATCATCGCCATCAGGATGTGTTCCTGTTTGATCAGGCGTGGGTCGCGGGTGAAAAGCGGTTCGATAAAGAACGGCTTATCGGCAACCACCACAAAATCAATCCACGAGCCCGGAATATCCACACGCGGAAGGTCGCACTCGTCATCCACCAGCTCGTTCACCTGCGCGATGACGATGCCGTCGTGGAACGCGGCGGCTTCCACCAGCGCCGGGGTATCTTCGGTACTCGCCCCGGTATAGAGGTTGCCTTTGCGGTCCGCTTTAAAACCGGCAATCAGCGCCACGTTTGGCGAAAGGTCGACGTATAAACGTGAGTAGAGTTCGATGTAGGTGTGAATCGCCCCGATTTCGAGCTGACCATCCTCCAGCAGCTGCGAAATGCGCAGGCTTTGCGTACCGGAGAAGGAGAAGTCCAGCTTGCGGGCGATGCCTTTCTCAAAGATGTCCAGATGTTCGCTGCGGCCCACGCTCGGCATGATCATATGCAGATCGTGCACGATTTGCGGGTTCACTTCCGCCAGTGAACGGGAAAGGAAATCCGCCTGCTTCTGGTTGTTGCCTTCCAGAACGACTTTGTCGCCTGGTGCGATCAGTTTTTCCAGCATGGCGACAAGATCGCCGGTTGGCAGTACCTTGCCCTGCACCGGTACGGACGCCAGACGACGCGCTTTCTCACTGCGTCGGGTGTTCCATTGCCGGGTGGGTGTTTGCCCAGATAACATTATTAACCTCCTGATTCAGCACATCATTCTGATTTGCTTAACGTTGAGTAAAGTGTGCGCTCTGGTGAGAAAGGCATCAATTAAGCGTAGAGGCAAATCATTAGCCTGAGAGTAATAATCAAGGTAAATATTTGTGATCGGGATCAGTTCATGTTTCGGAAAAACGGGCTAAACGGGGTACAATTCGGAAGGTATAGTTAATTTCTGACAAGAATCAGCATCGCCCTTATGACCCAAATTATTCCCTCAGACTTCGACATTGCAGCCGAAGAGAGCGCAGAGTTCGTGCCCATGCGCGGTGTGGCTAACCCTCACCTGCAAACCATGCTGCCGCGCCTGATCCGCCGCAAGGTACAGTTCACCCCGCACTGGCAACGCCTGGATTTGCCGGATGGCGACTTTTTGGATCTCGCCTGGAGCGAAGATCCGGATCGGGCCAGACATAAACCCCGTCTGGTAGTGTTTCACGGTCTGGAAGGCAGCCTGCACAGCCCTTACGCACACGGACTCATTGAGGCGGCGAAAGCCCGCGGCTGGCTTGGGGTGGTGATGCATTTTCGCGGATGCAGCGGCGAGCCTAATCGTCAGAAACGCATTTATCACTCGGGTGAAACCGAGGACGGCACCTGGTTCCTGCGCTGGCTAAGAGACAATTTCGGCGAGGCGCCAACGGCAGCGGTGGGGTATTCGCTGGGCGGCAATATGCTGGCCTGTCTGCTGGCGAAGGAGAGCGACGCCGTACCGCTGGATGCGGCGGTGATTGTCTCTGCGCCGTTTATGCTGGAGCAGTGCAGCTATCATATGGAAAAGGGCTTTTCGCGAGTGTACCAGCGCTACCTGCTCAACCTGCTGAAAGCCAACGCCGCGCGCAAGCTGAAGGCCTATCCGGATACGCTGCCTGTGACGCTGCAACAGCTCAAACGCGTGAAGCGCCTGCGCGAGTTTGATGATTTGATCACCTCGAAAATTCACGGTTTTGCCGATGCGATTGACTATTACCGTCAGTGCAGCGCCATGCCTTTACTGAATCAAATCACGAAACCCACGCTGATTATCCACGCCAAAGATGATCCGTTTATGGATCATCACTCGATCCCGGCGCCCGATCATCTGCCGGCCAACGTGGAGTATCAGCTCACCCAATTCGGGGGACACGTCGGTTTTGTCGGCGGCACGCTGCGTCGGCCAAAAATGTGGCTTGAGACGCGTATACCCGACTGGTTAACGGCCTATCTGGACGGTAAAAAATGATTATTCCCTGGCAGGATCTCTCTCCCGAAACGCTCGATAATCTGATTGAAAGCTTTGTCTTGCGCGAAGGCACCGATTATGGTGAACATGAACGTTCGCTTGAACAAAAGGTCAACGATGTTAAGCGCCAGCTTAAAAGCGGCGACGTGGTGCTGGTATGGTCCGAACTGCATGAGACGGTCAATATCATGCCCCGCAACGCGTTTCATGGCTGATCTTTACACTTTTCCAGTCAGGGAGTTGCTATGTCTGCCAGACATCCGGTTATTGCCGTTACGGGTTCGAGTGGGGCGGGAACCACTACCACCAGCCTCGCCTTCCGCAAGATCTTCGCCCAGCTTAACTTACGGGCGGCCGAGGTAGAAGGCGACAGCTTTCACCGCTACACGCGCCCGGAGATGGATATGGCCATCCGCAAGGCGCGCGATCTGGGTAAACACATCAGCTACTTCGGCCCGGAGGCCAATGACTTCGGCCTGCTGGAGCAAACCTTCCGTGAATACGGGCAAAGCGGTACCGGGCAGTCCCGCAAGTATCTCCACACCTACGATGAAGCCGTGCCCTGGAACCAGGTCCCCGGCACGTTCACGCCCTGGCAGCCGCTGCCGGAACCGACTGACGTGCTGTTTTACGAAGGATTGCACGGCGGCGTGGTGACGCCTCAGCACGACGTGGCGCGCCACGTGGATTTGCTGGTGGGGGTGGTGCCGATTGTTAACCTTGAGTGGATCCAGAAGCTGACGCGTGACATGAGCGAGCGCGGCCATTCGCGAGAGGCGGTCATGGATTCGGTGGTGCGCTCCATGGAAGATTACATCAACTTCCTGACGCCGCAGTTCTCCCGAACCCACATTAACTTCCAGCGCGTCCCCACCGTGGACACCTCCAACCCGTTCGCCGCAAAAAGCATCCCTTCCCTGGACGAGAGCTTTGTGGTGATCCACTTCCGCAACCTGGAAGGCATTGATTACCCCTGGCTGCTGGCGATGCTACAAGGTTCGTTTATTTCGCACATGAATACGTTAGTGGTGCCCGGGGGAAAAATGGGGCTGGCAATGGAACTTATCATGACACCGCTGGTGCAGCGGCTGATGGAAGGGAAGCAGATCGCGTGAACATGTTCCCTCTCCCCGTGGGAGAGGGTTAGGGTGAGGGCATCAACACGCACGATGCCCCAATAATTAAGCCTCTATCACTTCATACGTATGGGTGATTTTTACCGCTTTCTCCAGCATTAACGCCACAGAGCAGTATTTCTCCGCAGAAAGGTCAACCGCACGCGAGACCGCCGCATCCTTCAGTTCTTTGCCAGTGACGATAAAGTGCAGATTAATATGCGTGAACAGGCGTGGCGCCTCTTCGCGACGTTCTGACGTCAGCTTCACTTCACAATCGGTCACGTCATGACGGCCTTTTTGCAGGATCGACACCACGTCGATCGCGCTGCATCCGCCCGCCGCCATCAGCACCATCTCCATCGGGCTTGGCGCTTTATCGCCGGAGTTGCCATCCATCAAAACCTGGTGCCCGGAAGCAGACTCGCCCAGGAACGTTAACCCTTCAACCCATTTCACACGCGCTTGCATATTCACTCACTCCAACGTTGCATTTTTTATGACAGATTACGTGTACGTTACATTTCTCGCAACGGAAGGCGACCTGCGTCATGCTGAAGCGAGACACCAGGAGACACGCGGCGAAAGCTATGCTAAAACACTCTGGATGCTACAGTAATACATTGACGTTACACATGTATGCAGAGGACATCAAACTTTACTGGCTGCGAAACGTTACGACAGCCGACTTCCCAGGTATGGGTAAGAATTCGATTGCAACCCCAGAGTCCGGATGCATCTTATGACTCTGGTGACAGCTTATAACAGAGGATAACAGCGCATGGTGCTTGGCAAACCGCAAACAGACCCGACTCTCGAATGGTTCTTGTCTCATTGCCACATTCATAAGTACCCATCAAAGAGCACGCTGATTCACCAGGGTGAAAAAGCGGAAACGTTGTATTACATCGTTAAAGGCTCGGTGGCCGTGCTGATCAAAGATGAAGAAGGGAAAGAGATGATCCTTTCTTATCTGAACCAGGGCGATTTTATCGGTGAACTGGGCCTGTTTGAAGAAGGCCAGGAACGTAGCGCCTGGGTTCGTGCAAAAACAGCATGTGAAGTGGCTGAAATTTCTTATAAGAAATTCCGTCAGCTGATTCAGGTCAACCCTGACATCCTGATGCGTCTCTCTTCCCAGATGGCACGCCGTCTGCAAGTGACCTCTGAGAAGGTAGGTAACCTCGCCTTCCTGGACGTAACCGGTCGTATCGCGCAGACTCTGTTGAACCTGGCGAAACAGCCAGACGCCATGACCCACCCTGACGGTATGCAAATTAAAATTACCCGCCAGGAAATCGGTCAGATCGTCGGCTGCTCCCGTGAAACAGTGGGCCGTATCCTGAAGATGCTGGAAGATCAGAACCTGATCTCCGCCCACGGTAAAACCATCGTGGTTTACGGGACCCGTTAATTCCGGTCAAACGGCGTGCCGCCGCAAGGTGGCACGCCGTTTTTGTCTCTACTCCTCATGTGGCGCAGGCTGATCTATCACCCGGAAGTTAACTACGCACTACGACAAACGCTGGTGTTGTGTCTTCCCGTGGCCGTGGGCCTGCTCCTCGGACATCTTCAGCAAGGCCTGCTGTTTTCCCTCGTGCCCGCCTGCTGCAACATTGCCGGTCTGGATACGCCCCATAAACGCTTTTTTAAACGTCTGATTATTGGCGGCTGCCTGTTTGCCGGCTGTAGCCTTGCCGTACAACTCTTACTGGCCCGCGACATTCCTCTGCCGCTGATCCTGACCGTGCTGGCGATGACGCTCGGCGTCACCGCCGAAATCAGCTCGCTGCACGCCCGCCTGCTTCCCGCGTCGCTGATTGCCGCCATCTTCACCTTAAGCCTTGCAGGTAATATGCCGGTGTGGGAGCCATTGCTGATCTACGCCCTCGGCACGCTGTGGTACGGGCTGTTTAACTGGTTCTGGTTCTGGCTGTGGCGGGAACAGCCGCTGCGCGAATCCCTGAGCCTGCTCTACGTGCAGCTTGCTGAATACTGCGAAGCAAAATACACCCTGCTCACTCAACATACCGACCCGGAAAAATCCCTGCCGCCGCTACTGGCGCGCCAGCAAAAAGTGGTGGATCTGATCAGCCAGTGCTATCAGCAGTTGCACATGCTTGCCGCCAACAAAAATCATGAATACAAGCGGCTGCTGCGAATCTTCCAGGTCGGGCTGGATTTGCAGGAGCATATCTCCGTCAGCCTTCATAATCCGGAAGAGGTGCAAAAGCTGGTGGAGCGCAGCCATGCAGAAGCGGTGATCCGCTGGAACGCGCAGACCGTCGCGGCCCGCCTGCGGGTGCTGGCTGACGATATCCTCTATCACCGCTACCCGACGCGCTTTAACATGGACAAACAGCTCGGCGCGCTGGAAAAGATTGCGCGTCAGCACGCGGATAACCCGGTCGGGCAATTTGCTGCCTGGCATTTCAGCCGCATCGCCCGGGTGTTACGCACCCAGCGCCCGCTTTATGCCCGCGACCTGATGGCCGATAAGCAAAAACGGCTGCCGCTGCTGCCCGCGCTCAAAAGCTATCTTTCACTGAAATCTTCTGCCCTGCGCAATGCCGCACGGATCAGTGTGATGCTGAGCATCGCCAGCCTGATGGGAATGGCCCTGCACCTGCCGAAACCCTACTGGATCTTAATGACCGTACTGTTTGTTACCCAGAACGGCTATGGCGCCACGCGGGTCCGTATTCTGCATCGGGCGGGCGGCACGATGGCGGGGCTGATTATCGCGGGCGTGACGCTGCACTTCCACGTGCCGGAGGGCTATACCCTGGCCGGTATGCTGGCAATCACGCTGGTGAGCTATCTGATTATCCGCAAAAACTACGGCTGGGCGATGGTGGGCTTTACGGTGACGGCGGTGTATACCCTTCAACTGCTCACGCTTAACGGGGAACAGTTTATTATTGCCCGTCTGGTCGATACGCTGATTGGCTGCCTGATCGCCTTTGGCGGCATGGTCTGGCTGTGGCCGCAGTGGCAGAGTGGGCTGTTGAGGCAGAACGCCCACGACGCGCTGGAAGCTGACCAGCAGGCCATTCGTCTGATCCTGAGCGATGACCCACAGCCCTCTCCGCTGGCCTACGAGCGCATGAAGGTCAACCAGGCGCATAACGCCCTGTTCAACTCCCTTAACCAGGCCATGCAGGAGCCGGGCTTTAACGCGCACTATCTGGCTGACATGAAGCTGTGGGTCACGCACAGCCAGTTTATCGTCGAGCATATCAATGCCATGACGACGCTGGCGCGGGAGCACACGATGCTGACGCCGGATCTGGCGCAGCGCTATTTGCAGTCGTGTGAAATTGCGTTGCAGCGCTGTCAGCAGCGCCTGGAGTATGATGCACCGGGCGAGTCAGGTGATTCGAACATTCTGGAAGCGCCGGAGACGCTGACCCACGGGCCGATGAGCACCCTTGAGCAGCATTTACAGCGCGTTCTCGGCCACCTGAACACCATGCACACCATTTCGTCGGTGGCATGGCGTCAGCGCCCGCATCACGGGATTTGGTTAACGCGCCGGTTAAAACGAACCGCGTATTAGCCGCTGACGATCTTCGCGACTGCCGCGGCAAAACGGGTTAATCCGTCTTCGATGTCTTTGTCTTCCACCACAAGCGATGGCGCAAAGCGCATCACGTCCGGCCCGGCATTGAGCACCATGACGCCTTCGTGCGCGGCGGCGTGCAGGAAATCGCGCGCGCGGCCTTTATACTGAGGCTTCAACTCGGCGCCAATCAGCAGCCCCATTCCGCGGATTTCGCTGAAGACATCAAACTGTTCGTCAATCTGCTGAAGATGTTTCACAAACAGATCGCGTTTCGCATTCACGCCATTCAGGACGTCCGGCGTATTAATGATATCGAACGCCGCACCCGCCACGGCACACGCCAGCGGATTACCGCCGTAGGTGGAGCCGTGTGAGCCCACATGAAATGCGGAAGCGATATCCTGGGTAGTGAGTACCGCACTGACCGGGAAACCGCCGCCGAGCGCTTTCGCGCTGGTCAGAATATCCGGCGTTACGCCGTAGTGCATATAAGCGAACAGATCCCCGGTACGCCCCATCCCACACTGCACTTCATCAAACACCAGCAGCGCCTGGTGCTCGTCACACAGTTCGCGCAGCCCTTGCAGAAATTCCGGGGTGGCCGCCGTGACGCCGCCTTCCCCCTGAATGGGCTCGACCACCACGGCACAGGTGTGATCGTCCATCACCGCTTTAACGGCGTGCAGATCGTTAAACGGCACGTGGATGATATCCGCAGGTTTCGGACCAAAGCCGTCGGAATACTTCGGCTGGCCGCCCACGGAAACGGTAAAGAACGAGCGACCGTGGAAGGCGTTATGGAAGGCGATGATTTTGGTTTTGTACGGACTATGACGCGTGGTTGCGTAGTAGCGCGCCAGCTTAAAGGCAGTTTCGTTGGCTTCGGTGCCGGAGTTCATAAACAGCACGCGTTCGGAGAAGGTGGCATCGATGATCTTACGCCCCAGACGCAGCGCCGGTTCGTTGGTGAACACGTTGCTGGTGTGCCACAGCGTTTCGCCCTGCGTTTTCAGCGCGTCCACCAGCGCAGGATGGCAATGGCCCAGTGCCGTCACCGCAATACCGCCTGCGAAATCAACATACTCGTTGCCCTGCTGATCCCAGACGCGGCTGCCTCTCCCTTTCACCGGGATAAACTCAGCCGGTGCATAAATCGGCAGGATCACTTCATCGAATGTCGCGCGGGTAATTGCTGGTTGTTCAGTTGCCATGTCATGACCATCCATTTTTATGTCACAGTTATTGTGAAAATATAATCACAAAATATGCATAAAAAATCACAGCAAGGCAACCGATATTCAGCGATTAAGGAAATTGGCCAGCAGCGCGTGCCCCTGTTCGCTGAGAATGCTTTCCGGGTGGAACTGCACACCTTCCAGATCGTACTCGCGGTGGCGAATGCCCATGATCTCCTGCGTCTCGCTCCAGGCGGTAACCTCAAAGCAGGCCGGCAGGGTCGGCGGATCAATAATCAGAGAATGGTAGCGCGTCACGGTTAACGGATTGTTTAGCCCCAGGAATGCGCCGGTACCGGTGTGTGTGATCGGTGAGGTTTTGCCATGCATGACTTTCGCGGCACGGACAATGGTGGCGCCAAAGACCTGCGCAATGGCCTGGTGACCCAGGCAGACGCCCAGAATCGGCAGTTTGCCCGCATAGTGTTGGATTACCGCCAGCGAGATGCCGGACTCCGACGGGGTACACGGCCCGGGCGAAATCACGATTTTCTGAGGTGCCAGCGCGTCAATGTCATCCAGCGCGATCTCATCGTTACGGCGGACAACCACCTCTGCCCCCAGCTCGCAAAAATACTGGTAGAGGTTCCAGGTAAAGGAATCATAGTTATCAATCAGCAGAATCATGGCGGCTCCTGAAAAAATGGCCGCCCTATTTTACGCAGATTCCCGCGCTTCGCTCACAACTTTGGCGAAGATGACGTTCAGGGCGGTCAAATCCCCCATCGCCCCGCTCTGGTTGGCGGCAGCCCAGTCGTCCGGGTCGATCCCCTGCCAGTTCAGCACGTAGCCCGCATGAATAGCCAGTTGTTCAAAGAAGATCCGCTGGGCCACGCCATTACCGCTCATAAACGGATGTAGCATGTTGATTTCACAGTAGTAATGACTGATTCTGTCTGTAAACTCTTCTTTCTGAAGGCCTACCAGATATTTATCACTTTCCAGCGAAGCCATCAGCTCATTACCCACTTTCTCGATGTACTCGAAATGGCAAAAAGGAATGTCGCCCTTGGAAATATCGGCGGTGCGCAGCTCGCCCGCGCCTTTCATTTCGTTGCGGAATAAATGGCGGTGAATAAGACACAGATGGGGTAAACCCGGTGCGGAAGGCCCCAGTTCCAGCGTCTCGATATCGGGTTCAGCGGGCCCCTTACCTTTTTCAAGGAGGCAGCTGGCCTGAAAATTGACACTACGTTGTTGCTCCCAGAGACGGGATTTTTGCTTGTCGGTGAGTTTTTTCACTACGCCTCCCTGAATAGTCCGTTTGCCACAAGTATAAGCAGCAAAACGCGCTTTCGCAGGGAGGGCGGAAAGACACGGGCAGGATATGCCCGTGTGGACGAACGATTACGGCAGCACTTTCGCGGAGAGAATGACGACAGGCTTAGTCGGCACATTCTGGTATGGACCGACATCGTGAGTCTGAACCTGAGAGATCTTATCCGCCACGTCCATGCCTTTCACCACTTTGCCAAACACCGCGTAGCCAAAGTCGCGCTGACCGTGGTCCAGGAAGGCGTTATCAGCCACGTTGAGGAAGAACTGGCTGGTGGCGCTGTCTTTGTCCGCCGTACGCGCCATCGAGATGGTGCCGCGCTTGTTCAGCAGGCCGTTGTCAGCTTCATTTTTGATGGGCGGGTTAGGCTGTTTCTGCTGCATCTGCTCGTTAAAACCGCCACCCTGAATCATAAAGCCCGGGATCACGCGGTGGAACGTGGTGTTGTTATAAAAACCACTGTTCACGTAGTCGAGGAAGTTTTTCACCGAAACAGGGGCTTTCTGGCTATCCAGCTCCAGCTCAATATTCCCCGCAGAGGTAGTCAGCAGGACGTGAGGGTCTCCTTTGGCTGCCAGCGCAGCAGGGGAAACGGCAGAAAGAGCAAACACAGCTGCAACAGCCGCCAGTGTTGATTTGAGCATGAGAATTCCTTAACAAAGCGCAGTATAAAAAGCGAATGGCTTGATTCTAAAGAGCAGTATGAACCCAGACCAGTCTTTTACCTAATTTTACCAAATTGAAACAATTATTACCGCGCAAACGATTGTTCATCCCGCAACGTAATGTGATCTGCATCACGTTAAAACCTGCAATTGTGTTCAAAATTTTCTGAAAAGATTTAATTAGATCACTTTCGCGACTAAAATCTGCCCGCTCAAACGCAGTCATTGCGTTTTTCTTTACTTTTAACAGGCCAGACATGACTAACAGCAATCGCATCAAGCTCACATGGATTAGCTTCTTCTCTTACGCCCTGACCGGCGCGTTGGTGATCGTCACCGGGATGGTGATGGGAAATATCGCAGACTACTTCCAGCTGCCCGTTTCCAGCATGAGTAACACCTTCACCTTCCTGAACGCGGGGATCCTGATCTCTATTTTCCTTAATGCCTGGCTGATGGAAATCGTACCGCTGAAAACGCAGCTGCGTTTTGGCTTCGTGCTGATGGTTGCCGCCGTGGCGGGCCTGATGTTGAGCCACAGCATCGCCCTCTTCTCTGCCGCCATGTTCGTACTGGGCCTGGTGAGCGGGATCACCATGTCGATCGGTACGTTTCTGATTACGCACATGTATGAAGGCCGCCAGCGCGGCGCGCGTCTGCTGTTCACCGACTCCTTCTTCAGCATGGCCGGGATGATTTTCCCGATGGTCGCCGCGTATCTTCTGGCGCGCAGCATTGAGTGGTACTGGGTATATGCCTGCATTGGTCTGGTCTATGTCGCGATCTTTATTCTCACCTTCGGCTGCGAGTTCCCGGTGCTGGGCAAAAAAGCGCAGACTACATCCGAGCCGGTTGCGAAAGAAAAATGGGGTATCGGCGTACTGTTCCTCTCCATCGCCGCGCTGTGTTACATCCTCGGCCAGCTGGGCTTTATCTCCTGGGTTCCAGAGTATGCTAAAGGTCTGGGCATGAGCCTGAACGACGCGGGTAAACTGGTGAGCGATTTCTGGATGTCTTACATGTTCGGCATGTGGGCATTTAGCTTTATCCTGCGCTTCTTCGACCTGCAACGGATCCTGACCGTTCTGGCGGGTCTGGCGACCGTGCTGATGTATCTGTTCATCAACGGTTCCCCGGAGCATATGCCGTGGTTCATCCTGACCCTGGGCTTCTTCTCCAGCGCGATTTATACCTCGATCATCACCCTTGGCTCTCTTCAGACCAAAGTGGCCTCGCCAAAGCTGGTGAACTTTGTGCTGACCTGCGGCACCATCGGCACCATGCTGACCTTCGTGGTCACGGGCCCGATTGTTGCGCACAGCGGCCCGCTGGCGGCGCTGCATACCGCTAACGGTCTATACGCCGTGGTGTTTATCATGTGCTTCGTGCTGGGCTTTGTGACCCGTCACCGTCAACACAACCCGGCAACAGCTACCCACTAATCGCCGTAATCCCTTTGCGTACTGCAAAGGGGTTTCCCCTGTGCTCACCCGCCCTGCCCGCCGATGGGTAAAAACCCCATTAATTTTGTGCGAAAAACGAACAAGCACAAAAATCAAACAATATCCGTCACTTATAAAAATCCTGACAAATCATAGATATACCCCCTAAGGGGTAGGTGAAGGCGTATTTGATTTGCATCAATAAGTGCCCCTGCTGAATCGTTAAGGTAGGCAGTAATAGAAAAGAAATCGAGGCAAAAATGAGCAAAGTCAGACTCGCTATCATCGGTAACGGCATGGTCGGCCACCGCTTTATTGAGGATCTTCTCGATAAAGCCGATGCTGAGCAGTTCGATATTACCGTGTTCTGTGAAGAACCCCGCAAGGCGTACGACCGTGTGCACTTGTCTTCTTACTTCTCTCACCATACCGCCGAAGAGCTCTCTCTGGTGCGTGAAGGGTTCTACGAGAAGCATGGCGTAAAAGTGCTGGTGGGCGAACGCGCTATCACCATCAACCGTCAGGAGAAAGTAATCCACTCCAGCGCCGGACGTACGGTTTTTTACGATAAGCTGATCATGGCGACGGGCTCGTATCCGTGGATCCCGCCTATTAAAGGGTCGGAAACCCAGGATTGTTTCGTTTACCGTACCATTGAAGACCTCAACGCCATCGAATCCTGCGCACGTCGAAGCAAACGCGGCGCGGTTGTCGGCGGTGGTCTGCTGGGTCTGGAAGCGGCAGGCGCGCTGAAAAACCTCGGCGTTGAAACCCACGTTATCGAATTTGCCCCGATGCTGATGGCCGAACAGCTCGACCACATGGGTGGCGATCAGCTGCGCCGTAAGATCGAAAGCATGGGCGTGAAAGTTCACACCAGCAAAAACACCAAAGAGATCGTTCAGGAAGGGACTGAAGCACGCAAAACCATGCGCTTTGCCGACGGCAGCGAGCTGGAAGTGGACTTCATCGTCTTCTCCACCGGTATCCGCCCGCGCGACAAGCTGGCAACGCAATGCGGTCTGGCCGTCGCGCAGCGCGGTGGGATCATGATTAACGACACCTGCCAGACCTCCGACCCGGATATTTACGCCATCGGCGAATGCGCCAGCTGGAACAACCGCGTATTCGGCCTGGTCGCGCCTGGGTACAAAATGGCGCAGGTCGCCGTTGACCATATCCTCGGCAGCGAAAACGCCTTCACCGGCGCAGACATGAGCGCCAAGCTGAAGCTGCTGGGCGTGGACGTGGGCGGTATTGGCGATGCGCATGGTCGCACCCCGAACTCCCGCAGCTATGTTTATCTGGACGAAAGCAAAGAAGTCTACAAACGTCTTATCGTCAGCCAGGACAACAAAACCCTGCTCGGGGCGGTGCTGGTGGGCGACACCAGCGACTTCGGCAACCTGCTCCAGCTGGTGCTGAACGCCATTGAGCTGCCGGAAAACCCGGACGCGCTGATCCTCCCGGCGCACGCCTCCAGCGGTAAGCCGTCCATTGGCGTGGATAAACTGCCGGACAGCGCGCAAATCTGTTCCTGCTTCGACGTCACCAAAGGCATGCTGATCTCCGCCATTAACAAAGGCTGCCACACCGTTGCGGCGCTGAAGGCGGAAACCAAAGCCGGGACCGGCTGCGGCGGCTGTATCCCGCTGGTCACCCAGGTGCTGAACGCCGAGCTGGCAAAACAGGGCATTGAAGTGAACAACAACCTGTGCGAGCACTTCGCTTACTCTCGCCAGGAGCTGTACCACCTGATCCGCGTGGAGGGCATTAAGTCCTTTGACGAACTGCTGGAGAAACACGGCCAAGGCTATGGCTGTGAGATATGTAAGCCTACCGTCGGTTCGCTGCTGGCGTCCTGCTGGAACGAATATGTGCTCAAACCAGAACACACTCCGCTTCAGGACACCAACGATAACTTCCTGGCCAATATTCAGAAAGACGGGACTTACTCGGTGATCCCGCGTTCTGCCGGAGGGGAAATCACCCCGGAAGGGCTGGTCGCCGTGGGTCGTATCGCCCGTGAGTTTAACCTGTACACCAAAATCACCGGTTCCCAGCGTATCGGCCTGTTCGGCGCGCAGAAGGACGACCTGCCGGAAATCTGGCGTCAGCTGATTGAAGCGGGCTTCGAAACCGGCCACGCGTACGCCAAAGCGCTGCGCATGGCGAAAACCTGCGTGGGCAGCACCTGGTGTCGCTACGGCGTCGGCGACAGCGTGGGATTCGGCGTTGAGCTGGAAAACCGCTACAAAGGCATCCGTACCCCGCACAAAATGAAGTTCGGCGTCTCCGGCTGTACCCGCGAATGTGCGGAAGCGCAGGGTAAAGACGTGGGTATTATTGCCACCGAGAAAGGCTGGAACCTGTACGTGTGCGGCAACGGCGGGATGAAACCTCGCCACGCGGATCTGCTGGCCGCCGATCTCGATCGCGATACGCTGATCAAATACCTCGACCGCTTCATGATGTTCTACATCCGTACCGCCGATAAGCTGACCCGTACCGCCTCCTGGCTTGATAACCTCGAGGGCGGCATCGACTACCTGAAGTCGGTCATTATCGACGACAAGCTGGGCCTGAATGAACAGCTGGAATCCGAGATGACTCGCCTGCGCGAGGCGGTGATCTGCGAGTGGACCGAAACCGTGAACACGCCAGCGGCGCAGACGCGCTTCAAACACTTTATCAACAGCACCCAGCGCGACCCGAACGTGCAGGTGGTGCCGGAGCGTGAACAGCATCGTCCAGCGACCCCGTATGAACGTATTCCGGTGATGCTGGTGGAGGAAAACGCATGAGCCAGTGGGTAAACATCTGCAATATTAACGACATTCTGCCAGCAACCGGCGTCTGTGCCCTGCTGGGCAACGAGCAGGTGGCGATTTTCCGCCCTCGCCACGATGAACAGGTCTATGCCATCAGCAATATCGACCCGTTCTTCGAGGCCAGCGTGCTCTCCCGCGGTCTGATTGCGGAGCACCAGGGCGAACTGTGGGTTGCCAGCCCGCTGAAAAAGCAGCGCTTCCGCTTAACCGACGGACTCTGCATGGAAGATGAAAGCTTCTCGGTCAAACACTACGACGTCCGCGTGAAGGACGGCGAGGTGCAGCTGAAAGCGTAACCTCTCGCCTTTTCAATAGGAAAGGCTTATGACCCCTTATGGGTAACGGCAGGAAAAACCGTATGTTCTGTACGATTCCTGCTGTTATCCTGACGTCAATTCTTCCCCCGCCATGAATGCTGTGAGGTAACGTCGTGGATCACCTGCCGATTTTTTGTCAATTACGCAACCGCGACTGCCTGCTCGTGGGCGGCGGCGATGTGGCTGAACGCAAGGCACGCCTGCTGTTAGAGGCAGGCGCCCGGCTGACCGTCAACGCCCTCACTTTCGCCCCACAGTTTGACGTCTGGGCGCAGGAAGGGATGCTCACCCAGGTGCAGGGCGAATTTGACGAATCCCTGCTGGATACCTGCTGGCTGACCATCGCCGCAACGGATAACGATGACGTTAACCAGCGCGTCAGCGACGCCTGCGAAGCGCGCCGCATCTTCTGTAACGTTGTGGATGCGCCGAAAGAGGCGAGCTTTATCATGCCGTCGATTATCGACCGTTCACCGCTGATGATTGCGGTGTCGTCCGGCGGGCGCTCGCCCGTTCTTGCCCGTCTGCTACGGGAAAAACTGGAAGCCGTGCTGCCGCAGCATCTTGGTCAGATTGCCCAATACGCCGGAGAGCTGCGCTCCCGCGTGAAGCATACCTTCGCAACCGTGGGCGAACGCCGTCGCTTCTGGGAGAAGTTCTTTGTCAACGACAGGCTGGCGCAGTCCCTTGCCAATCAGGACACCAAAGCCGTTGAAGAGACGACCGAACAGCTCCTGAGCGAGCCGCTGGACCATCGCGGTGAAGTGGTACTGGTGGGCGCAGGTCCCGGCGATGCGGGCCTGCTGACGCTGAAGGGTCTCCAGCAGATCCAGCAGGCGGACATCGTGGTGTATGACCGTCTGGTCTCTGATGACATCATGAATCTGGTACGCCGCGATGCTGACCGCGTGTTCGTCGGCAAACGGGCAGGTTATCACTGCGTACCGCAGGAGGAGATCAACCAGATCCTGCTGCGGGAAGCGCAGAAAGGTAAGCGTGTGGTGCGTCTGAAAGGGGGCGATCCCTTTATCTTTGGTCGCGGCGGCGAGGAGCTGGAAACTCTCTGCAACGCGGGCATTCCATTCTCCGTGGTGCCGGGTATTACGGCGGCATCCGGCTGTTCTGCCTATTCCGGCATTCCGTTAACCCATCGCGACTATGCCCAGAGCGTGCGCCTGGTGACGGGCCACCTGAAAACCGGCAGCGAGCTGGACTGGCATAATCTGGCCGCTGAAAAGCAGACGCTGGTCTTCTACATGGGGCTAAATCAGGCAGCCACGATTCAGGCGAAACTGCTGGAGCACGGCATGGAAGCAGATATGCCGGTCGCACTGGTGGAAAACGGCACCGCCATTACGCAGCGCGTGGTCGATGGCGTGCTGACGCAGCTGGGTGAGCTGGCGCAGCAGGTTGAAAGCCCGGCGCTGATCGTGGTGGGCCGCGTGGTAGCACTGCGTGAAAAACTGAACTGGTTCTCCAGCCACTAACGCACAATCTCTCTCCCGGGAGTAGTCTTGAAGCGGACTACTCCCTTCTTACCTCAATCGATAACATACCGCCCGCATAATGGAACTTTTCCATTTATTCCCTCGTGTTACATCCAATTTTAGATTTTTAGACAAGGAATGCGTATGTTCAAACTGGCTAAAGCTGCCGTTCTGGTCGGCCTGTTATCAACTCTGACGGCCTGCACCGGTCACGTTCAAAATACTAAAAATAATTGCAGCTATGATTACCTGCTGCATCCGGCGATCTCCATTTCGAAGATCATTGGCGGTTGCGGCCCGGCGGCACAGCAGTAAGCGTTTTTCAGGCGTAAAAAAACCGGGAATTTCCCGGTTTTTTTATTGAGTCCGTATTTGTCGGGTGGCGGCTTAAGGTTTCGCCACAAACCCAATCGCCTCGTACACCGCTTTCAGGGTTTCCGACGCGCGCGCGCTGGCTTTTTCTGCGCCCTCTTTCATCACTTTTTGCAGGAAAGCTTCGTCGTTACGGTAACGGTGATAGCGCTCCTGCAACTCGGTCAGCATGCCGGAAACGGCGTCTGCCACTTCGCCTTTCAGGTGGCCGTACATCTTGCCTTCAAAGTGTTTTTCCAGCTCAGGGATGCTCTGTCCGGTCACACCGGAGAGAATGTCCAGCAGGTTGGATACGCCCGCTTTGTTCTGCACGTCGTAGCGCACCACTGGCGGCTCATCGGAGTCGGTCACCGCACGCTTGAGCTTTTTCACCACCGATTTCGGATCTTCCAGCAGGCCGATAACGTTGTTGCGGTTATCGTCAGACTTGGACATCTTTTTGGTCGGCTCCAGCAGGGACATCACGCGCGCGCCGGATTTCGGAATAAACGGCTCAGGCACTTTGAACACGTCGCCGTAAAGCGCATTGAAGCGCTGGGCAATATCGCGGCTCAGCTCCAGGTGCTGCTTCTGGTCTTCACCCACCGGCACCTGGTTGGTCTGGTACAGCAGAATGTCGGCCGCCATCAGCACCGGATAGTCAAACAGACCGGCGTTGATGTTCTCAGAGTAGCGCGCAGACTTATCCTTGAACTGGGTCATGCGGCTCAGCTCGCCGAAATAGGTGTAGCAGTTCAGCGCCCAGCCCAGCTGCGCGTGCTCTGGTACGTGAGACTGAACGAAAATGGTGCTCTTCTCTGGATCGATACCGCACGCCAGGTACAGCGCCAGCGTATCGAGCGTCGCCTTGCGCAGCTTCTCGGGATCCTGACGCGCGGTGATAGCATGCAAATCCACGATGCAGTAAATGCAGTGGTAGTCATCCTGCATGCTCACCCACTGACGTAACGCACCCATGTAGTTACCAATGGTCAGTTCACCTGAAGGCTGTGCGCCACTAAAAACGATGGGCTTAGTCATTATTCAATTCCTGATGTTCACTGTGCGAGAGCCCGAGTGCGGGCAACAAATCTTTGAAGTGGTCGAACACAACGTCCGGCTCACTCAGCGTAATGGCTTCACCGTAGTTGTAGCCGTAGGTCAACCCAACCGACGGGCAACCTGCCGCTCTGGCAGCCAGAATATCATTGCGGGAATCCCCGACAAAGAGCAGCTCCGCAGGTGCTAAGGATAATTTTCCTGCCACCAGCAATAGCGGTTCCGGATGCGGCTTTTTATTCTGTACGTCATCGCCGCCCACAATTACGGAGAAGTATTTCGCGATATTCAGCGCTTCCAGCAGAGGCGCAACGAACGGTGTCGGCTTGTTAGTCACCAGCCCCAGCGGGATGCCTTTAGCATGTAGCGCGCTCAGCGTTTCAGCGACATCCGGGAACAGGAAGCTGCCCTCTTCGACGGTCTCTTCGTAGAAACGGTCGAACAGTTTGCGCAGAATACGCTGCTGCTCATCCTGGGGAATATCCGCGTGGTCAACACTCGGTTTACCTTGCGCGGAACGCTGAGAGGCACGCTCCTGACGAGCCCAGGTCAGCGCGCGCTCCATCAGCACGTCTGCACCGTTACCAATCCACGTCACGACGCGCTCTTCGCCTGCAACGGGGAGTTCAAGGGCATACAGCGCCTGATCGACGGCGCTGGTTAATCCTGGCGCGCTGTCGACCAGCGTGCCGTCGAGGTCAAATGCTACACCCCGAATAGCCTGCAATTTATCCATGACTTACCTTCGCCAGTTCACGGCGCATTTCATCAATGACTTTTTTGTAATCCGGTTGATCGAAGATGGCGGAGCCTGCGACGAACATATCCGCCCCTGCCGCCGCAATCTCACCGATGTTATTGACCTTCACGCCGCCGTCCACTTCCAGACGAATATCATAGCCAGACTCATCGATACGGCGGCGCACTTCACGCAGTTTGTCGAGGGTCTGAGGGATAAATGACTGACCACCAAAGCCAGGGTTGACGGACATCAGCAGGATCACGTCCAGCTTGTCCATCACGTAGTCGAGATAGCTCAGCGGGGTCGCCGGGTTAAAGACCAGTCCCGCCTTACAGCCGTTCTCTTTGATCAGCTGTAGCGTGCGGTCAACGTGTTCGGAGGCTTCCGGGTGGAAAGTGATGATGCTGGCACCCGCCGCGGCGAAATCGGGTACGATGCGGTCAACCGGTTTCACCATCAGATGCACGTCAATGGGCGCGGTGATCCCGTAGTTACGCAGTGCTTTAAGCACCATCGGACCGATGGTCAGGTTGGGAACGTAGTGGTTATCCATAACGTCGAAATGGACGACATCCGCGCCAGCCGCGAGAGCTTTGGCAGTGTCTTCACCCAGGCGGGCAAAATCGGCCGACAGAATTGAGGGGGCAATCAAAAACTGTTTCATCCGCATCTCCTTGAAATGTGTTTACCGGCGGGCAAAGGCTCAGGGTCGATAAAGCGCCAGAAGTTCGTCCACCTTTTTACGTGTGCCGCCGTTGCTGCTAATGCTACGCCGCACTTTTACCTGAAAATGCTTCGCGGCTTTGTACCATTCGCGCGTATCAGGCGTGTCGTGATTCGAAATTAACACCGGAATTCTTTTGCTGACCAGCTTTTCCGCCATCTCAGCCAGACGAGCCTGCTCGGCCGGGCTGAAGCTATTGGTGTGGTAGGCGGTGAAATTTGCCGTGGCAGACAGCGGCGCGTAAGGCGGGTCGCAGTAGACCACCGAGTTTACGCCCGCCAGTTCCATGCACTTTTCATATGAGAGACAGTAGAACTCGGCATTCTGCGCTTTTTCAGCAAAGTGATACAGCTCGTCCTGCGGGAAATAGGGACGCTTATAGCGGCCAAACGGCACGTTAAACTCGCCACGCAGATTATACCGGCACAGACCGTTGTAGCCATGGCGGTTGAGATAAAGAAACAACAGCGCGCGACGGAACGGATCCTGGCTTTGATTAAACTCAGCGCGGAACTGATAGTAGACGTCCGGGTTGTTGTTCTCTGGCGTAAACAGCTTCCGTGCCTCTTCCACATACTCATCGGTACGCAGTTTGACGATGTTATAGAGGCTAATAAGGTCGCTGTTGATATCCGCCAGGATATAACGAGAAAAATCGGTATTCAGGAACACCGATCCAGCACCCACGAAGGGCTCGATAAGACACTCGCCTTTCGGCAGGTGCTTTTTAATATCGTCGAGCAGGGGGTATTTCCCCCCTGCCCATTTCAGAAAAGCGCGATTTTTTTTCATGCTGACTAACTGATTACACCTTCTCCGGCTGTGGAGAAAGCTCCGACAGCATCCTGCGCTTTAAACATTACTTCAGATCGGCCTGCACCTGATGAATCGGCTTCGCCCACGGGTTTTTCGCCTGCACGTCGGCTGGCAGCGTGGAAACGGCACGTTTTGCTTCATCTTTGGAAGCATAAATACCACTCACCAGCACATACCACGGTTGACCGTTACGGGTCGTCTGATAAACCACGTAGTTTTTCAGATTCGATTTCTTCGCCCAGGCGTTGAGGTTGTCATAGTTAGACGAACTGCTCAGCTGAAGGGTGTAGTTGCTGGAAGAGGCCGACTGCAAAGAACCCACGTTGCCCGTCGTTTTACCTGGCGAAGCGCCCGTTTTGGCTGCGGGAGCCGCAGGTGTTGTTGCAGCAGGCGCCGCTGTGGTCGCCGTCGCTTTCGGAGCAGCGGTTGCTGCTGGCGTTGGCGCTTTAACCGGCTGGCTCACCGCAGGTTTTGTCTGCGCTGGCGCTTTCGTTTCTGGCGCTTTTGCCACGGCCTGTGGTTTCGTCTCACGCTTCGGCTCAATCACAGCCTGCTTACGCTCCTGGCGTGGTGCAGTCTGCGTCTGGCGCGGTTTGGTTTCCGTTGCCGCCGTCTGCTGCTGGGCATTGCTGCCATGAACTGGCGCAACGGTGGCTGGTTCAGTTGGCAGCGTGGAGTTCACCACGGCAGCGTTAACCTGTTCCTGATTCTGCGGCTGCATCAGCGCGTTGTTCAGATCGCCCTGAACCTCAACACGCTGCTGGCCTTCAGGCGTAGCTGGCGCCTGGCCCTGAGTCGGGGTAGAAGAGACAGGCGGCAGAGAGATATCCTGACCGGCGCTGGTGTTGCCTGCGGTCTGCTCTGCGGAAGTGGTGCCCGGCGCAGGCTGAGCGCCATTCGCCTGGTTGCTCGCATCGTTACCAGACAGGTCGATGCTCTTCTCGGCAGACGCGGTCTGCTCGGTAGAATGGGTAGAAGGGGCTTTTAGCGCGGAACCAATGCCGACAATCAGCAATACCAGCACCAGAACGCCAAGGCCCATCAGGATGTACTGACGGGAGGCCGGTTTTGCCGCTACCGCTTTTTTACGCTTGCGCGGTCGACGTTCAACAGGCTGTTCATCCATTAACTCTTCTTCGGATTCAAACTCCTCGTCTTCACGCTCATTGCGCGCGTTGCGGCTACGCGAAGGGCGACGATCGTCTGCATCCAGATCGACATCGTCAAAGTTGATCTGCGGCTCGTTATCACGTTCTGAAGATTGACGAGAACGACCAGTACGACGATCGCCGGGATCGGGTTTCAGCTCGTCTTCTGGTTTGAATTCATCCATTTAACACCCCACTCAAAGGCTTCTGCCAACGACTCTGCATTAACCTGAAGCTAAAACGACCACCTGTTACAGCGGTCTGACCTTTCTAGTTGTTACGCTTGCTGACAATCAGCAATAGCGCCAAGTACGACTTCGTGCGGCACTCCGCCGCGCACTTCACTTTTCCCTATTGCAAGCGGGAGTACCAGACGCATCTCACCTGCTAATACTTTTTTATCGCGCATCATGTGGGGAAGGTACGCCTGCGCAGACATTTCCTGCGGACCACTTACCGGCAAGCCAGCACGTTTAAGCAACGCGATGATACGTGCTGTCTCTTCCGGCCTGAACTGCCCCAGACGTTCAGAGGCACGCGCCGCCATAACCATTCCGGCAGCGACAGCTTCACCGTGAAGCCAGTTACCGTAGCCCATTTCGGCTTCGATCGCATGACCAAACGTATGCCCCAGATTCAGTAAAGCACGTAAGCCGGTTTCACGCTCATCTGCGGCAACGACTTCTGCTTTCAGCTCACAACAACGGCGAATACAGTAGGCCATTGCCTGCCCGTCGAGGCGCAGCAGCGCATCCATATTCTCTTCCAGCCAGGTGAAGAACTCCCCGTCAAGAATAATGCCGTATTTGATCACTTCTGCAAGGCCGGACGCCAGTTCGCGCGCTGGCAAGGTTTTCAGACAGTCGAGATCCACCACCACCGATGCAGGCTGGTAGAACGCGCCAATCATGTTTTTGCCGAGCGGATGGTTAACCGCCGTTTTACCGCCCACAGAAGAATCGACCTGTGAGAGCAACGTGGTTGGAATTTGAATAAAGCGCACGCCGCGCTGGTAGCTGGCAGCTGCAAAACCGGTCAGATCGCCCACAACGCCGCCGCCCAGGGCAAGCAGTGTTGTATCACGACCGTGCGGTTTTTGCAGAAGTGCGGTAAAGACGGTATCCAGTACCGTCAGGCTTTTGTACTGCTCGCCATCGGGCAGAATCACACTGTCGACCTTCACGCCCGCCTGCTCAAGCAGGTGACGTACACGGTCGAGATAAAGCGGAGCCAGCGTCTCGTTGGTGACCAGCATCGCCTGATCACCCGCTTTCAGTGGTAAGAAGGAAGCTGGGTCGTTAAACAAACCAGCCGCGATGGTGATAGGGTAACTACGTTCCCCGAGAGTAACTGTAATCCTCTCCATGACGCGACATCCACCTTAAATGCTTTTACCCGCAGGCGAGTGTATATATAGCCAGAATCAGTTGCTTTCCAGCATATGAATAATCTGGTTTGCAACCACTTTAGCGCTTTGATCGTCAGTACGAATGGTCACATCAGCAATCTCTTCGTACAGAGGATTGCGTTCATCGGCCAAAGCTTCCAGAACTTCACGTGGCGGTGTTTCAACCTGCAACAACGGGCGCTTTTTATCACGCTGCGTGCGTGCCAGCTGTTTTTCGATGGTCGTCTCAAGATAGACCACTACGCCACGGGCGGAGAGACGGTTGCGGGTTTCGCGAGATTTTACAGAGCCGCCGCCAGTTGCCAGCACAATGCCCTGTTTTTCCGTGAGTTCGTTGATCACTTTTTCTTCTCGGTCACGGAAACCTTCTTCGCCTTCTACGTCGAAGACCCAGCCCACATCCGCTCCGGTTCGTTTCTCAATCTCTTGATCAGAATCGTAAAATTCCATATTGAGTTGTTGAGCTAACTGACGCCCAATAGTGCTTTTGCCGGCACCCATAGGCCCAACCAGAAAGATATTGCGTTTCTCTGCCATTTTTTCGGTACTACTAAGACTATTCGTTAATGGTAATCCCCGCTGCGCAGACACCCGGCGTAGCAGGACATGAACTGAAACCTCATTTGCAATAGAGCGAGAGTCAGACGAAAAATTATCTCAATACTCCGGCTTGTTTGGCAACTGATTAAATCACCGTTCCCGGCGCATAAGGAAATAAGACGTAAGTCCAACTCAAATCGGTACTCCTTGTATGCTAATTCATGCCCCACGTCAAACATCTGCAACAAACTGAATGCAAAATCATTGCGGGGATCGTTACCCATTACTGAATACTGACCAGACGTGGCGTGATAAACACCACTAACTCGCGCCGTTCGTTATCTTTTCCGTCATGGCGGAACAGCTGACCCAGCCACGGAATGTTGCCCAGCACGGGCACGCTGTCGCGTCCGGTTTTATTCTTTTGCGAAAAGATCCCGCCCAGCGCGAGCGTTTCCCCACTTTTTACCTCAACCTGCGTTTCGATCTCCTGCTTATCGATCGCCAGCGTTTCGCCGTCTGCCTGTTGCAGCACCTGGCCGGGCATATTTTCACTGATATGCAATTTCAGGCGCACACGACCACCCGGCAGAACCACCGGCGTGACCTCCATGCCTAATACCGCTTCTTTAAATTCAACGGATGTCGCCCCGCTCTCGCCGCTGGAAACCTGATACGGAATTTCGCTGCCCTGCTTGATGCTGGCCGGCTGCATGTGCGATGCCAGCAGCCGCGGGCTGGCGATGATATCCACCTGCTGCTTTTGCTCAAGCGCCGACAACTCAAGATCCAGCATCCTGCCGTTGATGCGCCCGATGTTAAACCCTGCGTGGGTGGTCGCACTGGCCACCGACAGGTCCGCACCCAGCGTCGTGACCTGACCCACTTTACTGGCCTCCGTTGCGTCAGCGAGGTTCCATTTCACCCCCAGTTCACGCAGGCTTTTTTCACTGATGGTCACAATCTGCGCCGCCAGTTCCACCTGCTCGACGGGCAGATCCATCTGCACAGCCCAGCGCTGGAGCATATCCACCACCGTCTGGTTATCCCTGACCAGGAAACGGTTGGTGCGCTTGTCGACGGAGAGACTGCCTTTCGGGCTTAAGAGCTTTTCCGCCGCTTTTTGCAATTCGCCCGCATCCGCATAAGCAAACGGAATGCTGTGAGAGTGCAGCGGGGCGTCGAGCAGACGCTGGGCCCGCTCCTGCTCTTTACGCGTCTGTTGCTCCCGTTGCCAGGCCGCCGTATGCACATAAAAAATGCCGCCCTCTTCCCGCAATACCAGCCCGGCGCTGTTCACTACCGTCTGAAGCGCCTGCCTCCAGGGCACCCGCGTTAAATTCAGCGAAAGCGAACCGCTGACATCCGGCGACACCACCAGATTGCGATCCTCCTGCGCTACCAGCGCCTGTAATATTTGCACCACCGGGACATCATCCACCAGCAGGGTGACCGGTTTTGGCGTCGCGGCCCACAGGGGCTGGCTGAGTACCGCCAGTAACAGCCCTATCCTTATCTTCACTTTTTTTCGTTCCTTCTCGTTGCCATGTCCATCGCTTCGGCTCGCACATATCGCCGACATCAACGGTCAGTTGTTGTCTATCTATCGCGCTCACCCGCCAGCCTGTCGGTAACCGCATCTGCGTTTTTACCCGGTGCCAGCGTTTCTGCCCGTCCTGCATAAGGCCGATATCCCTGCTGCCGCTGACTATCCCCTGATACCGCCACTGGCTGAGCTGCCCGGCTGCGCAACGCTCTTCCGGCACAGAGAAGGGATCCCGCATCCCGGTCAGGAAAAGCGGAGAAAGCAGGATGACTAAACGGGCTTTACTGCGCATGACCGATCTCCAGTTGCAGGCTGAGGCGTAACTGTTTGCCCTGTGGGATGATGGAAAACGCACTCACCCGCACGTTCTCAAGCGCCAGCCGGGAAAAGAGCGCCGGAACCGCGCCCCATGAGGCATCCAGCGCCAGCTCTCCCCCACTCTGCTGCGGCTTCCAGTACACCAGCCTTGCGTCCTCACGCTGAAATGCCAGGGGAGAAAAGGGCCGCGAGGGCGTCACTTGCGTAAACACTGCTTGCCGTCCGGCCTCTGGCCACAGCGAGGCGTTGATTCGCTTCGCACTGATGGCCTGCGCCTGAACATCGGCGTAACGCAGAGCAGCGGGCCTGAGCAGTAGTTCCCAAATTGCCCACGCAACAAGCCCCGACGCGATCAACCAGCAAAGGACGCGCCGGGAAGGACGTGCATCAGCCCAGCGTTGATACCAGATACCCACCGGCTACCTCCGGCTATGCAGTTTAAAAGAGAACATCCATCGCCCCAGGCTATCCTGTTGCAGTTCGCCTGCCGGTCCGGGGTTAAATCCCGTCACCCTTTTCAGCGCATCGGTCATGGCTGCGAGCGCTGGCAGTGAAGTGGTATAGCCGGTCAGGGTCAGCGAGGGTGGCTGATAACGCAGCGCCGTCAGCCACGCCTGCCGGGGCATTGCGCTGGCAAGCGATTCCAGCGCGGGTTGCCAGGCCGGATCAGACGGCGGCGAAGGGGTTTTCAGCCCCGCTGACTGCGGCTGACGGGCTCTCAATACTTTCTGCACCGCCCGTGTCCCCGCCAGTTCGCTCTGCAACGCCTGTAACGCGAGAGACTGCGTCGCCCGCAGGCTGATACCACCCGCCAGCATCACCAGCAATGAGGCGGCAAACAGCATCCCCCAGAAGCGCAGGCGCTGATTACGTTGCTGCCGACGCCAGGGTAAAAGATTGGGCATGCTCATTACGGCGCCTCGCTCATGGCCAGCGCCAGGGCGACGGTGTAATCAGCACCGCATTCCGGCAGCGGCGGCTGGCACAGCGTCACCGCTTCCCAGGGATCGCGGGCAGCATCAAACACGGCGATATCAGAAGAAGAAAGCGCAAGCAGCGCCGCCAGTTCATTCACCGTCGCCGCTTCTGTGGTGTAGCGCCGCCCCCACTGGTGACGCATCGCCCATAGCCACTGGTGTTGATCTCTCCAGGCGACGCACCGGGCGGGGGCAACAGCAGAGAGAAGATTAGCCAGCGCGCCGGCATCCGGGGCGATTGCTGCCAGACGCAAACGCAGCGCGTTCGCCAGCGTCAACAGGGTATCGACCTCTCTGTTTTGCGCTGCGGTAACCTGAAAAGTGTTGCTGAACGTATCCTGCGCGTAGTCAAAGCAGAGCGTATCGGCGGGCATCTCCAGCTCACGCGCTAATGCGGCGCCTACCCAGGTGAGCTGTTCGCTGTCACGCAAGGTAACGGATGGACGGGGCAACGCGCGTTGCAGAACGCGCGTTGCCGGAAATGAGAGGAATACCCGATGCGAGTGCGGCAATGTTTTCCGCCAGCCACGTAATGCGTTAACCAGCTCTTCTGGCTTAAGTATTTTGCCTTCCCCGATAACGCCGTCCGACAGCGGCACCGCCCACCAGCGCCGTAAACGCCATCCGGCCCGCTCTCTGGTCAGCGCTACCGCAACCACCTTATCCTGTTGAATATGAACACCTGTTTGCCACGTTTTAAAAGCCATGCTTCACGATCTCCTTATCGCCCGTCGGAGTGACGGCTATATCAATGAATCAGGCTTGCCTTTATACTACCGCGCGATTGTTTAGAAACTGCCCAGGCTAAACCAAATGGGAAATCTCCGGTGAAGTTCGTAAAGTATTTATTGATCCTTGCAGTCTGTTGCATTCTGCTGGGAGCAGGCTCGATTATTGGTTTGTACAAATATGTCGAGCCGCAACTCCCTGATGTCGCCACGCTTCGTGATGTGCGGCTTCAGATCCCTATGCAGGTCTATAGCGCCGATGGTGAACTGATGGCGCAATACGGCGAGAAACGTCGTATCCCTTTGACCTTAAATCAAATCCCACCCGTGATGGTGAAAGCTTTTATCGCCACCGAGGACAGCCGTTTTTACGAGCACCACGGTGTCGATCCGGTCGGTATTTTCCGTGCGGCAAGCGTGGCGCTGTTCTCCGGTCATGCCTCTCAGGGGGCAAGTACCATTACCCAGCAGCTGGCGCGTAACTTCTTCCTCAGCCCGGAAAAGACGCTGATGCGTAAGATCAAAGAGGTGTTCCTCGCGATCCGCATTGAGCAACTGCTGAGCAAAGACGAGATCCTTGAGCTTTACCTCAACAAGATCTATCTGGGCTACCGCGCCTATGGCGTAGGGGCTGCGGCTCAGGTTTATTTTGGTAAGCCGATCGATCAGCTCACGCTGAGCGAAATGGCGACCATTGCCGGCCTGCCAAAAGCGCCATCCACGTTTAACCCGCTCTACTCGCAGGACCGCGCCACCGCGCGCCGTAACGTGGTGCTGTCGCGTATGTTGAGCGAAGGCTACATCAGTCAGTCTGAGTACGATAAGGCGCGCAGCGACGTTATTGACGCCAATTACCATGCGCCGGAAATCGCCTTCTCTGCACCGTATCTCACTGAAATGGTTCGCCAGGAGATGGTGAGTCGCTACGGTGATAAAGCGTATGAAGATGGTTATCGCGTCTATACCACCGTGACCCGCAAGGTACAGCAGGCTGCCCAGCAGGCGGTGCGTAATAACGTGATGGATTACGATATGCGTCACGGCTATCGCGGCCCGTCCAACGTGCTGTGGAGAGTGGGCGAAGGCGCATGGGACAGCAAAAAAATTACTGATTCCCTGAAAGCGCTGCCGACCTATGGCCCGCTGCGTCCGGCTGTGGTCACCCAGGCCGATCCGCAGGAAGCGGTGGCGATGATGGCCGATGGTACATCCGTTTCGCTGCGCATGGAGGGTATCCGCTGGGCGCGTCCGTACCGCTCTGACACTCTTCAGGGCCCGACGCCACGTAAAGTGACCGATGTGGTACAAACCGGACAACAAATCTGGGTCCGTCAGGTCGGTGATGTCTGGTGGCTGGCGCAGGTGCCGGACGTCAACTCTGCGCTGGTCTCCATCAATCCGCAGAACGGTGCCGTGATGGCGCTGGTTGGCGGGTTCGATTTCAACCAGAGCAAATTTAACCGCGCGACCCAGGCACTGCGTCAGGTTGGTTCGAACATCAAACCGTTCCTGTATACCGCGGCGATGGATAAGGGGCTGACGCTCGCCAGCATTCTCAACGACGTGCCAATTTCCCGCTGGGATGCCGGTGCGGGCTCTGACTGGCAGCCGAAGAACTCTCCGGCGCAATACGCTGGCCCTATCCGTCTGCGTCAGGGCCTTGGCCAGTCGAAGAACGTGGTCATGGTTCGCGCGATGCGTGCGATGGGCGTTGATTATGCGGCAGAGTATCTGCAACGCTTCGGCTTCCCGGCGCAAAACATTGTTCATACCGAATCTCTGGCGCTCGGCTCCGCGTCCTTTACGCCGCTCCAGGTCGCTCGTGGCTACTCGGTGATGGCGAACGGGGGATTCCTGGTCGATCCGTATTTCATCAGCAAAATCGAGAACGATCAGGGCGGCGTACTGTTTGAAGCGAAACCGAAAATTGCCTGCCCTGAATGCGATATTCCGGTGATTTACGGCGACACGCCAAAATCCAATGTCCTGGAAAACAAGGATATGGAAGATGTGGCGATCTCTCAGGAACGTCAGAATCTGGCGGTGCCGCAGCCTCAGCTGGAACAGGCCAATCAGGCGCTGGTCGCCCAGAGTGGCGCGCAGGAGTACGCCCCGCACGTGATCAGCACGCCGCTGTCGTTCCTGATTAAGAGCGCACTGAACACCAACATCTTTGGCGAACCGGGCTGGCAAGGCACCGGCTGGCGAGCGGGCCGCGATTTGCAGCGCCACGACATCGGCGGCAAAACCGGGACAACCAACAGTTCAAAAGATGCCTGGTTCTCAGGTTATGGCCCGGGCGTTGTCACCTCGGTCTGGATTGGTTTTGACGATCACCGCCGCACTCTGGGGCGCACAACCGCTTCTGGCGCGATTAAAGATCAGATTTCCGGTTATGAGGGTGGGGCTAAGAGTGCGCAACCGGCGTGGGATGCTTACATGAAGGCCGCTCTCGAGGGCGTGCCGGAGCAGCCGCTAACGCCTCCGCCGGGCATTGTCACGATCAATATTGACCGCAGCACCGGACAGCTTGCGAATGGCGGCAACAGCCGTGCCGAGTATTTCATCGAGGGTACGCAGCCAACCACGCAGGCGGTGCATGAGGTGGGTACAGAGATCATTGATAACGGCGAGACGCACGAACTGTTCTGACGCCAACTAAAAAGCCGGGTGGCGACTACGCCTGACCCGGCCTACAACATCAATGCAAAACGGCAACCTTCGGTTGCCGTTTTTAATGGTGGCGCTATAAACGCCCCTGCCCCTTCAGCCACTCCCGCACCAGGAACAGTGCGCTCACGTTGCGCGCCTCGTTAAAGTCAGGATCTTCCAGCAAATCCATCAGATGAGCCAGCGGCCAGCGAACCTGCGGTAGCGGTTCCGGCTCGTCTCCTTCCAGCGATTCAGGATAGAGATCTTCCGCGACAACGATGTTCATTTTGCTGGAGAAATAGGACGGCGCCATGCTCAATTTTTTCAGGAACGTCAGCTCTTTCGCGCCAAAACCGACCTCTTCTTTCAGCTCCCGGTTTGCCGCTTCAAACACCGTTTCGCCCGGATCGATCAGTCCTTTGGAGAAGCCCAGCTCGTACGATTCTGTGCCCACGGCGTATTCACGAATGAGGATCAGGTGCTCGTCGACGATGGGCACAATCATCACCGCTTCACGCGAGGAGGGGCGCATACGCTCATAAACACGACGCACACCGTTGCTGAACTCCAGATCCACGCTTTCGACATTAAACAGACGCGATTTCGCGACGGTTTCAACATTCAGAATGGTGGGTTTTTGTAAGGGTTTGGTCATCTTGACGGGTCTTTGCTGGGTGAACTGGCTTTATTGTGCGATACGCCGCACGGTTTCGGCAATGTCAATTGCTCTTTATTTACATTTATGCAACGTAATTGAATGCAATTCTCATTTCAAAACAAATGTCAAGAGGTTGAAATGTTTCCAGGAATTTGCTGATATCGCGCCGGAACAGGCTTTGTTATCATTACCGGTCACTGGGATGCGCGTCAACATGCTCAAGTTAGACTCCATACTTGCCGATAGCCGACCACAGAATCTCATTCATTGTACAAAAGGTGCGACTGACAACACCTGTAAGAAGATAAGTAAGATGGGGAAAGCATGAGCACCATTTTGATTTTTCTCGCTGCTGTGCTGGCCTGCGCGTCGATTGCGGTGTGGGTATTCAGGCGCCGCGTACATCGCCGTTATCGGCTGCCCTTTTTGAACGCGTTCGCCGGGGCAAACACGCGCAAGCTTTCGCCAGAGGAACGCAGCACCGTTGAGCAGTATCTCGACACGCTGAACCGATCCCGGCTTTCGCCTGGCCCTACCGGCGCCAGCGCCGCCCCCGTATCGCTCAACCTTAACGCCCAAAGCGACACCGTTCTGTGCGTGACGCGCTCCATTACCCGCTACGGCATTACAACCGACGATCCCAACAAGTGGCGTTACTATCTCGACTCTGTTGAAGTGCACCTGCCTCCCTTCTGGGAGCAATATATCAACGACGAAAACAGCGTCGAGCTCATCCATACCGATACGCTGCCGCTGGTTATCTCCCTCAATGGTCATACGCTGAGCGAATATGTTCAGGAAGCGCCACGCTTTGCGCTGGAACGCGCAAGCGGAACGCAGGCCTCTATTCGCGGTGAAGAGACTGAGCAGATTGAACTGCTGAACATCCGCCAGGAAACGCATGAAGAGTACGTCCTGAGCCGCCCGGATGGCATTCGCGAAGCGGTGTTGATTGTCGCCTCGTTCCTGCTCTTTTTCATCTGCCTGCTGACGCCGGACGTGTTTGTTCCGTGGCTCGCGGGTGGCGCAGTACTGCTTCTGGCCGCCGGGCTGTGGGGCATATTTGCTCCGCCGGTAAAAACGTCATTACGCGAAATTCACTGCCTGCGCGGAACCCCAAAACGCTGGGGACTGTTCGGTGAGAACGATCAGGAACATATCAACAATATCTCGCTCGGGATCATCGATCTTATCTACCCGCGCCACTGGCAGCCGTGGATTGCGCAGGACCTTGGCCATAAAACGGATATTGATATCTATCTCGACCGCCACGTTGTACGCCAGGGGCGCTACTTATCCCTGCACGACGAAGTGAAAAACTTCCCGCTTCAGCACTGGCTCCGCAGCGCGGTGATTGCCGGTGGCGCCGCGTTAATCTTCATCATGCTGCTGCTCTTCGTGCCGCTGGATATGCCGATTAAATTTACCCTGTCGTGGATCAAAGGGGCGCAAACTGTGGAAGCCACCAGCGTACAGCAGCTCGAAGAAGCGGGTGTACGCGTGGGGGATACGTTGCGCCTCAAAGGCACCGGGATGTGTAATATCCACACGCCGGGCGCCTGGAACACGCGCCAGAACTCGCCGTTCGCGCCGTTCGACTGCTCTCAGATCATCTGGAATGACGCCTCTCCGCTGCCGCTGCCGGAATCGGATGTGGTCAATAAGGCCACTGCGCTCACCCAGACGATTAATCGCCAGCTCCATCCAAAACCGGATGATGATTCTCGCGTCAGCCCTGCCCTGCGTTCGGCTATTCAGAAGTCGGGCATGGTGCTGCTGGATGACTTTGGCGAAATCGTCCTGAAAACAGAGGATCTCTGTTCCGCCCAGGATGACTGTATCCGGCTGAAGAACGCGCTCGTCAACCTCGGCAACAGCAAAGACTGGGACGCGCTGGTGAAACGCGCCGAAGCGGGACGCCTGGACGGTGTGAACGTGCTTCTGCGTCCGGTCAGCGCCGAGTCGCTGGATAATCTGGTGGCGACCTCTACCGCCCCCTTCGTGATGCGTGAAACCACCCGTGCCGCCCAGGCGCTTAACAGCCCGGCGCCGGGCGGTTTTGTGATTGCCAGCGATGAAGGCAGCGACCTGGTGGATCAACCTTATCCGCAGGTTTCGCTCTATGACTATCCTGCCCAGGAGCAGTGGAGCGAATTCCAGCGTCTGGCGCAGATGCTGATGCAGACGCCATTCAGCGCGGAAGGGATCGTCACCACCCTCTTTACCGACGCCAACGGCACGCGTCATATTGGCCTGCACCGTATGCCGGATAGCGCTGGCCTGTGGCGCTATATAGGGACATCCCTGCTGCTGATTGCGATGCTGGCGTGCATCGTCTGGAACGGTTATCAGGCCGTACGCCGCTATCAGCGTTCCCGCACGCGGCTGGCAGAAATCCAGGCCTACTACGAAAATTGCCTTAACCCGAAACTGATCTCCTCTTCTGAGAGCCTGATCGGATAACGTCCCTGCGCGACAAGTTGTGCTACCCTGTCGCGCACGTTTCTTCTGGCTGGAGTTCCCCCTTATGCATCTTGATATCGACTGGCAGGCGGTCGATACCGTCCTGCTTGATATGGACGGCACGCTGCTTGATCTCGCCTTTGATAACTATTTCTGGCAAAAGCTGGTCCCGGAAACTTACGGTGAACAGCAGGGGATCTCCCCGGCAGAAGCGCAGGAATTCATTCGTTCGCAATATAGCGCGGTGCAGCATACGCTAAACTGGTACTGTCTTGACTACTGGAGCGAGCGACTCGGTTTGGATATTTGTGCCATGACCACCGCCCAGGGCGCACGCGCCGTACTGCGCGACGATACGGTCCCGTTCCTGGATGCGCTGAAAGCCTGCGGTAAGCGCCGCATTTTGCTGACGAATGCGCATCCCCATAACCTGGCCGTGAAGCTGGAACATACCGGTCTTGCTTCACACCTTGATTTATTGCTTTCCACCCACACATTTGGTTATCCGAAAGAGGATCAGCGGTTGTGGCATGCCGTGGTGGAAGAGACCGGTTTACAGCCGGAACGCACGCTGTTTATTGACGACAGCGAGCCGATTCTGGATTCTGCGGCCGCTTTTGGCATTCGCTATTGTCTGGGCGTGACCAATCCGGATTCCGGCCTGGCTGAAAAAAGCTATCTGCGACATCCGGGGCTGAACGACTATCGCCGGATGATCCCCTCACTCACCGTGAAGGAGACGCCATGAAAGAAAAACCCTCTGATGGGGTAAGACTGGATAAATGGCTGTGGGCCGCCCGTTTTTACAAAACGCGCGCCCTTGCCCGTGAAATGGTTGACGGCGGAAAGGTGCATTACAACGGTCAGCGCAGCAAACCGAGCAAGCTGGTTGAACTGAATGCCACGTTAACGCTTCGCCAGGGCAACGATGAGAAAACGGTGGTGGTGAAAGCCATTACCGAACAACGGCGGCCCGCAACCGAAGCCGTTTTGCTGTATGAAGAGACGGCCGAAAGCATAGAGAAGCGCGAGAAAACCGCGCTGGCGCGCAAAATGAACGCGCTAACTATGCCTCACCCGGACCGGCGACCGGATAAAAAAGAGCGCCGCGATCTGATGAAATTTAAACACGGTGAGAGCGAGTAACCCTCACCTGCACGAGAGATGAAAATGGCCCAACACGACCAATTACACCGCTATCTGTTTGAACAATTCGCCGTGCGCGGCGAGCTGGTCACCGTATCCGAAACCTGGAAACAGATTCTGGAAAACCACAACTACCCGCTGCCGGTGAAAACCCTGTTGGGCGAACTGCTGGTTGCCACCAGCCTGCTGACCGCCACGCTGAAGTTCGCTGGCGATATTACCGTTCAGTTGCAGGGTGATGGCCCGATGTCGCTGGCGGTGATCAACGGTAATAACCAGCAGCAAATGCGCGGCGTGGCGCGCGTTCAGGGCGATATCCCTGAAAATGCGGATCTGAAAACGCTGGTCGGAAATGGCTACCTGGTTATCACGATTTCGCCTGAAGAGGGTGAGCGCTATCAGGGCGTTGTCGGTCTGGAAGGCGACACGCTTGCCGCCTGCCTGGAAGATTACTTCATGCGTTCCGAACAGCTGCCAACCCGTCTGTTCATCCGCACCGGTGAAGTAGATGGTCAGCCTGCTGCCGGTGGTATGCTGCTTCAGGTTCTGCCTGCGCAGGATGCACAGACCAATGATTTCGAGCATCTGGCAACGCTGACGGAAACCATCAAAGCGGAAGAGCTGTTCACCCTGTCGGCGACCGACGTGCTGTGGCGTCTGTACCACGAAGAAGAAGTGACGGTTTACGATCCGCAGGCGGTGGAATTTAAGTGCACCTGCTCCCGCGAGCGTTGTGCCGGCGCCCTGAAAACGCTGCCGGATGAAGAGATCGACAGCATCATGGCGGAAGACGGTGAAATCGATATGCACTGTGATTACTGCGGTACGCACTACGTGTTTAATTCGATGGATATCGCGGAGATCCGCAATAACGCCTCTCCGGCGGATCCGCAGGTTCACTAAGCTCTGAGCCTGATGCCCGGCGGCGCTATGCTCGCACGGGCCTACAATGAATTGTGCAATTTTTTGATATGATTGCTAATTGTAGGCCGGGTAAGCGTAGCGCCACCCGGCAAGAAAAAGCACTAACGCCACTGCGCATTATTGTAACTGTCGTAGCTCATATCGACACGCTCCCCAAAAATCTCAATATCCGCCCAGGGCTTCACGACAGATTTCACTTTCCTCTGCCTTAATGCGCGGTCAAGTTCTCCTCTGGTCAATGCCTCCGGCATTTTCCACGCGTCCCCGGCGATCCTCCAGCCCGTGTTAGTTTGTGTGTAAGCCACGATCGTGCGATCGGTAAATTGAAATAGCACGGCTTCCGGCTTGCCGTCGCTGTTAAGATCCAGCGGCATAAGTAAACAGTTACTCTGGGCGCTATCGCAGCTCTCGAAGCGATACTGATTGCTGAGCATGGCTTGCCACAATGTCTTATCAGGATGAGCCATTCCCGGTGCGAGCTGGACCTGTTTTTCCAGCATCGCGGCGGTCATCTTACCTGCTCCGCCAGCATTCCTGGAGAGAAGACCATTTATTTCACGCTGGCGTTTTGGGTTAGAGATAAACTGCGGATCGTTTTGCAGCGTGAGCATCGCCTCCCGCCCCTTTCGTCCAGCGTTACTGAGCATATACAGGCTGACTTGATCCGCAGTTATTCTGCCGTCCTGATAGCGGGCCATATGGCTTGCAACACTTATTCGCCACGGATCCAGCACGGGGGTATGGACCAACGCCAGGAAAATGAGGGAAAGCAGCCCGGTCGCCGGGATGACGTACGCATGGATCTTCTGCGGTTCACGGCGCTGAATCAGAGCGCTGGCGCAAAAACCGATCGCCCAGACCAGCGCCACGATGGTTATCAATACCCCGTACAGACGCTCGGGTGACCAGCCGTATTGCGAAATGCGTAGCCACAGCGCCCACCCCGCCAGAACCGGATACGCGGGTACGATAGCCACAGCGAGGCGAATCATCCCTCGCAGCGGGGCATAGTAAGGCAGTGTTTGACGCTGTGGATGCCACACTATCGTCACCAGGAATAACAGCAGCAGCGCTAAGGTGGTCAGCAAGCCCGCGGCGGATATTCTGGCTGAAATGGATTCAAAGCCGACAAAAGGCAACGCGCCAATAAAGAGCAGCGCCAGCGCCGCCATCAGGGGAAGCAGACCGGTGGCGATGAGGGTCAGCAGATTTTGCAAGGCATGGATTAACCTTACCTGCATACGCGTGAGCACGGCCGCACTGGCTGAAACCACGCCAATCGCCACTGAAATAAACCCGTCAGAATGAAAGAAAAGACGATCAAAAAAGCCGATGCCGATAAGTTCGAAAAGCTCGGCCCAGAGGAAAAGCACCAGCCAGAAGAGACCATTCGAAACAAAAATAATGAGCAGTGTCAGCGCGTTATGCCAGTTTCGTTGATAAAAGTCGCTGTAGAACGAGGTAGTCGGGACGGGATCCAGACGCCGCTGAAGCCATGGCAACACGAACAGCGTCATCAGCAGCAGATGAAAGCCGAAAACGAGCATCTCATCTCTGAGATTCCAGCTTTCGAGTCCTGCAACGCTCCACTTAAGCCAGCCGCCCATACCCGCGACTGCCGCGCCGATCATCCCGAGTGACAGCCACAAAAATGGCTTTCTGGATGACGTCATGGCAAGAGACAACGTGGTTGTCATTACCACGGTGGCAGGTACTACACACATCAGCCACAGCGTATCCGATGGCAATTTTGCGTACTCGATATACCACGTAATTACATAGCAAATTACGCCCTGTAGAGCCCCCGCCAGCACGACGGCTACGCGCGTTAAAGCGGATAACGTCTCACGGTTTTCCATTTCTCATCCCTTGTTCATGAAAAATCTATTGTCTCATCAAAGCAAAACTCTGGCCCCCACCTCAAACTCTGAAAATAGCTGACCCAAGAGACCTGAATCGTTTTCCCAGTGTAACCCTTACGTAATTTTCTTACATGTATGCGATTACATTCACATTCTTCTGGATAAATTCACCAGAGATTAACCTTTTAAGAACATTTTCCCCATCCAAAAAGCGATTCCTGCGATAATCTGCCCGCCCTGTGACTGGAGTCGCAGCGTTTTCCGTTAGTAAGGGTTTTGACCAGATACGTAAATCTATGAGCCCCGTCGCGGTTAACATCCCCAGAAAAACCCTACAATTTCAGGCAGTACATATTGGCTAAGGAGCAGTGATATGCGTGTTAATGGTTTAACCCCGCAAGATCTCAAGGCTTATGGTATTCACGACGTCCAGGAAGTGGTCTACAACCCCGATTACGATACGCTGTATCAGGAAGAGCTCAATCCGGCACTGGAAGGATACGAGCGCGGTGTGTTGACGAACCTGGGTGCTATCGCCGTCGATACGGGTATTTTTACCGGTCGTTCGCCGAAAGATAAGTATATCGTCCGAGACGACACCACCCGCGATACGCTGTGGTGGGCTGATAAGGGCAAAGGAAAGAACGATAACAAACCGCTCTCCCCGGAAACCTGGCAGCATCTGAAAGGACTTGTCACCCATCAGCTTTCCGGCAAGCGTCTGTTTATTATTGATGCGTTCTGCGGCGCTAACGCCGACACCCGTCTCTCCGTACGATTTATCACCGAAGTGGCCTGGCAGGCGCATTTTGTGAAGAACATGTTCATTCGTCCAACTGATGAAGAACTGCAAGACTTCACCCCTGACTTTATCGTGATGAACGGCGCGAAATGCACCAACCCGCAGTGGAAAGAGCAGGGTCTGAACTCCGAAAACTTTATCGCCTTCAACCTGACCGAGCGTATCCAGCTGATCGGCGGTACCTGGTACGGCGGCGAAATGAAGAAAGGGATGTTCTCGGTCATGAACTACCTGCTGCCGTTGCGCGGTATCGCCTCCATGCACTGCTCGGCGAACGTCGGGGAAAAAGGCGATGTAGCAGTGTTCTTCGGCCTTTCCGGCACCGGTAAAACAACGCTGTCCACCGATCCAAAACGTCGTCTGATTGGCGACGATGAACATGGCTGGGATGATGACGGCGTGTTTAACTTTGAAGGCGGCTGCTACGCGAAGACCATTCGCCTGTCGGAAGAGGCAGAGCCGGATATCTACCACGCGATTCGCCGCGATGCGCTGCTGGAAAACGTCACCGTGCGTGCCGATGGCTCTATCGACTTCGACGATGCGTCTAAAACCGAAAACACCCGCGTCTCTTACCCGATCTACCACATCGAGAACATCGTCAAGCCGGTATCGAAGGCGGGTCACGCCACGAAGGTGATTTTCCTGACCGCAGATGCATTCGGCGTGCTGCCACCGGTTTCCCGCCTGACCGCCAGCCAGACGCAGTACCATTTCCTCTCCGGCTTTACCGCTAAACTGGCGGGTACCGAGCGCGGTGTGACCGAGCCAACCCCAACCTTCTCCGCCTGCTTCGGCGCGGCGTTCCTGTCGCTGCACCCAACGCAGTACGCGGAAGTGCTGGTGAAACGCATGCAGGCATCCGGCGCCCAGGCATACCTGGTAAACACCGGCTGGAACGGTACGGGCAAACGTATCTCCATCAAAGATACACGCGCCATCATCGACGCGATTCTGGATGGTTCGCTGGATAACGCCGAGACCTTTACGCTGCCGATGTTCGATCTGGCGATCCCAACAGCGCTGCCGGGCGTGGATACGCGTATCCTGGATCCGCGTAACACCTACGGTTCACCGGAACAGTGGCGTGAGAAGGCTGAATCGCTGGCGAAACTGTTTATCGAAAACTTCGAGAAGTATACCGACACCCCGGCGGGTGCTGCGCTGGTGAGTGCTGGACCGAAGCTGTAGGTAAAAGCAAAAAGGCAACGAAAGTTGCCTTTTTTAATGTTTTTTCCCTCTCCCCGTGGGAGAGGGCCGGGGTGAGGGCATCAGGCCCCACCCTTTTTTAACTCTCTTTCACCTGACCCCGTAAAACCGGCACCGGTAACCACGCACGAATGCTCAAACCACCCCGCTCGCTGGTGCCAATTTCCAGCAGTCCGTTATGGTTATCCACAATACGCTGCACAATCGCCAGGCCTAAGCCGGTTCCGCTGGTGCTGCGCGCGCTGTCGCCGCGCACAAATGGCTGGAACAGGTGCTTACGCTGCTCAGGCTTGATGCCCGGGCCATCGTCTTCCACCTGGAACCAGGCGCGGTTGAGTTCCGTACCGCTGCTGACTTTGATCCAGCCGTTGCCGTAGCGCGCCGCGTTGACCACCATATTCGCCACCGCGCGTTTAATGGAGAGCGGGTGCATACGTACCTGAATCTCACCTGCCTGAAGGTCGGTCGCAATTTCACGTTCGTAGCCGCTTTCGGCAGCAACCACTTCGCCCAGAACCGCATTCAGATCCGCCATCTCCATCGGCATCTCCTGCCCGGTGCGCAGGTAATCGATAAACTGCTCGATGATGGCGTTACACTCTTCGATATCCTTATTGATGGACTCTG
Source organism: Enterobacter cloacae complex sp. IR5459 (assembly GCF_049238005.1). Lineage (NCBI taxonomy): Bacteria > Pseudomonadati > Pseudomonadota > Gammaproteobacteria > Enterobacterales > Enterobacteriaceae > Enterobacter > Enterobacter cloacae complex sp. IR5459. The sequence continues at coordinate 58,494 of NZ_JBMKIG010000010.1, forward strand.
CAAGATAGCCATCCTGCTCGCCCATCATCTCCGTCGCCAGCCGGATACGCGTCAGGGGCGTGCGAAGGTCATGGCTGACCCCCGCCATCAGCAGCGTACGGTCGTCCGCCAGCTGTTTAACGCCTGCCGCCATGTGGTTAAACGCACGCGTTACCGAGCGCACTTCCGATGCGCCATACTCGCGCAGCGGCGGTGGGATAATACCTTTACCGACCTGTAATGCCGCATGCTCCAGGTCGACCAGCGGTCGGTTCTGGATGCGAATAAACAGCCATGCGCCGCCGATGGCCAGCAGCATGATCGCCAGGGTGTATCGGAACAGCGGTGAGAAGTCGCCCTGATGAATCTCGGTGAGCGGAACACGCACCCAGATGTTGGGTGACAGCCAGGTTTTCAGCCAGACAACCGGCGAGCTTTTATTGACCTCAACGCGCACTTCCGTCGGGCCGCCAAGCTGCTGCGCCATCTGCTGGCTGAGGAATTCATAGTGCTGCGCCCAGCGCAGGCCGGCATCTTCCGCCGCTTCGTTCGAGTAGAGAGAAATGCCCAGCTCACGGTAGATTTCCCGACGGAACGCCGGGGGAACAACCAACTGCGTGCCGTCCTCCAGTTGCAGTTTGTCGGTCATCAGCATACGCACTTCGTATGCCAGCACCTTATTAAACTGCTGGAGGCTCGGCAGGATTGCAAAGTTCAGCACCACCAGGTAGGTCGTCACCAGACTGACAAACAGCAGGGTGACGATCAATAACAGCGTGCGGGCAAACGAACTTCGCGGCGAGAAGCGCATTCGCCTCATGCTTTAGAGCCGTCCGGGACAAACACGTAGCCCAGACCCCAAACGGTCTGAATATAACGAGGATGCGCCGGATCTTCTTCCACCATACGACGCAGACGAGAGATTTGCACGTCGATAGAACGCTCCATCGCGGAGTATTCACGACCACGCGACAGGTTCATCAGCTTGTCACGGGAGAGCGGCTCACGCGGGTGGCTGACCAGCGCTTTCAGCACCGCGAACTCACCGCTGGTGAGCGGCATTGGCTCATCTTCACGGAACATCTCACGGGTGCCGAGGTTCAGCTTAAACTTACCGAATGCAATGACGGCCTCTTCCTGAGATGGCGCGCCCGGCAGTTCGTTCGCCTGACGACGCAGCACGGCGCGAATACGCGCCAGCAGTTCACGCGGGTTAAACGGCTTTGGAATGTAGTCATCAGCGCCAATCTCAAGGCCGACAATACGGTCGACTTCTTCACCCTTCGCCGTCACCATGATGATCGGCATCGGGTTGCTCTGGCTGCGCAGACGGCGGCAAATAGAGAGCCCGTCTTCGCCAGGCAGCATCAGGTCCAACACCATCAGGTGGAAAGATTCACGCGTCAGCAGACGATCCATCTGTTCCGCGTTCGCGACGCTACGAACCTGGAAGCCCTGCTCGGTCAGATAACGTTCCAGCAGCGCACGCAGGCGCATGTCGTCATCTACGACCAGAATTTTGTAGTTCTCTTGCATTGTGTGTACTCCCAAAGGTTCGGATAAGCCTGGAACAGCGTATTCTAAAAAAGTGCACGGGTTCGACCAGCAAATTCTGGTATAAATTCTAGACGAAATTGTTACAAAGCATATTTAACAGCAGCTTATCTGTTCATTTCATCACATAAATCATTATTAATCTTGTCTGTTACACTGTGCGCTACGTATTGTGCGCAAAGACAGTTAACCGGCATTAAAGGCTGCACCATGAAAACGCCTCTGATCACCCGCGAAGGGTACGAGAAACTCAAAAAAGAGATGGATTACCTGTGGCGCGAAGAGCGTCCGGAAGTGACCAAAAAAGTCACCTGGGCCGCAAGTCTGGGCGACCGCAGCGAGAATGCGGACTATCAGTACAATAAAAAGCGACTGCGCGAAATCGATCGCCGGGTACGCTACCTGACGAAGTGTCTCGAGAATCTCAAAATTGTCGATTACTCCCCGCAGCAGGAAGGTAAAGTGTTCTTCGGCGCGTGGGTCGAAATTGAAAACGACAACGGCGACGCCCTGCGTTTTCGTATCGTCGGCTATGATGAAATTTTCGGTCGTAAGGATTACATTTCTATCGATTCACCCATGGCCCGCGCCCTGCTGAAAAAAGAGGTGGGCGATTTAGCCGTTGTCCAGACGCCCGCAGGTGAAGCAAGCTGGTACGTCAACGAAATCGTGTATGTTAAATAGTCCGAGAGCGCCCTCCCCGGCTGGCATTTTTTGGTGTCAGCCCGTATAACTATCCCCCTGATTTTCGATCCACAAGATGAACTGACCATGATGAAAGAGTCGCTCTGCCGCATTATTGCGGGTGAACTTCAGGCCAGAGCCGAACAGGTAGAAGCTGCCGTTCGCCTGCTTGATGAAGGGAACACCGTGCCGTTTATTGCACGTTATCGTAAGGAAGTCACCGGCGGTCTGGATGACACGCAGCTGCGAAACCTGGAGACCCGTCTGGGCTATCTGCGCGAGCTGGAAGACCGACGTCAGGCGATCCTCAAATCTATCGGCGAGCAGGGCAAGCTGACCAGTGACCTGGAAAAAGCCATTAACGGTACCCTGAGTAAAACCGAACTCGAAGACCTCTATCTGCCGTATAAACCGAAGCGCCGCACGCGCGGGCAGATTGCGATCGAAGCCGGCCTTGAGCCGCTGGCCGATCTGCTGTGGAACGAGCCGTCTCACGATCCGGAAACCGAAGCCGCCAAGTTTATCGACGCCGATAAAGGCGTAGCAGACACCAAAGCCGCGCTGGACGGTGCTCGCTATATTCTGATGGAGCGCTTCGCCGAAGACGCGGCGCTGCTGGCCAAAGTGCGTGATTACCTGTGGAAGAACGCGCATATCGTCTCCACCGTGGTGTCCGGCAAAGAGGAAGAAGGCGCGAAATTCCGCGACTATTTCGATCACCACGAACCCATTTCTACCGCGCCGTCTCACCGCGCGCTGGCGATGTTCCGCGGCCGTAACGAAGGCGTGCTGCAACTCTCCCTGAATGCCGATCCGCAGTTTGACGAGCCGCCAAAAGAGAGCCACTGCGAGCAGATCATTGTGGATCATCTGGGCCTGCGCCTGAACAACGCACCGGCGGACAGCTGGCGCAAAGGCGTGGTGAGCTGGACCTGGCGCATCAAGGTGCTGATGCACCTCGAAACCGAGCTGATGGGCACCGTGCGCGAGCGCGCCGAAGACGAAGCGATCAACGTCTTCGCCCGTAACCTGCACGACCTGCTGATGGCTGCGCCAGCTGGCCTGCGCGCCACCATGGGTCTCGATCCGGGTCTGCGTACCGGCGTGAAGGTGGCCGTGGTTGACGGCACCGGCAAGCTCGTTGCCACCGACACCATTTACCCGCACACCGGTCAGGCAGCGAAAGCGGCTGTCGTCGTCGCCGCGCTGTGCGAGAAGTACAACGTTGAGCTGGTTGCCATCGGTAACGGTACGGCGTCCCGCGAAACCGAACGTTTCTATCTCGACGTGCAGAAGCAGTTCCCGAAAGTGACGGCGCAGAAAGTGATCGTCAGCGAAGCGGGGGCATCAGTCTACTCCGCCTCTGAGCTGGCAGCGCAGGAGTTCCCGGATCTGGACGTTTCCCTGCGCGGCGCGGTCTCTATCGCCCGTCGTTTGCAGGATCCGCTGGCGGAGCTGGTGAAGATCGACCCGAAATCCATCGGTGTGGGCCAGTATCAGCACGACGTGAGCCAGACGCAGCTGGCGCGCAAGCTGGATGCGGTAGTGGAAGACTGTGTTAACGCCGTCGGCGTGGACCTGAACACCGCTTCCGTTCCCCTGCTGACCCGCGTGGCGGGCCTGACCCGTATGATGGCACAGAATATCGTCGCCTGGCGTGATGAGAACGGTCAGTTCCAGAACCGCCAGCAGCTGCTGAAGGTGAGCCGTCTGGGGCCGAAAGCATTTGAGCAGTGCGCGGGCTTCCTGCGCATCAACCACGGCGATAACCCGCTGGATGCCTCTACCGTTCACCCGGAAGCGTACCCTGTTGTTGAGCGCATCCTGGCCGCGACTCAGCAGGCGCTTAAAGACCTGATGGGCGACAGCAGCGCGCTGCGTAACCTGAAAGCGGTGGATTTCACTGACGAACAGTTCGGTGTGCCGACGGTCACTGACATCATCAAAGAGCTGGAAAAACCGGGCCGCGATCCGCGTCCTGAGTTTAAAACCGCGACCTTTGCTGACGGCGTGGAAACCATGAACGACCTGCTGCCGGGCATGGTGCTGGAGGGGGCGGTAACCAACGTCACCAACTTTGGCGCGTTTGTGGATATCGGCGTGCATCAGGACGGTCTGGTGCATATCTCTTCCCTCGCCGACAAGTTCGTTGAAGATCCGCACACCGTGGTCAAAGCGGGCGACATCGTGAAGGTGAAAGTGCTGGAAGTGGATCTCCAGCGCAAGCGTATTGCCCTGACCATGCGTCTGGACGAGCAGCCGGGCGACATTAACGCGCGCCGTGGCGGTAATGGCGGTGGCCGTGAACAGCAGCGTCCGGCAGCGAAAGCCGCGAAGCCACGCGGACGTGACGCACAGCCAGCAGGCAACAGCGCGATGATGGATGCGCTGGCAGCGGCGATGGGTAAGAAACGCTAATACTGTAAATGCCCGGTGGCGCGACGCTTACCGGGCCTACGGTTTTGTAGGCCGGGCAAACGCAGTGCCGCCCGGCAAGCAGGCCGCAGGGAATTAAAATAAATAAGTTGTATACATATTTAAACCACGAATTATCACCTCATTAACAAATAGCCTTCTTTTTATTTTCACCTCAATTTCGCAAATATTGAGCAAGGTCAAGCAGACCGCAAATTAATACGATTAACAACATCCCGTCACATTTTTATTATTGCTGATAAAAACTATTCTCATTATCATCGCAGTGTAGATTATTTAACCTCTCGTGGAATCAGGCGCTATGCAATTCACTCCAGACAGTGCGTGGAAAATTATCGGTTTTACCCGTGAGATAAACCCGGCCTATCGGCAGAAGCTGCTGTCCCTGGGCATGCTACCCGGCTCATCGTTCCAGGTGGTGCGCGTTGCGCCGTTGGGCGATCCTGTTCATATCGAAACCCGACGCGTTAATCTGGTTCTGCGTAAAAAAGACCTCGCATTAATTGAAGTTGAATCTTTATCCCGTTAACAAGCCAGCGGTTTCAGTGAGTCTATTACAATGAAAAAATTAACTATTGGCTTAATTGGCAATCCTAATTCCGGCAAGACAACCTTATTTAATCAGTTAACCGGCGCACGCCAGCGTGTGGGAAATTGGGCAGGCGTGACGGTGGAACGCAAAGAGGGCCAGTTCACTACAACAGATAATCAGGTCACGCTGGTTGATTTACCGGGGACCTATTCACTCACCACGATTTCATCCCAGACCTCACTCGATGAGCAAATTGCCTGCCACTATATTCTGAGCGGCGACGCGGATCTGCTCATCAATGTGGTGGATGCCTCCAATCTCGAACGAAATCTGTATCTCACGTTACAGCTGCTGGAGCTGGGTATTCCCTGCATCGTGGCGCTTAACATGCTCGACATCGCCGAGAAGCAAAAGCTGCGCATCGACGTCGACGCCCTCTCCGCCCGTCTGGGCTGCCCGGTGGTTCCGCTGGTTTCTACCCGCGCGCGCGGCATTGACGCCCTGAAGCTGGCGATTGACCGCCACACGGGCAATGCCGACGTCGAACTGGTGCACTACGCCCAACCCCTGCTGCGCGAAGCCGGGCAACTGGCGCAGGAGATGGACAACAGCATGCCCGCCAGACAACGTCTGTGGCTTGGCCTGCAAATGCTGGAAGGCGATATCTACAGCCGCGCCTACGCAGGCGATGCGGCGGATAAGCTGGGCGTCGCGCAGGCTCGCCTGAGCGACGAGCTGGACGATCCCGCTCTGCATATTGCGGATGCGCGCTATCAGGCTATCGCCGCTATCTGTGACGTGGTCAGCAATGCATTAACCGCTGAACCCAGCCGCTTCACCGCCGCCGTGGATAAGATTGTGCTCAACCGCTTCCTTGGTTTGCCGATCTTTTTACTGGTGATGTACGTGATGTTCCTGCTCGCCATTAACATCGGCGGTGCATTACAACCTATCTTTGATGGCGGCTCTGTCGCTATCTTCGTACACGGTATTCAGTGGCTGGGCTACACCCTCCACTTCCCGGAATGGTTGACCATCTTCCTTGCGCAGGGGATCGGCGGCGGGATTAATACCGTCCTGCCACTAGTACCGCAGATCGGCATGATGTACCTGTTCCTCTCCTTCCTTGAGGATTCCGGCTACATGGCGCGCGCGGCCTTCGTAATGGACCGCCTGATGCAGGCGCTGGGGCTGCCGGGCAAATCGTTCGTGCCGCTGATTGTCGGCTTCGGCTGTAACGTGCCGTCCGTGATGGGCGCGCGTACGCTGGATGCCCCGCGCGAACGCCTGATGACCATCATGATGGCGCCGTTCATGTCCTGCGGCGCGCGTCTGGCGATCTTCGCGGTCTTTGCCGCGGCGTTCTTTGGTCAGGAAGGGGCGCTGGCCGTCTTCTCCCTGTATGTGCTGGGTATCGTGATGGCTATTCTCACCGGCCTGATGCTGAAGCACACCATCATGCGTGGCGAAGCGTCGCCGTTCGTGATGGAACTGCCGGTTTATCACGTTCCGCATCTGAAAAGCCTGATTATTCAGACATGGCAGCGCCTGAAGGGCTTCGTTCTGCGCGCCGGTAAGGTGATTGTGGTGGTCAGCATTTTCCTGAGCGCCCTGAACAGCTTCACCCTGAGCGGCCAGGCCGCGGACAACATTAATGACTCTGCCCTGGCCTCCGTCAGCCGGATCATTACGCCGGTCTTCAAACCGATTGGCGTTCAGGAAGACAACTGGCAGGCAACCGTGGGCCTGTTCACCGGCGCGATGGCAAAAGAGGTAGTTGTCGGCACCCTGAACACGCTTTACACCGCGGAAAACATCCAGGAAGAGGAGTTTAATCCGGCAGCGTTCAACCTCGGCGATGAACTGCTTGGCGCGGTGGAAGAGACCTGGCAGAGCCTCAAAGACACCTTCAGCCTGAGCGTACTGGCGAACCCGATTGAAGCCAGCAAAGGCGACGGCGAAATGGCGACCGGAGCAATGGGCGTGATGGGCCAGAAATTTGGCAGCGCGTCGGCGGCCTACAGCTACCTGATCTTCGTCCTGCTCTATATTCCATGCATCTCGGTCATGGGCGCCATTGCCCGTGAGTCCAGCCGCGGCTGGATGGGCTTCTCCATTCTGTGGGGGCTGAACATTGCCTACTCGCTGGCGACCGTGTTTTATCAGGCCGTCAATTACAGCCAGCATCCGCGCTACAGCCTGGTCTGTATCCTCGCGGTGATCCTGTTTAACGTAATGGTGATTGGCCTGCTGCGCCGGGCGCGTAGCCGCGTTGACGTTAACCTGCTGGCAACGCGCAAAACCCCAACGACCTGCTGTAACAGCCCAGCAGGCGACTGTCACTGAGGGGAAAAAGATGGCATCGTTGATTCAGGTTCGTGACTTACTGGCGTTACAGGGACGAATGGAGGCGAAGCAGCTCAGCCTCAGCCTGCATACGCCGCAGCCGATGATCGATGCCATGCTGGAAAGGCTGGAGGCGATGGGGAAAGCCGTGCGCATTCAGGAAGAGCCGGACGGTTGTCTGTCCGGCAGTTGTAAGAGTTGTCCTGAAGGTAAAGCCTGTCTCAGGGAGTGGTGGACGCTTCGCTGATAAAACCGGACAGCGCCGAACAAAACTCAGCAGGATGAGAGATGAACGGCGCATGTGCCGCTTTGGCAACCACCATTGATTTACTCTCCGGCCACAGCGCATCCAGCAGCGGAACCACCTTGCGCGGAACCAGTCCATCCAGATAGCCATAAATACGCAGATGCGGCACCGTTAACGACGCCAGCGGCTCGCGCAGATCGGCCGTTTTCAGGATCTCCAGTCCACCGTTCAGCACCTCAACCTCCGGCATCGGCAGAGAAAGCACCGTCTGCTTCAGCGTCCGTGCGTCCTGACGGGCGGTTTCTGTTCCCATGGTTTGTAGCGCCAGAAAACGCTCCACCGTCCGCTGGAAGTCTTCGCTCAGCTGATGCTGGAACCCGGCCAGCACCTCGGGTTTAATGCCCGGCCACGCCTCGCGGGCGCTGAAACAGGGTGATGAGGCAACGGTGATCAGCGCCTGGACCCGCTCAGGATGGCGCAGCGCAATCTGGCTTACCACCAGCCCGCCCAGGCTCCAGCCGAGCCAGACGGCTTTTTGCGGCGCCGCTTCCAGAACCTGCTCCGCCATGTCGTCAAGCGTCATCGCGCCATAGCCGTGGCTACGGCCATAGCCCGGTAGATCCACCAGGTGTACCGTGAATTGCGAGGCCAGTTCCTCACTTATGCAACGCCACACTTCGGCGTTCAGTCCCCATCCGTGCAGCAGCACAAGATGACAATTTCCCGTCCCAACGGTCTGCCACCACAGCGTCTTCATCAGTTAACGTTCTCTTTTTTCACATGGAGGTTGCGTATGCTAACAGTGCCCGGCTTGTGCTGGCTATGCCGAATGCCACTTGCGATGAGCGCGTGGGGCGTCTGTTCCGTTTGCACGCGAGCGCTGGGTTACCTGAAGGGCTGTCCGCAATGCGGCTTGCCTGCCGTCAGCCAGACGCTTCCCTGCGGCCGATGCCTGAAAAAAGCGCCGCCGTGGAGCGCGCTGGTGGCGGTGGATGATTATGTATTGCCGCTGAGTCGTCTGGTTCATCAGTTCAAATTTTCCAGCCAGATCGCGCTGGCGCAGCCGCTGGCACGCCTGTTATTACTGGCGGTATTGCAGGCGCGAAGAACGCGAGGACTGCCGCCGGTCGACACGCTTGTGAACGTGCCACTGTTTCAGCGCCGCCACTGGCGGCGGGGATACAATCAAAGCGACCTGCTGTGTCGTCCGCTCGCCCACCGGCTGGGTTGCCGGTACCCCGCCTCTGCGCTGAAACGTACTCATGCCACTGCCGTTCAGCACCGGCTCAACGCCCGGTCGCGCAAAAGGAACCTGAAAAACGCCTTTCGCCTTGAATTGCCGGTCAACGGCCTCCATATCGCGATTGTGGATGATGTCGTCACCACGGGCAGTACCGTGGCTGAACTTTCCCGACTGCTTTTGCAAAGCGGCGCCGCGTCAGTTCAGGTATGGTGTCTGTGCCGTACCTTGTAGCCCTTCTTCAATGGGCGTATGATTATACCCAGGTAATTTAGTCAACTATTAGGCCAAAGCTATGATCCGTATTTCCGATTCTGCACAAGCGCACTTTGCCAAACTGCTGGCAAATCAGGAAGAAGGGACGCAGATCCGCGTGTTTGTGATCAATCCAGGCACTCCGAATGCAGAATGTGGTGTCTCTTATTGTCCTCCGGATGCCGTGGAAGCAACTGACACTGCCCTTAAATTTGAACAGCTCACCGCGTACGTTGATGAGCTGAGCGCGCCGTATCTTGAAGATGCGGAGATTGATTTCGTCACCGACCAGCTGGGTTCTCAGCTGACGCTGAAGGCGCCGAACGCGAAAATGCGTAAAGTCTCTGACGATGCCCCGCTGATGGAGCGTGTGGAATATCTGCTGCAATCGCAGATCAACCCGCAGCTGGCCGGCCACGGGGGACGTGTTTCCCTGATGGAAATCACCGAAGATGGTCTGGCAATCCTGCAATTCGGCGGCGGCTGTAACGGCTGCTCCATGGTCGATGTCACCCTGAAAGAAGGGATCGAGAAGCAGCTGTTGAACGAATTCCCGGAACTGAAAGGCGTGCGCGATCTGACTGAGCACCAGCGCGGCGAGCACTCCTACTACTGATTCAGTGCCCGTCTGTATTGCCCGGTGGCGCTGCGCTTACCGGGCCTACATTTTCTTGCCTCCCCCTCTATATGTTGACCTGCGTCTCATAATTCAAATTTTGCCTCCCTGGGTGATTCTCAATCACATCATGTTACCCGTATCATTCTCGTGGGCACTCAACACCCTTATAACAGCCGACTAAACTTAACGTTTTCGCAGGCATCAGTATGAGTGCCGTTAACACTCTGTTCCCAGTTGGGACAACCGGAATTTGTCGTTGAAACAATGACGTTACCCATAACAATTCAAAGGCCAGGTCAATCATGCCATTAGTCATCGTCGCTATCGGTGTTGTGTTATTACTGCTCTTGATGATCCGCTTCAAAATGAACGGATTTATCGCTCTGGTTCTGGTGGCACTTGCAGTCGGTCTGATGCAGGGAATGCCGCTGGTTAAAGTTATCAGCTCCATTAAAGCCGGTGTCGGCGGTACGCTCGGCAGCCTGGCGCTGATCATGGGCTTCGGCGCCATGCTCGGTAAAATGCTCGCGGACTGCGGTGGCGCGCAGCGTATTGCCACTACCCTTATCGATAAATTTGGCAAGCAGCACATCCAGTGGGCGGTGGTGTTAACCGGTTTTACCGTCGGTTTCGCACTGTTCTATGAAGTGGGCTTCGTTCTGATGCTGCCGCTGGTGTTCACCATCGCCGCTGCCGCCAACATCCCACTGCTGTTCGTGGGCGTGCCGATGGCTGCGGCGCTGTCCGTCACCCACGGTTTCCTGCCGCCGCACCCGGGTCCAACGGCTATCGCCACCATCTTCCACGCCGATATGGGTAAAACCCTGCTGTTCGGTACGATTCTGGCGATCCCGACGGTGATTCTGGCAGGCCCGGTGTATGCGCGCTTCCTGAAAGGCATCGATAAGCCTATCCCGGAAGGGCTGTACAGCGCCAAAACCTTTACTGAAGAAGAGATGCCAGGCTTTGGCGTCAGCGTCTGGACCTCACTGGTACCGGTGATCCTGATGGCGATGCGTGCCATAGCAGAGATGGTTCTGCCGAAAGGTCACGCGTTCCTGTCCGTTGCGGAGTTCCTGGGCGACCCGGTAATGGCAACGCTGATTGCGGTATTGATTGCGATGTTTACCTTCGGTCTTAACCGCGGTCGCTCCATGGATCAGATCAACGACACGCTGACCTCTTCCATCAAAATCATTGCCATGATGCTGCTGATCATCGGCGGTGGCGGCGCGTTCAAGCAGGTGCTGGTCGACAGCGGCGTGGATAAATACATCGCTGCCATGATGCATGAAACCAACGTATCGCCGCTGCTGATGGCGTGGTCTATCGCCGCCGTTCTGCGTATTGCGCTGGGCTCTGCGACCGTTGCGGCGATTACCGCAGGCGGCATCGTGGCACCGCTGATTGCCACGACGGGCGTCAGCCCTGAACTGATGGTTATCGCGGTCGGTTCGGGCAGCGTGATTTTCTCCCACGTGAACGATCCGGGCTTCTGGCTGTTCAAGGAGTACTTCAACCTGACCATCGGTGAAACCATCAAGTCCTGGTCCGCGCTGGAAACCATTATTTCGGTGTGCGGTCTGGTCGGAGTGCTGCTGTTGAATATGGTGGTTTGATGTAAAAAGCCGGGTAGCGCTGACGCTTACCCGGCCTACATTCTATTCCCTCTCCCTCTGGGAGAGGGTTAGGGTGAGGGTGAAACTACCGCTTATTACCCACCGCTCTTCTGCGCTTGTCCAAATCCTTAATCAACCTGTTCACCCCGTCATCGGCGAACATCGCTTCAAGCGTTGTGGACAGTTTGCGTCGCCAGTTTTTGTATTGATAGCTGGTGCCGGGGATGTTTACCGGCTCCGCCATATCAATCCAGTCTTCCGGTTGCAGACCGAGCAATGCGCTGTTGCTGTCGGCAATATAGCGCTGTAAGCCACGATTAAGCGTTGGCGTCATCGACATCAGCGACGCCTTATGCCCGGCGCGCTTCGGCAGACAGCCATGTTTATGCAGCGCGTCCAGCAGCCCCTGCTTCGCCAGCTCGCGATCCTGATATAGCCCGCGCAGAACCTCTTCATCCGGGTAGAGACCTAACGTTTTGCCGAGCGTCAGGTCGCCGCTTTCCCAGTAGCCTCTGAGCGTAGGAAGATCATGCGTCGTCGCGACTGCCATTGACTGTTCAGGGTACGCTTTCGGCGCGCGGAAGGTTTTCTCATGGTCGTTTTCAAAATACAGCACTTTGTAGGAGTAGACGCCGCTGTCGCGGAGCTTACTGACAATTTCCACCGGCACGGTTCCGAGATCTTCGCCAATCACCATGCACTGATGACGTTTACTCTCCAGCGCGAGGATTGAGAGCAAATCGTCCACCGGATATTGCACGTACGCCCCGTGGTCAGCCGTTTCACCGTACGGGATCCACCACAGGCGCAGCACGGACATCACGTGGTCGATACGCAACGCGCCGCAGTTCTGCATGTTAGCGCGCAGCAGGTCGATAAACGGCTCGTAGGCACGCGCCGCCATCACGTGCGGATCCATTGGCGGTAAGCCCCAGTTCTGACCAAGCGGGCCCAGAATATCCGGCGGCGCACCCACCGAAGCATTCAGGCAGTAAAGCTCGCGGTCACACCAGGTTTCCGCCCCGCCTTCCGCCACGCCGACGGCCAGATCGCGATACAGCCCGATCGGCATGTTATAGCCCTGGCTCACCTGCCAGCAGGCGGCAAACTGGCTGTACGCCAGCCACTGCAACCAGAGATAGAAATCCACCTCGTCGGCATGCGTCTCACAGAACGCCTTCACTTCCGGGGTATCCACGGACTGATACGCTTCCGGCCACACCGGCCAGCCCCAGCGCATCTCATCCTCCTGGACCTGATACGCATGCAGCGCATCAAACGCTGCCTGCCAGTAAAGGCTCTCGCCTTCCTGCATCACAAACTGGCGGAAGGCTGCCATCTGCTCGTCGTCACGCTTCGCAAAGCCCTTCCATGCCAGACGCAGCGCCGCCATTTTCAGCGCGGTCACGGAGGCATAATCGACCCAGTCCGCATCGCGGGCCTGTTTCAGCATCTGTTGGGTGGTCTCAAGCTTCCACCACGCCTGCGCCTCTTTGCTGTTTTTGAAATCGTCTAACGCGTTAACGTCGATGTAGATCACGTTCAGCCAGCGGCGGGAAGACGGGCTGTACGGGCTGGCGCTTTCCGGGTTGGCCGGATAGAGGGCGTGGATCGGGTTGAGGCCGATGAACGCGCCGCCGCGCTCGCCCACGGATGCCAGCATCTTTTTCAGGTCGCCAAAATCGCCAATGCCCCAGTTGCTGTCCGAACGCAGGGTATAGAGCTGCACGCAGGCGCCCCACAGCTTTTTGCCTTCAAGCAGCGCCTGCGGCTCATAGCAACGCTTTGGCGCCACGATCACCCGACAGTGAAAACGCTGGTCGTCCCGGGTAAGCGTAAGCGTGTGGTAGCCCTCCGGCAGCTTCGCCGGAAGGTTAAGGGTTTTGCCGCCTGTGGCATGGCCTTTGTGCTGATGCCCCTCTTCGGTGGTGAGCAGCCAGCTGAACTCGCCACGCCCTTCCACCGCCAGCGGCATCTTTTTGCCCGCGGTAAAGACCTTCACGTTCGGCACCGGCGCACCCGACGCTTTCGCGTCGGTTTTGTGCATGGCATCCAGCAAACGTCTTTTGGTGTCCGCACCAATAGACTGCGGTTTGCCGTGCGCATTGATGTAACTGAGGCTAATTCCCGCCGCCTGCGCGGCACTGTCCAGACGTTTACTCTCCATCGCGCTTCCTTAGCGTTTTGCCTGCCAGATACGAGCCTGATAATCACGGATTGAGCGGTCAGAGCTGAACATACCGCAGCGCGCGGTGTTCAGGATACACGCGCGGGTCCAGGCATCCTGGTCGCGATACAGCACGTCGACCTGCTTCTGCGCTTCAACATAAGCCGAGAAGTCAGCCATCACCAGGTACGGGTCGCCGCCCTGTTTGTCCATGCTGTGCAGCATCTGGTCAAACGCGTGCTTGTCGCCGTCGCTGTACTTCCCGCTTTCCAGCTCTTTGAGCACCGCATCCAGCACTTTGTCTTTTTTACGCCATTTCACCGGGTCGTACCCTTTGGCTTTGATGGCTTTCACTTCTTCAACAGTATGGCCGAAGATAAAGATGTTCTCTTCGCCGACCTTCTCGGCAATTTCGACGTTCGCACCGTCCAGCGTGCCGACGGTCAGCGCACCGTTCAGGGCCAGCTTCATGTTGCCGGTACCGGACGCTTCTTTACCGGCGGTAGAGATCTGCTCGGAAATATCCGCCGCCGGGATCAGCATTTCAGCCGCAGAAACGCAGTAGTCCGGCAGGAACACCACCTTCAGCTTATCGCCCACTTTCGGATCGTTGTTGATCGCCGCCGCCACTTTATTAATGGCGAGGATAATGTTTTTCGCCAGGTAGTAGCCCGGCGCCGCTTTCGCACCGAACAGGAACACGCGCGGAACGCGGTCGGCCTGTGGATTCTCGCGGATCTCTTTATACAGCGCCAGAATGTGCAGCAGGTTCAGGTGCTGACGTTTGTACTCGTGCAGACGTTTGATCTGGATATCGAAAATCGCATTTGGGTTGATCTCAATCCCGGTGCGCGCTTTCACGAACGCCGCCAGGCGAACTTTGTTCTCCAGCTTAATCGCGCGGTACTGTTCGCGGAATTTCGCGTCGTCAGCGTATTTTTCCAGGTTGATGAGCTGGTCCAGATCGTTGGCCCACTCTTTCTTCAGGGTTTTGTCCAGCAGGCCGGCCAGCAGCGGGTTGCACTGCTTGATCCAGCGACGCGGCGTGATGCCGTTGGTCACGTTATGGAATTTGGTCGGCCACAGCTGGTGGTATTCCGGGAAGAGATCTTTGACCACCAGATCCGAGTGCAGCGCCGCCACGCCGTTCACCGCAAAGCCGCTGACCACGCACATGTTCGCCATGCGCACCTGTTTGTCGTGTACCACGGCCAGCTTCGCCCAGACGGCTTTGTCACCCGGCCAGGTTTTCTCCACCAGCGTTTTGAACTGGTCGTTAATCTTATTGATGATCTGCATATGGCGCGGCAGCAGCGTTTTCACCAGCTTCTCATCCCAGCACTCCAGCGCTTCCGGCATCAGGGTGTGGTTGGTGTAGGCGAAGGTGCGGCTGGTGATGGCCCAGGCGTCGTCCCAGCTCAGCTGATGCTCGTCGATCAGCACGCGCAGCAGTTCCGGGATGGCAATGGTCGGATGCGTGTCGTTAAGCTGAATAACTTCGAAGTCCGGCAGTTGAGCCAGCTTGCGGCCCGCCAGGTGGTGTCGACGCAGAATGTCCGCCACGGAGCAGGCGCACTGGAAGTACTGCTGCATCAGACGCAGCTTTTTACCCGCCAGATGATTATCGTTCGGATAGAGGACTTTGGTCAGCTTCTCGGCGTCGATCCCCTGCTGCTCGGCGCGCAGGAAGTCACCGTCGCTGAATTTGGTCAGGTTAAACGGATGCGCGTGCTTCGCCTGCCACAGACGCAGCGGCTGCGCCACGCCGTTACGGTAGCCGAGTACCGGCAGGTCCCAGGCTTCACCGGTAATGGTGAACGCCGGTTCCCAGAGTCCCTGCTTCGTGACTTTCCCGCCAATCCCGACCTGCACATCCAGCTGCGCGTTGTGGCGGAACCACGGATAGGTATTGCGGTGCCAGTCGTCCGGCGCTTCCATCTGATGGCCGTCGGCAAATGACTGACGGAACAGGCCGTACTGATAGTTCAGGCCATAGCCAATCGCCGACTGGCCCACCGTTGCCATGGAATCCAGGAAGCAGGCTGCCAGACGTCCCAGACCGCCGTTACCCAGCGCCGGGTCAACCTCTTCTTCCAGCAGATCGGTCAGGTTGATGTCGTGTTCTTTCAGCACGTCACCGACCTCCTGATACCAGCCAAGGTTCAGCAGATTGTTACCCGTCAGACGGCCAATCAGGAACTCCATCGAAATGTAGTTGACGTGACGCTGGCCTTTCACAGGCTTCGCCACAGGCTGAGCGTCCAGCTGTTCTGCGAGCGCCCCGCTCACCGCCTGCCACCACTGGTGAGGCGTCATCTCGTTTGCAGCATGAAGGCCAAAACGCTGCCACTGACGCGTCAGGGCAGCCTGAAATTGAGCTTTGTTGAAAGTAGGCTGTGACATAGGGAATCGGCATCCTGTAGAGAGAAAACACATTTGGCGCTAGTGTGCCTGGCTCATTGCGCCTCTTCCTCCTCCTGTCGGGGATTAGGCAGGGAGGAGTAGCGGGGATGAGCATAAAAGTGTGATCGAGGCCACTGTGTAAGTGTGCGCTTCGCGGAAAAAGCGATCCCGGAAGAACGTCAAAGAAATGAAATGCAGTTTCGGAAGAAATTAATCATCGCTGAAATGATTACTTACGTAGAATAATATTTCCGCGCGTCGGGATTATTCAGCACCACTATTAAGCCCATGCAACTTTCCCCAAAGTTAATTAACTTCACCGTCATTATCTCTTTCTGAAACCAGTTTCAGCGCAACCGAGCGTCATGCAGACAGGCCAGAAGCAGCGCGGCATCCAGCCATTTACGGAAAGTTCCATCAGTGATGAGAATGTTTTGTGACAGAGTGCAAATTCAGAGCCTCCAAACCCAGACATAACTTGCAATAGTTCCTCTATTGGCCGAACTTATAGATATTAATTACGAAGCGCAAAAAAAATAAATTCTCTCGTTCCCCACAGTGAAGTGAAAACTATGTTGATTCCGTCCAAATTAAGTCGCCCGGTTCGTCTTGACCATACTGTGGTCCGCGAGCGCCTGCTGGCTAAACTTTCCGGTGCGCATAATTTCCGACTGGCGCTGGTTACGAGTCCTGCGGGTTATGGAAAAACAACGCTCATTTCGCAATGGGCGGCAGGTAAAAGCGATCTTGGCTGGTACTCCCTGGATGAAGGTGATAACCAGCAGGAGCGTTTTGCCAGCTATTTAATTGCCGCGATTCAGCAGGCGACCAACGGACACTGCGTCACCAGCGAGGTGATGGTGCAAAAGCGCCAGTACGCCAGCCTGTCCTCTCTTTTCTCCCAGCTGTTTATCGAGCTGGCCGAATGGCATCGCCCGCTGTATGTGGTGATTGATGATTATCATCTGATCACCAACCCGGTTATTCACGAGTCCATGCGTTTCTTCCTGCGCCATCAGCCGGAAAACCTGACGCTGGTTGTCCTGTCGCGTAACCTTCCGCAGTTGGGCATTGCCAACCTGCGGGTGCGCGATCAGCTTCTGGAAATCGGCAGTCAGCAGCTGGCCTTTACCCATCAGGAAGCGAAGCAGTTCTTTGACTGCCGTCTGACGTCTCCGATTGAGGCGTCTGAAAGCAGCCGCCTGTGCGATGACGTTGCCGGCTGGGCCACGGCACTTCAGCTGATTGCCCTCTCCGCGCGGCAAAACAACAGCCCGACGCATCAGTCCGCACGCCGCCTGGCGGGCATCAACGCCAGCCACCTGTCGGATTATCTGGTGGATGAGGTACTCGACAGCGTTGACCTCTCCACCCGCCATTTCCTGCTGAAAAGCTCCCTGCTGCGTTCCATGAACGATGCGCTGATTGTACGCGTCACCGGCATTGAAAACGGGCAGCTTCAGCTCGAAGAGATTGAACGTCAGGGTCTGTTCCTGACGCGCATGGACGATCCCGGCGAATGGTTTAGCTACCATCCGCTGTTTGGCAGCTTCCTGCGCCAGCGTTGCCAGTGGGAACTGGCCGCAGAGCTGCCTGACATTCACCGCGCCGCCGCCGAAAGCTGGATGGCGCAAGGTTTCCCGAGCGAGGCTATCCACCATGCGCTGGCCGCCGGGGATGCCGGTATGCTGCGCGATATTCTGCTCAACCACGCGTGGGGACTGTTCAACCACAGCGAACTGACGCTGCTGGAAGAGTCGTTAAAAGCGCTGCCGTGGGAAAGCCTGCTGGAGAATCCGCGTCTGGTGCTGCTCCAGGCCTGGCTGATGCAGAGCCAGCATCGCTACAGCGAAGTGAACACCCTGCTGGCGCGCGCCGAGCAGGAGATGGAAAGCGAGATGGATACCACCCTGCACGGCGAATTTAACGCCCTGCGCGCACAGGTGGCGATTAACGACGGGGACCCGGATGAAGCTGAACGGCTGGCGATGGTCGCGCTGGATGAGCTGCCGCTGGCGAATTTTTACAGCCGTATTGTGGCCACCTCGGTACACGGCGAAGTGCTGCACTGTAAGGGCGATCTCACGCGTTCGCTTTCACTCATGCAGCAAACCGAACAGATGGCGCGCCGCCACGATGTCTGGCATTACGCCCTGTGGAGCCTGATCCAGCAAAGCGAGATTTTATTTGCTCAGGGGTTTCTGCAAGCAGCCTGGGAAAACCAGGAGAAAGCGTTCCAGCTGATCCGTGAACAACATCTGGAACAGCTGCCGATGCACGAGTTCCTGTTGCGTATTCGCGCTCAGCTGCTGTGGGCATGGTCGCGTCTGGATGAAGCAGAAAGCTGCGCCCGCCAGGGTCTGAATGTCCTTTCGAGCTTCCAGCCGCAGCAGCAGCTCCAGTGTCTGGCTCTGCTGGTGCAGTGCTCGCTGGCACGCGGCGACCTGGATAATGCCCGTAACCACCTTAACCGCCTGGAAAATCTGCTCGGCAACGGACAGTACCATAGCGACTGGGTCTCCAACGCCGATAAGGTCAGGGTGATTTACTGGCAGATGACCGGCGATAAAAAGTCCGCCGCCAACTGGCTGCGTCACACGCCTAAACCGGAATTTGCCAATAACCACTTCCTGCAAAGCCAGTGGCGCAATATTGCCCGCGTGCAGATCCTGCTGGGTGACTTTGAGCCTGCCGAGATCGTGCTGGAAGAGTTAAACGAAAACGCCCGCAGCCTGCGCCTGATGAGCGATTTAAACCGCAACCTGCTGCTGTTAAACCAGCTTTACTGGCAGGCAGGACGTAAAAACGATGCCCAGCGCGTACTGCTGGAAGCGTTGCAGCTGGCGAACCGCACCGGGTTTATCAGCCACTTTGTGATTGAGGGTGAAGTGATGGCCCAGCAGCTGCGCCAGCTGATTCAGCTCAACACGCTGCCGGAACTCGATCAGCATCGCGCCCAGCGCATTCTGCGCGAGATTAACCAGCATCATCGCCATAAGTTTGCGCACTTCGATGAGAACTTTGTTGAACGTCTGCTGAACCATCCGGAAGTGCCGGAGCTTATCCGTACCAGCCCGCTCACCCAGCGTGAATGGCAGGTGCTGGGGCTGATCTATTCCGGCTACAGCAACGAGCAGATTGCCGGCGAGCTGGCGGTGGCGGCGACCACCATCAAAACGCACATTCGCAATCTGTATCAGAAGCTGGGCGTGGCGCACCGTCAGGATGCGGTGCAGCATGCGCAGCAGCTGTTGAAGATGATGGGGTACGGAGTGTAAATCCTTTGCGGTCTGATGCCCTCACCCCGGCCCTCTCCCACAGGGAGAGGGAGAATGGCTTCTCAACATAACTCTAACTGCAAATTATTATCTTTAATCACCTGCATCACGCCCGCCGGTGGCATCACATCAGTATAAACCGCATCCACCATGCTGATGCTGCCCATGTTCACCATCGCGTTACGACCAAACTTGGAGTGATCCACCACCAGCATTACGTGGCGTGAGTTCTCAATGATCGCGCGCTTGGTGCGCACCTCGTGGTAATCAAACTCCAGCAGCGAGCCGTCGGTGTCGATGCCGCTGATCCCCAGAATGCCGAAATCGAGGCGAAACTGAGAGATAAAATCGAGCGTCGCTTCGCCGATAATGCCCCCGTCGCGGCTGCGCAGTTCGCCGCCCGCGAGGATGATGCGGAAATCGTCTTTCTGCATCAACGTGTTGGCCACGTTCAGGTTGTTGGTCACCACGCGGAGGTTCTCGTGGTTCAGCAGCGCATGGGCGACCGCTTCCGGCGTGGTGCCGATATCAATAAACAGCGTCGCGCCGTTCGGGATCTGGCTCGCCACTTTACGGGCGATACGCTCTTTCTCTGCCGTTTGCGTCGCCTTACGGTCATGCCATGAGGTGTTCACCGAGCTGGACGGCAGCGCGGCACCGCCGTGGTGACGCAGAATACGGTTCTGATCGGCCAGGTCGTTGAGGTCACGACGGATGGTTTGCGGGCTAACGGCAAACTGCTCCACCAGCTCTTCAGTACTGACGTATCCCTGTTTTTTTACCAGTTCGATAATGGCGTCATGACGTTGTGTTTGTTTCATGAAATATCCCTGGGAATTATGTTCGCTTTCGCGCATGGAGCGTATCGGCCAGCGCCATCGCCAGCCCGACCGCCAGGCCGGTAACGTGCGCACCATTGGCGATAGACATACCAAACAGATCAAACCATCCGGCAATAAGCCATATTAACGCAAAGGTTATTAATCCACGTTGTAAATAGATGCCGCTATCCGGGTCGCGCTCGCCTCTGAGCCAGGCGTAACCCATCAGGGCGTACACCACGCCGGATAACCCGCCAAACCATGGACCGCTGAATTTATGCTGCACGTAGCCGCTTAACAGGGCGCTGATAAGGGCGATCACAATCAGCTTGCCGCTGCCGAGCCGCTTCTCCACCGCCCCGCCGAGATACCACCACCACAGCAGGTTAAAGAGGATATGCATCACCGAGAAGTGCATCAGCGCATGCGTGAAGTAGCGCCAGACGTCAAATTGCAGGGAGGGATCGTACGGCCATGCGAGGGCAATCATCACGCTCTGGTCACCCACCACGCTCATAATAATGAAGACGATGATGCAGGCTACCATTAAAAGCAGCGTAAACGGTCCTGCGCGCTCGCGGAGGGTGGCGAGAAACGGAAAACGTTGATAGTGCAGGCCACTGCCGGTCTGGCCGGATTGCCAGCTTGCCGCCAGATAACGCGGGTCGCCCGGGTTTTCCAGGAAACGCGCCAGCTCGGCGTTCACGCGCCCAGCCTGGCTTTCGTCTGCCAGCCAGACATCCGTCTGTGTATGCTGCTGAATAGTCAGGATAATGCCCTGCGTCGCCATATAGTCGACAAACGCCTGGGCGACGCGCGGGTTGCTAAAAGAGGTGATCATCAACATGGGCAGCGGTCGCTTATTTCCACACAAAAGGGGACAGTATAGCGGGATCAGCGCTCAAACGCGTATTCAACTTCTGCCGGGAAATGACGATGCCAGGCATCGAAGCCGCCATCGACGCTGTATACCGCCTCGTAACCCTGCTGGAGCAGATACTGCGCCGCGCCTTTACTGCTGTTGCCGTGATAGCACATCACCATCACCGGGGTATCGAAGTCGTTATCGCGCATAAACGCGCCCAGCGTGTCGTTGGTGAGATGGAACGCGCCCGGCGTGTGGCCCATCGCAAAGCTCTGCGGATCGCGGATATCCACCAGCACCGCTTTTCCCTGGTGCATCTTCTGGTGGGCTTCTTCTACGTTAATACATTCAAACTGATCCATGGTGCTCTCTTTCGATTATTCAGATTTTATGCGGCTTGCTGACCCTCACCCCTGCCCTCTCCCTAAAAGGGAGAGGGAGCAAACCATCCCCTCGCCCCTCTGGGGAGAGGGTTAGGGTGAGGGGAGAGGGCATCAGACCGCACGATTTTACCCCGTAGTGTACGTCCTGGCGGCGGGTAAACGCCATTATGTTATCCATATCACTCTAAATTGTTTTTTTGATGTTACCAAAAGCGCGTTCCTTTGCTATTATGAGCGATATCGAACATTTTTGAGCTTTAACGAAAGTGCATGAGGGTGTTATGGAAACCAAAGATCTGATTGTGATAGGCGGTGGCATCAACGGTGCCGGTATTGCGGTTGATGCCGCAGGACGCGGTTTATCCGTGCTGATGCTGGAAGCTAACGATCTCGCCTGCGCGACGTCGTCCGCCAGCTCCAAGCTGATCCACGGTGGCCTGCGCTACCTGGAACACTACGAATTCCGCCTGGTCAGCGAAGCGCTGGCCGAACGCGAAGTGCTGCTGAAAATGGCCCCGCATCTGGCGATCCCGATGCGCTTCCGCCTGCCCCATCGCCCGCATCTGCGTCCGGCGTGGATGATCCGCATCGGTCTGTTTATGTACGATCATCTGGGTAAACGCACCAGCCTGCCGGGTTCAACCGGTTTGCGTTTTGGCTCAGAATCGGTCCTTAAGCCTGAAATCGTGCGCGGTTTCGAATATTCCGACTGCTGGGTGGACGATGCGCGTCTGGTACTGGCTAACGCGCAGATGGTCGAGAAGAAAGGCGGCGAGGTGAAAACCCGCACCCGCGCCACCGCCGCACGCCGCGAAAACGGCCTGTGGATTGTGGAAGCGGAAGACGTGGATACCGGCGAGAAGTTTAGCTGGAAAGCGCGCGGCCTGGTGAATGCCACCGGCCCGTGGGTGAAACAGTTCTTCGATGACGGTATGCACCTGCCTTCTCCATACGGCATCCGCCTGATCAAGGGCAGCCACATTGTGGTGCCGCGCGTGCATACCCAGAAACAGGCTTATATCCTGCAAAATGAAGACAAGCGCATTGTGTTTGTGATCCCGTGGATGGACGAGTTCTCCATCATCGGCACCACCGACGTGGAGTACAAAGGCGATCCGAAAAACGTTGAGATCGACGAGAGTGAAGTCAGCTACCTGTTGAAAGTGTACAACGCGCATTTTAAGAAACAGCTGGCGCGCGATGACGTGGTCTGGACCTACTCCGGCGTGCGTCCGCTGTGTGATGACGAGTCTGACTCACCGCAGGCCATCACCCGTGACTATACGCTTGATATTCACGACGTTGACGGTCAGGCGCCGCTGCTCTCCGTGTTTGGCGGTAAGCTCACCACCTACCGTAAACTGGCGGAGCATGCGCTGGAGAAACTGGCGCCGTATTACAAAGGCATCGGCCCGGCGTGGACGAAAGGCGCCGTGCTGCCTGGCGGCGATATCGGCGATAACCGCGACGATTACGCCGCGAAGCTGCGTCGCCGCTTCCCGTTCATTACCGAAGGCATGGCGCGCCACTACGCCCGCACCTACGGCAGCAACACCGAACTGTTCCTCGGCGACGCGAAAGAGATTGCCGATCTGGGCGAGCATTTTGGCCATGAGCTATACGAAGCCGAGCTGCGCTACCTGGTGGAACACGAGTGGGTGCGCCGTCTGGACGATGCCATCTGGCGTCGTACTAAAGAAGGGATGTGGCTGAATGCCGAGCAGCAGTCTCGCGTGGCGCAGTGGCTGGCGCAACATGCGGGAAAGCGTGAATTGTCGCTGGCGTCGTAATTGAAAAAAAGCCGGGTGGCGGCTCCGCCTTACCCGGCCTACTCGATCGCGTAGGCCCGGTAAGCGCAGCGCCACCGGGCTTTGTTTTTACAACCGCACCGGATCAATATGCCAGATATTCTCGGCATACTCTTTGATGGTCCTGTCTGACGAGAAGTAGCCCATGTTGGCGATGTTATGCATCGCGGTGCTGGTCCACTTCTCCTGCTGACGGTACAGTTCGTCCACCTTATCCTGACAATCCACGTAGCTGCGGTAATCCGCCAGCACCTGATAGTGATCGCCAAAGTTAATCAGCGAGTCCACCAGGTCACGATAGCGCCCAGGCTCCTCAGGGTTAAACACTCCGGTTGCGATTTGCGTCAGCACCTGGCGTAACTCTTCATCCTCTTCATAATACTCACGCGGCGAGTAGCCCTGCTTGCGCAGCGCCTCCACCTCTTCCGCCGTATTCCCGAAGATAAAGATATTCTCCGCGCCCACATGCTCCAGCATTTCGACATTTGCGCCGTCCAGCGTGCCGATAGTCAGCGCGCCGTTCAGGGCAAACTTCATGTTGCTGGTGCCGGATGCTTCCGTCCCCGCCGTGGAAATCTGCTCAGAGAGATCCGCCGCCGGAATAATCAGCTGCGCCAGGCTTACGCTGTAGTTCGGGATAAACACTACCTTCAGCTTATCGCCAATGTCCGGATCGTGGTTCACCACCTTCGCCACATCGTTGATGAGATGAATGATGTGCTTCGCCATGTAATACGCGGAGGCCGCCTTACCGGCAAAGATTTTCACACGCGGCACCCACTCCGCCGTCGGGTCAGCCTTAATGCGGTTGTAGTGGGTAATGACGTGCAGGACATTCATCAGCTGACGCTTGTACTCGTGGATACGTTTGATCTGCACGTCGAACAGCGCTTTCGGGTTCGCCACCACGTTCAGATGCATCGCCAGCCAGACCGCCAGACGCTTCTTGTTCAGCAGCTTGGCTTCCCGTACCGCTTTGTTCACCGTCGGGAAATCGATGTGCTGCTCAAGCTCGCTCAGCTGGCTCAAATCGGTGCGCCAGGTGCGGCCAATGTTCTCATCCAGAACGTCGGAGAGCGGCTGGTTCGCCAGCGCCAGCCAGCGGCGCGGGGTGACGCCGTTGGTCACGTTGCAGAAACGCGTCGGGAAGATCTTCGCGAAGTCCGCAAACAGCGACTGCACCATCAGGTTCGAATGCAGCTCTGATACGCCGTTGACCTTGTGGCTGATCACCACCGCCAGCCAGGCCATGCGTACGCGACGCCCGTTGGATTCATCAATGATCGAGGCGCGGCTCAGCAGACCGGTATCGTTCGGGTACTGCTCCTGCAAGGTCTTGAGGAAGTAGTCGTTGATCTCGAAGATGATTTGCAGATGGCGCGGCAGAATTTTGCCGAGCATATCCACCGGCCACGTCTCCAGCGCTTCACTCATCAGCGTATGGTTGGTGTACGAGAACACCTGGCAGGTTACTTCAAACGCGTCATCCCAGCTGAACTTATGCTCGTCAATCAGCAGGCGCATCAGCTCAGGGATCGACAGCACCGGATGGGTATCGTTGAGGTGAATAGCGGTTTTTTCCGCCAGATTCGCATAGGTTTTGTGCAGCTGATAGTGACGGCTAAGGATATCCTGAATCGTTGCCGAGACGAGGAAATACTCCTGACGCAGGCGCAGCTCGCGGCCTGAGTAGGTCGAGTCATCCGGATACAGGACGCGGGACACGTTCTCAGAGTGGTTTTTATCTTCCACCGCCGCGAAGTAGTCGCCCTGGTTGAATTTACCCAGGTTGATCTCGCTACTGGCCTGCGCGTTCCACAGGCGCAGCGTATTGGTCGCATCGGTGTCGTAGCCGGGGATGATCTGGTCGTAGGCCACGGCCAGGATCTCCTCGGTTTCCACCCAGCGGGATTTTTTACCTTCCTGCTGAATACGCCCGCCAAAACGCACCTTGTAGCGCGTGTTGTGGCGCTTGAACTCCCACGGGTTACCGTACTCCAGCCAGTAGTCCGGGGACTCTTTCTGACGGCCATCCACGATGTTCTGCTTGAACATGCCATAGTCGTAGCGAATACCGTAGCCGCGCCCGGGCAGCGCCAGCGTCGCCAGTGAATCGAGGAAGCAGGCGGCAAGACGCCCGAGACCACCGTTACCCAGCCCCGGGTCGTTCTCTTCGTCAATCAGCTCTTCTAAATCCAGCCCCATCTCTTCCAGTGCGTTTTTGACGTCGTCATAAATCCCGAGCGATAACAGCGCATTGGAGAGGGTGCGACCAATCAGAAACTCCATCGACAGGTAATACACCTGTCGCGTCTCCTGCGAAAGCTGGGCGCGGTTGGAGCGCAGCCAGCGTTCGACCATACGATCGCGCACCGCAAACAGCGTGGCGTTCAGCCACTCATGTTTGTTGGCAATTACGGGATCTTTCCCAATGGTAAACATCAGCTTATAGGCGATGGAGTGTTTCAACGCCTCAACGCTGAGCGTGGGGGAAGAGTAGCTAAATGGAGCATTCATATCAGTAACTTCGCCTCGTTACATCAAGCGTTGATAAAGGTCGCGGTAGGACTGCGCCGCAACGTGCCAGCCAAAGTCCATGGACATCGCCTGACGTTGTACGTAACGCCACAGGGATGGACGGGACCACAAGACGAAAGCACGCCGGATCGCCCGAAGCAGCGACCAGGCATTACTGTCCTCGAAAACAAACCCGCTGGCGATACCATCCGCCAGGTTTTCCAGGGAGCTGTCAGACACCGTATCCGCCAGCCCGCCCGTGCGGCGTACCAGCGGCAACGTGCCGTATTTCAGACCATAGAGCTGCGTCAGGCCGCAGGGCTCGAAACGGCTCGGCACCAGAATCACGTCCGCGCCGCCCATGATGCGGTGCGAGAACGCTTCGTGATAGCCAATCTGCACGCCCACCTGCCCCGGATGTTCCGCCGCGGCCGCAAGGAAACCTTCCTGCAATACCGGGTCGCCCGCGCCGAGCAGCGCCAGTTGCCCACCCTGCTCCAGTAATCCCGGCAGCGCTTCCAGCACCAGATCCAGCCCTTTCTGGCTGGTCAGGCGGCTGACCACCGCAAACAGCGGTACCTTGTCGTTGACCTTCAGCCCCATCGCAATCTGTAGCTGGCGCTTGTTCTCCGCTTTGTCCTCCACGGAGTCGCGTCCATAGCGCGCCGCCAGCAGGAGGTCCGTTTCCGGATTCCAGATCTGTTCATCTACGCCGTTCAGAATGCCCGACAGACGACCTTCACGGTGGCGCTGTTGCAGCAGCCCTTCCATACCGTAACCGAACTCCGGCTGGGTAATTTCACGCGCGTAGGTTGGGCTGACCGCCGTGATATGGTCGGCATAGTACAGACCCGCCTTCAGGAACGAAATCTGTCCGTTAAACTCCAACCCATGCATGTTAAAGAACGACCATGGCAGATCGATGTCATTCATATGATGCGCGTAATACATGCCCTGATACGCCAGGTTGTGCACCGTAAACACCGATTTGGCCGGGTGCCCCTTCGCCGCCAGATACGCAGGAGCCAGCCCCGCGTGCCAGTCGTGCGCGTGCACCACGTTCGGACGCCAGAACGGATCCAGCCCGACGGCCATCTCCGCCCCCACCCAGCCGAGCAGGGCAAAGCGCAGCACGTTATCGGTATAGGCGTACAGGTTGGTATCGTGATACGGGCTGCCGGGTCGATCGTATAAATGCGGGGCATCAATCAGGTAAATCCCTGTGCCATTGTAATGTCCAAACAGCAGGGTGATACGTCCCGCGAAGGTCTCGCGACGGGTAACAACCTTTGCATCGGGAATACCACGCCGGATATCCGGAAAAGCGGGCAACAACACGCGGGTATCCACCCCTCCGGCAATTTGCGCCGCCGGTAGTGCACCAAGAACATCCGCCAGTCCGCCCGTTTTTAACAACGGGAACATCTCAGAACATACGTGTAAAACCTGCATCATCGCTCCTGTTTGATTTGCAGCTTCCGCAACATTTCCCGTGTTACTAACACGATCCCCTCTTCCGAACGGTAGAAACGACGCGCATCTTCTTCCGCATTTTCCCCAATCACCATCCCTTCGGGAATGACGCAGGCACGGTCGATAACGCAGCGACGCAGACGACATGAGCGCCCTACCCAGACATCCGGCAGCAGGACTGCCGAATCGATATTACAGAATGAGTTTATACGCACGCGCGGGAACAGCACGGACTGCACCACCACCGAACCGGAGATAATGCACCCGCCAGAGACCAGCGAGTTGAGCGTCATACCATGGCTGCCGGAGCGGTCCTGGACGAACTTCGCCGGCGGCAGCGATTCCATATGGGTGCGAATCGGCCAGTTCTGGTCGTACATATCCAGCTCAGGCGTGACGGACGCAAGATCGAGGTTGGCTTTCCAGTACGCTTCCAGCGTTCCCACATCGCGCCAGTAAGGTTCCGCATTCGGATCGGACTGCACGCAGGACAGCGGGAAGGGGTGTGCATACGCCATGCCAGCTTTGGTAATTTTCGGGATGATGTCTTTACCGAAGTCGTGGCTGGAGTTTTCGTCTTTGTCGTCCTCTTCCAGCAGTTCATAAAGATAATCGGCATCAAAGACATAGATCCCCATGCTGGCGAGCGATTTGGTGTCGTCGCCCGGCATGGTTGGCGGGTTCGCCGGTTTTTCGACAAAGTCGATAATCTTGTCGTCGCCATCTACATGCATCACGCCAAACGCGGTTGCTTCCGCAACAGGCACCGGCAGGCACGCCACGGTGCAGCGCGCCCCTTTTTCGACGTGGTCGATCAGCATGTGGGAGTAATCTTGCTTGTAGATGTGGTCCCCGGCGAGGATAACGATGTATTCCGCGTTGTAGCGGCGAATGATGTCGAGGTTTTGGGTCACGGCATCCGCCGTGCCGCGGTACCAGTTCTCCCCGTGAACGCGCTGCTGCGCCGGGAGCAGATCGACAAACTCGTTCATCTCTTCGCTGAAGAATGACCAGCCGCGCTGAATGTGCTGCACCAGCGTGTGCGACTGATATTGGGTAATGACGCCAATACGGCGAATGCCTGAGTTCAGGCAGTTTGACAGTGCAAAATCGATAATACGGAACTTACCACCAAAGTGAACGGCCGGTTTAGCACGCTTGATGGTCAAATCTTTCAGACGGGTACCACGCCCGCCCGCGAGTATCAGGGCAACTGTTTTTAATGGTAGCTGGCGCGCCAACATTAACGGATCGTTCTTCTCTAATCTAACCATGACTAACTCCTTTTTTATCATCTTTGGAATACGCACACTCCGTGCGCAGGCCCGTGCCAGACAGCCATAACAACCGGATTATCCGCTCCGGCAAAGGGAGGAATGGCTCGCCACTCCCCGTCAGGTAAAACAATCTCTGCGACGTCATCCGTCGCGTTCAGCGTCACCAGCCACGCATCCGAAAGCAGGATTTGCAGACAGGGTATGCCGTGTTGCCACTCTTGCGCGCTTAACGGTTGCGCGTCTTTATTCAGCCAGCGAACGTTGCCGTCGCCCTCTTCCCACCAGCGGTCGGCGGTGAGCGCGGGGATGCGCTGGCGAAGATGGATCAGCGCCGCGGTGAAATGGGTCAGCCCGCTGTTCGCTTCTCCCCAGTCGAGCCAGGTCAGGGTGTTGTCCTGGCAATAGGCGTTGTTGTTGCCGTGCTGGCTGTGGCCGTGCTCATCGCCCGCCAGCAGCATCGGCGTGCCCTGCGACAACAAAAGCGTCGTCAGCAGCGCATGAACGCTGGCGCGTCGCCGCTCGATCACATCCAGACTTCCGCCTAACCCTTCTATACCATGGTTAAAGCTATGGTTATTGTTAGTCCCATCGCGATTCTCCTCGCCGTTTGCCTCATTGTGTTTCTGATTGAAACAAACGCAGTCGCGCAGCGTAAAACCGTCGTGCGCCGTCACCAGGTTAATGGTGGCCGACGGACGTTTGCCGTCACGCTTAAAGAGATCGCTGGAGCCGGCAAAGC
This sequence comes from Enterobacter cloacae complex sp. IR5459, assembly GCF_049238005.1. Classification (NCBI taxonomy): domain Bacteria; kingdom Pseudomonadati; phylum Pseudomonadota; class Gammaproteobacteria; order Enterobacterales; family Enterobacteriaceae; genus Enterobacter; species Enterobacter cloacae complex sp. IR5459. The sequence continues at coordinate 87,736 of NZ_JBMKIG010000010.1, forward strand.
GACCGGCAAACTCCCCCAGCGACAGATCGCGCGTCAGCCAGAAGCGGCGGACGGCATCGCGGAAGTGGTCGTTCCACTCGGCAAACAGCGGCGGGAAGTTCCCCACCTGATAACCGCCCTCGCCGATGTCCCAGGGCTCCGCAATCAGCTTCACCTTTGAAAGCACCGGGCAGTTTTTGATGGCCTCAAACAGCGGCGCCTGCTGGCTGAACGCCGGGGTGCGCCCCATCACTGGCGCCAGGTCGAAGCGAAAACCATCCACGTGGAACGTCTCAACCCAGTATTTCAGGCACTCGTACGCGTAATGCGTAACGGCCGGATGACTGAGGTTGAGGGTGTTACCGCACCCGGTCCAGTTCTCGTAATCGCCGTCGTCCCTGATCCAATAATAGCTACGGTTATCGATTCCGCGCTGTGAGAGCGTCGGGCCGTCAAGATCGCTTTCCGCACTGTGGTTCAACACCACGTCCAGAATGACCTCGATACCCGCCGCGTGAAGCGCTTTCACCGCATCGCGAAACTCATCCCGCGCCTTCTCAGGATTCACCGCATAACGCGGATCGAGGGCGAACAACGCCAGCGGGTTGTAGCCCCAGTAGTTGCTTAACCCGAGACGCTGTAGCCGCGGCTCGCTGGCGAAATGCGCCACGGGCAACAGCTCCAGCGCGGTGATCCCTAAGTGCTTCAGGTACGCGACCATCGTCGGATGCCCAAGCGCTTTATAGGTGCCGCGCATCTCTTTGGGAATTGACGGGTGCAGATACGTCAGCCCTTTGACGTGGGCTTCATAAATAACGGTGTTGCCCCAAGGCGTACGCGGCGGGGCATCGTCTTCCCAGTCGTAGAGATCGTGCACCACCACGCTTTTGGGCGCGACGGGCGCGCTGTCGCGGTGGTCAGGTTCGCCGTAGCCAACGTGGAACAGCGGGTCATCTTTAAACTCACCGTCCACCCGGTGCGCACACGGGTCAATCAGCAGCTTCGCCGGGTTAAACCAGTGCCCCTGAGAGGGCTCCCAGGGGCCGTGTACGCGAAAACCGTAGTGCATCCCCGGCCGTCCTCCGGCCAGGTAGCCATGCCAGGTATCCCCCGTGCGCGCCGGTAAATCGTAACGGTGCTCGTTACCTTCCCCGTCAAACACACAGAGTTCCACCCGCTCCGCATGGGCGGAAAAGAGCGTGAAGTTCACCCCCTTTCCGTCAAAACTCGCCCCGAGCGGTTCGGGTTTACCTGCCGTAAGCTGCGTCATTCTCCCTCCCGCGCCAGCCAGATTGTGCCAAGCGGCGGCAGCGTCAGGCTCAGGGAGTTCGGACGGCCATGGCTTTCAATGGCATCGCTCTGCACCAGCCCGCCGTTACCCGCATTGCTGCCGTGGTAGTGCATGGAGTCGGTATTGAGAATTTCGCGCCATTTGCCCGGCTGGTTAATGCCGAAGCGGTAGTGTTCACGCGGCACTGGCGTGAAGTTGCTGGCGACGATGATCTCGTTACCCGCCTTGTCGCGGCGCGCAAAGACAAACACCGAGCGCTCGTGGTCGTCCACCACCAGCCACTCAAAGCCGTACGGATCAAAGTCCAGCTCGTGCAGCGCTTTGTGGTGGCGATAGGTCAGGTTCAGGTCGCGGACCAGACGCTGTACGCCGTGGTGCCAGTTGTCCGCGCCTTCCAGCAGATGCCAGTCAAGGCTGGTATCGTGGTTCCATTCGCGCCCCTGCGCAAATTCGTTGCCCATAAACAGCAGCTTTTTGCCCGGGAAGGCGAACATCCAGCCGTAGTAGGCGCGCAGGTTGGCAAACTTCTGCCACGCGTCCCCCGGCATGCGGTCGAGAATGGATTTCTTGCCGTGCACCACTTCATCGTGCGACAGCGGCAGCATGAAGTTTTCGGTGTAGTTGTAGAGCAGCCCGAAAGTGAGCTTATCGTGGTGATACTGACGATAAACCGGGTCGAGCTTCATGTAGTCGAGCGTGTCGTGCATCCAGCCGAGGTTCCACTTGTACCAGAAGCCCAGTCCGCCCATTGACGGTGGACGGGAAACGCCCGGGAAGTCGGTGGACTCTTCCGCCATGGTCACGGCACCTTCCACCTGCTCCCCGATGATGCGGTTGGTGTTGCGCAGAAACTCAATCGCTTCGAGGTTTTCACGCCCGCCATACTCGTTCGGGATCCACTCACCCTCTTTGCGGCTGTAGTCGCGGTAAATCATCGACGCCACCGCATCGACGCGCAGGGCATCAATGCCGAAACGCTCGATCCAGTACAGCGCGTTCCCGACCAGGTAGTTCGATACTTCACGGCGACCGTAGTTGTAGATCAGCGTGTTCCAGTCCTGGTGATAGCCTTCGCGCGGGTCGCTGTGCTCGTAAAGCTTTGTGCCGTCGAACTCTGCCAGCGCAAAATCATCCGACGGGAAGTGGCCCGGCACCCAGTCGAGGATGACGTTCAGCCCGGCGGCGTGCGCGGCATCGATGAAATAGCGGAAGTCATCGCGCGTGCCGAAGCGGCGCGTAGGCGCATACAGCCCGGTTGGCTGATAGCCCCAGCTGCCGTCGAACGGGTGCTCGTTGATCGGCAGCAGCTCCAGGTGCGTAAAGCCCATCCATTTGGCGTACGGCACCAGCTGGTCCGCCAGCTCGCGATAGCTCAGCCAGAAGTTGTTATCGGTGTGGCGACGCCACGAGCCGAGATGCACTTCATAGACGGAGATCGGCGCATCAAAGCGGTTAGCCTGCTTGCGCTCTTCCGTCTGGACAACCTTCTCCGGCAGGCCGCAAATCAGCGAGGCGGTATTCGGGCGCAGTTCGGCCTCAAAGGCGTACGGGTCAGATTTAATGCGCAGCTTGCCGTTGGCATCGATCATCTCGAATTTGTAGAGCTGACCGTTGTGCGCGCCGGGGATAAACAGCTCCCAGATGCCGGTTTCCCGGCGCAGGCGCATGGGGTGACGACGACCGTCCCAGTAGTTGAACTGCCCGACAACGGAGACGCGCTGGGCGTTTGGCGCCCATACGGCAAAACGCGTGCCGGTGATACCGTCCATGGTATCCGCATGGGCACCCAGCGTTTCGTAAGGGCGTAAATGGGTCCCTTCGGACAGCAGCCAGGCGTCCATCTCTTTTAAAAGCGGGCCGAAGCTATAAGGATCGTCAATCAGGTTTTGCTGACCGTGCCAGATAACGGCAAGCTGATAACGAAAAGGATTTTTACGGCGGGGCATGACGCCCGAGAAGAAGCCACGCGAGTCGAGGCATTCCAGATTACCCACCTTGCGGCCGGTTTTGGGTTCGATAACCCACACTTCTGTTGCATCCGGTAACAGCGCACGAACTTCCAGTCCGGCCTCTGTACGGTGCATCCCTAGCACAGAAAAGGGGTCGGCAAAGTGACCCGCAATAAGCGCATTAATCACGTCTCTCGAAATACGATCGGACATGGTATTCATCCTGTTTTTTTATGTCGCCCTTTTTACGCGCTCCGGGACGACTTTTAATGTGACCTAAACGGTGCAGTTAATCCTCTCTGCTCCGCCCTACCCTCAGGTGAGAAATAAATCTTCCTTAAAGCATAGCCAACGTCGTGGGTCCTCCTGATAAAAAATAAGACATCTGCGTTTTACTCCATGTAGTACGCAAAAAAAGGGGGTGACAATCACCCCCCGTGTTTAACAAATTATTACGCCAGCTGGCGCAGCATGCGGCGCAGCGGCTCGGCGGCACCCCACAGAAGCTGGTCGCCAACGGTGAACGCGGAGAGGTACTCCGGCCCCATGTTCAGCTTGCGCAGGCGGCCAACCGGGGTGGTCAGCGTGCCGGTGACGGCTGCCGGGGTCAGTTCGCGCATGGTGATATCGCGATCGTTTGGCACCACTTTCGCCCACGGGTTATGCGCGGCCAGCAGCTCTTCCACGGTCGGAATAGACACATCTTTTTTCAGTTTAATGGTGAAGGCCTGGCTGTGGCAGCGCAGCGCGCCGATACGCACGCACAGACCGTCAACCGGAATGGTGTTCGCGGTGCCGAGGATTTTGTTGGTCTCAGCCTGGCCCTTCCACTCTTCGCGGGTCTGGCCGTTATCCAGCTGTTTGTCTATCCACGGGATCAGGCCGCCGGCCAGCGGTACGCCGAAGTTATCCACCGGCAGCTCGCCGCTGCGGGTGAGCTGAGTGACTTTACGCTCGATATCGAGGATCGCGGACGCCGGGTCTGCCAGCTCGGCAGCGACGCTCTGGTGCAACTGGCCCATCTGGGTCAGCAGCTCGCGCATATGACGCGCGCCACCGCCGGACGCCGCCTGGTAGGTCGCCACGGAGACCCACTCCACCAGATCCTGTGCGAACAGACCGCCGAGAGACATCAGCATCAGGCTGACGGTGCAGTTACCGCCAACAAAGGTTTTCACGCCGTTGTTCAGGCCGTCGGTGATGACGCCCTGGTTAACCGGGTCGAGAATAATGATGGCATCGTCTTTCATGCGAAGCGAAGAGGCCGCGTCAATCCAGTAGCCCTGCCAGCCGCTTTCACGCAGCTTCGGATAGATTTCGTTGGTATAATCGCCGCCCTGGCAGGTCACAATAATGTCGAGTGCCTTCAGCGCCTCCAGGTCGTAAGCATCCTGCAACGTGCCTGTGGTACCCCCAAAGGACGGTGCAGCCTGGCCGAGCTGGGAAGTGGAGAAGAAGACCGGGCGGATGGCGTCGAAATCGCGCTCTTCAACCATGCGTTGCATGAGTACAGAGCCGACCATACCGCGCCAGCCGATAAAACCAACGTTTTTCATAGCATTTTTTTCCTGCAAGGGGTGTGTGCTGATTGTGCAAGCCAGTATTGAACTGGGATATGCTTCACATTACAAAATGCTGCCAAAGTCGCAAGCGAAATTAATCGATGATTGCCCGGCAATCAGAAAAAGTGCTAATCATCGCAATGACCACAATAAGTATCAGGGATAATTTAAGATGAGTGAAATCATTTCCGCAGCGGTTTTATTGATCCTGATTATGGATCCGCTCGGTAATCTGCCGATCTTCATGTCGGTGCTGAAGCACACCGAGCCGAAGCGCCGTCGGGCGATCATGATCCGCGAGCTGCTCATCGCCCTGCTGGTGATGTTTATCTTCCTGTTCGCCGGTGAAAAAATTCTCGCTTTCCTGAACTTACGCGCCGAAACGGTCTCCATTTCCGGCGGGATCATTTTGTTCCTGATTGCCATTAAGATGATTTTCCCTAGCGCGGAGGGCAGCAGCAGCGGCCTGCCTGCGGGTGAAGAGCCGTTTATCGTGCCGCTGGCGATTCCGCTGGTCGCCGGGCCAACGATTCTGGCCACGCTGATGCTGCTGTCGCATCAGTATCCGAATCAGATGAGCCATCTGGTGATTGCCCTGCTGATCGCCTGGGGCGGGACATTTATTATCCTGTTGCAGTCGTCGCTATTCCTGCGCCTGCTGGGTGAGAAAGGGGTGAACGCGCTGGAGCGCCTGATGGGGCTGATTCTGGTAATGATGGCAACGCAGATGTTCCTGGACGGGATCCGAGCGTGGATGAAAGGATAGGTAAAAGCAAAACGGCGATCCTTGATTGCCGTTTTTAGTGTTTGCTCCCTCTCCCCGTGGGAGAGGGAGAAAACCGGGATCAGCTCAGCAGCGTAAACGCAATCATCCCGACAACCGCACCCGTCGTGCCGAGGATGGTTTCCATCAGCGTCCAGGTTTTCAGGGTTTGCGCTTCGGTTGCGCCGGTAAATTTACCGAACAGCCAGAAGCCTGCATCGTTCACGTGAGACACCACAATCGAACCACCCGCGATACAGATAGAGAGCGCCGCCATCTGCGCGCCGGAGTAGTTCAGCTGTTCAATCACCGGCATTACCAGACCCACGGCGGTTAAGCACGCCACGGTCGCGGAGCCCTGAATGATACGCACCGCCGCGGCCAGCACAAAGCAGGTGACCGCAATCGGCAGGCCCATTCCGGTCAGCGCTTCGCCCAGCGCCGGGCCAACGCCGGAATCCACCAGCACCTGCTTGAACACGCCGCCCGCCCCGATCACCAGCAGGATAATCCCCGCCGGTTGCAGCGCGGCACCACAGATCTCCATCACGCGGTCTTTCGGCATGCCCTGACGCATTGCCAGGCCGTAAATCGCGACCAGACACGCCACCAGAATCGCAGTGAACGGATGACCAATAAATTCGAACCATTCGTAAGCGGTTGACCCCACCGGCACAAAGCGTGCAGCGATGGTTTTCAGGCCCACCAGCACCAGCGGCAGCAGGATCAGCGACAGACTGAAGCCGAAGGACGGCATTTTACCCTCGCCCAGGTGCGGCTCGGTGATGTCGTCCGGAATGTGCAGCTCAACGTAACGGCTGATAAAGTTTCCCCACAGCGGACCGGCGATAATCATCCCCGGGATCGCCGCACACAGGCCAATCAGGATCATCCAGCCAAAGTCAGCATGCATCTGGGAGGCCAGCAGCATCGGCGCAGGCCCCGGCAGCAGGAACGCCGCCGCCGCCGCCACGCCCGCAAACAGCGGAATGACCAGCTTCACGAGGTTAGTACCGGTATGGCGCGCCATGGAGAATGCGACGCTTATCAGCAGCACAACGGCCACTTCAAAGAACAGCGGCAGTGCACAAATCAGCCCTGCCAGACCAATCGCGTAGTGCGCACGGCTGTGCCCGAAGGATTTCAGCATCTTGACCGCAATCTGATCGACCGCGCCCGTCTCGTGCAAAATCTTGCCAAACATCGCGCCCAGTGCCACCACAATGGCCAGGAAGCCGAGCGTGCCGCCCATCCCTTTTTCCATCGTCGCCGCGATTTTGTCGAGCGGCATGCCGGAAAAGAGACCAGCACCAATAGAAACCACCATCAAAGCAACGAAGGCGTGCATACGTGCCTTCATCACTAAAAACAGCAGCAGCAATACGGAACCCACTGCTGTCAAAACTAGCGTTAATGTACTCAAAACTTACTGCCTTTTATTAATAACCTCGATGGTGCTGGCAACAACACCTTCCAGCGGCTGATCGATATCAACCACTAAGACATCCTGCTCGTCAGCACCCGGCTCCTGCAACGCTTCGAACTGCGTTACCAGCATCTGGGTTTTGAAGAAGTGGCCTTTACGCGCCTTCAGGCGGCTTTCAATCACCCCGAAATCGCCTTTCAGGTAGATGAAAGAGAGGTTCGGGTTGCCGTCGCGCAGCAGGTCGCGATAGGTTTTTTTCAGCGCGGAACAGACGATCAGGGAGACTTTATTGGTGCGCTGCATCGCGAACGCGGCGTCATTCAGCGCCTGCAACCACGGTTTGCGGTCGTCGTCGTTCAGCGGCTCGCCGGAAGCCATTTTCATGATGTTGCTACGCGGATGGAGGAAGTCACCATCAAGAAACGCAGCCTGGAGTTGATGCGCCACTTCGCTCGCCACGGCAGATTTACCGCTACCGGACACGCCCATCAGGACGTAAACGTGGTGATCGTGATTAGTCGTGCTCAAAGGGTGTCCCTCAGTCAATTGTTACGGGTAACAGTTATCGGTAACATTGTCCTGCCGGGGCATAAGAGAAGCAATATCCAAACGTGCGCGAAGTGAATAAGTGTGAGCTACTTCAAATTTGTCGGATTAAATAGATCCACCCGGTGACAAGGTGAAACCTAAATCTAACATTTTAGGGGTAACTGCCTCACCACGAATGCGCGCCAGCAGGCGTTCTGCACCAATGCGGCCCATGCGTTCACGCGGGGTCAGGACGCTCGCCAGACGCGGCTCCATCACCTGGCCAATGTCGTGGCCGTGGAAACCGGCAATCGCCATATCATCCGGGATTTTTAAACCCAGACGCTGGCACTCAAACGCCGCGCCGACCGCAAGGTCATCGTTGGTACAGAAAATACCGTCCAGTTGCGGATACTCGCGTCGCGCCTGACGCATCAGCTCAATACCCGACGTGTAAGAAGAAGATTGCTCCACCATCACGCTGTACGGGGTTAAACCGGCGTCGAGCATCGCCTGCTCGTATCCCTTCTGTTTGATGATAGTACGTTCATCCAGACGCGCACCCAGATAGGCCACATGGCGATGACCGCGGGCGATGATCGCCGCCGTCATCTGACGCGCCGCTTCAAAGTTATCGAACCCCACGGCGATGTCGAGGCACGGCGACTGGCTGTCCATCAGCTCCACCACCGGAATGCCTGCCACTTCAATCATTTTCAGCGTGCGCGGGGTGTGAGTACGTTCCGTTAAAATCAGGCCGTCGATGTTCCAGGAAAGCATCGATTCAAGACGTTCCTCTTCCAGTTCCGGCTTGTACCCGTAGTGGGCGAGCATGGTCTGATAGCCAAACGCATCGGTGACGCTTTCGATGCCACGCAGCACTTCGGCGAATACCTGGTTGGTTAAGGAAGGAAGCAGGACGCCCACCGCACGGCTGGTCGCATTGGAGAGAATATCGGGCGCGCGGTTGGGGATATAACCCAGTTCATCAAGGGCGGCGGCAATCTTGCCACGCAACGCCACGGAAACCTGTTCCGGGTTACGTAAAAAACGGCTGACCGTCATTTTGGTCACACCGACGCGATCGGCGACATCCTGAAGTACGGGGCGTTTCTTTTTCATCGTCCTGAGAAATCTTGAAGTGAGAGATTTGCTCAGTTTATCACGGACAAAGCTCAACCTTCCCCGTTTAAAGGGAAGGTTGAGAAATTATTTAGACCGGCGGCAGGTCAAACAGCAGAATTTCACTTTCGCTGTCGGCATGCACGGAGAGCGCCTGCTCATCCCAGACAGCCAGGCCATCGGCGGTTGTCGCTTTGGTGCCGTTGATGGACACTTCACCTTTCACAACCTGGATCCACACGCGGCGGTTAGCGGCAATCTGGTGTACAGACTGTTCATCTTTCGCCAGCGCCCAGCGGTACAGCTCCATATCCTGATGCACTTTCAGGGAACCTTCACGCGCATCCGGGGACAGCACCAGCTGTTTGCCCTGTTTCGCGTCGAAGCGGCGCTGCTCGTAGCGTGGCGTGATGCCGGTCTCTTCTGGAATGATCCAGATTTGATACAGGTGCAGTTTTTCCGTTTTGCTCGGGTTGTACTCAGAGTGACGCACCCCGGTACCCGCGCTCATAATCTGGAACTCGCCCGCCGGAACCTGCTCTTTGTTGCCCATGCTGTCCTGGTGCTCAACCGCCCCTTCCAGCACATAGGTCAGGATTTCCATGTCTTTGTGCGGGTGGGTACCGAAGCCCTGGCCTGCATCAATCACGTCGTCGTTAATCACGCGCAGTGCGGAGAAGCCCATAAAGTTCGGGTCGTAGTAGTCGGCAAACGAGAATGAATGCCATGAGTCCAGCCAGCCATGATTCGCGTGACCACGTTCGTTTGCTTTGCGTAAGTAGATCATTGTTTTCACCCTTAGTTCGTTTCGATGGAGTAAGTGTGGACGCAAACGCCCTGGGATCATAGAGGGTGAAAATTGACTCCTCTGTTCAAAAATTGTGAACAAGCGAAGAGGAGCCATTTTTGCTTATCTGGCGAGGGTTACCGTGGCAGGAGATGCCTGTTCGAAGGCCCGTTCGAGGATTTCCAGGTTGGTCAGAACGTCAGATTCCTTGACATAATTCGGCGCGCCGGTGGCGAGGGTGTCATACAGCGCATCGTAGACGCGTCCATAGTCGCCCGTTTGCGGCTTTAGCTCTTCCCTGACCGTCAGGCCCTCGTCGTTCACGTACTCCAGCACGCCCACGGAATCATCTGCCGCAAAGCCCGGTTCACCCGGCATGATATTGGCCTTCAGGCTGGTCTCCTGTTGGTCAATACCGTACTTGATAAAGGAGCCTTTCTTGCCGTGAACGATAAATTTCGGGTAGTCGATTTTCACCAGATGGCTGGTTTTTACGATGGCTTTCAGGTCGCCGTAGAACAGCTGTGCTTCAAAGGTATCGTCCGGGTTGGCCTTATTGCGCAGGCTGCGGATGTCATACGCCACGTGGTCCGGGCGGCCAAACAGGGAAATAATCTGGTCCATGGTGTGCACGCCCAGACCGTAGAACGACCCGTCCTGCGGCAGTCCTGGCTGGGTTTCCGCCACCGGGCGGTAGTAATCGAAGTGGCTTTCGATTTCCACGATCTCGCCGAGTTTGCCGCTCTCAATCGCCTTTTTCGCCGTCAGGAAGCAGCTGTCAAAGCGTCGGTTCTGGTACGGCGTGACGGTCAGGCCTTTGCTTTTCGCCAGCGCAAAGAGTTCCTTCGCTTCGGCGATGGTCGGAGTGAACGGTTTTTCCACCAGCACGTTTTTACCTGCTTCCAGCGCGCGTTTCGCGTAGTCAAAGTGGCTGTCGGCGTGGGTACAGACCACCACCAGCTTCACCTGCGGATCATTTAACACTTCATCAAGATCGCTGGTGAAATGAATATGGGAATACTGCGGAGACTGTTCTTCCGGCTTCGCGCTGCGGCGGTAGATATGAGCGACGTGCCAGGTCTCTTTACGGTTGAGAACATACGGAAGGTGGTAACGCGTGGTGCTTTTGCCAAATCCAATAAATGCGCAGTGTAGTGTCATGGCTCAGTCCTTTTTCGAAGGTTGCTGAGTCTAACCATAACAAAAAAAAAGCCAGCTAAAAGCTGGCTAAAGTAATACTGGAAGCAATGTGAGCAATGTCGTGCTTTCAGGTTCCCGTAGGAGGTCTTCCTGAACGCAGAGCAATAATAATCATTCTCATTCGCACTTGTCCAACACTTTTTGCAAAAAATAGCGATTGACTCAACTTTTAAAGTCACTGATGTTGGAGGGGACTTTTAACTGACTGAGGAACAAGGAATGAGTGAGATAGTGATACGCCACGCTGAACCGAAAGATTACGACGCCATTCGTCAGATCCACGCCCAGCCGGAGGTGTACCACAACACGCTACAGGTTCCTCATCCTTCAATGGAAATGTGGCAAATGCGGCTAGGCGAACAGCCGGGCATTAAACAGCTGGTTGCCTGCATTGATGATATCGTGGTCGGCCACCTCACCATTGATGTCGCCCAGCGACCACGCCGCAGCCACGTTGCCGATTTCGGTATATGCGTTGGCGCAGAGTGGCATAACCGCGGCGTGGCCAGCGCGCTGATTCGCACCATGATCGATATGTGCGACAACTGGCTGCGCGTCGACCGCATCGAGTTAACGGTGTTTGTGGATAACGAACCGGCAATCGCGGTGTACAAAAAGCACGGGTTTGAGATTGAAGGCACCGGCAGGCGCTATGCCCTGCGCAACGGCGAGTATGTGGATGCGTATTATATGGCGAGGATGAAGTAATGAGTTGCCGGGTGGCGGCTTCGCCTTACCCGGCCTACGTCCGTGCCGTTGTAGGCCCGGTAAGCGCAGCGCCACCGGGCAACAAAATCAATACCCCGCCGTTAAATCATCCACCGAACGCGGGTCCGACGCGCCAAACAGCGCGCCATCCGGTCCGACCATAATGCTCTGGGTGCTGCCCATCGCCTCCTTCACCGCCACCTTCTGCCCGCGCTGCTCAAGCAGCTTGAGGGTGTCCGGGCTAAAGCCCTTCTCCACGCGCAACTCGTCCGGCAGCCACTGGTGATGGAAACGCGGCGCATTGGTCGCTTCGGCGACGTTCATCCCAAAGTCGATGCTGTTCACCACCATTTGCAGTACGGTGGTGATAATCCGGCTCCCGCCAGGGCTGCCGGTCACCAGCCAGGTTTTGCCGTCTTTCACCACAATGGTGGGCGACATGGATGATAGCGGGCGCTTCTTCGGCCCTACCGCATTCGCATCGCCGCCGACCAGGCCGTAGACATTCGGCACGCCCGGCTTGGCAGAAAAATCATCCATCTCGTTGTTCAGCAAAATACCGCTGTTGCCCGCCACAATCCCGGTGCCGAAAGTGGTGTTAAGCGTGTACGTTACCGCCACCGCGTTACCGTCTTTATCTACCACCGAGAAGTGGGTGGTCTGGTTACTTTCATACGGTGCCAGCTTGCCAGGGCGGATCTCGCTCGACGGCTTAGCCTTGTTGATGTCGATCTCGTCGGCAATGGATTTGGCGTACGCCTTGTTGGTCAGCGCCTGCCACGGCACCTTCACGAAGTCCGGATCGCCAAGGTATTCCGAGCGGTCAGCGTAGGCGCGCTTTTCCGCCTCGGCCATCACCTGCATGGCATCCGCGCTGCCGAAGCCGAACTTGTGCATATCGAAGTTTTCCAGAATATTGAGGATCTGCACGATGTGAATGCCCCCGGAGGACGGCGGCGGCATGGAGAAGACCTCGTAGCCGCGATAGGTGCCGCTAATCGGCTCGCGCTCCACCGCCTTATATTCCGCCAGATCCGCTTTGGTGATCAGCCCGCCGTTCTTCTGCATCTCATCCGCAATCTGATCGGCAATCGGCCCCTTATAGAAGGCATCCGGACCGTTTTCGGCAATCAGTTCGAGACTTTTTGCGAGGTTCTTCTGCACCAGCTTATCGCCCTTCTTCAGCGGCTCGCCGTCTTTCCAGAAGATAGCCTTGCTGTTCTCATGATTGGGAATAACTTCGCTGCCGTAGGTTTTGAGGTCGTCCGCCAGCGCGTCGTTGACGACGAAGCCGTCGCGCGCCAGCCTGATGGCAGGCTGCACCACTTTATTCAGCGGCAGCGTGCCGTATTTTTCCAGCGCCAGCGAGAAGCCCGCAACGGTGCCCGGCGTGCCGGAGGCAAGGTGCGAGGTCAGGGATTTTTTACTGTCCGGATTACCCTGATCGTCGAGGAACATATCGCGGGAGGCCTGGTTCGGCGCCATCTCACGGAAGTCGATGGCCGTGGTTTTACCGTCTTTCGTGCGCAGCATCATAAACCCGCCGCCGCCCAGGTTCCCCGCCTGTGGATGCGTCACCGCCAGCGCATATCCCACCGCGACCGCCGCATCCACCGCGTTACCGCCCTGTTTAAGAATATCGACGCCCACCTGCGTTGCCAGCGCGTCAACCGAGGCCACCATGCCGTGCGTCGCCCGCACGGGGTGAAAAACATCCTCCTCCACGCCGTAAGAGACCGGTGGAGCGGCGGGCGGGTTGGCCGCCACGGTAAATGTGCCGCCTGCCATCAGCGCAGCGATGGCGACCCAGCGCAAAAAGGTTGGTTTCATCATTATTGTTCTCCAGGTAAAGGGCCCATATTCCCCGCTTAAGCCTGGTTCACAACTCTTAAAAAATCATCGTTATGCAGGAATGAGGATAAACTTAAGAGAAGCCTCAAAGGAGGAGATAACCATGAAACGATTACTGATCCTGACCGCGCTGCTTCCGTTCGCCGCGCTCGCACAGCCAATCAACACCCTGAACAACCCGAACCAGCCGGGCTACGTCATTCCGAGCCAGCAGCGTATGCAGACGGAGATGATGAGCCAGCAACAGCAGCAGAAAGGGATGCTCAATCAGCAGTTAAAGACGCAGACCCAGGTGCAGCAGCAGCACCTGCAAAACCAGATGAATACCAACACCCAGCGCGTACAGCAGGGCCAGATGCTTGAACAGCCGCTGCCTAATGCAAACGGTGGGATGTTAGGAGGCGGAGTATCGCAAAGCAGCGGTCAGCAGCACATGCTGCCGACCCAGCAGAACGGCAGTATGCTTAATAAATAAAGTTCGGCCCGATCTGGTCAATCGCATCGGTACAGATGCTGTCCACGCCCCAGCGCAGCAGCTCGGCTGCACGCTGGGGTTTGTTGACGGTATACACCAGGATATGCAGACCGGCCTCCTTCAACAGCGTCACGCGCGCTTCATCCAGCAGCTTATGGTTGAGGTGGATCGACACGCAGCCTAAGCGGGTCGTCAGCGCGCGCCAGTCTTCTCGCCACGCATCCAGCAGCAGCCCGCGCGGCAACTCCGGAACGGCGGCCTGTGCGGCTTCCAGCGCGTCGATATCAAACGACGACAGCAGCGGCGCGGTCATCCCTTCCCACAGCTCACGCGCGGCAATGGCAATAACTTTACCCGTCAGCGGCCCGGTGCCGGTGGTCGGTTTGATTTCAATATTGGCCATCATACCGTGTTGACGACAGCGGTCCGCCACTTCCGCCAGCAGCGGCAGCGGTTCGCCTTTGAATTCGCCGCTGAACCAGCTTCCGGCGTCCACCTTCAGCAGGTCACGCCACGGCAGTTCACCCGCCACGCCCCAGCCGTTGCTGGTGCGTTCGAGGTTGTCGTCGTGCAGCAGGAAAATTTCGCCGTCCTTCGACAGCTTGGCGTCGAACTCGATCATCGTGTGGCCGTAGCGTGCGCCAACGTCAATTGCCGCCAGGGTGTTTTCCGGCGCCAGTTTACCGCCACCACGGTGGGCGACGATGTGGGGGTAAGGCCAGTTGCTCATACTCGTTGTCCTGTTTCACCGTCAAATAAGTGCAGGTGATTTTCCGGCATATGCAGCCACAGCGTGCTGCCTGCTTTCGGGCGCTCCTGATGCGGCAGACGCACTACCAGCTTTTGCTCGCCCCAGCGTCCGTGCGCCAGGTTGTCTGCGCCCAGCATCTCCAGCGTGTCCATCACCAGCGGCACGCCGCCGTCCGCCTGAGACGTCAAACCAATATGCTCGGGGCGGATACCAAGCGTCATCTTACGCCCGGCGTAGCCACGATAGTACCAGTTGATCGGCAACGCCATCCCGCTTTCCAGCTCGAAGTGGGTTCCCGCCGCATTGATCCGCCCGTCCAGCAGGTTCATCGCCGGGCTGCCGATAAAGCTCGCCACAAAACGGCTGGCCGGTTTCTCGTAGACTTCCACTGGGGTGCCAATCTGCTCGGCGATGCCTTTGTTCATCACCATCACGCGCTGGGCGAGGGTCATGGCTTCAACCTGATCGTGGGTCACATAGAGGGACGTGGTTCCCAGCCGCCGATGCAGCTGCTGTAGCTCAAGACGCATCTGCACGCGCAGTTTGGCGTCGAGGTTTGACAGCGGTTCGTCGAACAGAAATACCGCCGGATCGCGCACGATGGCGCGCCCCATCGCCACGCGCTGGCGCTGGCCGCCGGAGAGCTCGCGCGGGCGACGCTTGAGCAGGCCGTCCAGCTCCAGAATGCGCGCGGCCTCTTTCACGCGCTCCTCGATATGGCCTTTGCCCATACCGCGAATTTTCAGCCCCCAGGCCATGTTCTCTTCCACGCTCATGTGCGGATAGAGGGCGTAGTTCTGGAATACCATCGCGATGCCGCGATCTTTGGGTTCCATCTCGGTAACGCGCTGGCGGTCAATCCAGATATCCCCGGACGTCACACGCTCCAGCCCGGCCACCATACGCAGCAGGGTGGATTTTCCGCAGCCGGACGGGCCGACCATCACGATAAATTCCCCGTCCGCCACGTCGAGCGTCAGCGGCTGAATGACCTGGGTTTTGCCGTCCCAGCTTTTGGTTACTGCCTGTAATTTTAAACCTGCCATCTTATTTCTCGCTATCGACCAGGCCGCGGACAAACGCGCGCTGCATGGCTAAAACAATGACTACGGGTGGGATAAGGGTGAGCAGCATCGCCGCCATCACCTGGTTCCAGAGGGTGGTGCCTTCGCCGGTGGCGATCATGCCTTTGATGCCTGCCACGGCGGTGCCGAGGTTGACGTCCTGAACAATCAGCAGCGGCCACAGATACTGGTTCCAGCCGTAGATAAAGGTGATCACAAACAGCGCCGCGAGATTGGTTTTCGACAGCGGCAGCACGATGTCGCGGAAGAAGCGCATCGGCGAGGCCCCGTCGATGCGCGCGGCTTCAATCAGCTCATCCGGCAGGGTCATAAAGAACTGGCGGAACAGGAAGGTGGCGGTCGCCGAGGCCATCAGCGGCAGGGTTAAGCCCGCGTAGCTGTCGAGCATCTTCAGGTTGGCGATCACCTCCACCGTCGGGAAGATACGCACCTCCACCGGCAGCATCAGGGTGATGAAAATCATCCAGAAAAACAGGTTACGCAACGGAAAGCGGAACCAGACGATGGCGAAGGCCGAAAGCATCGACACGGTGATTTTGCCGACGGTGATGCCGAACGCCATGATGAAACTGTTGAGCATCATCAGCCAGAACGGCGCGCTGTTAGCGCCCACGCCCTGTGTCCAGATAGTCTTCATGTTCTCGAAAAGATGCGTGCCTGGGATCAGCGTCATTGGCGTGTCGAACACCGCTTTGGTGTCCAGCGTGGCGGCGACAAAGGCCACGTACAGTGGGAACAGGATGACGAGGATGCCCAGGATTAGCAGGGTATGGCTGAAAATCGTCAGCCCGCGACGGTTCTCAATCATTGGTAGCGCACCTTACTTTCGACATAGCGGAACTGCACCACCGTGAGGATGATGACGAGGAACATCAGCACGACCGACTGTGCAGCAGAGGCTGAGAGATCAAGCCCGGCAAAGCCCTCGCGGTAGATCTTGTAAATCAGCGTGGTGGTTGCCTGCACCGGGCCGCCCGCGGTGGCGGCGTCGATCACCGGGAAGGTGTCGAAGAAGGCGTACACCAGGTTCACCACCAGCAGGAAGAAACTCACCGGGGCGATCAGCGGCAGCGACAGCCGGAAGAAGCGGCGCACCGGCCCTGCGCCGTCGATGGCGGCGGCCTCCACCAGCGAACGCGGGATAGACTGTAGCGCGGCAAAGAAAAACAGGAAGTTATAGCTGATCTGCTTCCACACCGAGGCGAACACCACCAGGAACATCGCCTGACCGCTATTCTGGGCGTGGTTCCAGTCATAGCCAAACTCACCCAGGAAGTGGGTAATCAGCCCGCGGCCCGGGTTAAACAGGAAGATCCACAGCACGGCGGCCACGGCGGGAGCCACGGCGTAGGGCAGCAGCATCAGGGTCTGATACAGACGGCTGCCCCGTACTACGTAATCCACCAGCGCGGCGAAAAACAGCGACGCGACAAGGCCGCTGACGGTGACCAGCGCGCTGAATTTGATCGTCGTCCAGAAGGAATCCAGGTAGTAGCTGTCGTGGAACAGCGCGGTAAAGTTGTCCAGCCCGACAAACTGGCTGGAAAGCCCGAACGGATCGACGCTTTGTACCGAGTACCACAGCGCTTCGCCCGCAGGCCAGATAAAGAAGATGACGGTGATGACCAGCTGCGGCGCGACCAGCAGATACGGCAGCCAGCGGGAACGGAACACCGGACGGGATGATGACATAGGTTAGCTCAGGTTGGTTTCCCCTCACCCCGTCCCTCTCCCAAAGGGAGAGGGTTAGTGAGGGCAAAAAGATTAAGACTTCGTCGACTGCTCAAAGCGGCGCAGCAGCTGATTCCCGCGCTCTACCGCGGAATCCAGCGCCTGCTGTGGCGTTTTCTTCCCGGTCCAGACGCTTTCCAGCTCTTCATCGACGATGGTGCGGATCTGCGGCATGTTGCCCAGACGCAGGCCTTTGGTGAACGGCAACGGCGGCTTGTTCAGCATCTGACGCGTCGCGATATCCGCGCCCGGGTTCTTGCTGTAGAAGCCCTGCTCGCGGGTCAGGTCGTACGCGGCTTTGGTGATCGGCAGGTAGCCGGTCTTCTGGTGCCACTCGGCGGCGTTTTCCGGCTTCGCCAGGAAGTCGAGGAACTCGGCCACGCCTTTGTAGGTGCCGTTGTCTTTACCCTGCATCACCCACAGGCTCGCCCCGCCGATGATGGCATTCTGCGGCGCGCCTTTGACGTCAGCGTCGTACGGCATCATGCCCACGCCGTAATTGAATTTGGCGTAGTGACGGATGTCTGCCAGCGAGCCAGATGAGGCGGTGGTAATGGCGCAATCGCCGTTGTAGAACTTCTCGGTGGATTCGTCTTTACGCCCGAAGTAGCTGAAGTCGCCCTTCTTATTGAGTGCTTCCAGCAGCGCGATGTGCTTCACCTGCTCCGGCTTGTTGAACTCCAGCACCGCGTCGGTACCGTCGAAGCCGTTGTTTTTGGTGGCAACCGGCAGGCCGTGCCAGGCGCTGAAGTTTTCAATCTGGATCCAGCCCTGCCAGCCGCTGGCGTAGCCGCACTTCATCCCCGCCGCTTTCAGCTTCGCGGTGTATTCGGCCAGGTCCTGCCAGGTTTTTGGCGGCTGCTCCGGATCTAAACCGGCTTTCCTGAAGGCGTCTTTGTTGTAGTACAGCACTGGCGTAGAGCTGTTAAACGGCTGGGACAGCAGATGCCCGCTTTTGGAATCCGAGTAGTATCCCGCCACGGTTGGCACGAACTGGGACTCGTCAAAGTTAATGCCCGCCTCTTTGAACACCTCGTACACCGGCTTGATGGCTTTGGAGGCCATCATGGTCGCGGTGCCCACTTCATAAACCTGTAACAGCGCAGGCGCGTTACCGGTACGGAAGGCGGCGATGCCCGCGCTCAGGCTCTGCTCGTAGTTGCCTTTGTACACCGGCACAATTTTGTAATCCGGGTGGGTGTCGTTGAAACGTTGCGCCAGGGAGTCAACCTCTTTACCCAACTCTCCTTCCATGGAATGCCAGAACGGAATGGTCGTCACAGCCATTGCGTTCGTCGCAAAAGCCAGACCCAGTGCCAGACCCAAAGCTGTGTGTCGTAACGATGTCATTGTCATCTCTCTTATTGTGCCGGGTGCGCGATATCACGCGTTTTATGCTCGCGAGGTAACATGACATGCTCGAATGACAGAAAAATAACTGTTTGTTTACAGACAGGTGACAGCCAGGCGTCAGAGGGATGATGGTTGTGTGAAGGGGTTTAGATGTTGGGTGCGGTCTGGTGCCCTCACCCCGGCCCTCTCCCACAGGGTGAGGGAGAAAACACTAAAAAAGGCAACTTGCGTTGCCTTTTTGCTTTTACCTATCCGCCCAGGTACGCGCTCCGCACCGCTTCGTTCGCCAGCAGCGCATCGCCGGTATCGGAGAGCACCACGCGCCCGTTCTCCAGCACATAGCCGCGGTCAGCGAGCTTCAGCGCCTGGTTGGCGTTCTGTTCGACGAGGAAGATGGTCATCCCCTCTTTGCGCAGCTGCTCAATGGTATCGAAAATCTGCTGGATGATGATGGGCGCAAGACCGAGCGACGGTTCATCCAGCAACAGCAGACGCGGCTGGCTCATCAGCGCGCGGCCAATCGCCAGCATCTGTTGCTCGCCGCCGGACATGGTGCCCGCGCGCTGAATACGACGCTCCCACAGGCGCGGGAAGAGTTCGTACACCCACTTGATGCGGGTCTGGTATTCATCCCGGTGGGCGAAGAAACCGCCCATCGCCAGATTCTCTTCCACCGTCATGCGGGAGAATACGCGACGCCCTTCCGGGACAATCGCCACCGCTTCACGCATGATTCTGGCGGTCTGCCAGTCGGTGATGTCTTTACCATCAAACACAATCCGCCCGCTGGTGGCGCGCGGGTCGCCGCACAGGGTGCCGAGCAGCGTGGTTTTGCCCGCGCCGTTAGCCCCAATCAGGGTGACGATTTCGCCCTGATTAATATGCAGGCTGACATCGTGCAGCGCCTGAATTTTGCCGTAGTGCGCGTTGACCTTGTCGAACGTTAACATCGCTTTTTCCATCTTATGCCTCACCAAGGTATGCGCGGATCACGTCCGGGTTGTTGCGGATCTCTTCCGGCGTGCCGTTTGCCAGCGGCGTGCCCTGGTTTACCACGTAGATACGGTCCGAAATGCCCATCACCAGCTTCATGTCATGCTCAATCAGCAGGATGGTGGTGTCGTGATGGTCGCGCAGCTCGGCAATCAGCTCGTCCAGCTCTTTGGTCTCTTTCGGATTGAGACCTGCCGCTGGTTCGTCGAGCATCAGGATCTCCGGCTGGGTCACCATGCAGCGCACGATCTCAAGGCGACGCTGATCCCCGTAAGCGAGGTTGCTCGCCTGACGGTTGGCGTGCTGGAGCAGGCCGATACGGTCGAGCCAGGTCGCGGCGCGATCGAGCGCCTCTTCCTGCGTGCGGCGGAAGGCCGGGGTTTTCAGCAGGCCGGAGAAGAGGCCGGTTTTCAGCTGCTGATGTTGCGCCACCAGCAGGTTCTCAATCACCGTCATCTCGCGGAACAGACGCACGTGCTGGAAGGTACGCACCACGCCCATGCGGGCAATCTGCTGGCCCGGCAGCCCTTCAAGATGCTGATCGCGCAGCATGATGGTGCCGCCCGTCGGCTTGTAGAAGCCGGTCAGGCAGTTGAAGACCGTGGTTTTTCCCGCGCCGTTCGGGCCAATCAGGGAGACAATCTCTTTCTTGTGCAGATCCAGATTCACATTGTTGACCGCCAGCAGGCCGCCAAAACGCATCATCAGGCCGTTAACGGATAATAAAGGCTTCATGCCTGCTCTCCTTTCGCCTGTGTGCGTTTCAGCTTCAGCTGTGGACGGGTCATCGGCAGGAGACCCTGCGGACGCCAGATCATCATCAGCACCATCAAACCACCCAGCATTAACATGCTGTATTCGTTAAAGTCGCGCATCAGCTCGCGGGAGACCACCAGCAGGATAGCCGCGAGGATCACGGCGAACTGCGAGCCCATTCCGCCGAGCACCACAATCGCCAGCACGAAGGCCGATTCGGCAAAGGTGAACGATTCCGGGCTGACGAAGCCCTGACGCGCGGCAAACAGCGTTCCGGCGAAACCGGCAAACGCGGCGCTAATGGTAAATGCGGTCAGCTTGATGCGGGTCGGGTTCAGGCCCAGGGAGCGGCAGGCGATCTCATCTTCGCGCAGCGCTTCCCACGCGCGACCCAGCGGCATGCGCAGCAGACGGTTGATCACAAACAGCGTAATCACCACCAGCAGCAGCGCCACCAGATAGAGCCAGATCACGCGGTCGGACGGATCGTATTTGATGCCAAAGAAGTTGCTGAAGGTATCCCAGCCGCCTTCGCGGGCGGTACGGCTGAACTCCAGGCCGAAGAAGGTCGGTTTCGGGATCTGGCTGATGCCGTTCGGACCGCCGGTCACTTCGGTATTGTTGAGCAGCAGAATACGGACGATTTCGCCGAAGCCTAAGGTCACAATCGCCAGGTAGTCACCGCGCAGGCGCAGCACCGGGAAACCGAGCAGGAAGCCCGCCGCGGCAGAGACCAGCCCCGCCAGCGGCAGACAGGTCCAGAAGCCGAGGCCGTAATAGTGGTTCAGCAGCGCGAAGGTGTACGCGCCGATGGCGTAGAACCCGCCGTAGCCCAGCACCAGCAGGCCAGACAGCCCCACCACCACGTTCAGACCCAGCCCCAGAATCACGTAGATCATGGTCAGGGTGGCAATATCCACCGTCCCGCGCGATACCATAAACGGCCACGCCACGGCAGCCACCAGCAGCGCCACAAGGAACAGCTTCTGTTTCACGGTTGTACCGTCGATCGCCGGCAGGACGAATTTCGGCCCGGAGACGTTTTTCAGCGTCTTCTGGAACAGCGGACGCAGCAGCTGGAACAGGAACACCACAGCGGTGCCGATAAACACCCACTGCCAGCGGATGTCGGGGGCGGTATCCACCACCAGCTTCGTGCCGTCCAGCCCTAACTGGACGCCCATAAAGACGCCCGCCAGGACGAAGAACATGGCGGCAGAGAGCAGCGCCATCGCAAAATGCATCGGTTTCATACTTTCTCTACCTCCGGACGGCCCAGAATACCGGTAGGCATCACCAGCAGAACCAGAATTAGCAGGGCAAACGACACCACATCTTTATATTCGGTGCTCAGATACGCAGAGGAGAGCGCTTCGGCCACGCCCAAAATCAGGCCGCCGATCATCGCGCCCGGAATGCTGCCGATGCCGCCCAGTACCGCCGCGGTGAAGGCTTTCATCCCGGCCATAAAGCCGATGTACGGGTTGATTACGCCGTAGAACTGACCGAGCAACACGCCAGCCACCGCCGCCATCGCTGCGCCGATCACGAAGGTCAGGGCAATCACGCGGTCGGTGTTAATCCCGAGCAGGCTCGCCATCTTCAGATCTTCCGCGCAGGCGCGGCAGGCGCGTCCCATGCGGGAGTAGCGGATGAACAGGGTCAGGGCCAGCATCGCAATAAAGGTCACAACCCAGATTACCAGCTGCATGGTGGTGACAGAGGCGGAGAAGTTTTCGCTGGCCCCCACAATCCACTGGCCGTTAAACAGGCTTGGCAGCGCCACGTCGCGTGAACCTTCAGTCAGGCTGACGTAGTTTTGCAGGAAAATGGACATCCCGATGGCGGAGATCAGCGCGATCAGGCGCTTGGAGCTGCGCACCGGTCGGTAGGCTACCCGTTCGATACTCCAGCCGTAGGCGCTGGCGATCACAATCGCGCCGACAAACCCGGCGGCCACCAGCAGCCAGCTGCTGTCGATGCCCATCATCATCAGCGCGGCGATGATCATAAAGGAGACGTAGCTACCGATCATGTACACCTCGCCGTGGGCGAAGTTAATCATGCCGATAATGCCGTAAACCATCGTGTAGCCGATGGCGATCAGCGCGTAAGTGCTTCCCAGCGTGACGCCGTTAAACATCTGCTGCAAAAAGTAGAGAAACTGCTCGGACATATGCAAACCTTTTTATACCCGCCCGGTGAGCCGGGCGGTGGGATGATTATCTGGCGACCGAGGACGAACCGTCGGCGTGCCACTTAAAGACACCAAATTCAAATCCCTTCAGATCGCCTTTCTCATCCCAGTTCAGCGGCCCAATCACGGTGTTCGCCCCGTGCGCTTTTAAATCTTTCACCAGATCCAGCGGTTCTTTGCTGCCGGTACGGTCCAGCGCGGTGGCCAGAGACTGCACGGCCGCGTAGGTGATCCAGACGTACGGACCACTTGGATCTTTCTTCTGCGCCTTGAGCGCATCCACGATAACCTTATTCGCCGGATCCTGGTCATAGCGTTTTGGCATCGTCACCAGCATGCCTTCGGCAGAATCCCCCGCGATGTTGGACAGGGAGGCATTGCCCACGCCCTCTGGCCCCATGAACTGGGTTTTCAGTCCGGTGGCGCGCGCCTGGCGCAGCATCTGCCCCATTTCCGGGTAGTAGCCGCCGTAGTAAACGAAGTCGATATTCTCTTTTTGCAGACGGGCGATCAGCGCGGAGAAGTCTTTTTCACCGGCGGTAATGCCGTCGAAGAAGACCATGTTCGCCCCGCCTTTTTTCAGGCCGTCCTGTACGGAACGCGCCAGGCCTTCGCCGTACTGCTGTTTATCATGAATGATGGCGATACGCTGCGGCTTAACGGTTTCGAGGATGTATTTGGCTGCGGTTGGCCCCTGAGAGGAGTCCAGACCGGCGGTACGCATGATGTGCTGGTAGCCGCGCTGGGTCAGTTCCGGGTTGGTGGCGCCCGGGGTGATCATCAGAATGCCTTCGTCTTCGTAGATATCAGACGCAGGCTGCGTGGAAGAGGAACACAGGTGCCCTATGACGTACTGGATACCGTCGTTAACAATTTTGTTGGCGACCGCGACGGCCTGTTTTGGATCGCAGGCGTCGTCATACTCCACGCCCACCAGCTTGTCGCCTTTGATCCCGCCTTTGGCGTTGATATCTTTGATGGCCTGACGCGCGCCGTTGAACTCCATGTCACCCCACTGGGCAACAGGGCCGGACATCGCCCCCACTACCGCAACTTTAATGTCGTCTGCCATAGCGGCATGCGAGATCGACAGTGCGACCATCCCCGCGATTAACGTCTTCGCGTTCCTTTTCATCTCTGAATCCCCATTCGTGATGTCGTGTTTATATTTTGTTTTATTATGGTTAAAAAGCATTCTGTACTTTTAATGAACAACGCTATTTTTACCAGTGCCTTTAATGGTTTAGCGCAGTTTTTTGTCAAAAACCAGACTAATATCTCTATTTTTCAGGCGATTAAGCAAAGATAATATTCTGAAATCAGGCGGAGATAAACAAATAAAAGCGCAGTTGGCAGCATAAAATAACGGTACAAAGCGCCGAATAAATCACTGCCCTTCAGGTTAAAATTCTGCTTATTTTTCGATCCATGTGTTTTCAAACTGCGCATTACGCTGTCAAAAAACTAATCACCTGGTAAATGGGAAGAAAAAGAGAAAGCGCCTGAGCAAATAAATTGAGTACACTGGCCCTACTCTTTTTGATTTGGACAAGCAGCTAATGAAACTGACTATCGTGCGTCTGGTGACCTTTAGCGACCAGGATCATATCGACCTGGGCAAGATCTGGCCGGAATATTCCCCTTCATCGCTGGCCGTCGATGAAAACCACCGCATCTATGCCGCGCGTTTTAATGAACGTCTGCTGGCCGCCGTCCGCGTAACGCTGAGCGGCACGGAAGGGGCGCTGGACTCCCTGCGCGTGCGCGACGTGACCCGTCGTCGCGGGGTCGGGCAGTATTTGATTGAAGAGGTGATCCGCGAAAACCCGAGCGTAACCTCCTGGTGGATGGCCGACGTGGGCGTGGAGGATCGCGGCGTGATGGCAGCGTTTATGCAGGCGTTAGGGTTTACGGCGCAGTCGAACGGGTGGGAGAAGCGCTAGATCTGTGCGGCCTGATACCCTCACCCCGGCCCTCTCCCTAAGGGAGAGGGAGAAAACCGGGTAATCCCCTCTCCCCGTGGGAGAGGGTTAGGGTGAGGGCATCAACCCGCACCAGCATTATTTGGCATCAGTAGCAGTGCCATTGGCATGCCAGTCAAACACGCCGAACTCGAAGCCCTTCAGGTCGCCCTTCTCATCCCAGGACAGCGGTCCCATCACGGTTTCCACCGAGTTCGCTTTCAGCCAGGTGGCAATCTCCGCCGGATCGGCTGACTGGTTCAGGCCCGCTTGCAGAGACTGCAACGCTGCGTAGGTGGTCCAGACGAACGCACCGCTTGGATCCTGTTTCTTCGCCTTGATGGCATCGACAACAGGTTTGTTCGCAGGCACCTGGTCGTAGTTCTTCGGCTTGGTCACCAGCAGACCTTCAGCGGATTCACCCGCGATGTTAGACAGGGAAACGTTCGCGACACCTTCTGGCCCCATGAACTGCGTCTTCAGACCCGCCGCACGCGCCTGACGCAGGATCTGCCCCATTTCCGGGTGGTAGCCGCCGTAGTAAACGAAATCGATATTTTCCTTCTTCAGACGCGCGACCAGGGTCGAGAAGTCTTTCTCACCGGCGGTGATACCGTCAAAGAACACCACGTTGGCGTTCGCTTTTTTCAGGTTATCCTGCACCGCACGGGCCAGGCCTTCGCCGTACTGCTGTTTGTCATGAACAATCGCGATGCGCTGCGGCTTCACTTTTTCCACGATGTATTTCGCGGCTGTTGGCCCCTGATCGGAGTCCAGACCGGTGGTACGCAGGATCAGCTTATAGCCGCGCGCGGTCAGCTCTGGCGCCGTCGCGGCCGGCGTGATCATCAGAATGCCTTCGTCTTCGTAGATGTCAGACGCGGGCTGGGTGGAAGAGGAGCACAGGTGACCAATAACGTATTTGATCCCGTCGTTTACCACTTTGTTCGCCACCGCGACCGCCTGTTTTGGGTCACAGGCATCGTCATATTTTACGATTTGCAGCTTTTCGCCCTTGATGCCGCCCTTAGCATTAATGTCTGCAACCGCCTGTTCCGCGCCCGTAAATTCCTGGTCGCCGTACTGTGCTACCGGACCGGACATCGCACCCACCACGGCCACTTTAATATCGGCCTGCGCCATGGCGCTGAATGCCAACGCGATACATCCTGCCAGTAACGCTTTACCCTTCATGTTCATCCTGAGATTCCCCATTATTATGGTTATAACGATTGTTGTGATGTTGTTGTGTAGCGCTTTATTTCAGTTATAGGCGTGCTGTTCGCGCTTTTTCAGCATACTCTGCTAAAACATACCCCATTTTTATGATTTTGGAATAGCTAATTTGAAATGAAAATATGATAAGCCCGGCCTTCATTTCAGCCGGGCTTTTGGCTTTATCGTGTCAGCGAGGCGGAAATAATATCCAGCGCTTTACGAAACTGCGCTTCGGGGATGGTGAGTGGGTAGAGGAAGCGAATAACGTTGCCGTAAACGCCGCAGCTCAAAAGCAGCAGCCCTTCGTTCAACGCGCGCTCCTGAACCTGACGGGTAAATTCCGGCGACGGCTGTCCGGTTTGCGGATCGGTAAATTCCACCGCCACCATCGACCCCTGCCCACGGATATCGGCGATATACGGACAGCCATCCTTCGCTTTATTCAGCACCTCGACCAGATGATGCCCGAGATGCGCCGCGCGGGTGCAGAGATCGTCCTCGTCAATCACATCCAGCACCGCATGGGCCGCCGCAATCGCCAGCGGGTTACCTGCGTAGGTTCCGCCAAGTCCACCCGGCGCGGGCGCATCCATCACCTCCGCCCGGCCAGAGACGGCAGAAAGCGGCATCCCGCCCGCCAGGCTTTTCGCCATAGTGATCAGATCGGGCTTCACGCAGTGGTTTTCCATGGAGAACAGCTTGCCGGTACGGGCGAAGCCGGTTTGCACTTCGTCGGCAATCAGTAAAATCCCGTGGGTATCGCACAAGGCACGCAGCGCCTGCATAAAATCAGCGGGCGCGACGTTGAATCCGCCCTCGCCCTGAACCGGTTCAATAATGATTGCCGCCACCTGATCGGGCGCGATATCGGCTTTGAAGATGCGCTCCAGGCTTTTTAACGCTTCGGCGGTACTGACGCCGTGCAGGCTGTTAGGGAATTGCGCGTGGTACACCGAGCCGGGGAACGGACCGAAGCCGAGCTTATAGGGCGCCACTTTGCCGGTCAGCGCCATGGTCATAAAGGTACGGCCGTGGAACGCGCCGCCGAAGGTGATAAGGCCGGGACGTCTGGTGTACGCGCGGGCAATTTTCACCGCGTTTTCGACCGCTTCTGCACCGGTTGAGAAAAAGGCGGTTTTGGCTGGCCCCTCTATGGAAACGCGCTGGTTGATGCGCTCGGCAAGCGCCACATAACCTTCATAGGGGACGATCTGATAAGCGGTATGGGTAAAGGCGTGAAGCTG
The DNA here is from genome assembly GCF_049238005.1 of Enterobacter cloacae complex sp. IR5459. Lineage (NCBI taxonomy): Bacteria > Pseudomonadati > Pseudomonadota > Gammaproteobacteria > Enterobacterales > Enterobacteriaceae > Enterobacter > Enterobacter cloacae complex sp. IR5459. The sequence continues at coordinate 114,666 of NZ_JBMKIG010000010.1, forward strand.
TTTTTCGATGGCGGCGATAACTTTAGGATGGCGATGCCCGGTATTCAGCACGGCGATCCCGGCGGCAAAATCAATATACTCGTTACCTTCCACGTCCCACACCATGGCGTTTTCGGCTTTATCGGCATAGAAGTTACACATGACGCCGATACCGCGCGGCGTCGCCTGTAAACGCCGGTCGTTCAGTTCGTTATTTTTCACCCTGTCACCCTCTGAAAGTCGCCTGCTTAGCGCATCAGTAAGTGTTTGCCAGGGGGAAGAAATTCGCCAGAGCGAGCGCTAAAAAAACAAAACCCCCAGACTCTCATCCAGGGGTTCTCGGTGTACTTCGCGAAAATTACGCTTCGATAGCGGCGCGAAGTTTTTTCATGGCGTTCTTTTCAAGCTGACGCACACGTTCAGCGGAGACGCCGTAGCGGTCGGCCAGTTCCTGCAACGTGGACTTGTTATCTTCGTCCAGCCAGCGGGCACGGATGATATCCTGGCTACGCTCGTCTAGGCCTTCCATCGCGAAGGTCAGCTTGTTCGCCGCCTGGTCTTCCCAGTTATCCTCTTCAATGCCGTCAGCAAAGTTAGAGGTTTTATCCTGTAGATACAGAACCGGGGCCATCGGCTGGCTGTCGGACGCGTCATCGTCGGCAGACATATCAAACGTCATGTCCTGAGCGGCCATACGGGATTCCATCTCGCGGACGTCTTTGCTGGAAACGCCCAGCTCGCGCGCCACCATTTCCACTTCATCCTGATTGAACCAGCCCAGACGCTGCTTGGTTTTACGCAGGTTGAAGAACAGTTTGCGCTGCGCTTTCGTCGTGGCGACTTTCACAATACGCCAGTTACGCAGGACGTATTCGTGAATTTCCGCTTTGATCCAGTGCACGGCGAAGGAGACGAGTCGCACACCCACTTCCGGGTTAAAGCGACGTACCGCCTTCATCAGGCCAATATTACCTTCCTGAATCAGGTCCGCCTGCGGCAGGCCGTAGCCCGCATAATTACGAGCAACGTGAACAACAAAGCGCAGGTGAGACAGGATCAGCGTTTTAGCTGCTTCCAGATCGCCCTGGTAATGCAGCTTTTCAGCAAGCTCCTTTTCTTCCTCAGCCGTTAACATCGGCCAGGTGTTCGCAGCCCGGATGTAAGATTCCAGGTTACCAACAGGGGCTAAAGCTAAAGTTTGCATTTCTTTGGTCATTCATTCCTCTCAATGTTTCTTCTGGTCCAGGTTGTCCCCGTCAGGCAACAACCATGCCAAAGCGTTTGAGCAACGAGATTAGCATTCACTCTTTTATCAGACAGTGATTTTATCCACAAGTTCCAGGTGGAACAGTGAATAAATTACGCACAAAATGTGACATGAAGATGATTACAGGGGAAGAGACAACAGGGACGCTTTCCCTGCAAGCGAACATCTCGGTGCAGGGAAAGATTATATCACGCTTTTATTAGTCGGGAGTAAAGTGGCGTAAATGTTGAACCGTTGCCAGCCATGCCGCCACCCAGCCGATCATGGAGCACACCAGCAGTAACAGCAGGCACTCATCGAAACCTAAACCACTGATATCAAACTTAGTTCCGAAAACCTGCGCCACCTCGGTGACTGCTGACGACAGCCGCATCACCAAAATTTCTGACAATATCAATGAAAGAAATGCACCAGAAAAACCTAATAACGCGCCGCCGTAAAGGAACGGGCGGAGGATGAAACCATCCGTTGCGCCAATCAGTTTCTGCACGTTGATGGTATCGCGACGGGCGAAGATGCTCAGGCGCACGCTGTTACCGATGACGAGGAACACCGCCGCCACCATCAGCACGCCGATCATCGCCGACACGCGTCCTACCAGCCCGGTCAGGGCGGCAAGACGGGCAAACCAGCTGTCGTCCATGCGCACTTCATCAATCCCGTTAATGCGGGTAATGCGGTCGCGCAGGGTGTTGAGCGAATCCGTGCCCTGGAAATCGAGTTTCGGGATCACCACCGCCACCGCGGGCAGCGGGTTCTCTTCAAGCATATCCAGCGCGCCGCCGAATCCGGACCAGTTGCGGAACTCACCCAGCGCTTCATCGCGGGAAAGATAGTTCACCTTCTCCACGCCCTGCTCGGCCTGAATCTGCCCCACCACCTGAGCCGCCGCGTTATCGTCGAGGGCTTTATCCAGATAAACGGTGATCTGCGGCGACGGATAGTACTGGGACGCCGCCTGGTTTACGTTTTTGTAAACCATGTAGCAGACGCTGGGCAGCGTCAGGGAGATGGCAATCACCATCACCGTCAGGAACGTCGCCAGCGGTTTGCTTTTCAGATCCTGCAACGCGCCCTGGAAGGCATACCGCACCTGCTCGTTAAAGACGTTGGTTTTGCGGGAGTTCGGTTTCGGTGTCGCTTTGGCACGCTTAGGCGCATTGCGATTGCCGTCACCACCGCCCTGAGGCTTGCGGAAACGGTCAAACCGGTTGCTGAACTGCCGAATCTGGTTCATTGCATCACGCTTATTCACCGTGGCCTCCGTGCAAATGCCCGTCGCTCAGGGTCAGCATGCGGTACGAACGGCGGGAGATCAGCCCCATGTCGTGCGTCGCCATCAGTACCGTGACCCCCACGCGGTTAAATTCCTCAAACAGACGCAGGATCCCTTCAGAGAGAGCATCGTCCAGGTTACCGGTCGGTTCATCCGCCAGCAAAACGGCAGGCTTGTTCACCACCGCACGGGCGATACCCACGCGCTGCTGCTCACCGCCGGAGAGCTGGATCGGGAAGTTCTTCGCTTTGTCCAGCAGCCCGACCTTATCCAGCGCCGCCGAAACGCGACGGCGGATATCATCGTAACTGGCGCCGGCAATAATCAGCGGGATCGCGACGTTATCGAAAACCGTGCGATCCATCAGCAGGTGGTGATCCTGAAAAATCATGCCAATCTGACGACGCAGGAACGGCACTTCACGGTTCTTAAGACGGCTAATTTCATGGCCGCTGAACCAGATTTTACCGGCGCTTGGCCGCTCGATCCCACAGATCAGCTTGAGCAGGGTACTTTTCCCCGCGCCGGAATGGCCGGTCAGGAATGCCATCTCGCCTGGCTGGAGGTGGAATGTCACCCCCTGTAGCGCTTGTCTCCCGCCGAGATAGGCCTTGCTGACGTGTTCAAAGCGAATCATTGTTAGTCCTCTCGGGCAAATAGTGCCTCAATAAAGTCGTCCGCTTTAAACGGACGTAAATCCTCAATACGCTCGCCCACACCGATGTAACGGATAGGAATGCCGAACTGGTCGGCCACGGAGAAGATCACCCCGCCTTTCGCGGTGCCGTCCAGCTTGGTCAGCGTGATCCCGGTCAGTCCTACCGCTTCATGGAACAGCTTCGCCTGGCTGATGGCGTTCTGTCCGGTGCTGGCGTCGATAGTCAGCATAATTTCATGCGGTGCATCTTCGTCCAGCTTCTTCATGACGCGAACGATTTTCTTCAGCTCTTCCATCAGGTGCGATTTGTTCTGCAAACGCCCCGCGGTATCCGCAATCAGCACGTCCACGTTACGCGACTTCGCCGCCTGGATGGCATCGAAAATCACGGACGCGGAATCCGCGCCGGTGTGCTGAGCAATGACCGGAATATTGTTGCGCTGGCCCCACACCTGGAGCTGTTCCACCGCTGCCGCACGGAAGGTATCGCCCGCCGCCAGCATCACCGATTTGCCCTGCTGCTCAAACTGGCGCGCCAGCTTGCCGATGGTGGTGGTTTTACCCACGCCGTTGACGCCAACCATCAGGATAACAAACGGCATTTTGCCTTCAATATTAAGCGGTTCGTCAACTTTTGCGAGAATTTCACCCATCTCGTCTTTCAGCAGGCCGTACAGCGCCTCGGCGTCACGCAGCTGTTTGCGGCTCGCCCCTTCAGTCAGGTTAGCGATGATCTTCCGGGTGGTTTCCACGCCCACGTCCGCAATAAGCAGCTGCTCTTCCAGCTCCTCAAACAGATCGTCGTCGATCTTTTTGCCGCGGAACAGACTGATAAATCCGGAACCTAAGTTTTCTTTGGTTTTGAGCAGGCTGCGTTTCAGGCGCGCGAAGAAACCTTCTTTTGTCGGTTTTTCCTGCTCCTGAACGATCTCTTCTTCGGCCTGCTCTTCCACCGGTACGACGATGACCGCTTCTTCAGCCGCTTCCGCCGCCAGCGCCTGGGCTTCCAGCTCTTCGTCGGTCAGCTCTGGCTCAAGGACCGCTTCTTCTTCCACCGCCTCAACAATTTCAACGGTTTCCGCTTCGGCCAGCCACTCTTCGGCAGAAACCTCTTCAGCTTTAACCTCTTCGGGCAGCGGCAGCGCTTCGTGTTCGATAGCGGCCTGCGGCGCTTCGGTAAGGGTTTCTACGATAACCGGCTCTGGCTTCTCGCTCTCCTGAACCTGCTCAGTGACCTCAACCACCTCTTCAGCAAAGGATTCAATCTCTTCTTTACTGTGGGCTGGCTCTTCCGCTTCGACAACCGCAGCGGTTTCGACAGGCGTTTCAGGCTGTGACTGCTCTTCTACAACCTGCTGTTCTTCGGTTTTCTGTTCTGTTTCTTGCTCTTTTTCACCGAAACCCAACCAGGAAAAGAAGCCACGTTTTTTTTGTTTTGCCATCTGCGACTACACTCCTCGCGGCGCTATATACAGGGAAGCTAAAAAAATGATGAAATAGTCTAACACTTTACTTAATTGACATCACCGCCCGCAATCGCAGGGCAATGGTTAACAGAGCTTTCCTGAGATGAAGAAACCCACCCGCGCCCCGGCCGGTCAAATTCGCATTATCGGCGGTCAGTGGCGAGGCCGGAAATTACCGGTGCCGGACAGCCCCGGTTTACGCCCCACCACGGACCGCGTTCGCGAGACGCTGTTTAACTGGCTCGCCCCGTCTATGGTAGACGCCAACTGCCTGGACTGCTTCGCCGGAAGCGGTGCATTAGGGCTGGAAGCGCTGTCGCGCTATGCTGCCAGCGCCACGCTGCTGGAGATGGAGCGTGGCGTCGCGCAGACGTTGCAGCAAAATTTGGCTACGCTGAAGGCAACCAACGCCAAAGTGGTGAATACCAACACGCTGAGCTTCCTCGCCCAACAGGGGACGCCGTACAACGTGGTGTTTGTTGACCCGCCGTTCCGTAAAGGGCTGCTGGAAGAGACGCTATCCCTGCTGGAGCAAAATGGCTGGCTGGCGGACGACGCGCTGATTTACGTTGAAAGCGAAGTGGAAAATGGTCTGCCGTCCGTTCCCGTTCATTGGGATCTGCACCGCGAGAAGGTCGCCGGCCAGGTGGCTTATCGTCTGTATCACCGTCAGGCACAAGGAGGATCCGATGCCAGTACTGATTAACGTAGGGCGCGTGCTGATGCTGGGCGTCTGGGCATTTTTGATTTTGAATCTGGTGCACCCGTTCCCGCGTCCGCTGAATATCTTCATTAACGTGGCGCTGATTTTTACCGCGTTCATGCATGCCTTACAGATGGTGATGCTGAAAAACGGACTGCCGAAAGATAGCCCACCGATGACCGGCTGGCAGCAGCTGCGGGTGTTTATTTTCGGCGTATTTGAGCTGCTCGTGTGGATGAAGAAGTTTAAGGCGCAGGTGAAGAAGTAAGGTGCGGTGTGATGCCCTCACCCTAACCCTCTCCCACTGGGAGAGGGGACCGATCGCGCATTATTCAGCCCTAAAACCTACAAAACGCGACCCTTTATAGCTCAGCGTGCCTTTCTCTCCCACCGTCAGCTGATGGTACTGCTGCGCCTCCAGGCGGAAGGTCATCTCCAGCCCGCCGGTTTCCGGCTTAAAGCTCGCTTCATAGCGCATCGTTGTGCCCGCAGGCGTCACCTGCTGCTGGCGCGAGCGGCGGTCATTGAGCGGCTTTTCGCGTTTGTTCGTCACCACCACGCGCTTTTGCATCAGCGGCGCGGCATCGTTATCCGCCTTCTCGCGGCGCTGCTGCACGAAGCGGAACGAGGCGGCAATGACGATAATCGCCACCACGATAATGAAAAACAGCGGCATCTTGCTCATTGAAAAATCCCATCAGATTATGCGGAATTCAGGATACCTCGCCTGCCCCGGCATTGCCAAACGACCGCTCGCGTCACTACACTGGATCAGGAACTGATCATTCAGCCTCAACAGTTACAGGGAGTTAATATGCTTTGGTCATTTATCGCTGTCTGTTTTTCCGCATGGCTTTACGTCGATGCGTCCTACCGTGGCCCAGCCTGGCAGCGCTGGTTATTTAAACCCGTCACGCTATTACTCCTGCTGTTGCTTGCCTGGCAGGCCCCGATGTTTAACGCCGTTAGCTATCTTGTCCTCGCGGGGCTGTGTGCTTCCCTGATTGGCGATGCCTTAACCCTGCTGCCGCGCCAGCGCCTGCTGTACGCCGTGGGGGCGTTCTTCCTGTCGCATCTGCTCTATACCATCTACTTTGCCAGCCAGATGACGCTCTCCTTCTTCTGGCCGCTGCCGCTGGTGCTGCTGGTGATTGGCGTCCTGCTGATCGCGGTGATCTGGTCGCGTCTGGAAGAGATGCGTCTCCCGGTCTGTACGTTTATCGCCATGACGCTGGTGATGGTGTGGCTGGCGGGCGAGCTGTGGTTCTTCCGTCCGACCGCTCCGGCAATGTCTGCGTTCTTCGGTGCCGCACTGTTGCTGTTGGGTAATATCGTCTGGCTGGGCAGCCACTATCGCCGCCGCTTCCGTGCGGATAATGCGATTTCCGCCGCCTGTTACTTTGCCGGACACTTCCTGATTGTGCGTTCGCTGTATATCTAAATAACGCTTGACTCTGGAGTCGACTCCAGAGTGTATGCTGCGGTTAATGAGAAAATTATCATTACCGGAGACTGCCATGTCGACTCCAGAAATACCTAAAAAAGTTCCCCAATTCTCGGCACTTAAGCTCAGCCCGGTTCCGCCAAAAGAGGACTGCTGCTGCGAGGGCGCGTGCGAAACCCGGACCGAAGCGCTGCCTGAAAACGGCAATCACTACAGCTGGGTGGTCAACGGCATGGACTGCGCGGCCTGCGCCCGCAAAGTGGAAAATGCGGTGAAGCAGGTGCCGGGTGTGAAACACGTTCAGGTGCTGTTCGCTACCGAAAAGCTGCTGGTCAGCGCCGAAAACGACGTCAGCAGACAGGTTGAAGCCGCCGTCAGCAAAGCGGGTTATACCCTGCGCAGCGAAACGGCGCCCGCAGAAAAAACGTCCCCGCTAAAAGAAAATCTGCCCCTTATCACCCTCATCATCATGATGGCCCTGAGCTGGGGGCTGGAGCAGATCAACCACCCATTCGGCAACCTGGCGTTTATCGCCACCACGCTGGTTGGCCTGTTCCCGATTGCGCGTCAGGCGTTGCGTCTGATGAGAAGCGGCAGCTGGTTTGCCATCGAAACGCTGATGAGCGTGGCGGCTATCGGGGCGCTGTTTATTGGCGCGACGGCGGAAGCGGCGATGGTGCTGCTGCTGTTCTTAATTGGCGAACGCCTTGAGGGCTGGGCGGCGAGCCGGGCGCGTAAAGGGGTGAGCGCGCTGATGGCGCTGAAGCCGGAAACCGCCACGCGGGTTATTCATGGTCAGCGTGAAACGGTCGCCATCAACACCCTGCGCCCGGGCGACGTGATTGAAGTGCCCGCAGGCGGACGCCTGCCAGCCGATGGGGCCCTCGTTACCACCACCGCAAGTTTTGACGAAAGCGCCCTGACCGGAGAATCCATCCCGGTAGCGCGCGCGGCGGGTGAAAAGGTGCCTGCGGGCGCCACCAGCGTCGACCGACTGGTGCAGTTGACGGTCCTTTCCGAACCGGGCGACAGCGCCATCGACCGCATCCTCAGGCTGATTGAAGAGGCCGAGGAGCGCCGCGCGCCGGTAGAACGCTTTATCGATCGCTTCAGCCGGATTTACACCCCCGCCATCATGCTGGTGGCGCTGCTGGTCACCGTCGTCCCGCCGCTGTGCTTCGGCGCGCCGTGGGAGGGCTGGATTTACAAAGGGCTGACGCTGCTGCTGATAGGCTGTCCGTGTGCACTGGTGATCTCCACCCCGGCGGCGATTACCTCAGGGCTGGCGGCAGCGGCACGTCGCGGGGCGTTGATTAAGGGCGGCGCGGCGCTGGAACAGCTGAGCCAGATTCAGCACATCGCCTTCGACAAAACCGGCACGCTCACCGTCGGCAAACCGCAGGTGACCGGCGTGTATCCGCAGGATGTCAGTGAAGACGATCTGCTGACGCTGGCCGCCGCCGTGGAGCAAGGCTCCACTCACCCGCTGGCGCAGGCGATTGTGCGTGAAGCGCAGTCGCGCGGGCTGAACATCCCTCCGGCAACCGCCCAGCGAGCGCTGGTCGGGTCAGGGATTGAGGCTGTGGTCGAAGGCAAAAAAGTGCTGATTGCCGCGGCGGACTCGCGCTCTACTCCACAGGTTGAGGTGCTGGAGCAGGCCGGGCAGACGGTCGTTGCCGTGATGCAGGACGGTGTACCGATGGGCATGCTGGCGCTGCGCGACACCCTGCGCGACGATGCGAAAGACGCCGTCGACGCGCTGCACAGGCTGGGAGTACAGGGTGTGATCCTGACCGGCGATAATCCGCGCGCGGCGGCGGCGATTGCCGGTGAGCTGGGGCTGGCGTTTAAGGCCGGATTGCTGCCTGCGGATAAAGTCAGCGCGGTAACCGAGCTGAACAGCAACGCCCCGCTGGCGATGGTCGGGGACGGGATAAACGATGCCCCGGCAATGAAAGCTTCCACCATCGGCATTGCGATGGGCAGCGGCACCGACGTGGCGCTGGAGACCGCCGACGCGGCGCTGACGCACAACCGCCTGACCGGGCTGGCGCAGATGATAGATCTTGCGCGGGCGACGCGGGCCAATATTCGGCAGAACATCGGCATTGCGCTGGGTCTGAAGGGGATTTTCCTGGTCACCACGCTGCTCGGCATGACCGGACTGTGGCTGGCGGTGCTGGCGGATACGGGGGCGACAGTGCTGGTTACGGCGAACGCGTTGCGGCTGTTGCGCCAAAGGTAAAAGTGAAACGGCAACCGGGTTGCCGTTTCTCGTGTTTGCCCCCTCTCCCCGCGGGAGAGGGCCGGGGTGAGGGCATCAGGCCGCACGCATCACTGCATCCCTAGCAGCCCCGGCAACCACAATGAAATCGCCGGGATGTACGTCACCATCCCCAGCACCACCAGCAACATACCGTAAAACGGCAGCATCGCCCGCACCACGTGCTCGATCTTCTGCTTACTCACCGCGCTCGCCACAAACAGCACCGATCCGACCGGCGGCGTGATCAGCCCAATCCCCAGGTTCACCATCATGATCATCCCGAAATGCACCGGGTCGATCCCCAGCGAGTTGGTCACCGGCAGCAGCACCGGGGTCAGGATCAGGATGATCGGCGCCATGTCCATCAGCGTGCCAATCAGCAGCAGCATGATATTGAGGTACATCAGGATCACGTATTTGTTATCGGAGAGCGACGTGAAGAATTCGGTGATGCGCATCGGCAGCTGCATGTAGGTCATTACCGCGCCAAACGCCGCGGCAAAGCCAATCAAAATCATCACGATGGTGACGGTTTTCACCGTGCGGCACATCAGCTTCGGCAGTTCGCTCCATTTATAGTCGCGGTAGATAAACATAGTGACGAAAAACGCCCACAGGCAGGCCACGGCGGCAGATTCGGTCGCCGTGAATATCCCGGACAAGATCCCGCCGAGGATAATCACCACCGTCATCAGCCCCCACAGGGCATCGAGCATGATTTTCAGCGCCTGCCTGAACGGGATTTTGTCCCCCTTCGGATAGCCGCGCTTGCGGGCGAAGCACAGGCAGAGCACCATCAGGCTCACGCCCAGCAGCAGGCCCGGCAGCACGCCCGCGATAAACAGCGTGGCGATGGAAACCGTTCCCCCTGCCGCCAGGGAGTAAATCACCGAGTTGTGGCTGGGCGGGATCAGGATCGCCTGCACCGACCCGCTGGCCGTCACCGCCGCCGCGTATTCGCGCGGATAGCCCTTCTTCTCCATCTCCGGGATCATCACGCTGCCGATAGACGCCGTATCCGCCACCGACGAGCCGGAAATCGCGCCGAAGAACGTTGATGCCACGATGTTCACCAGCGACAGCCCGCCGCGAATAAAGCCGACAAAAACGTACGCGAAGTTAACCAGCCGTCGGGCAATACCCCCTTCCGCCATGATCGCCCCGGCAAGAATGAAGAACGGGATCGCCAGCAGGGTAAATTTATTCACTCCACTGGTGATCTGGATCATCAGCGCCTCCAGCGGCAGGTCAATCCACAGCGCGCCCGCCACGGCGCTTAAGCCGACGGCGAAGGCCACCGGCATCCCCAGCGCCAGCAAAATGGCGAGGGTGAATAACAAAACAAAAGCATCCATTGTTCACCCCTTAACTGTGATTGCCGATCAGCACGACCGGACGGTTTTCCTGCGAGCCAAACAGCAGGCGTTCAAGCACAAACAGGATCAAAATGGCCGACCCGACAGGCAGCGGCAGATAGCTTTCGCCGGAGGTCAGGAGCGGAAACTCCGCCACCGGCTGCTCCCACAGCTCGACGCACAGCCAGTAGCTGTACCAGCACATCAGGCCGGAGATGAGCAGCATCAGCAGATCTACCACTCGCGCGCACACTCTTTGCAGCGACGCGGGCAGGCGGTCGGTGAGCATGTTGACCGCGATATGCGACCCGGCGCGATAGCTCACCGCCGCGCCGATAAAGGTAAACGTCACCATGCAGATAATGGCGATCGGCTCCGGCCAGGATTCGCCGCGATTGAGCACATAGCGAGAGAAGATGCCAATGGGGATCACAATCGTCATCACCAGTAGCGAGAGACCCGCCACCACCATGGCGAGCAGGTACAGACGGTCCATCCACTTCAGGTAGAGTTCGGACATACGTACTCCGGTTTACTGGACGTCAGCGATGGCTTTCATCAGATCCTGATGCTTATCGCCATACTGCGCGCGCACCGGCTCTGTCGCCTTGATAAACACCGTTTTATCGATGTCGTGGAACTGCACGCCGCCGGCCTTCATTTTCGACAGGGCCTGGTCGTTATACGCATTCCACAGCTTGCGCTGCTCGAACTGCGCTTCGCGGGCCAGCGTCAGGATCTTTTGCTGTTCGTCAGCGCTGAGCTTGTCCCATTTCACTTTGGAGTAGAGCAGCATTTCCGGGGTGATGAAGTGGCCGCTCAGCGTGTAGTTTTTGGCGACCGGCATATAGTTGTGGGCGATAAAGGTTGGCGGGTTGTTCTCCGCGCCGTCGATCACCCCGGTCTGCATGCCGCTGTAAACCTCGCTGACGCCCATCGCCACCGAGTTCGCCCCCATCGCTTTCAGCGTGGCCAGCGCCACCGGGCTGCCCTGCACGCGGATTTTCTTCCCTTTCAGATCGTCCGGTTTGACGATCGGCTCTTTGGTGATCAGGTTGCGGGTGCCGGAATCCATCCAGCCAAGGAAGACCAGACGCGATTTCGGGTTGGCGGTGAGTTTGTCGCCGATCTGCTTGCCGATATCCCCGTCAATCACCTTGTGCATGTGGTCTTCATCGCGGAATACGTAGGGCAGGGTAAACACTTCGATATCCGGCAGGATGGCGGCCACCGGCGCCATGGAGACGCGGATCATGTCGATCGCCCCCATCTGCGCCTGCTCAATCATCTGCTTTTCATCCCCCAGCACGCCGCCGGGGAAGACCTTAATCTCCAGCTTGCCATCGGTTTGTTGTTTGAGTTTTTCACCCATGTGCTGGACCGCCACCACGTTCGGGTAGCCTTCGGGATGCACATCGGCGGCTTTAATGGTCTGGGCAGAAACGGTGCAGGCGAAAGCAGTCAGACACAGCGCGGCCAGTAACGGCTTGAGGGTCGTTTTCATTAAGTCAACTCCAGGGTAGTGAGATAAGCGTTAAAACGATGTTTTAATTTTTGACGCTTAAAAATTAGACTACGGCTGGAAAAGGGAGGGTGAAGCGCCTCACAAAAAGCGCGAAATTTTGAAACGATGGTTCGAAATTGTGATGAGTACTTGTCGGGTGGCGACTGCGCCTTACCCGACCTACTACACCCGTAGGCCCGTGCAAGCGAAGCGCCGCCGGGCGTCAGGCCGCACTTACCCCTTACGAATCAAATACCGGTACGGCAAGGTCTCGGTTTGCTGCGCCACCAGTTCATGTTCCATAAAGGTACAAAAGCCGGGGATATCACGGGTGGTAGCCGGGTCATCGGCAACGATCAGCAGCGTTTCGCCACTCTGCATGTTACGGACGGTTTTACGCACCATCATTACCGGCTCCGGGCAACGGAGGCCCTGAGCATCAAGCGTGTGGTCTGGGCTGGAAAACAGGTCGGTCATTTTCTTCTCGTTCAGGTAAAAACGGCTGTAGTTTACGCCCCGCTATCGCCAATGCAAACCAGGTTAACGATTGCGTGAAAATTAGCCATTGCAAAGTGTCGTCAAAGCAGTATCATGCGGCGGCTTTATTGGGTTCCCTCACCCCAAATATTAATCAAAAAGGTACAATATGAACTCCTTTACACAATCGCAGCGCGTCAAGGCGTTGTTCTGGCTTTCGCTATTTCATCTGCTGGTGATCATCTCCAGTAACTATCTGGTACAGCTCCCCATCTCCATTTTTGGTTTCCATACCACCTGGGGCGCGTTCAGTTTCCCGTTTATTTTCCTTGCGACGGATTTAACCGTGCGTATTTTTGGCGCACCGCTGGCGCGGCGGATTATTTTTGCGGTGATGATCCCGGCACTGTTTGTCTCCTACGCCATCTCCTCGCTGTTTTACATGGGAAGCTGGCAGGGCTTCGAAGCGCTGACGCACTTCAACCTGTTCGTCGCGCGTATTGCCACCGCCAGCTTTATGGCCTACGCCCTGGGGCAGATCCTCGATGTCCACGTGTTTAACCGCCTGCGTCAAAACCATCGCTGGTGGATGGCGCCAACGGCCTCCACGCTGTTCGGTAACGTGAGCGATACGCTGGCCTTCTTCTTCATCGCCTTCTGGCGCAGCCCGGACGCCTTCATGGCAGAACACTGGATGGAAATCGCTCTGGTGGACTACGCCTTTAAGGTGCTTATTAGCCTGGTCTTCTTCCTGCCGATGTACGGCGTACTGTTGAATATGCTGCTGAAAAGGCTGGCAGATAAATCTGAAATCTCCGCATTGCAGGCAGGTTAAGGGTTCGCTTTATCAGTTGTGATAAGATGAACGAATGAGCCGTTATGGCCGTTTATCGAAAGGAAGAAGTCAATGCGCAATCTGGTTAAATATGTCGGGATTGGCCTGCTGGTTGTTGGCCTTGCAGCCTGTGATAACAGCGACACCAAAACGCCTGCTCAGGGCGCGTCAGCAGAAAGCAACGCCACCGGTCAGCCGGTGAGCCTGATGGATGGCAAACTCAGTTTCTCTCTGCCCGCGGACATGACCGACCAGAGCGGTAAGCTGGGTACCCAGGCGAACAATATGCACGTCTATTCCGATGCCACCGGCCAAAAAGCGGTGATTGTGATCGTCGGTGACGATACCAGCGAAGATCTGGGCGTGCTGGCCAAACGCCTGGAAGATCAGCAGCGCAGCCGCGACCCGCAGCTTCAGGTGGTCACCAACAAGTCTGTTGAACTGAAAGGCCACACGCTGCAACAGCTGGACAGCATCATCTCTGCCAAAGGCCAGACCGCGTACTCCTCCGTGGTGCTCGGCAAGGTGGACAATAAACTGCTGACCATGCAGATCACCCTGCCGGCAGACAATCAGCAGAAAGCGCAGACCGCCGCTGAAAACATCATTAACACCCTCGTGATCCAGTAATCGTTCACCGGGATGCCGTGGCCTCCGTCGCTTGCGCCGGGGGCCATTTTTTTGCCACGACTTTCAGACTAACGCTCCAGACGAAGCCCATCCGGCGCACTACAATTAACACGCCCCCCGGAAAAAGGAATTCTTATGACTGCCAGCCCGCCCGACAAAGCCGGACTTCATATTTTATTAAAACTTGCCTGCCTGGTGGTTATCCTTGCGGGTATCCACGCGGCGGCGGATATCATTGTTCAGCTTCTGCTGGCGCTGTTTTTCGCCATTGTGCTCAACCCGCTGGTGACATGGTTTTTACGCCGGGGCATCAGCCGCCCAGTCGCGATAACCATTGTGGTGATGGTGATGCTGGTTGTCCTGACGGCGCTGTTCGGCGTGCTCGCCGCCTCGCTGAGCGAATTTTCCACCATGCTGCCGCAGTACAATAAAGAGCTGACGCGCAAGCTGGTCGATCTTCAGCGCATGTTGCCGTTCGTGAATCTGCATATCTCACCGGAACGGATGCTGCGCCGGATGGATTCCGAGAAGGTGATGACCTACGCCACCACGTTGATGACCGGGCTTTCAGGGGCAATGGCCAGCATTCTGCTGCTGGTGATGACGGTGGTGTTTATGCTGTTCGAAGTGCGCCACGTGCCGTATAAGCTGCGTTTTGCCCTGAACAATCCGCAGATCCACATTGCCGGCTTGCACCGCGCGCTGAAAGGCGTATCCAAGTATCTGGCGCTGAAAACATTGTTAAGCCTGTGGACCGGCGTGATTGTCTGGCTGGGGCTGGTACTGCTGGACGTGCAGTTCGCGCTGATGTGGGGCGTGCTGGCGTTTTTACTGAACTACGTACCCAATATCGGCGCGGTGCTTTCCGCCGTTCCGCCGATGATCCAGGCGTTCCTGTTTAACGGTTTTTATGAGTGCATGCTGGTAGGGGCGCTGTTCCTCGTCGTGCATATGGTGCTGGGTAACATTCTTGAGCCGCGCATGATGGGCCACCGTCTGGGCATGTCGACGATGGTGGTGTTTTTATCGTTACTGATCTGGGGATGGCTGCTGGGTCCGGTGGGCATGCTGCTCTCCGTGCCGCTCACCAGCGTCTGTAAAATCTGGATGGAAACCACGAAAGGAGGCAGTAAACTCGCCATTCTTCTGGGTCCGGGTCGGCCAAAAAGCCGTTTGCCGGGATAACCGGGTGGAAAGGGTCAAAAGTGACGTTTATTCGCCAGCGCGACGACAACATTGTACGATGTGCGCAGTAAATCGCGCTGGCGAAGAAAAAGTCACAGAAACAGGTTTATCGCGGACGCGCGTAGATGAAATTTACACTTACCCTTATCGACTGGCAGGCAAGAGCGCCAGGACTCAGCGATGCCGACGAATGGCAGGCATGGTCACGCCGGTCTGACGCCATCGATCCCGCTGCACCGCTGGCGAAACTGACCGATCTGCCGATGATGACCGCCCGCCGCCTGAATTCAGGCAGCAGGCTGGCCGTCGATCTTGGCCTGATGATGCTGCGCAAACACCGCATCGATGCCGTCGTCTACAGCAGCCGTCATGGGGAGCTGGAGCGCAATTTCCGTATTCTCCAGGCCCTGGCGGCAGAACAGCCCGTTTCCCCCACCGATTTTGCCATGTCGGTACACAACTCGGCGGTCGGCAATCTCACTATCGCCGCGCGTCAGCCTGTTGTCTCTTCGTCGGTTTCCGCCGGTATGGATACCTTCCAGCAGAGCTTGTGCGACGTGCTGAGCCTGCTGCATGCGGGCTACTCCCGCGTATTGCTGGTGGATTTCGACGGTCTGCTGCCTGATTTTTATCACGCCGGGTTGCCACCGCAGATGCCCGTCTGGCCCTACGCGCTGGCGCTGGTGATTGAAGCCGGAAATACGCTCAGCTGTGAAACGCACGTCAACCGCACGCCTGAAGAGCCCGCGCTGCCGCAAAGCCTCCAGTTCCTGCGCCATTACCTGCGGGACGAGCGCCAGTTCACCCTGCCGGGCGAGCGCCTGCTGTGGCAATGGACGCGCCAATGAGAGGGTTACGTTCCCGCCTCGATCGGTTATGGCGGATGCTGATGACCGGATTGTGCTTCGCCCTGTTCGGCCTCGGCGGACTGACGCTGTCGCTGGTGTGGTTTAACCTGCTGCTGATTTTCCAGCGCGACCGCACCCAACGTCGCCGCCTGGCACGCCGTACTATTTCTGCCAGTTTTCGCCTGTTCCTCGCGGTGGTACGCGGTGTAGGGGTACTGGATTACCGTTTCAACAACCTGGACGTTCTGCGCGCCGAGCGGGGCTGTCTGGTGATTGCGAATCATCCCTCGCTGCTGGACTACGTTCTGCTGGCGTCGGTGATGAACGAAACCGACTGTCTGGTGAAAAGCGCGTTGCTGCGTAACCCGTTCGTCAGCGGCGTGATCCGCGCGGCTGACTATCTGATTAACAGCGAAGCCGACACGCTGCTTGCCGCAAGCCAGCAGCGTCTGTCCCAGGGCGACACCCTGCTTATCTTCCCTGAAGGCACCCGCACCCGGGTGGGGGAAGTCATGACCCTGCAACGTGGGGCGGCGAATATCGCCGTTCGCTGCAACAGCGCCGTGCGCGTGGTGGTGATCCACTGTAGCGAACGGATGCTGGATAAACAGAGCAGCTGGTATAACGTGCCCCCCAACAAACCTGTTTTCACCGTGGATGTTCGCGAACGCATCAACATTCATGATTTTTATGATGCGAGTCAGCACGAACCCGCGCTGGCAGCAAGGCAGTTAAACCGGCATATGCAGCATCAGTTAACAACCGGTCTTCAATCTTTGTCAGGAACGAAAGATGCAAGCGCTCTATCTTGAAATTAAGAATCTCATTATCTCTACGCTGAATCTGGAAGAACTTACCCCAGAGGATATTGATACAGACGCCGCGCTCTTTGGCGACGGCCTCGGTCTGGACTCAATCGACGCCCTTGAGCTGGGGCTGGCGGTAAAAAATCAGTACGGCGTAGTGCTTTCTGCCGAAAGTGACGAGATGCGTCAGCACTTTTATTCCGTTGCCACGCTCGCGGCTTTTATCCATCAACAACGCGCCTGAGAATGACCGCTATGACAGAACAACAAACGATTTATCAGGAAGTCTCTGCGCTTCTTATTACGCTGTTTGAAATCGCCCCGGAGGATATTACCCCTGAGGCACGTCTTTACGAGGATCTGGACCTCGACAGCATTGATGCCGTCGATATGGTGGTGCACCTGCAAAAGAAAACGGGCCATAAAATCAAGCCTGAAACCTTCAAAGCGGTGCGCACGGTGCAGGACGTCGTGGACGTTGTGGAACAGCTTCAGCGCGACGCGTAACGTGCGTTCGATTCCAGTTCTTCCCGCCCTGACGGGGCTGATGCTGCTGGCATGGCCGTTTTTGATCGGCTTCGGGCTGGCGAATAATAGCCTGCACGGGATACTGCCCGTGATGGCGCTGGTGCTGCTGATGCGCGTCTGCCAGGCCCGTCGGCAGGGCGGCCCCCTGCGTTATCTGTTCGTAAGCGTGGCGCTGGCCGGCATAGCGCTTTGCGCGGCGAGCTACGTCCTGCACGCGCACCAGTGGGTGCTGTTATATCCGGTGGTGGTGAATCTGGTGATGCTGGTGGTGTTTGGCGGTTCGCTGTGGACGGCAATGCCCGTCGTCGAACGGCTGGCGCGCCTGCGTGAACCGGACCTCTCCCCCGTCGGGGTACGTTACACGCGCCGGGTTACCCAGGTCTGGTGCGGCTTTTTTATTATCAACGGGGCGATCGCGCTGTTTACTGTATTACATGCCGATATCCGTCTGTGGACACTGTGGAACGGGATGATTGCCTATCTCCTGATGGGCACGCTGATGGCTGGCGAGTGGCTGGTGCGACAACGGGTGAAGAAAAACGATGCTTAACCCTCTTCCGCTTAGCCAGTGGCTCAGTGCGCCCCGCCCTGACGACACCCCTGTCGCCTGGCAGGACGACCATCTCTGGACGCTTGGCGATCTGCGCCACGACGTCACTCAGCTGGTCGACACGCTGCGTCGTGAAGATGGCGAGCGCTGGGCGCTGTGCATCGAAAACGGCTATCTGTTTATTGTCGCGCTGCTGGCGACGCTGCATGCGGGTAAAACGCCGGTCCTCCCCGGGCACAGCCGGGCGGCGCAGCTTAACGAACAGCGGGCGCTGTTCAGCGGCGTCCTGAGCGACACCACGCTCGATTTTCAGGGGCAACAGCTGCGGGTGGCTTCCGCTCAGCGGGCAGGCCATCCCTTTTCACCGCTGCCTGCCATCGGTGAGATGCGCACGATCGAGCTTTACACCTCCGGCTCGACCGGCACGCCGCAGCGGGTGAGTAAGCCGGTGGTCAGCCTGGACCGTGAGGCTCGTCTTCTGGCGGCGCATTTTGGCGAGCGTCTGGCGGGCTGTCACGTCGTGGCTTCCGTGGTGCTGCACCACCTGTATGGCCTGACGTTTCGTGTCGTCTTACCCATGGCGCTCGGCCTGCCGCTGCACGCCAGCCTGCTCAACTATGCCGAGCAGCTCTCTGCCCTTCCCGACGATAAACGCTATCTTTTCATCAGCAGTCCGGCGTTTCTCAAGCGGCTGGACGCGTCACTGACGCCGCCCCCCGTCAACCTGCTCTTCTCCGCTGGCGGCGCGCTGCCCTGGCAGGAGGTCGCCGCGGTTCAGGCCTGGCTCAACGTCTGGCCGGATGAAATATACGGCAGCACGGAAACAGGCGTAATGGCCTGGCGCTATCGTCAGGAGGAAAGCACCCGCTGGCAACCTTTCCCCGGCGTGACGTTTCACGGCGATCGCGTGATGTCGCCGCTGATCCCCGAGGTGGAGGGGGTCGTGCTGGATGATATCCTGCACTTCACGGCTGACGGGCAGTTCAGCCTCGTCGGGCGCCGCGGTCGGGTGGTCAAAATTGAAGATAAACGCATTTCACTCGATGACATTGAGCGCCGCCTGTTGGCGCTGGACGGCATCCGCGAGGCCGCCGCGCTGACGGTGACGCACGGCGGGCGTCAGGGCATTGGCGTATTGCTGGTGCTGAATGAAGCGGTGCGTCAGCAACACGAACAGGGCAAAAAAGCGCAGGAGCTCGCCTGGCGATGCGCCCTTCGCCCCTGGCTTGAACCGGTTGCCGTGCCGCGCTACTGGCGGATCGTTGATGAAATCCCGGTCAACAGCATGAACAAGCGCGTGACTGCGCAGCTACAGGAGTTGTTTCATGAAGATCCCTGAAATCGGGCGCCTCCAGCCCGATCCACAGCATCTGGAGATAACCTTTTATCTTGATCCTGACCTGCTCTGGTTTAAGGGACATTTCGCCGTACAGCCGCTGCTGCCGGGCGTGGCCCAGCTCGACTGGGTAATGCATTACGCTGCCGCGCTGGCGCCGGGCTACCGTTTTCACAGTATTCAGAACGTGAAGTTCGCCGCCCCGCTGTTGCCGGAGAATACGGTCACGCTGCTCCTTGCCTGGCAGCCCGAACGCGAGATGCTGACCTTTAGCTACCAGCGCCATGCGGGTAACGAGCGCCACACCGCCAGCAGCGGGAAGATTCGCTTATGTCAGTAACCTTCCGTCCCTGCGTGCTGATCCCGTGCTATAACCACGGGGCGATGATGGCTTCGGTGCTGGCGCGCCTGGCGCCTTTCGATCTGCCCTGTCTGGTGGTGGACGACGGCAGCGATGAAACCACGCGCCGCACGCTTGAAGCGCTGGCGGCGGATCGTCCGCAGGTCACGCTACTGCGGCTGGCCGAAAACAGCGGCAAAGGCGCGGCGGTGATGCAGGGGCTGAAAGACTGCGCCGATCGCGGCTTCACCCACGCCGTTCAGGTGGACGCTGACGGCCAGCACGCTATCGAAGACATCCCCAAACTGCTGGCGCTGGCCGAACGCCATCCCGATGCGCTCATTTCCGGGCAGCCCGTTTACGATGACTCGATCCCCCGTTCGCGCCTGTACGGCCGCTGGATAACGCACGTCTGGGTGTAGATTGAAACCCTCTCCCTGCAACTGAAAGACAGCATGTGCGGGTTTCGCGTTTACCCGATAGCCCCGGTTTTGCGCCTTGCAGCAACCACGCCGCTCGGCAGGCGAATGGATTTTGATACCGAAGTGATGGTGCGCCTCTACTGGCAGGGCAACACCAGCTATTTTCTGCCCACCCGCGTGACCTATCCGCCGGACGGGGTATCCCATTTCGATGCCCTGAAAGACAACGTGCGCATCTCGTTGATGCATACCCGTCTGTTTCTCAGCATGCTGCCGCGCATTCCTTCCCTGCTGATGCGTCGCCGTTCGCAGCACTGGGCGCAGCAGCAGGAGGTGAAAGGATTATGGGGCATGCGCCTGATGCTGCGCGTCTGGCAGCTGCTGGGGCGTAAGGCGTTTACCGCCCTGCTGTGGCCGGTTACGGCCGTCTACTGGCTAACCGCCCGCGCTGCGCGCCAGGCGTCGCAGCAGTGGCTGACGCGGGTTAAAACGGTGATGGCACAGCGGCAAATGCCGCGACCCGCACGGCTTAACAGTTTTTCCCACTTCCTGCGCTTCGGTCATGCCATGCTGAACAAAGTGGCCAGCTGGCGCGGCGAAATGAAACTCCATCGCGATCTGGTCTTTGCGCCAGGCGCGCAGGAGGCGCTGGGGCTCGACGATCCTCAGGGCAAACTGCTGCTCGCGTCGCATCTTGGCGATGTGGAAGCCTGCCGGGCGCTGGCCCAGCGCGAAGGGGCGAAAACCATCAACGCGCTGGTCTTTAGCGACAACGCCAGACGTTTTAAGCAGGTGATGGAGGAGATGGCGCCGCAGGCGGGCATTCACCTGATGCCGGTCACCGACATTGGCCCGGAGACCGCCATCCTCATTAAAGAGAAGCTGGATCGCGGCGAATGGGTGGCGATCGTGGGCGATCGCATTGCCGTCACCCCGCAGCGCGGCGGTAGCTGGCGGGTGATATGGAGCGAATTTATGGGCCAGCCCGCGCCGTTCCCGCAGGGGCCGTTTATCCTGGCGTCCATTTTGCGCTGCCCGGTGGTGCTGATTTTTGCCCTCTGTCAGCAGGGAAAGCTGACCCTGCACTGCGAGCCGTTTGCCGACCCGCTGCTGCTGCCGCGCGGCGAACGCCAGCAGGCGCTACAGCAGACCGTCGACCGCTATGCGGAGCGGCTGGAGCATTACGCGCTCTTGTCGCCGCTCGACTGGTTTAATTTTTTCGATTTCTGGCAGCTGCCAGAGATCAACGAGAAGGAGTAAAGGGTGCTGACCGATCCCCGCTTTACGGCTGAAGTTGAAATCACCGTTCCGTTCCACGACGTCGATATGATGGGCGTGGTGTGGCACGGCAACTACTTCCGCTACTTTGAGATTGCCCGCGAAGCGCTGCTCAACCAGTTTGATTACGGCTATCGCCAGATGAAAGCGTCCGGCTACGTCTGGCCGGTGGTGGATACCCGGGTGAAATACCGCGACGCGGTGACCTTCGAGCAGCGCATTCGCATCCGCGCCCACATTGAAGAGGTTGAAAACCGTCTGCGCATCGCCTATCAAATCTTCGACGCGCAAACCGGGAAACGCACCACCACCGGCTACACCATTCAGGTGGCGGTGGAAGAAGCAAGCCGGGAGATGTGCTTTGTCAGCCCGGCCATTCTGTTCGAACGCATGGGGATCGCGCCATGAAATGGATAACGCTACTCGCGCTGCTGGTAAGCCCGCTGGTGAACGCGGTCACGCTGGATGAACTGCAACAGCGGTTTGCGGAGCAACCGGTAGTGCGCGCACACTTCGAACAGACCCGCACGATCAAGGATATGCCTCAGCCCCTGCGCTCGCAGGGGGAGATGCTAATCGCCCGTGACAATGGCCTGCTGTGGGATCAAAAAGCGCCATTCCCGATGACGCTGCTGCTGGATGACAAACGGATGGTGCAGATCTTCAACGGTCAGTCGCCGCAGACCATTACCGCCGACACTAACCCGCAGATGTTTCAGTTCAACCATCTGCTGCGGGCGCTGTTCCAGGCCGACCGCAAGGTACTGGAAGAGAACTTCCGCGTCGATTTCAAAGACCTGGGCGAAGGCCGCTGGTCGCTGGTGCTGACGCCCGTCACCACGCCGCTGGACAAGATTTTCTCCACCCTTGATTTGAAGGGCGCGATCTATCTGGAATCCATTCGCCTGAACGATAAGCAGGGCGACACGACGGATATCGCCCTCTCCCGCCACCAACTGACGCCCGCGCGCCTGACTGATGCAGAACGCCAGCGCTTTGCCGCACCGTAACGCCCTGCGCCCGGCGCTGCTGTGGGCCGCGGTATGCCTGATCCTGCTGGGCGTGCTGCTGTTGCTGCTGCCTGGCGCGCGGCTGAACAGCAGCGTGCTCGCCATGCTGCCGAAACAGACGCTCGGCGCGATCCCTCCCGCTCTTAACGACGGATTTATGCAGCGCCTCGACCGCCAGCTCATCTGGCTGGTCAGCCCCGGCAAACAGCCGGACCCGCGCGTGGCGCAGCAGTGGTTAACCCTGCTGCAACGCAGCCAGGCGCTGAGTGTCGTAAAAGGTCCGCTGGATGCCGCCGGGCAACAGGCCTGGGGAGATTTCTTCTGGCAGCACCGCAATGGTCTGGTCGATCCGGCCACCCGCGCCCGCCTGCAAAACGGCGGTGAAGCGCAGGCTCAGTGGATCCTGTCCCAGCTCTACTCCGCCTTTTCCGGCGTGAGCGGCAAGGAGCTGCAAAACGATCCGCTGATGCTGATGCGCGGCGCGCAGCTCGCGCTGGCGAAGAACAGCCAGAAGATGCAGCTGATGGACGGCTGGCTGGTGACAAAAGATGCGGCCGGGAACTACTGGTATCTGCTGCACGGCGAGCTGGCGGGCTCGTCGTTTGACATGCAGCAAACCCACCAGCTGGTGACCACCCTCAACGCGTTGCAGCAGACGCTGAAAAGCCAGTATCCACAGGCGCAGCTGCTCTCGCGCGGGACGGTGTTCTACAGCGATTACGCCAGCCAGCAGGCTAAAAACGATATTTCCACGCTTGGCGTCGCCACGGTGCTCGGGGTGATCCTGCTGATTGTGTCGGTGTTTCGCTCCGTGCGTCCGCTGCTGCTGAGTCTGCTCTCCATTGCCATCGGCGCGCTGGCGGGGACGGTCGTGACGCTCCTGCTGTTCGGTGAGCTGCACCTGATGACGCTGGTGATGAGCATGAGCATCATCGGCATCTCGGCGGACTATACGATTTACTACCTCACGGAGCGGATGGTGCACGGCGCGGAACACTCGCCCTGGCAAAGCCTGGCAAAAGTGCGTAACGCGCTGCTGCTGGCGCTGCTGACCACCGTCGTGGCGTATCTCTTCATGATGCTGGCCCCCTTCCCCGGCATTCGTCAGATGGCGGTGTTCGCCGCCGCAGGACTGAGCGCCTCGTGCCTGACGGTAATGTTCTGGCATCCGTGGTTGTGCCGTGGCATGCCGGTCCGCCCGGTCCCCCTGAGACGGATAATGCAGCGCTGGCTGGACGCCTGGCGCGACGGTAAAGCCCTCTCCGTCGGGCTGCCGGTAGCACTGGCGCTGCTCTCCGCCATCGGGATCGCCAGCCTGCGGGTGGATGACGATATCGCCCGGCTTCAGGCGCTGCCGCAGGACATTCTGGCGCAGGAAAAAACCATCACCGCCCTGACCGGGCAAAATGTCGATCAGAAGTGGTTCGTGGTGTACGGCGCGTCGGCTCAGGAAACGCTGGAGCGGCTGGAGGCGTTTACCCCGGCGCTGGCGCAGGCGCAAAAAGCCGGAGAATTAACCCGCTGGCGCACCCTGCCGCTGAACTCGCTGGCGCGGCAGAACAGCGATCTGCAACTTCTGCGTAACGCCGCGCCGACGGTGACGAAAATGCTGCAAAGCACGGGGCTGAATGCCGTCGCCCCGAATCTGAACGCCATGCCTGTCAGCGTGGAAGCGTGGCTCGCCAGCCCGGCCAGCGAGGGCTGGCGTTTGCTGTGGCTGACGTTGCCGGACGGCAAAAGCGGTGTGCTGGTCCCGGTCGATGGCGTCAGAAACAGCGCCGCGCTCGGTGAGCTGGCCACCCGCCATCCCGGGGTCGTCTGGGTTGACCGTAAGGCCAGCTTCGACAGCCTGTTTGCGCTCTACCGCTCGCTGCTGTCGGGGCTGCTGGGCGTGGCGCTGGCGGTGATTGCCGGCGGCGCGATGCTACGTCTCGGCTGGCGAAAAGGGCTGGTGGCGCTGGTGCCGTCCGTGCTGTCGCTGGGCGGCGGGCTGGCGGCGCTGGCCGTGACGGGCCATCCGGTGAACCTGTTTTCCCTGCTGGCGCTGGTGCTGGTCCTCGGCATTGGCATCAACTACACGCTGTTTTTCAGCAACCCGCGCGGCACGCCGCTGACCTCCATGCTGGCGATTACCCTCGCCATGATGACCACCCTGCTGACGCTGGGGATGCTGGTATTCAGCACCACTCAGGCCATCAGCAGCTTTGGCATTGTGCTGGTGAGCGGTATCTTCACCGCGTTCCTGCTCGCCCCGCTGGCGATGCCGTCTAACAAAGAGAACTTACCATGACCCGTTTCATTCGCCTGGCGGCAGTGATGATGGCCCTGTTGCTGGCGGGGTGTAGCCATACGACGAACCGCGATGACGCGCGCCCTCAGGCCTGGCTCCAGCCCGGCACCCGCGTCACGCTGCCCCCGCCGGGCATCACGCCTGCCATCCGCTCGCAGCAGTTGCTTACCGGCAGTTTTAAAGGCCAGACCCAGTCGCTGCTGGTGATGCTGAACGCCGACGGAAATAAAGTGACGCTTGCCGGCCTCTCCTCCGTCGGGATCCGCCTGTTCCTCGCCACCTACGACGACACCGGGATCCACACCGAGCAGTCGGTTGTGATGCCGCAGCTGCCGCCCGCCAGCCAGGTGCTGGCCGACGTGATGCTGAGCCACTGGCCGCTCAGCGCCTGGCAGCCGCAGTTGCCGAAAGGCTGGACGCTGAACGATACTGACACCAGACGCGAACTGCGCAACCCCGATGGCAAGCTGGTCACGGAAATTGCCTACCTGAACCGTAACGGCAGGCGCGAACCGATTAGCATTGTGCAGCACGCTTTTCACTACCACATCACCATTCAATATCTGGGTGACTGAGATGATTTACCTTTCTGCCGTTGGCATGGTCAACGCGCTCGGCAACTCGGCTGATGAAATAGCGGCGAACCTGATCGCTGGCGTGGCCCCCGGGATGCGCCAACGTGCGGGCTGGCTACAGGGCTTACCCGAGGCCGTGCTGGGAGGCGTGGAGGGTGAACTTCCCCCTGTCCCCGAGTCTTTTTCTGCGCATCGCAGCCGCAACAACCAGCTGCTGCTGGCGGCGCTTGCGCAAATCCGGCCCGCCGTCGATGCAGCCATTGCGCGCGTGGGGCGAGACCGCGTGGCGGTTGTGCTGGGCACCAGCACCTCCGGACTGGACGAGGGTGATGAGTACGTGCGCCGCGCGCAGAACGGCGAGCGCAGCCCGCAGTGGCAATATCCGCAGCAGGAGCTGGGCGATCCGTCGCGCTTTCTCGCCAGCTGGCTTGCGCTGGACGGCCCGGCGTATACCATTTCGACCGCCTGCTCCTCCAGCGCGCGGGCGATCATCAGCGGTCGTCGCCTGATCGACGCCGGGCTGGTGGACGTCGCCATCGTCGGCGGGGCCGACAGCCTGAGCCGCATGCCGGTCAACGGCTTCAACAGCCTGGAGTCCTTCTCCCCGACCCTGTGCGAACCGTTTGGCCGCCACCGTCGGGGGATCACCATTGGCGAAGCGGCGGCACTGATGGTGCTGACCCGCGAGCCGGGCGAGGTTGCGCTGCTGGGCGCGGGGGAATCCAGCGATGCGTACCATATTTCCGCCCCACATCCGCAGGGCGAAGGGGCGATCCGCGCCATCAACCAGGCGCTGAACGAGGCGGGCATAACGGCGGCGGACGTCGGCTATATCAACCTGCACGGCACCGCCACGCCGCTGAACGATCGCATTGAGGCGCAGGTTATCCACGATCTCTTTGGCGACCGCGTGCCGTGCAGCTCCACGAAACATCTTACCGGCCACACGCTGGGCGCCGCGGGGATCACCGAGGCCGCCCTGAGCTGGCTGATCCTGACCCGAGACCTGCCGCTGCCGCCGCAGGATTTTTCCCGCTACGCGCCGGACGACACCCTGCCCGCCTTCGGCCTACTGCACCAGAGCGCACCGCTGAATAAACCGGTGATCCTGTCAAACTCCTTCGCGTTTGGCGGCAACAACGCCAGCCTTCTGCTGGGGAGAGTATGATGCACTACTTACCTCCCGGGGATTATCTTCCTCACGACACGCCGATGCTGCTGCTTGAGAGCGTGGAAAGCGTCACCGATGACCGCGCCGTTTGCAGCGTGACGGTGAACGAACGGGGCGTTCTGGCCCCGTTCCTGGACGCGGACGGCAACCTGCCTGGCTGGTTTGCGCTGGAGCTGATGGCCCAGACCGTGGGCGTCTGGTCTGAATGGCACCGGATGCAAAAAGGGCTGCCGCACTGTGCGCTGGGTATGGTGCTGGGCGCGCGCGAGCTGGTGTGCGACGCAGGGCATTTTGCCGCAGGCAGCACGCTGACCATCACCATCGAACGTCTGATGCAGGATGAACGCTTTGGCAGCTTCGAGTGCACCATTCATGCGGATAGTGTCTCCCTCGCCACGGGCCGCGTGAACACCTTCCAGCCGAGCGAGGAAGAATTAACCACACTTTTCAACCAGGGAACACCATCATGAGATCCGTACTGGTCACTGGCGCCAGCAAAGGCATTGGCCGCGCTATCGCCCTTCAGCTTGCGGCGGACGGTTTCACCGTCGGCGTGCATTACCATCGTGATGAAGCGGGCGCGCAGGAGACGCTGGAAGCGATTGTCCAGGCAGGCGGCGCGGGCCGTTTACTCACCTTCGACGTGGGCAACCGCGAGCAGTGCCGCACGGTGCTGGAACAGGAGATCGCTGACCACGGCGCGTGGTATGGCGTGGTCAGTAACGCCGGTATTACCCGCGACGGCGCATTTCCTGCGCTCAGCGACGATGACTGGGACAGCGTGATCCACACCAATCTCGACAGTTTTTATAACGTCATTCATCCCTGCATTATGCCGATGATCGGCACCCGCAAGGGCGGGCGGATCATCACCCTGTCGTCGGTGTCAGGCATTATGGGCAACCGTGGGCAGGTGAACTACAGCGCGGCGAAAGCCGGGATCATCGGCGCCACCAAAGCGCTCGCCACCGAGCTGGCAAAACGCAAAATCACCGTCAATTGCATCGCGCCGGGGCTGATCGATACCGGCATGATCGAGATGGACGAAGCCGCACTGCACGCGGCGATGTCGATGATCCCGATGCAGCGTATGGGCCAGGCCGAGGAGGTCGCGGGGCTGGCGAGTTACCTGATGTCGGATAAAGCAGGCTATGTGACGCGTCAGGTGATTTCGATTAACGGAGGCATGCTATGACCCGCCGGGTAGTGATTACGGGCATGGGCGGCGTCACCGCGTTCGGCGAGGACTGGCCGACCATCTCGCGCCGTCTGCGCAAGTATGAAAATGCGGTGCGTACCATGACGGAGTGGCAGGCGTATGACGGCCTGCAAACCCTGCTCGCCGCGCCGATTGAAGACTTCACTCTCCC
The DNA here is from genome assembly GCF_049238005.1 of Enterobacter cloacae complex sp. IR5459. Taxonomy (NCBI): domain Bacteria; kingdom Pseudomonadati; phylum Pseudomonadota; class Gammaproteobacteria; order Enterobacterales; family Enterobacteriaceae; genus Enterobacter; species Enterobacter cloacae complex sp. IR5459. The sequence continues at coordinate 142,235 of NZ_JBMKIG010000010.1, forward strand.
CGCTCACTATACCCGTAAGCGCATTCGCGCCATGGGCCGCGTGTCGCTGCTCTCTACCCGCGCCACCGAGCTGGCGCTGGAGCAGGCGGGACTAATCGACGACGCGGTGCTGACCAACGGTCAGACCGGCATCGCCTACGGCTCGTCGACCGGCAGCACCGGGCCGGTCAGCGAGTTTGCCTCTATGCTCACCGAAAAGCACACCCACAACATCACCGGCACCACTTATGTGCAGATGATGCCGCACACCACGGCGGTGAATACCGGGCTGTTCTTTGGCCTGCGCGGACGGGTGATCCCCACCTCGAGCGCCTGTACCTCTGGCAGCCAGGCGATTGGCTACGCCTGGGAAACGATTCGTCACGGCTACCAGACGGTGATGGTGGCAGGCGGCGCGGAAGAGCTGTGCCCGTCGGAAGCGGCGGTTTTCGATACCCTGTTTGCCACCAGCCAGCGTAACGACGCGCCAAAAACCACGCCGTCGCCGTTTGACGTTCAGCGCGATGGCCTGGTGATTGGCGAAGGGGCGGGTACGCTGGTGCTGGAAGCGCTGGATCACGCCAGAGCGCGCGGAGCGACAATTTATGGCGAGATCGTGGGCTTTGCCACCAACTGCGATGCGGCGCACATCACCCAGCCCCAGCGTGAAACCATGCAGGTGTGTATGGAGCAGTCGCTGGCGATGGCGGGTCTTGGCCCTCAGGACATTGGCTACATTTCTGCCCACGGCACGGCAACCGATCGCGGGGATATCGCCGAGAGTCAGGCGACCGCCGCCATTTTCGGCGACAGCGTGCCCATCTCATCCTTAAAGAGTTATTTCGGTCATACCCTGGGTGCCTGCGGCGCGCTGGAAGCCTTGCTGAGTCTGCATATGATGCGGGAGGGCTGGTTCACGCCGACGCTCAATTTAAGACAACCGGATGAGCAATGCGGCGCTTTAGATTATATTATGGGGGAAACCCGCCCGATTGATTGCGAATTTATTCAGAGCAATAACTTTGCCTTTGGCGGCATCAATACCTCGATAATCATTAAACGCTGGGCGTAACTATGTACCAGTTTGTACTGGGAAAGATCTCCACCCTTAGCGCGGACCCGCTGGCGTCAACGCTCGCAGACATGGCACCTCAGGGTGCACGACACGCTTCCTGGCTTGCAGGCCGGACGCTGCTCGCCAGAACCTTATCCCCCTCGCCCCTTCCCGAGATAATTTACGGCGAGCAGGGAAAACCGGCCTTCGCTAACGGCCATCCGCTGTGGTTTAACCTGAGCCACAGCGGGGACGATATTGCCCTGCTGATGAGCGATGAAGGTGAAGTGGGCTGCGATATCGAAGTGATCCGCCCGCGGGAGAACTGGCAGGCGCTGGCAAATGCCGTTTTCAGCCTCACCGAACATGACGAGCTGGAACGTGAAGCGCCGGAAGAGCAGCTTTCCGCATTCTGGCGCATCTGGACACGCAAAGAGGCAATCGTCAAACAGCGTGGCGGCAGCGCGTGGCAGATAGTCAGCATTGACAGCACCGCCCAGTCGCTCCCGGTCAGTCAGCTACGCTTCGGCTCGCTGAGCCTGGCGGTCTGTACCCCTACGCCTTTCACCTTAACGGCGGAAGCGGTTACTTACTCCGGTATTCCTGCGGCATAAAAAACGGCCATGCCGGTTAAAACCAACATGGCCAATGTCCCGTTCACGTTGTTCTCGATCTTATTTTAAATTTTCCGGGAAGTTTGCAGGCAGCTCGCTGGCCGCGCAATTGATCACGCTATCGTCATTCGCACCGCAGTCACGCACGAAGGTGATGGTGGCAAATTCATCAATCACTTCGGTTGGATACGCTGGTCCGGCATCACGGTAGCTATTCATCAGCGGAATGTGATCGTTCTGGAAGCAGACGGTTTTTTCCGGATTATTCATGACCCAGCGCGGGAAGAAGATGGTGCCGTGGAACAGGCGGTCGCCCAGGTTCACGATCAAGCTCACGTCAGTACCGGTTGGCTCCGTCCAGGAAATTTTATAGATGCTCTCCCCAACACGGACGATGTAGGCCTGCTGATCTTTCACCCAACGGTTGCCCACCAGACCACTGTGAATACGGTAGTCCAGGGTGTTTTCGTTTTTAACGTAAATTTCGTAATTCCAGCCATTATCGTAGGTATATACAAGATGTTTGCCGACGAAGCCGCTTAAATCATGTTTATCGAAGGTGCTCATACGATGTCTCCTTTGTTTTGATGAGACGATCGTACCCCTTCAAAAAATGAATGAATAACGCTATGTTTGAATCAAATTCATCCAAAATTTAGATTAATTATGCACAAGACGACGCTCGAACAGTGGGCCTTGCTGGAGAGAGTCATCGAGGCTGGCAGCTTCGCTAAGGCGGCGGAAGAGACCTACCGCAGCCAGTCCTCGGTCAGTTATAACCTGTCGCTTTTGCAGGAGCGGCTGGGCGTGGCGCTCCTGATGACAGAGGGACGGCGTGCCGTGCTAACCCCGGCGGGTGAGCTGTTGCTGAATCAGGTTAAACCGCTGCTGAAAGCCTTCGCCTATGTTGAAACGCGCGCTGCGACCCTGCGCAGCGGGATGCGAACCCGTATCGACCTGATGGTAGACAGTATTTTTCCGCGTAGCCGGCTGTTCGCGATTTTGCGCCAGTTTCAGCAGCTGTACCCGCAAACGCAGGTGCGGCTTACCGAGGTGCTGGAAAACAGCCGCGCAGATGCGCTCAATGATGAAGCCGACGTGATGGTCTTAACCCGCCGCCAGGACATTACCGGCCTGGGCGAATGGCTGATGAATATCGATTTTGTTGCCGTCGCGCATCACGCTCACCCGCTGTTTGCGCTGGATACGCCGCTTAATGACGAGATGCTACGGCCGTGGCCGCGCATTCAGATCGCAGACAGCCAGCCCACCACTCACCCCACCGGAGAGTCGTGGACATTCTCCACCATCGATGCCGCAATCGAAGCGGTGATGTATCAGGTTGGATACGGCTGGTTACCGGAAGAACGCATTCAGACCCCGCTCCAGCAGGGCATCCTTAAAACGCTGCCGCTCAGCCACGGCGTACGTCGCGCCACGCCGCTGCACCTCATCGTCAAACGCTCCCTCAGCCCGCTGGACGAGCAGGTTGAGACGCTGTTGCGCCTTTTTAAGCAGGAGCCGTCATCGTCAACTGCTACGCTTTAAGTTTTGAACCATAAAACGACAAGGAGTGAACGATGAAAATCGATTTAACGGGGAAAGTAGCGCTGGTGACCGCGTCCACCGGCGGTATTGGGTTTGCCATCGCCCGCGGGCTGGCGGAGAGCGGTGCGGAAGTGATCGTAAACGGACGCAGCGTCGACTCGGTGAATAAAGGCATTCAGGCGCTACAGCAGGTGGTGCCTGGCGTACAGGTCCGTGCCGCCATCGCCGACCTGAGCTCGCAGGAGGGCGTTGACGAACTGCTCAGGGTCGCCACGCACGTCGATATTCTGGTGAATAACGCCGGGATCTATGGCCAGCAGGATTTTTATTCCACCGACGACGAGACCTGGGAACGCTACTGGCAAACCAACGTGATGTCCGGCGTGCGCCTCTCCCGTGCCCTGTTGCCCGGCATGGTACAAAAGGGCTGGGGTCGGGTAGTGTTTATCTCGTCAGAATCGGCCTGCAATATTCCTGCGGATATGATCCACTATGGCGTGACAAAAACCGCCCAGCTCTCGCTGGCGCGCGGTCTGGCGAAGTTCGTGGCAGGCAGCGGCGTGACGGTGAACAGCGTACTGCCGGGCCCGACAATGTCGGACGGTTTTGCCGCGATGATGAAAGACGAAATCGAAAGAACCGGTAAATCGCTGGAGCAGCTGGCGAAAGCGTTCGTGATGGAGAATCGTCCCAGCTCGGTTATTCAGCGCGCCGCAACGGTAGAAGAAGTGGCGAATATGGTGGTGTATGTCTGTTCCATGCAGGCCTCCGCGACTTCCGGCGCGGCGCTGCGCGTTGACGGTGGCGTGGTGGATGACATAGTTTGACCCGTCAGGCCACAGGTTCAGGAAAAAATGCGACCTGATATAAGGACTATGAAGGTAAAGCAGGTAAACTAGTGAACAGAATGTGTATTTCAGCTAAGACGTATTTATGACCAATATGATTGCCGACGAAGCCGTGGCGAAGTCCAGCGTGCTCTCTGTCTTTGACTTTGATGGTACGTTGACGCACCACGACAGTTTTATTCCGTTCCTGCGCTTTGCCTTTGGCAAGCGCTACTTTGCTGGCCGACTGGTGCGCATGGCCCTGCCTACGCTGCACTGTGTGCGCCGCAAGCTGACGCGAGATGAGCTGAAAGAGGTGTTGATCAAAACCTTCCTGACGGGGGTGGATGAGCACTGGTTACGTCAGCAGGCGGAAGCCTTCTGTGAAAAATACTGGAACAAGCTGATGCGCCCGGAAGGTGTGCTGGCCGTCGCCAACGAGGTCAATTCCGGTGCGGAAGTGACGATTTGCTCTGCTTCCCCGGCGCTGGTATTGCAGCCGTGGGCCGATAAGCTCGGCATTAAGCTGATTGGCACGCAGCTGGAAGTGAAAGACGGCAAGCTGACCGGGCGGATCACCGGCCACAACTGCCGGTGTGCCCAGAAGGTGGCGAGGCTGGAGAAGGTGTATGGGGATTTGAACGCGTATCACCTGCGCGCCTGGGGCGACACGCGTGGCGACCACGAGTTGCTGGCGGCGGCGCAGGATCCGCACTGGCGGCATTTTCATCATCCGAGCAAGCGCCGAAATTCACCGATTAAGGGTTAGGTGCGGCCTGGTGCCCTCACCCCGGCCCTCTCCTACAGGGAGAGGGAGAAAAGCGGTACATCAGGCCTCACGTTTTCCCGGGAACATCACGCTCGCAATAATCCCCAGCGCCAGTACCCCCAGCACCACAAACAGGCTTGCCGTGGCGCCGATGTTATAACCGTGATGCCAGAAGTGGTCGGTCGCATTCAGCCCCAGCTTGAACGCCACGAAGAACAGCAGTAACACCACCGCTTTCTCCAGATGCACCAGATACTGCTTCAGCGCTTCCAGCACAAAGTAGAGGGTACGCAGGCCGAGGATCGCGAACATCATTGCGCTGTAGATAATCAGCGGCTCACGGCTGACGGCAATGATTGCGGGTACGGAATCGAAGGCGAACATCACGTCGGACAGCTCCACCACCGCAACACAGAGCAGCAGCGGCGTCGCGTAGCGCTTCGCCTTCTTCACGCGGCCTACCATTACATCCTTGTTTTCAGGCTTCTCCAGTTCGGCATCCACCTCTTTCTGGGTCAGGATAAACGCATGGCTGCTGATTTTTGGCCACACCGGGTAGAAGCGTTTCACCAGGCGGTACGCCAGATGGTTGGAATAATCTTCTACTTCATCGCTCTCTTCATTGCGTTTCAGCATCATCACCGCCGTCCAGCCGACGACCAGCGCAAAAATGACCTCAACATACGGCCCCAGGCTCAGCAGGCTGGTGCCGATGGCAACAAAAATACCGCGGAACACAATCGCCCCGAGCACGCCCCAGTAGAGCACGCGGTGACGATATCTATCCGGCACGCCGAACCAGGCGAAGATCGCCATCATCACAAACAGGTTGTCGACGGAGAGCACCTCTTCCAGCGCATAGCCGGTCAGGAACAGACTGGCCATCTCCGCGCCGTGGTGCACGTATAAGAATCCGGCGAAGGCCATCGCCATCATGACCCAGAAGATGGACCACATAACCGCGCTTTTCAGCGAGATCGGTTTATCGTGACGGTGCATGAAGAGGTCGATAAACATCGCCCCAACGGCCATCACCACGAAGACAACAACGGTTTCCGTCGGGAAACCGAGATGAGCAGCAGACATAGACAACCCTTTTAAGAAGACAAAACACCATGCACACAATAAAAAGCGTGGGCCCGTTAAGGAGGCATCACGCTAAAAAATAAATATTAACCGTTCTTTTCAGCCAGCGCTTGCGCGCATGCCCAGGCACTGGCCCACGCCCACTGGAAGTTATACCCGCCGAGCCAGCCGGTCACGTCCATCACTTCACCAATGAAATAAAGACCCGGCACGTTGCGGGCTTCCATCGTGCGGGATGAGAGTTCGTTTGTATCCACGCCGCCCAGCGTCACTTCCGCCGTGCGGTAGCCTTCGGTGCCGTTTGGCTGTACGCGCCAGTTCGTCAGCGTCTCCACCAGCGTTTCCTGCTCGCGGCTGTTGAGCTGCTTGAGCGCAACATCCGGAATTTGCCCTAACACCTGCAAGCACTCCACGAGACGCTTCGGCAACTGCATCGCCAGGGTATTTTTCAGGCTTTGATTCGGGTGCGCGGCGCGTTGCTCGTTGAGGAAGGCGTCCAGATCGCAGTCCGGCACCAGGTTTACGGAGACAAACTCCCCCGGCTGCCAGTAGCTGGAGATCTGCAATACCGCCGGCCCCGAGAGTCCACGATGGGTAAAGAGCAGGTTTTCGCGGAACACCGTGCCGTCTTCGGCCGTAATGACCGACGGTACAGACACGCCGGATAGTGTCTGAAGCTGCTCCAGCAGCGGCTTATGCAGCGTGAACGGTACCAGCCCGGCGCGGGTGGGCAGTACCTTCAGGCCAAACTGCTCGGCAATTTTATAGCCGAACGGTGAGGCGCCCAGCCCCGGCATCGAGAGGCCGCCGCTGGCGATCACCAGGTTATCGGCGCTGACGGTCTCACCGTTGAGTTGCAGCGTGTAGCCCTGCTCGTCATGGGCGACGTTCAGCACTTCGGTGCGCAGGCGCATTACTACGCCGCCTTTCTCGCACTCGGCCACCAGCATATCGACAATTTGCTGCGCGGAGTCGTCGCAGAACAGCTGTCCCAGCATCTTCTCATGCCACGCGATACCGTGTTTACCCACCAGTTCGATAAAATCCCACTGGGTATAGCGCGCCAGCGCAGATTTGCAAAAATGGCGGTTCTGGCTCAAATAGGCCGCAGGCTCGACATAAAGATTAGTAAAGTTGCAGCGCCCACCGCCAGACATCAGGATCTTGCGGCCAGGCTTTTTTCCGTTATCCAGCAGCAGCACGCGACGACCCGCTTGTCCGGCCATCGCCGCACAAAACATACCCGCCGCACCGGCGCCAATTACTACGGCATCAAACCTTTCCACGTCAAAATCCTCTTCGTTAACTGCCGCGGATTGTAAAGTTTCCTCAGTGGTCGCACCAGCGTAAAAAGATATTACAAAGCCATTTCATTGATATTTAAAGATTATCCTTTAAGGCACATTTCTCAAATCAGGTGGTATGTCAAAAAAAGTCTATATTTCACTTTGCCCGTTGCGCATTTGTCCTGGATAATGCGCCGCGTTCATGTCCTCAAAATGGCGTAACGTCCTATGCTACATTTGTTTGCCGGCCTGGATTTACATACCGGGCTTTTATTATTGCTTGCTCTGGTTTTTGTGCTGTTTTACGAAGCGATCAACGGCTTCCACGACACTGCAAACGCAGTAGCAACGGTTATCTACACTCGCGCAATGCGATCGCAGCTTGCGGTTGTTATGGCGGCGGTATTTAACTTTTTTGGTGTCCTCCTGGGCGGACTGAGCGTTGCGTATGCCATTGTGCATATGCTGCCAACGGATCTGCTGCTTAACGTGAGTTCCGGTCATGGCCTGGCCATGGTGTTCTCTATGCTGCTTGCTGCGATTATCTGGAACCTCGGTACCTGGTATTTCGGCCTGCCGGCATCCAGCTCTCACACCCTCATCGGCGCGATTATCGGTATCGGGTTAACCAATGCCCTGATGACCGGGACCTCCGTCGTTGATGCGCTGAATATCCCGAAAGTTCTCGGCATTTTCGGCTCTCTGATCATCTCCCCTATCGTCGGTCTGGTGGTGGCGGGTGGCTTGATTTTCATCCTGCGTCGCTACTGGAGCAACACGAAAAAACGTGCGCGTATCCACCTGACGCCAGCAGAGCGTGAGAAGAAAGACGGCAAGAAAAAGCCGCCGTTCTGGACGCGTATCGCGCTGATCATTTCCGCTATCGGCGTCGCCTTCTCTCATGGCGCGAACGATGGTCAGAAAGGTATCGGCCTGGTGATGCTGGTTCTGATTGGCGTCGCACCGGCGGGCTTCGTGGTTAACATGAACGCCTCCGGTTACGAAATCACCCGTACCCGTGATGCGGTAAACAACGTTGAGACTTACTTCCAGCAGCATCCTGATTTGCTGAAGAAAGCGACCGGCGTGGACCAGCTGATTCCTTCTCCGGAGTCAGGCGCAACGACGGCACCGGGCGAGTTCCATTGCCATCCGGCAAACGCGATTAACGCGCTGGAACGTGCGAAAGGCATGCTGGCCGATATCGAAAGCTATGACAAACTGGCTGTTGAACAGCGTGGTCAGCTGCGTCGCATCATGCTCTGTATCTCCGACGTGACCGATAAAGTCGCGAAGCTGCCAGAGGTTAATGCTGACGACCAACGTCTGCTGAAGAAACTGAAAGGCGATATGCTCAATACCATTGAGTACGCGCCAATCTGGATCATCATGGCGGTCGCGCTGGCGCTGGGTATCGGTACGATGATTGGCTGGCGTCGTGTGGCGACCACCATCGGCGAGAAGATCGGTAAGAAAGGCATGACCTATGCGCAGGGTATGTCCGCGCAGATGACGGCAGCGGTATCTATCGGTCTGGCGAGTTACACCGGTATGCCAGTCTCCACCACCCACGTACTCTCTTCGTCCGTGGCAGGTACAATGATTGTTGACGGCGGCGGTTTGCAGCGTAAAACCGTGACCAACATCCTGATGGCCTGGGTGTTCACCCTCCCGGCGTCCATCCTGCTGTCTGGCGGTCTGTACTGGATTTCGCTGAAGCTGATTTAATCGGCTGAAGGCGACAAAAAAGCGGGTCAGGAAACTGGCCCGCTTTTTTTATGCTCAGTGCCAAATCATCAGCGCAATCATACTCACCACAACCAGACCACAGAGGGCGCTGGTCAAAATGAACTGACGACGCAGGCGCTCGCAGCGACGGATAAACTCTTCATCGTGGTGATCGCGGTAGCGCTGGTAGTAGATATACCCCACCAGACGCATCTGCTTGCTGGGCTGTCCGTGCGAGGTGAAGAACCCTCCACCGTCCACATACTGATAAAGCAACGGATCGCAACCACGAAGTACCACTAACAGCGCACGTAACGATGAGAAGTAGCGCGCCATATTCACTATGCAAACCACGCATAACGCCCAAAACAATGCGACGGTGCTAATCATACATCCTCCCCGGCGTCCGCCCACGAAGCAAGGCTCCTGAGCTACCGCACCCCAATGCCCTGACAGACAGTTCAGTGAAAGAATGACCAAAAGTCGATCCGGTTCGCGTTTTAATATCCGAACGGCTCATTAAATAGTGTAGGAGATCCGTTAATTTTTTTGCCACAAGGTTAATCGTTATCAACACCAAAGCTTGAAAAATATGTTTAACTGGGCCGTAATGAAAGCATCAGACGACGGCTTTCCCATTTAGTCATCGATAACTTAAGGAAGGAGTAACACTATGGCTTACAAACACATTCTTATCGCGGTAGACCTCTCCCCGGAGAGTAAAGTGCTGGTTGATAAAGCAGTATCCATGGCACGTCCCTACAACGCGAAAGTTTCGCTGATTCACGTTGATGTGAATTACTCCGACCTCTACACCGGTCTGATCGACGTGAATCTCGGCGATATGCAGAAACGCATCTCCGAAGAGACTCACCACGCGCTGAGCGAGCTTTCTACCAACGCGGGCTATCCGATCACTGAAACCTTAAGCGGTAGCGGCGATCTGGGCCAGGTGCTGGTTGATGCGATTAAGAAATACGATATGGACCTGGTGGTATGTGGTCACCATCAGGACTTCTGGAGCAAACTGATGTCTTCCGCGCGCCAGCTGATTAACACCGTTCACGTGGATATGCTGATTGTTCCACTGCGTGACGAAGAAGACGAGTAAGTGCGTTAAATTCCCCTCACCCTAACCCTCTCCCAAAGGGAGAGGGAATAGATCGAGGATGTAGGCCGGGTAAGGCGAAGCCGCCACCCGGCTTTTTCTATTCCGGCGTACCCGAATAAATATCAAACCGGTGCCCTTTCGTGGTCACCGCGTTAGTGGTCGCAACGTCCGCCAGCGGCGGCGCATAGTCCGGCCGCTTCACCACCACACGCTTCGTCGCCAGCTGACGAGCCGGTTCCAGCAGGCCATCGGCATCTAAATCTGGCCCCACCAGCGACTGAAACACCCGCATCTCTTTCTTCACCAGCGCGCTTTTCTGCTTATGCGGGAACATGGGGTCGAGATAAACCACCTGCGGGCGCGGGGTGATGTCGGTGAGCGCCGTCAGGCTGGAGGCATGAATAAGTTGCAAACGTTCCTGTAACCACGAGCCGATTTCCGGGTCCGCATAGCCTCGCGTCAGCCCGTCGTCAAGCAGCGCGGCGACAACCGGATTACGCTCCAGCATCCGCACCCGGCAGCCCACCGAGGCCAGCACAAACGCATCGCGCCCCAGCCCCGCCGTGGCGTCCACCACGTCCGGAAGATAGTTCCCTTTAATGCCAACCGCCTTGGCCACCGCTTCGCCGCGACCGCCGCCGAACTTACGCCGGTGCGCCATCGCGCCGCCGACAAAATCGACAAAAATCCCGCCAAGCTTTGGCTCATCGCGCTTGCGCAGCTCCAGATGTTCCGGCGTCATCACCAGCGCCATCAGGTTGTCTTCATCATGTTCCAGCCCCCAGCGGGCCGCCAGAACAGATAAGGCGCCGTCCCCGGCGCCTGTTTCATTTACTAAGCAGATCTTCACGTAGCAATCAGCCTTTGATTCCGTAATGCTCCAGCATCGCATCCAGCTGCGGCTCGCGGCCACGGAAGCGTTTGAACAGCTCCATAGGCTCTTCTGAACCGCCGCGGGTCAGGATGTTGTCGAGGAACGACTGACCGGTTTCGCGGTTGAAAATCCCCTCTTCTTCGAAGCGCGAGAAGGCATCCGCCGCCAGCACGTCGGCCCACAGGTAGCTGTAGTAGCCTGCGGCGTACCCGCCTGCGAAGATATGGCTGAACGCGTGCGGGAAGCGTCCCCAGGTTGGCCCTGGAATAACGGCAACCTGCTTTTTAATCTCAGCCAGGGTTTCGAGGATTTTCGCCCCCTGCTCCGGGCTGAACTCGGCGTGCAGGCGGAAGTCGAACAGGCCGAACTCCAGCTGGCGCAGGATAAACATCGCCGCCTGGTAGTTTTTCGCTGCCAGCATTTTATCCAGCAGTTCTTTCGGCAGCGGTTCACCCGTTTCGTAATGACCGGAGATAAACGCCAGCGCGTCCGGCTCCCAGCACCAGTTTTCCATAAACTGGCTAGGCAGCTCGACCGCATCCCATGGCACACCGCTGATACCGGCGACGCCAGCGGTTTCGATGCGGGTCAGCATGTGGTGCAGGCCGTGACCGAACTCGTGGAACAGGGTGATCACTTCATCGTGGGTAAACAGCGCAGGTTTGCCGCTCACCGGACGGTTGAAGTTACAGGTCAGGTAGGCGACCGGTTTTTGCAGGGAACCATCCGCTTTACGCATCTGGCCCACGCAGTCGTCCATCCACGCCCCGCCGCGCTTGTTCTCACGCGCGTAGAGATCGAGGTAGAAGCTACCGCGCAGTTCATTTTTCTCGTCATACAGCTCAAAGAAGCGCACGTCCGGATGCCAGACGTCGATGTCGGTACGCTCTTTCGCGGTAATGCCGTAGATGCGTTTCACCACCTCGAACAGGCCGTTAACGGCTTTGTTTTCCGGGAAGTACGGACGCAGTTGTTCGTCGCTGATGCTGTAGAGATGCTGTTTCTGTTTTTCGCTGTAGTACGCGATATCCCACGGCTGAAGCTCGTCTACGCCGAACTCCGCTTTCGCAAAGGCGCGCAGCTGAGCCAGCTCTTTTTCACCCTGCGGACGGGCGCGTTTCGCCAGATCGGTCAGGAAGTCGAGCACCTGCTGTGGGTTCTCGGCCATTTTGGTGGCGAGGGATTTATCCGCGTAGCTGTCGAAGCCCAGCAGCTGTGCCAGCTCGTGGCGCAGGGCGAGGATCTCCGCCATCACCGGGCTGTTATCCCATTTGCCCGCATTCGGCCCCTGATCGGAGGCGCGGGTGCTGTAGGCGCGGTACATCTCTTCGCGCAGGGCCTGGTTGTCACAGTAGGTCATCACCGGCAGATAGCTTGGGATATCCAGCGTTAACAGGAAGCCTTCCTGCTCTTTCGCTTCGGCCTGGGCTTTTGCCGCCGCCAGCGCGCTTTCCGGCATGCCCGCCAGTTCAGATTCATCGGTAATCAGCTTCGTCCAGCCCATGGTGGCGTCGAGGACGTTATTGCTGTACTGATTACCCAGCTCGGACAGGCGCGCAGCGATTTCACCATAGCGAACCTGTTTTTCTTTTGGCAGGCCAATCCCGGACAGTTCGAAATCACGCAGGGCGTTATCGACCGATTTTTTCTGCGCCGTGTTCAGTTCGGCATAGTGGTCGCCGTCGCGCAGGTCGCGGTAGGCTTTGTAGAGCCCCTCATGCTGGCCGACCCAGGTGCTGTACTCAGAGAGCAGCGGCAGGGTTTGCTCGTAGGCTTCGCGCAGCTCCGGGCTGTTTTTTACCGAGTTCAGGTGGCTCACCGGGGAGAAGATGCGCCCCAGCACGTCGTCCACTTCGGCCAGCGGCTGACACAGATTTTCCCAGGTGTACGGCCCGCCCTGCGCGACCACGTTTTCTACCGCCGCGCGGCAGTTGTCCAGCGATTGCGTAACCGCTGGAACCACATGCTCAGGGAGGATTTTAGAAAACGGTGGCAACGAAAAAGGCGTCAGTAATGGATTGGTCATAAACGCTGTCCTGTTGAAATAGGTGAATGAAGCGCGCATCCGGCGCTGTGCATATTGTTCAGTAATGGGGTTAAGTGTAGAGGATTTCAATGCCAGACGTGGCGGAAAAGAGCCCGGTGGCGCTGCGCTTACCGGGCCTGCGGGTAATCTGTGCCGTTCTGCTGTAAACTGTGGCAAATCGTCAATTCAGCGGAATATCATTACCCATGCTCAGTTATCGCCACAGCTTCCACGCAGGCAACCACGCCGACGTCCTCAAACACACCGTTCAGAGCCTGATCATCGAATCGCTTAAAGAAAAGGATAAACCGTTCCTTTATCTGGACACCCACGCGGGCGCGGGCCGTTATCAGCTGAGCGGCGAGCATGCTGAGCGTACCGGTGAATATCTGGAAGGGATTGCGCGTATCTGGCAGCAGGACGATCTGCCTGCCGAGCTGGAGCCGTACATTGGCGTGGTGAATCACTTCAACCGCAACGGCCAGTTGCGTTACTACCCTGGCTCCCCGCTGATTGCCCGCCAGCTGCTGCGCGAGCAGGACAGCCTCCAGTTAACCGAGCTGCACCCGAGCGACTTCCCGCTGCTGCGTTCTGAGTTTCAGAAAGATAACCGCGCCCGCGTAGACAAAGCCGATGGTTACCAGCAGCTGAAAGCCAAACTGCCGCCGGTTTCCCGTCGCGGCCTGGTGCTAATTGACCCACCGTACGAAATCAAAACCGACTATCAGGCGGTGGTGACCGGCATTAACGAAGGTTACAAACGCTTTGCGACCGGCACCTATGCTCTGTGGTATCCGGTAGTGCTGCGCGCGCAAATTAAACGCATGATCAAAGACCTCGAAGCGACGGGCATTCGCAAAATCCTGCAAATTGAGCTGGCGGTGCGCCCTGACAGCGACCAGCGCGGCATGACCGCGTCCGGCATGATCGTCATTAACCCGCCGTGGAAGCTCGAAGCACAGATGAACAACGTGCTGCCGTGGCTGCACAAAACGCTGGTGCCAGCCGGTACGGGTCACGCCACCGTGAGCTGGATCGTGCCGGAGTAATCGCAGCCATCGGTGGAAACTATTGATTTCAGGTATACAATCGCGGCAATTCACGATTAAGGACAACGCTATGACTAAGCATTATGACTACATCGCAATCGGCGGCGGCAGCGGCGGCATCGCCTCCATCAACCGTGCAGCCATGTACGGCCAGAAGTGTGCGCTGATTGAAGCCAAAGAACTCGGCGGCACCTGCGTGAACGTGGGTTGTGTACCGAAGAAAGTGATGTGGCATGCCGCGCAAATCCGTGAAGCTATCCATATGTATGGCCCGGACTACGGCTTTGACACCACCATCAACCACTTCGACTGGGATAAACTGATCGCCAGCCGTACCGCCTACATCGACCGTATTCACACCTCGTACGATAACGTGCTGGGCAAGAATAACGTCGACGTGATCCGCGGCTTTGCCCGTTTCGTGGATGCGAAGACGATCGAAGTGAACGGCGAGACGATCACCGCCGATCACATCCTGATCGCCACCGGCGGCCGTCCGAGCCACCCGCACATTCCGGGCGCGGAATACGGTATTGACTCCGACGGGTTCTTCGAGCTGCCTGCTCTGCCAGAACGCGTTGCCATTGTGGGCGCAGGTTACATTGCGGTTGAACTGGCCGGCGTGATTAACGGCCTGGGGGCGGAAGCGCACCTGTTCGTGCGTAAACACGCGCCGCTGCGCAGCTTTGACCCGCTGATCGTCGACACGCTGGTCGAGGTGATGAACGCCGAAGGCCCAACCCTGCACACCAACGCCGTGCCAAAAGCGGTGGTGAAAAATGCGGACGGTAGCCTGACGCTGGAGCTGGAAGATGGCCGCAGCCAGACCGTTGACTGCCTGATCTGGGCGATTGGCCGTGAACCGGCCACCGACAACTTCAACCTGGCCGCAACCGGGGTGAAAACCAATGAAAAAGGCTACATTGTCGTTGATAAATTCCAGAACACCAGCGTACCGGGCATTTATGCCGTCGGTGATAACACCGGTGCCGTAGAGCTGACGCCGGTTGCCGTGGCGGCGGGGCGTCGTCTTTCCGAGCGTCTGTTTAACAACAAGCCGGACGAACATCTGGATTACAGCAACATTCCGACCGTGGTCTTCAGCCACCCGCCAATCGGTACCGTCGGCTTAACCGAGCCGCAGGCGCGTGAGCAGTACGGCGATGATCAGGTGAAAGTGTATAAATCGGCGTTTACCGCGATGTATACCGCGGTCACCTCGCACCGTCAGCCGTGCCGCATGAAGCTGGTCTGCGTGGGCCCGGAAGAGAAGATCGTCGGCATCCACGGCATTGGCTTCGGCATGGACGAGATTCTGCAAGGCTTCGCGGTGGCGCTGAAGATGGGCGCAACGAAGAAAGACTTCGATAACACCGTGGCAATCCACCCGACTGCGGCGGAAGAATTTGTGACCATGCGCTGATCGGTCTGATCCGCAACAAAACCGGCCAACTGGCCGGTTTTTTTATGCCCTGAGCAGGTAAACCCAACGGGTGTACAAACGGTAACAAAATAACCCGCTACCCGCGGTGGAATTAACTAATCTTAGAAAGCGCTACGCGTTCGCCTGTTACTACGGAAAAAGATTAGAGATATGAAAATGCACGTAAAGATCACCGCAAAACTGATGGCCAAAATGCACCTTGTTCTCGCGCTGGTATGGGCGATACTGACTATTCCTACCCTGCTGTGGTGGAAAAACAGCATTCTGTGGGTGTCGTTAATGAGCATTTACGCCATCGTGATTTCCCATCTGGCTGCGTACAGCGCCGCCCATGCAGAAAAAGCGGCCAGCAAGGCGATGGATAAAAGCGAAGGCGCCAGTCAGAAAGCCAATCAAACCGCCAACAGCCTTCAAGGCAATGCGCGTCAGGCACATTAATCCCTGCGTAAATGCAGAATACCGAATGCTCTGAATTTTATTCCTGCTCTGTTTCCAAAGATTCTGATTTAATGATTTCATAATCAAAGGGATATCTGATTTTCAGCGTGTTTAAATCCATTTTGAAAGCGTGATCTACCGCACACTTCGCACCGCATTAACCGAAGCGAATGTCTACGCTTAAAAGATAGCCGGGAAAAACCCGTATTTGTTACGACAAAAACCGGAGGTCCTGAACACCATGTTCAACCAGAAACTACAGACTGCCGAGGATATCGAGTTCGATATTGCAGAAGAGCTGCGCTATGAAACCGATCCCTGTGAGTTAAAACTGGATGAGATGATCGAGGCAGAGCCGGAACCGGAAATGATTGAAGGGCTGCCGGCGTCCGATGCCCTTACGCCCGCTGACCGCTACCTTGAACTGTTTGAACACGTCCAGTCGTCGCGGCTGTTTGCGGACAGCAAAACCTTTCCCGACTGCGCGCCGAAGATGGATCCGCTGGATATTTTGATCCGCTATCGCAAGGTGCGTCGCCACCGTGATTTTGACCTGGCGCGCTTTGTAGAGAATCACTTCTGGCTACCGGAGGACTACAGCAAAGAGTACGTCTCTGATCCCGGCCTGTCCCTGAAAGAACATATCGATAATCTGTGGCCGGTGTTGACGCGCGAGCCGCAGGATCACATCCCGTGGTCGTCGCTGCTGGCGCTGCCGCAGGCCTATATTGTGCCCGGCGGGCGATTCAGCGAGACCTACTACTGGGACTCTTACTTCTCCATGCTGGGGCTGGCAGAAAGCGGTCGTAACGATCTGCTGAAATGTATGGCCGATAACTTCGCCTGGTTGATTGAGCGCTACGGCCATATCCCGAACGGCAACCGCACCTACTATCTCAGCCGCTCCCAGCCGCCCGTTTTTGCCCTGATGGTGGAGCTGTTTGAAGAGGACGGCGTGCGCGGGGCGAAGCGCTATCTTGAGCACCTCAAGATGGAGTACGCCTTCTGGATGGACGGGGCGGAATCGCTGCTGCTCAATCAGGCCTATCGCAGTGCGGTTCGTATGCCGGATGGCTCATTGCTCAACCGTTACTGGGACGATCGCGATACGCCGCGGGATGAATCGTGGATCGAGGACGTTGAAACTGCCCGTCATTCTGGTCGTCCGCCGAACGAGGTGTACCGTGACCTGCGTGCCGGGGCAGCCTCAGGATGGGATTACTCATCCCGCTGGCTGCGCGATCCTGCGCGGCTGGCCAGCATCCGCACAACACAATTTATCCCCATCGATTTGAACGCATTCCTGTTCAAACTGGAGAGCGCTATCGCCAATATCTCCGCGTCGAAAGGGGATAAAGAGACGGCTGATCTGTTCCGCCAGAAAGCCAGCGACCGGCGCGCGGCGGTAAACCGCTATCTGTGGGACGAAGAGAACGGCTGTTATCGTGATTACGACTGGCGGCGTGAAGCCCTGGCGCTGTTCTCTGCGGCCAGCATTGTGCCGCTGTATGTGGGCATGGCGACGCATGAGCAGGCTGAACGGCTGTCCGATGCCGTTAAAGCCCGTCTGCTCACGCCGGGCGGTATTCTCGCCACCGAATATGAAACCGGGGAGCAGTGGGATAAGCCGAACGGCTGGGCGCCGCTCCAGTGGATGGCGATCCAGGGGTTCAAGCAGTACGGCAACGACTCGCTGGGAGATGAGATCGCCTGGAGCTGGCTGCACACGGTGAACCATTACTACAAAACCCATCATAAGCTGATTGAGAAGTACCACATCGCCAGCAGCACGCCACGCGAAGGTGGCGGGGGGGAGTATCCGTTGCAGGATGGCTTCGGCTGGACGAATGGCGTGGTGCGGCGGTTGATTGGGTTATATGGTGAACCTTGAGCCTTGCCCCTTACCCTAACCCTCTCCCCTGAGGGGAGAGGGAAAAGTTAACGAATCACCTCATAAATGGCAGTCTGGATGGACTGCCATTTTTTTGTGCTGGCATCGGGCTGCGTCTTCGCGCGGCGCGATGCCATATCGGCGTCGTGCTGCTGGCGTTTCACCACCGCAGGGACGGTACAGAATGCTTTCAGGTACTGCTTACGCATAGGCGTCAGCGATTCCCCGTTCGCCATCGCATGGCTAAGCGTATTAATAAAGCGTCGGCAGGGCTTTTGCTCTGTCATTTGCAGGCGGTAGCGCAACATTACTTCCAGCACATCGTCGTAGCCTGCCGACAACGCCTCCTCCGTCCATGACATTTTCCAGTCCATCCCGCCCTGCAAAAACAGGAGCGCCACCCGGGTATCGTTGCGGCTAATCGCTGAACGGAAGTTGTTTTCATCCCAGGTGACACCCATCCGCGTCAGCGTTTCTCGCGAGGAAGGCGTTTCGCGCATCTCCTGCACCGGTGCGGGAGATGCCGTACTGGCCACAGCCGGCTGCGGTTTACTGCTGTTCACCAGCCAGAATCCCCCCACGACAATCGCGATAACCATCACGCCAACCGCTCCCCACAGCACGCCGGAAATCAGCTGTTCGCGCTGCTCTGGCGTACGCGTGGCACGCTGAGTCGGTTTTTCTATACTGTCGCGCACTTCAAAAAGATCGCCGCCTGTGGTGCGGTCCATTTTTTGCGCCTTTTCCCAGAACGCGTGCAGCTCGCTTTCGTCCACCGCCATCAGCGCCGCCGGGTTAACGCGTGTCCGCCCTTCCTCAAACGCGCGCTGAACGGAGCGGGTGATCTGCGTGTAATAGCAGTCGAGCAGCTGGATTTGCGCTCCGCTTAACGGCTGCTGCACGGTGATGCTGTTGCGGATTTGTCGAATATCTTCGAGGAAGGTTTGCAGGGTTTTGCGGGGCTCTACCAGCAGCGTCAGCATGTGCGGGGCGTTAAACAGCGGCGCGTAGTAGCGGCTAAATTCTTTTTTATCCACCAGCAGCTGGGCCAGTTCGCTGAATAACATGCCGCTCAGAACATCATTAATTTCACCGTTTTTCAGCCAGCGACGCACGCGTTCAGCGTTAAACAACGTCTTAAGATGATTATTCAGCCGCACCGGATCGGGCCACGCCTGCTGTATCAGCCCTCTAATCATCAGCTCAATGGCACGCACCTGTTTCTGCGCCTGAAGCTGGCTCTCCTTCTCTGGCATCCTCCCGGTTTCGTAGGTCAGGAGGGGCTGTTGCAGACGCAGATATTCAAGGGAGGTGACGAAGCGCATCGCCGCAATCAGCTGGTTTTCGCTGACATCCTGCCCGCTTTCATACTGGGGAACGCGCTGCTGAAGCAAGCGTAATTGCAGCGTAAAGGCTGTCATTTCCGCATCATTCAGGTTCAGCTTCCTGGCTACAGCGCCCCACCCGCCCAGCCCCAGGCGGGCGCTATCCAGTTGCTCCAGAAACCAGCGTGGATCTTTTCCTTCAGAAACATGTACATTCAACAGAAGTAAAATTTCAACAGACGCCTGACGGATCGCCGCCAGACAGTGTTCAAACTGTTCGCGGGTATGATGCGATGAGCTAATCATCATTGTTTTCCTTGAGAGACAATGAGTACCGCTAAAGCGGCATTAAAAGTCGTTTTTCTTTTTATTTATATGAGGTTAAACATACCTGACTTTCTGTTGAAATAAAGTGACAACCTTATAATCATTTGCAATGTCTCCGGAGGATCGTCATGCCCGCCTTAACCACCGCGCGTCTCACCTGCTCGCCGCTGCAAGAGCAAGACTGGCCCTTTTTTCTGTCGCTACAGCAAAATCCTGAGGTAATGCGTTTTGTCGCCCCTGCGCGTAGCGAGGCGGACATTCGGGAAGCCTTTGAGTCTCGTCTGTTGCCGTGGACGCCGGGCAGTTCGCACTGGCTCTGCCTTATGGTGCGTGAGACGGCCAGCCATACGCCGCTGGGCGTAACCGGATATGTGCACCGGGAAGCAGATTGTGCTGAAGTCGGTTTTCTCTTTGCGCCTTCTGCGCAGGGGAAAGGTTACGGCTTTGAATCTCTGCGGGCTGTGTGTAATTTTGCGCTGACTCAGGGCAATATCCGTCGGCTCACCGCGACCGTGACGGCGGGAAATATCGCCTCCAGGCGACTGCTGGAAAAAACAGGTTTTCAGCTGGAAGGTGAGTTGCGCGAGAGTTATTTCCTTTCAGGGCAATGGCATAACGACTGGCTATTCGGTTTACTGAAAAAGGAATTCCCGTTCAGTTAAACCTGATCAACAGCCATTTGGCGGATATTTCCCCGGCGGCGTTTCCTCTATAGTCGCGTCATTAAGAGGAAACGCTTATGACGGGTTATGCAATGCAGATATCTTCTGCTGCAATCGCATTAATTAAAAAACAACAGGGTCTTTCCCTGGAGAAATACCGTGACGAAAAGGGAATATGGGTTATAGGTTATGGTCACGTAATTCGCCAGTGGGAAAAATTTAACGGTCTCATCACGCCGACTGAGGCGGAGAATTTGCTTTGTAATGATATTCAATTATGTGAGGCGCTGCTGCGGGAAATGAACAAACGCCCATTAACCCAACAGCAGCATGACGCACTGATATTAACCCTCTTCAGTTTTGGGGAAGAGTCCCCTCTGCCAGAGAAGATCCTTCAGGCCGTCGCCCGGGTGTAGTACATCGCAGCTTGCGTCCGGTTTTTGACATCAAGACGCCGGAAAAGCGTCTCAAGATGGGCTTTTACCGTTGCCGCACTGATATTGAGATTACGTCCAATCTCTTTATTGGACTCTCCGGCCGCCAGTAACTTCAATACCTCACGCTGGCGCTCGCTTAACACTGCCAGTTCATCCTGAGAGGTGTGCTGCTTCAGCCACTCGCCGGGAAAACAGACCATTCCTCGCGATACAGAATCCAGCACTGCGGAAAAGCGTTCGGGATTCGCATTGCGAGGAATTATCGCCACCACGTTGCGCTGAAACATTTGCTCAACCCAACGCCGCTCTTTTTTCGTTAACACCAACACCACGCGCGACGTTGGAAAGCGATCCATAATCTCTTCCAGTAAAGCCACACCATTATCACGAATTAAATACCCATCTATCATGACGATAGCGGAGGGTGACGCGGATAATTGCGCCCATAATTCATCAGTCTGACGAGTTCCTGTCATATCTATTTTCGGAATTAACTTCTGCAAACTATACATCGCTCCATGAATAAATAATGACTGCCTGTCAAACATGATTACTCGCATCGTTTTACTCCTCTGAGAATAGCGAAGGGGGATTCTACAGAGGCATTTTTTAAGAAAAAACTCAATGAATGGAGAGGTTACAAATCACCCAGCTCTCTTTATATCTTCCAGCATTTAGACATACCTGTTTTAAGGATTTCCTTAAGAGGGTTCCTTCCCCTTAAGACTGAACATTACAGAAACATACCGCCTGAAACTTCAATACGTTGCGCATTCATCCAGCCCAGTTTGTCACTGAGCAACGCCGCAATGGCGTCACCAATATCATCGGGCAGGCCCACGCGTCCCAGCGCTGTCTGCGAGGCCAGCAGCTGGTTAAGCTCCGCATTATCCCGCACTCGCCCGCCCCCAAAGTCGGTTTCAATCGCGCCGGGCGCGATGATATTGACGGAAATTCCGCGCGCGCCAAGCTCTTTTGCCTGATAGCGGGTCAGCACCTCCATCGCCCCTTTCATTGCCGCGTAGGTTCCTGAACCGGGCTGAGTAAAACGGGCCAGTCCGCTGGAGACGTTCAGGATCCGCCCTCCGTCTTTTATGAGCGGCAGCAGCTGTTGCGTGAGGAAAAACGGTCCTTTGAAGTGAATGTTCAGCGCATCATCAAACTGCGCCTCAGTCGTCTCGGTATAGGGTGCATATAACCCTGTACCTGCGTTGTTCACTAAATAGTCAAAGGTGTCACGTTGCCAGACGTGTTTAAGGGTATCTTTCACCTTTTGAGCAAAGCGCGAAAAGCTTGCCGTATCGCCGACGTTGAGCTGCAATGCTGCCGCTTTTACGCCTTTTCCCTCGATTTCGCGCACAACTTCCTGCGCCTCCTGCTGGCTGTTGTTCCAGGTGAGGATAATGCCTGTCCCTTCCGCGGCCAGCTTCAAAACGGCATTTTTACCCAGGCCGCGGCTACCGCCCGTCACTAAAGCAATACGTTCACTCATAATTCACCTCGTTTCGGCTGTGATGAAGATTGAGAAAGAGCTTATTAGATGGTAGAAAATCAATAAATAGTGCCGTGAGCGCTTCACTGTTTCATTCTTAACAACAATGACCAACATCTATGGATAAAATACACGCAATGCAGCTTTTCCTTCGGGTCGCGGAACTGGAGAGTTTTTCCCGCGCGGCGGAGACGTTAAGCCTGCCGAAGGGGAGCGTATCGCGACAGATCCAGGCACTGGAAAACGCGCTGGGCACGCAGCTGCTGCACCGCACTACCCGCCGCGTCAGCCTGACGCAGGACGGCATGGTTTATTACGAGCGCGCCAAAGATCTGCTGATGAATCTGGACGAACTGGACGGCATGTTCCTGCACGACCCTTCAACCATCAGCGGTCGGCTACGTGTGGATATGCCCGTTGCCATTGTGCGAAATGTCGTCATTCCGAAACTGCCTGCATTTTTACAACAGTTTCCCGGCATTGAACTGGAGCTGAGTAGCAGCGATCGTCTGGTCGATGTCATCCGCGAAGGATTTGACTGCGTGGTTCGCGTGGGAAACTTAAAGGACTCCGGGCTTATCGCCCGGCCGCTTGGGAAGCTCTCGGTGATTAATTGCGCCAGCCCGGATTATCTGACGCGATTTGGCTACCCTGAGACGCTGGACGATTTGGCTTCGCATGCCCTCATTCACTACTCCGCCACGCTGGGCACCCGTCCGCAGGGTTTTGAATATTACAACGGCAGCGCGACCCGGTGGGTAAAAACGGGGGGCGTATTGACGGTTAATAGCACGGAAACCTACCAGGCTGCCTGTGTCGCCGGGCTTGGCATTATTCAGGTCCCGCGCGTCGGGGTGCGTGATGCCCTGCGCACGAAAAAACTCGTTGAGATCCTGCCGCAATATCGGGCTGAACCAATGCCCGTCTCCCTCATTTATCCCCACCGCCGTAACCTCTCCCGTCGGGTGCATGTGTTTATGGAGTGGCTTACCGAACTCACAAAAGGTTACGTGGACTAGTCGCAAGCTATAATTCAGTAACATCCAGCTCAACGAAAAGGAAAATGCGCGTGACGCCGGAAAATAACCCGCAACGACCGACTCAACATTTAGATTATGAACCCATCAAAAAGATGGATAACGAGCCTGAAGCGCCGAAAGAGCCTGGAACGGCCAGCAAAGCGCTGGGTACCGTGACCGGCATAGCCGAAAAAATTCAGCAGATACCCGCGATTGCTCACCTGATACGCGCCGCTGAGCGCTTTAACGACCGCATGGGAAATCAGTTTGGCGCGGCGATTACCTATTTCTCGTTCCTGTCGATGATCCCCATCCTGATGGTGTCATTTGCCGCCGCCGGTTTTGTGCTGGCGTCTCACCCGACGCTGTTGCAGGACATCTTCAATAAGATCCTGACCAACGTCAGCGACCAGACGCTCGCCACAACGCTCAAAAGCACCATCAACACCGCCGTGCAGCAGCGTACCACCGTGGGTATCGTCGGGTTGCTGATTGCGCTCTATTCCGGGGTGAACTGGATGGGCAACCTGCGTGAGGCTATTCGCGCCCAGTCGCGTGACGTCTGGGAGCGTAGGCCGCAGGATCAGGAGAAGATATGGGTGAAGTATCTGCGCGACTTTATTTCGCTGATTGGGCTGCTGGTGGCGCTGGTCATCACGCTCTCTATCACCTCGGTCGCCGGTTCCGCGCAGCAGATGATTATCTCCGCGCTGTACCTGGATTATATTGAATGGCTGAAACCGGCCTGGCGCGGTATAGGGCTTGCAATCTCCATCTTTGCTAACTACCTGCTTTTCTTCTGGATCTTCTGGCGTTTGCCCCGCCATCGGCCGCGCAAGAAGGCGCTGATCCGTGGGACGTTGATTGCCGCCATTGGCTTTGAAGTAATCAAAATTGTGATGACCTATACGCTTCCGTCGCTGGTGAAGTCGCCCTCCGGCGCGGCCTTTGGTTCGGTGCTGGGGCTGATGGCTTTCTTCTATTTCTTCGCTCGCCTGACGCTGTTCTGCGCCGCGTGGATCGCCACGGCTGAGTATAAAGATGACCCGCGCATGCCGGGTAAAACCCACCGCTGATGTCCTGTCGGGCTGATATTTCAGCCCGATCCGCCATTTCAGCATATAAATCCAGTCCGTAACTTTTATTTAACGCAAAACCAGTTTTAATGACTGATATTTAAAAAGTGTGAAGCATTTCATAGAAGTGTTTTCGCTGGTCTGAAAATTATCCGCTTTTTGTTGCTTTTATGACCACGCCACGCCTTTGTTACAGATTGAAATGTCGCTTTTGCTATGCCTAATATGGCCCTTCGTTCGTCCAAAAATAAGAAAATATTATGCAAGCAACAGCCACCACACTTAACGAAGGGGCGGAACACGTTCCGGTCAACTCGCGCAATAAAGTCGTCGTCGCATCGCTGATTGGCACCGCCATTGAGTTCTTCGACTTTTATATTTACGCCACCGCTGCGGTCATTGTCTTTCCGCATATTTTCTTCCCTCAGGGCGACCCGACGGCAGCCACGCTACAGTCTTTAGCCACCTTTGCTATCGCCTTCGTTGCGCGTCCGATTGGTTCAGCGGTCTTTGGGCATTTTGGCGATCGCGTTGGCCGTAAAGTGACGCTGGTTGCCTCGCTGCTGACGATGGGGATCTCCACCGTCGCCATCGGCCTGCTGCCGACCTATGAAACTATCGGCATTCTGGCGCCTGTGCTGCTGGCGCTGGCGCGCTTTGGTCAGGGTCTGGGGCTGGGCGGGGAATGGGGCGGCGCGGCACTGCTGGCGACCGAAAACGCTCCGGCGCGCAAGCGTGCCCTGTATGGCTCTTTCCCGCAGCTGGGCGCACCGATTGGGTTCTTCTTTGCTAACGGCACCTTCCTGCTCCTCTCCTGGCTGCTGACCGATGAACAGTTCATGAGCTGGGGCTGGCGTATTCCGTTCGTCTTCTCTGCTGTGCTGGTGCTGATTGGCCTGTACGTGCGCGTGTCGCTGCACGAGACGCCGGTCTTTGCTAAAGTCGCCGCGGCGAAAAAGCAGGTTAAAGTTCCGCTGGGGACGCTGCTGACCAAACACCTCCGCGTGACCGTGCTGGGCACGTTCATCATGCTGGCGACCTACACGCTGTTCTACATCATGACCGTTTACTCCATGACCTTTAGTACTGCCGCCGCGCCGGTCGGCCTGGGCCTGCCACGTAACGAAGTGTTGTGGATGCTGATGATGGCGGTCATCGGATTTGGTGTGATGGTGCCTATCGCGGGCCTGCTGGCGGATAAATTTGGCCGTCGTTCAAGCATGATCGTCATCACCTCCCTGATTATTCTGTTCGCGCTGTTTGTCTTCCCGCCGCTGCTGGGTTCAGGTAGCCCTGCGCTGGTGATGGCGTATCTGCTGATTGGCCTGAGCCTGATGGGGCTGACCTTTGGCCCAATGGGCGCGCTGCTGCCGGAGCTGTTCCCGACTGAAGTGCGTTACACCGGCGCCTCGTTCTCCTATAACGTTTCGTCGATTCTGGGCGCCTCGGTAGCCCCGTATATCGCCACCTGGCTTCAGGCAAACTATGGCCTGTTCTATGTGGGTGTCTATCTGGCGGCAATGGCAGCGTTAACGCTGATTGCGCTGCTGCTGACGCATGAGACGAAGCATCAGGCGCTGTAAGTGAGTGCCGGGTGGCGGCTACGCCTTACCCGGCCTACGATTCAGCCCTCACCCACAGGGCTGAGGGCTCCCCACAAAATAATGCCTGCACAGACGGCCCCCTCTCCCTTGAGGGAGAGGGCTGGGGTGAGGGGGAACATACGGCTCAGGTGGTCATTCCGTTCACGTTATGTTCCTTGCTACTCTGTCACGACATGAGCGGTGAACGTGCCAGGATGGCTCAGTCGCCACCACCCTGGCGACCCGGGCTTCCGGCGGAAAATCGCCGCTTCGCGGTGCCTTCGGCTTATTCCTTCCGGCTTATCGGGGACGGGCGGAGGTAACATCCCTGTAAAGCCCGCCCTCTCGGCGCATCCCTGCGCCTCGCCCCGGCCTACAGGAAACGCCTCAGCGATTTACAGCCGGACCGAGGCATCGCTGAAAGCCCTCAGTTATTCTGAGGCAACGTTATAGCTTTTGCTTTCAAATTACTGGAGCCCCCTCTCCCCACAGGGAGAGGGAGAAACGGGACTACTTCTTCATCTGCGATAAAATCGTCCGACACTGATTCGCTTCGCCTTCTGACGGCGAAATCAACGCCAGCAGCGCCGCCGCAGGGGTGACCAGCGTAGCGAGCGCGGCGGCGACCGCACCACGCGCAATCAGCGGCCCAGCCTTCACGCCCGCCTGCGGATCTTTGAAGGTTCCGCGAACGTACAGCGGCGAGCGCAGGGTGATGATACGAATGCCTTTACTTTCCGGATCGATGGTTAAATCGAGCTGCTCGGACGCCATGCTGGCGGTACCGGTGACGTTGATAACCGCGTTTTCCGTGTCGAAGGCGAAGATCTGCGGACGCGCCACGCCGTTGACCAGATCCAGATTTGCCGCCGCGCAGTTAACGCGTACTTCGTCGTCACCGAAGATTTGCCCGATGATAAAGTTCCCGACGTTCAGCCCCAGGATCTCCATCAGGTTACGGCTCACCAGCCCGTCGTTCATCAGCAGTTTCAGGTTGCCGTTTCCGCTGCCCAGCAGCGCCGCTACGGAGTTACCCGTGCCGCGAATATCCGCGTCGCCGTTCATCTCACCGAGGGTTTTCTGCATCAGTTCCACGTCCGGCATCAGCTCTTTCAGCTTCAGCCGACGCGCCTGGATCTCCGCCCTTCCCTGCATCGGCTTTTTATCCCCCTCCAGGTGGATATTCGATGAAATGGTTCCCCCGGCCATGCCAAACTTCAGCGGTTGCAGGCGCAGGTCGGCGTTTTTCAGGATGATATGGGTCGAGAGGTTGCTCAGCGGCAGCGTGCTGCCATGCTCGATTTTACGTCCTTTGAAGCGCACATCCGCATCCATCACGTCCCATTTGTCGGTTTCGAAGCGGTCATAGGGCAGCACTTTACCCGCAGGCTGAACGTCCTTTTTAACCTCTTTAGACTTCGTGCCTTTGCCCGAATCTACGCCAATCAGCGGACCAAGATCGGCCAGACGCAGCTGGCGGGATTCAACGTCCCCCTCCAGTTTCGGGCGCGGTTTTCCGGTGGTGTAGGTCAGCGTGCCGTGTATATCGCTGTCGCCGATGCGGCCGTTGAATCCACGGTAGTCAAAGACGGACGATTTTTCGGTGTTGATTTTGGCAACCAGGTGCCCGTCCGTTTCAAACGGCGGAGTATCCGGCAGCAGTACGCCGGTGAGATCGTACAGTTCCCCCAGCGAATCACCGGCAAACTTAAGCTGGAGGTCGACGCCGCCCATGTTCATCGGGTCGTTAACCGTGCCCACGAACGCCACGCGGGTATTGCCCGAGCGGAAATCCGCCTGCACCGGGAACGGCGTGCCCTCGCTCCTGAGCGCCAGCATGCCGCCGATTTTGCCTTTACCGGTGAGCGGCTGGCCGTTGTAGCGCCCTTTCGCCGTCAGGCCAAAGACGTAATCGCCCGCTTTGCTGTCATCGCCTTTGGCTTTGCTGCCCGTTACTTCGCTAAACGGCAGCGGCTTGCCCAGCGGATCGACGAGGATCTCCACGTCAGCCTTACTCACTTTATCGTCAATGGCGATCCGCCCCCGATCGAACAGAATATTGTCGAGGCGGAAAGACCACGAAGAGGGCTGCGCATTCTGATCTTTATCGCCGCTGCTGGCGAGATCGAACGTCCAGTTGTTGTTTTTCTCTGACAGGCGAATCAGCCGCGCGTCGGGCTGCTGGAGTTTGATCCACGGCAGATACACCGTTTTGGTTAACAGGGCTAACGGCGCCAGCGTGGCTTCCACTCGCGGCAGGTGGATCATGGTTACTTCGGGGATGTCGGGCGGGTTACCGAGAATAATATCGTCGGCATGAACGTGCGGCCAGGGCACCCAGCTCCGCCAGCCAGTTTCCTCTTTCTGGCGCTCCCACACGACGCCCAAATCGCCACGTATTGCGAAGGGGCGGTTCAGCTCGGTTGAGACTTTCTGGTTGATGGTCGGTTTGAGGCGGTTCCAGTCAAACGTGGCGATAATGATGATTAAGACCACGATCAGCAACAAGAAAATCCCTGCTGTCCAGGAAATCACCCTGGTTGTTTTTGTCATTGTTGTCCCCTTTCCTGATGAACTTGCCTCTAAAACTATAGTTCAGACAAAGGGAAGCGGGCAGATCAGAGGCTGGTTATCACCTTTTCCAGGGTATCCATGGGGACAGGACGAGAGAGGAAATAACCCTGTGCCGCCGCTGCCGGAGAATTTTGCACGTCGCGCCACTCCTCCAGCGTTTCTACGCCTTCCACAATGACGCCCTGGCAATAGCGGTTCATCAGTTGCAGGAGCATCGTAAACAGGTTCCGTCCCTCCGGCGTCTGGCGCAGCATGATAAACAGATCGCGGGCCACTTTGATGTAGTCATAACGCACTTCGCTCAGGGCGGAGAAGTTGGCCATACCGGTACCGAAATCATCCAGCCACAGCGGGCCAAACTCACACATCGAGGCAAACGAGGAGTCCTGCGGCAGCTGAACATGTTCCACCAGCTCGAAGCGCATCCACGGCAAGGTAGCAATCAGCGCCTGCAACGTCGCATTCTGACGTAACGCCATCAGGGTGGGGCCATCCACGTTCACCGACGCCAGAATACCGTGCTGCTTGAAGAACGCCTGCTTCGTCGCCAGCATTCTCAGCTGCTCTTCCAGCACGTCGATACGCTGACGCACGGCAACCTCCGCAAAATAGCGGTCCGGTGCAATACGCTGTGAAGGATTCGATGGATGAGTGACGACCGTTAACACCTCAATCGCCATTAACCGACCGTCGGTACGGTAGATGGGCTGATAAGTGTACGCTCGCTCACATTGCAGCCAGTAGCGATGCTCCTGCAAGTTCTCAATACTTGCCTCAGGCGTAGTGCTCAGCCGCTGGATAACCTGCTCTGACTTCATTTCGGATGTCCTGTTGTATGGGATAGCCTTTCTGGACTCGTCACTGAGTTATCGGCCCGCCAGGTGAGAACTTTATGTTCAATTCACCGGGAAAATGAAATTAAGATGACAGAAATATGCCGGAATACGCGCTGGCTCAAAAAAAATAATGGAACGTCGTTTTAATATAGTTGACCATAAAAAACACACAGCGCACACTACCCTTAATTACTTTGTTCAGGTTCACGACTATGTCTAAAAAAATTGCCGTGATTGGCGAATGCATGATTGAGCTGTCCCAGAAAGGCGCGGAAGTCAGCCGCGGTTTTGGTGGCGATACATTGAACACCTCCGTTTACATTGCCCGTCAGGTCTCCCCCGACGCGCTGAGCGTGAGCTACGTTACCGCGCTGGGAACGGACAGCTTCAGCCAGCAGATGCTGGAAGCCTGGCAGGGTGAAAACGTTGGGACCTCGCTGATCCAGCGAATGGAAAACCGCCTGCCGGGTTTGTACTACATCGAAACCGACAGCACCGGCGAGCGCACCTTCTATTACTGGCGTAATGAAGCGGCCGCCAAATTCTGGCTGGAAAGCGAGGCCGCCGCTGCCATTTGCGAAGAACTGGCGACCTTCGATTATCTCTACCTGAGCGGGATCAGCCTGGCGATCCTGAGCCAGGAGAGCCGTGAAAAGCTGCTGTCACTGCTGCGCGAATGCCGTGCCAATGGCGGTAAGGTGATTTTCGATAACAACTACCGTCCACGTTTGTGGGCCAGCCGCGAAGAGACGCAGCAGGTCTACCAGCAGATGCTCGAATGCACCGATATCGCCTTCCTGACGCTGGATGATGAAGATGCTCTGTGGGGCGAAAAACCGGTTGATGAGGTCATCGCCCGGACGCAGGCTGCCGGGGTCAGCGAAGTGGTGATCAAGCGTGGGGCGGAGTCTTGCCTGGTGGCGGTTGCAGGTGAAGCCGTGACAGAGGTCCCGGCGGTGAAGCTGGCGAAAGAGAAAGTGATCGATACCACTGCGGCGGGAGATTCTTTCAGCGCGGGGTATCTGGCGGTACGTCTGACGGGAGGTACGCCGGAAGCGGCGGCGCAGCGCGGTCATTTAACGGCCAGCACGGTGATTCAGTATCGCGGAGCGATTATTCCGCGCGAGGCGATGCCTGCTTAAGGACTGGGCGGGCTGATGCCCTCACCCTAACCCTCTCCCACAGGGAGAGGGGACGCAGGGCTTACTGGCCCTGCGGAATATCGCTCGCATCCTGATGTAAATCATCGGCTGCCGTTTGCGCTGGCTGCGGCGCCGTCGCCATGATGGCGTTCCAGGTGGCCTTCAACTCTTTCATGTCATATTCCGGCTCACCTTTCGGCTGTAACAGAATCAACGCCATATCCTGCGACAACTGCTGGCGCAGATCCTGATTCAGCATCTCCACGGTCAGACCGTTCAGGAAGTCCTGACGCAGTTTCTGATACTGCTCCGGCGCGATATCCGCCACCTGATTCTGCAAGGAGCGAATGCGCTGGCTGATTAAGATATCGGTATCGGCGCGGGCATAGGTGGCGAACAGTTTCTGCAATTCAAGGGATTTCTGCGCCACCAGCGCGTTAAACTCCTCTTCAGACAGGCCCTCTTTACGCACTTTAGCCAGCTCTTTCGCCACCACGCCGAGATTGGCATTGAGCTTATCGCCCGGCGATTCCACGTTAATGGCGCACTGGGCGCGCTGGAACAGCACACGGCAGTCAAAGCCCAGGCCAATATCTTTCACGTTGTTCTTGCTGAGCGTCTGCTGAACGTGCCAGAACAGCGCTTCACGCGCGAGATCCGCACGCCAGTAACGCAGCAGCGCAGAAGACTCGCGGATCGGCTGCCAGGCCGTATCCCACATCATTGAAAGACGATCCTGACGCACGGTATCCGTCATGATGCTGACCGTCTCAGGACGCAGCGGGGACAAGGTAGGAACAGGGGCAGGCGTTTCACGCTTCCCTTTCAGATCGCCAAAGGCTTTGTTGATCTGCTCTATCACCGCACGGCTGTCCACGTTGCCCACTACAATGAGGGTCATGGCATCCGGGGTGTACCACTGCTGGTAGAAAGATTTCACCTGCTCTGCATCCACCGGCTGTTTCAGCGGTTCTGCCGGGTCGTGGCCAAGCAGCGTGGACCCTTTCAGGCGGTAGCGCCACCAGCCTTCTTTGGTATCCGTCGGCCAGGTCGCCACCATGTCGCTGTTGCTCAACGCATAGTTTACGGTCTCAGGCGTAATCGCCAGTTTGCCGGTGGCATCGGATAGATAGGTAAGCGCTTCTTTAAGCAGATCGTTACGGTTGTTGGGCAGGCTCAGGTTAAACATGGTGTAGTCATAGGAGACCACAGCCGGGGGCAGCGGGCGTTTCGGATCGATGGCCTGTTGCCATAAAGAACGCACCTGAACCGCCTGCAAACTGCCGCTCTGGGTGAGCGCCAGTCGAGGAATAAAGTGGCTTAAGCCGGTCTGCTGGGTGCTTTCAGTGAGGGAGCCGGTATTCACAGAAAGACGGATTTCAATGCGATCGCTCGGACGTTGCGGAGTGGATAATACCTGCCACTGGAAACCGTTCGCCAGTGTTCCCTGTTGCCAGGCCGGGTCTGGCTGGAGCGCATCTGCCTGCACATAACTGGCTGCTGCCATCATCAGCAAACCGCCGGTTAAGAGTCGAATTTTTGTGCCCTGCATGTGAACCCCTGATCAACATTCCTGGTTAAAGAGAGTGTCTCGCGACGTGAGCACTCAAAGATGACGATGAAAACCTTCCGATTAGACAGCGTGTTCAGCTAAACGTCACGGGCGGAAGTGAAATATACCCAAAAAAAATCTTGTCGAATTATGACAGGTATGAACGGTTATTATGCGCAGGTGCCCGCATCCCCACAAGGGAATACGGGCATTTATGAGGGATTAAGAGGATAAACCGGGGGTTTTGTCCTCAGATGTGCGGTTATTCAGCGTATCGTTAAGCTTCTTGTGATCCAGCTCTTTCACCCACTTCGCCACCACAATCGTCGCCACGCCATTGCCGACCAGGTTGGTTAACGCACGGGCTTCAGACATAAAGCGGTCAATACCGAGGATCAGGGCCAGGCCCGCTACCGGCAGATGGCCCACCGCCGAAATGGTGGCCGCCAGCACGATAAATCCGCTGCCCGTTACGCCCGCCGCCCCTTTTGAAGAGAGCAGAAGCACCACCAGCAGCGTAATCTGATGGAAGATATCCATGTGGCTGTTAGTGGCCTGGGCAATAAAGACCGCCGCCATCGTCAGGTATATCGAGGTGCCATCCAGGTTAAAAGAGTAGCCCGTAGGAATAACCAGCCCCACCACTGACTTACGGCAGCCCAGCTTTTCCATTTTATCGAGCATACGCGGCAGCGCGGACTCCGAAGAGGATGTGCCGAGGACAATCAGCAGCTCTTCACGAATGTAACGAATAAATTTGAAGATGCTGAAGCCGGTCGCACGGGCGATGGAGCCGAGCACCACCACCACAAACAGAATACAGGTGATGTAGAAGCAGACGATCAGCTGGCCCAGCTGTACCAGCGTGCCGACGCCGTATTTCCCGATGGTGAAGGCCATCGCGCCAAAGGCGCCAATCGGGGCCAGACGCATAATCATGTTGATGATGCCGAAGATAACCTGCGAGAAGCTTTCAATGACGTTAAAAATCAGCTGGCCTTTGCTGCCAAGACGGTGCAGGGCAAAGCCAAACAGCACGGCAAACAGCAGTACCTGGAGGATGTTTCCGCTGGCGAACGCGCCAATCACGCTGCTCGGGATCACGTCCAGCAAGAAGGCAACAATCCCCTGATCTTTCGCCTGTTCAGCGTAAACCGCCACCGCTTTCGCATCCAGCGTGGCCGGGTCAACGTTCATGCCCGCGCCAGGCTGTACCACGTTGACAATAATCAGGCCGATAATCAGCGCGATGGTACTGACAATCTCGAAGTACAGCAGGGCAACCGCCCCCGTACGCCCGACCGCCTTCATGCTTTCCATGCCAGCGATACCGGTCACCACGGTACAGAAAATGACCGGCGCGATGATCATTTTGATGAGCTTAACGAACGCGTCGCCAAGCGGTTTCATCTGCGCGCCCAGCTCCGGGTAGTAGTGACCGAGCAGAATACCGATGGCGATGGCTGTCAGGACCTGGAAGTAAAGACTTTTGAAGAGTGAGGTTTTCATAGGGTGTCCCTGGAAAGAAAAACTACAGGCTTTGTAAGGTTATGGTTAACCTGCGGCTTTAAAATAACACCCACATAACAGGACAGAAATAAACGGGGTTCAAATTTGAAACACAAATGTTAAGAACTTTGAGCTGGCTCGCACAAGCCAGCAACAAAATTACACTTTTGCGTTATTGCCAGCGTCGGCGAGATAGCGTTGCTCAAAGATATCCGTCGGTACGGCGCGATCAAACAGGAAGCCCTGTCCGCTCTCTACGCCCGCCGCAGCCAGCCACTCACGCTGGGCGTCGGTTTCAATACCCTCGGCAATGACGTGCAGATTCAGGCTGTGCGCCATCTGAATAATGGCCTGCACCAGGCTGCAATCTTCCGGCAGCCCTTCCACAAAGGTTTTGTCGATTTTCAGGACGTCCACCGGCAACGTTTTCATGTGCTGGAGCTGACGCAGGCCGGAATACCCCATACCGAAATCGTCCAGCGCAATGCGGATCCCGGCATTACGCAGCGGTTTCAGGATGGCGACAGCGTCGTCAGGATTATCGATACAACGGCTCTCGGTGACTTCCAGGATCAACGTGTGGGGCTGGATGCGGTAGCGATGGATCAACTCAAGCATCTCCGGCACCATGGTCGGGTGCATCAGCTGTAGCGCAGAGAGATTCACCGACAGCGGCAGCGTGATGCCCCGTTGTTGCCAGGCCGCAAGCTGGCGGCAAGACTCTTCCAGCACCCAGTAGCCGACGGTGACCATCAGGCCGCAGGACTCGATACGTTCGATCATCCCTTCAGGCAGCTCCCACGTGCCGTCCGGCTGTTGCATACGCAGCAACGCTTCGGCGCTGGTCACTTCACCCGTGCGCAAATTGACCTGCGGCTGTAGCCAGAGCGCAAACTGGCGATTGTCCATCGCCGTCAGAATGTCGCTCTCTTCCGTCAGGCGCTGCTGGGCTTTTTCCATCTGCTCCGGATCAAAGAACTGGATCTGGTTTTTCCCTTTCCGGCGCGCGGTGAACGCGGCCGAGAAAGCCCGACGATAAAGCTGCTCGGCGGTCAGCCCCCCGTAGTACATCGCAATACCGATGCTGGCGCTCGGGCGAAGCTGGATACCCTGAATGGGCAGCCGCTCATTAATGACAGTGAGTACTTGCTGACCTAGCGTAATGGCGTGCCACGGCTCTTTAACACCGTGCGCGATCACCACCAGGTCATAGCCGCTGACCTGGGTGAGCACCATGCGCGGCGCCAGAACGGATTTCACCTTTTCCACCAGCGTTAGTAACAGCATTTCGCGCTGGCTCTCTTTCAGCACGCCCGCCGTGTCCTGCAAGGTTTCGCAGGCAATCACCATCAGCGCGGTGGTCTGCTGGCGGGCGACGGTCTGCTCCAGCAAGGCCATTAAAAACGCTTTGTTTGGCAGATCAGATACCGGAAAACGGGTGGCGTTGCTACTGAGCTCTTCCTGCTGACGCAGGACACGCTGCTGGTTGATATTGTAACTGCGGACCAGCATGCCAATTTCATCATCGTGATGCAGGCGCGGCAACGGAAGCTGATGCCCCATGTGCTCCTGTGGAGAGAGGTCGTTCAGCTCCCGGGCTATGCGGCGCAACGGATGCACAATTAACCGGTTGATACACCACGTCAGCGCCACGCTCAGCATTAATGTCAAAAGTAAGTAAGTGGTCACTAATGTAGCAACCCAACTCATGACGAATTTATACATGCGGTACGAGTCGGCCTGTAGCACCAGGTAGGCCAACGGTTGCGGGTTAGCCGGTCTTTCCAGGGAATAGAGAGGCAGGGAAATTTGCACCGGCAGTTCAAACAGGCGCATCACCATCATCGGGACGGAACGCTCCGGAATAAAGCTCATCCGCAGCGCCTGGAACTGGTTCGGCAGTACAACATCCGCGCGGCTCACGATACCAGCGGGCTGAATGCGCTTCAGGATGGATTCCGCCTCGGGGATATCCCCTTTCAGGATCGAGGCTGACAGGGGTTCCCGCACCGAGCGGGCAATACTTTCCAGTTGCGAAGCCGTGTTGTAGCGATTCTGCTGTACGGAGTGAAACAGCAAAATGACGCAGAAGATGAAGACAAACAGCATTGTGACGGCAGACACCATCGCCATCTGTTTGATCGTTAAGGAACGGCTGACACGCAAAATGACTCTCCACAAAACTCGAAGCGCAGGGCGCACCAGGGTGTAAACCTGGTGCGTCCGAGTATACCCGATAGCTGCACTTTTAAGAGAGACTTACAATTAGATTAAGTAAAAATCCGATCACCAGTCTGCATAAGGCACCAGCGGTTCCGGTGGTAAGTCCATATCACCCTGCCAGCCCGCGGCAGAATACCGAACGTAGAGCAGCGCATGGCTCGGGGTATAGTCTTTTGCTTCCTGAATATCGACGCCCAGACCGACAAACCAGTTGGACGTCACGCGGCGTTCAACAATCGCCCTTGCGGTATAACCCGTGCCTGACGAGCTACTTCCGGTTTCCATCACACCTTTATCGGTATAACGGCCTGGCTCATTGTCCGGGATCAGCCCCTGTAACGGATAACGCATCACATCTTTTGTTTTTGAATGAGACCAGGAGACGGAGCCGCCCAGCTCCCATGACCAGTTCTCTGTGCGTTTACGCCAGTTCACCGGTAAGGCGAACGACACATACTCCTGGGGACTGTAGTAACCGCCCTGGCCCAGCGAATAGCCACTTAAATCCTTATCGTAATGCCAGAGCATGTTGGACACGCCCACCGTCAGGCGTTCGTTGTTCTGATTGATGAGCTTGTAGTAATAGCCGGTCATCCAGCGGACGCGCCAGTTATCTTCGACATTCTTCCCGGTGAGGCTGTCGGCACTCAGGCTTGACCAGATACCGTTAGCTTCGCCTTTGTCGTAGCTCATGCTCACGCCGCCACCGGTGGCACGCACGCCGCCCCAGGTGGTGTCGGTATTGGGATCTTTTTGCCCGGCGAAGGCCAGCACCGAGCTGGAAATCGGACGGCGATGGGCGTTCAGGGTGTAGCCAATCGGCCCTAAATCGTTGCTGTAGCTCAGGCTGCCCACCACATCGACCACGTCGAAGCCCATCGGCGTTGTACCGATATCCCACGCCCAGGTTTTGTTCTGCCAGCCGACGGCCACGCTGGCACCGTTGGCCGACTGGTTCGTGCTGCCGTGACATGGCGTTTCGGCACAGGTACCCCATGTCGGATCGTAAGTTCCGTTATCGGTGTCAAAGGAACCGGCGTTCATATTGACCAGATCGCTACGGAAGAACATACGTCCATCCGACAGCGGCGCATCAACCTGGAGCATGGTGGTGTGCGCTTTCAGGTCGGAATAGCCTCCCGTGCCGCTGGAGCCCCAGTAGTCGTGTTGCAGCGTGACGTTCAGATCCTGCTGACGATAAAGATCGCCTGCATCGCTACGCACGCCGCGCTTCAGCCAGTCATCTTTCTCATCGTTACGCGTGAGTCGCGTAAAGCTGTCGTTATCGGTCGGACGGGTCGTTGTGATGCCCGATGAGACCATCGCATCTTTCCAGGTGTCCAGCGCCTGCTGAGGCTGACCATTTTGTGCCTGGAAACGGGCGGCATCGCGCATCACCAGCGCACTTTCCATCGAAGGCTGCTGCGATTTGGCCTGCGGAAGAATGGCGTTGAAGGTCTTTTCGGCCGCGGCAGGATCACCCAGTCCGGCCTGCGCCATGGCAAGCCGGCGCTGCATATTGATGGAGAGCGGTTCGCCGTTCTGTGCCGCGGGCAGTTTCGCCAGCGCCGCGCGCGCCGAGTCCTTGTTGCCCTGGGCAAGAGAGACCTCGGTCAGGCCGAGGATCGCGTCTTCGTTCTGCGGTTCGCGTTGCAGAATGGTGTTGTAGGCGGTTTTCGCGGCCTCATGATCGCCCCGCTGTTCAGCCCAGTCCGCCAGCGTCAGGTCGATACGGGTGGACGGAGGCTGCTGGCGAAGCAACGTTTCCGCCTCCTGCTCTTTTCCACTGTCGCGCAGGCGGTTGGCGGTTTCCAGCACCTGGTTACTTTGCAGGCGGTCCGCCAGCGCCTGAATGTTGCCGTTCCACTTGTCGCGCGGCAGCGTGTTCAGATGCGCCAGCGCCGCCCGGTCCTGATCGTTACCGGACAGGTACAGCCCGCTGGCGTAAACCTGATCCGGATCGCCCGGTTTCTGACTTGCCAGCTGACGCATCAGGTTATCCGCCTGGCTGCGCTGACCCGCGCTATACAGATCGCGTGACAGTCGGTAGGTGATCCACACGTCGCCCGGGGAAAGCGCAAGGCGTCGGCGCTGAATTTCTGCGGCCTGCGCATATTTCCCCTCGCTTTCCAGCTGTTCAGCCTGGGCTGACAGCTGCTCGTTCGTCAGGCTACGTTCAATATCATCAATGCTGCGGCGCTGACTGGCAGAGAGCGACTGAATAAACTGCGTCGCCTTCTCCGGAGACTGCGCGCGATAAATATTGGCGAGACCGCGCACCGCGTTGCTGTTGCCGCTGTCCATCCGCAACGCCTGGCGGTAATAGCGCTCGGCCGCGTCGTTATCTTTGCGCGCCGCCGCCGCATCACCGAGCCCCAGAACCGCGTAGCTGTCAGTATTGTCGATATTGCGCGCCTGCTGGTAATAGCGTTCGGCCTGGGCCGTATTGTTGGCTTTCAGGGCGTTATCCCCCTGCTGGATCAGCAGCCAGTATCGGTTGACCTTCAGCAGGCTGTCCCATTTGCCCCGGTTATCGCTCTGCGGATCGAGGGCGATCGCCTTTTCAAACTGCGCAACCGCACGCGCGCGATCGCCTTTCTGAGAATAGGCCTGCCCCAGAGCGCCTACGGCTTCACTGTCAGCGTGGTTGGCGCTGACTGCTTTTTGCAACTCCGTTACCGCTTTACTGCCCTGCCCGGCATCCACTGCGGCTAACCCTTCGGCTTTGGCGCGGAACGCCGGATCGGCGAGCTGTTTTTGCTGTGCTTCAAGCTGGGTGCGCGCCGCCGTCACGTTATCGCCATCGCTGAATACGCTCAGGTATTGTTGCAGCGCGGTGACGCTGGCGCTGCTGACCGGCTGATCTTTGATCTGCTGGTACCACATGTCCGACGCCTGACTGCGGCCATTATTCGATTTGGCCATCTCCTGCAACACCGCGAACCCTTCATCACGCCGTCCGCTCTGGAACAGAAGCTGTGCCAGCGAGGACTGTAGCGGGACGTTGCCCGGACTGCTGGCGTTTATTTTCTTAAGCTGATTAATGGCCAGGTTGCGGCGGGCTGGCTCTTTCGCCACCACGTTCCAGTACTCCGTCGCGATGTCGCCGCTGGGCGGCTTACCGTCAAACAGTTTGTCATACGCAGCAATGGCTTCCTGCGTGTGCCCGGTGGTGGCAAGCAGGCGAGCCTGCTGGAGGGCCTGGCGACCATCCGGCGTGGAGAGCAGCATGGTAGTACGGGAGGACTGGTAGGCACTGGAATCGGGTGCCATTCCTTTCAGGCGATCCAGCTCTTTTTGCGCGCCCGCCGTATCGCCCTGTCGTAACAGGTAGCGGAAGCGCGCGGCAATCACGTCCGGGTTGTTGGGATCGATCAGCTCAAGGCGATAGAGCGACTGGCGCACTAAATCCTCACGCTGGGTGGATTCCCCCAGACGGACCTGTTCCAGCAGCTGTCTCTGCTGCGGGGAGTTGGCGGCCTGGGCCAGGGGCATTAGCGCCAGGCCAAGCGATAAGGTGAGTAGATTCAGTGTGAACGTGCGCATTCCTGGCCCCAATCCGGTAGTAATTCACCTTGCACGGTGAAACGAAAACGATGCTGATCCCACCCTTGTCCAAAGAGGGTCAGAACGTAGCTGTAATAAGCATTGTTATCGGGAAAACGATCGGCGACGTGCTGGCGTTGCACCGCCTGCGCGTCCCGGTTTTGTAAAAACGGAAGGAGAGAGGCAGAAAACCCTACCGGCCCATCTCCGGTGCGTTTCCCGGTTGCTACATCCACTTTCTCCGGCGGCAAGCCTTGTTTGATCGTGGTGGTCGCCATGGGCTTGAAACGCGCCAGTAGCCGGGCTTTCTGCGGATCGTTATCGTTCATCATCCCTACCCACAGATAGACGCGAATCGCATCGTAGCTGCCGATCAGGGATGCATCCTGCGACAGCTGCCAGCCGCCCTTTTTCTGGTATTTCACCCAGTTCGGGGAAAATCCTTTAGGCGCGGTCTCCAGCAGCAGACGCAGGTTAGTTTCACGGAGCGTCGTCCACGGCGCGCCAAAACGGGTGAAATAGCTCGCAAGCTGCGGCGGCAGGTAGCTGGGGTTGAAGCGCCAGACACTCTCTTCGGCAAAACCGACTTTACCCGGCAGCAGCATAGAACCCAGCCCCGGCACCTTCACCACTTCCTCACTGGCA
The DNA here is from genome assembly GCF_049238005.1 of Enterobacter cloacae complex sp. IR5459. NCBI lineage: Bacteria > Pseudomonadati > Pseudomonadota > Gammaproteobacteria > Enterobacterales > Enterobacteriaceae > Enterobacter > Enterobacter cloacae complex sp. IR5459. Next base: position 181,907 of record NZ_JBMKIG010000010.1, read on the forward strand.
ATGCGCGTCAACAGCGCCTTACCCGTGCGCGTGTAATCGGGATTTTTCCACAGCCGCCCGGCTTCAAGCAGCGACCAGGCAATCCAGATATCGGCATCAGACGCGGAGTTAGGGTCGATAACCGCCCAGGTTTCGTCGTCCTTTTTTCCCCACAGCCAGGCCGGGAGATGTTGGGCTAAATCTCCCTCGGCAAGGTTATCGCGCGTCCATGCCAGCAGCAGATCGAACGCCTTGCGATCGTTTGCCGCGAGGGCAAAGAACAGCCCGTAGCTTTGCCCTTCGGAGGTGGTGATTTTGCGCGCGTCACTGGGATCAATGACCCGCCCACTTTCGCTCATATAATCCTGCTTGAACGTCTCCCAGGCAGGCCAGCGACAGGCGGCGTGAAGATTCGCCGCCGTCAGCATCAACGCTGCGACTACACACCCGCGAAAGATTTTCATCACCGCTTACTCATGGTCCGGGTTAAGACGACGACGGCTGATGATTCGCAGCAGACGCCACAGTACCCATGCCAGCAATACGACGCTGAGCGCAGCCAGCACGGCCAGCAGCACCGGGTGGTTAGACAGGGCGTACCACAGGCGTTCGAACCACGGCAGATGACCGACGTAGTAGACATCCCCCACGCGCAGGCTGTTTACCCCCGACTCACGGATCACCGAGACGGAACCGAACATTGCTGCCCGTTTACCGCTGTCGTTCATGGCCGTGTTGAGCAGCTCATAGCCGCGTGGGCTGTCCGCCAGCAGGGCGATAACGCTGCGCTGGTCGTTATACGGCGACTGGAAGCCGACAATCGCGGCCATCGGACCCGTTGAACTTACGGTCGTCCTGATATTGGCCTGACGATCGCCGCTGTCCGGCATGATGCTCGGGAACTCGGTCTGACGCAGCGGCGTGTTGACCCATGACTGAGCCGCCTGCACCAGCAGATCGACGCGCTTCTCGTCTTTCAGCTTGTCCGGAATGTTGCCGATGACCATGATATCGGCATCTTTGTTCTGGATCTGACTACCGTCATCCGTCACCGTCACGTTGATAGCCGGCAAGCCGGTTTGCGCCCCAACGGTGCCCATGGTGTCCAGCAGCGTGGCAACCTGACCTTCGTTGGCCGCTTTTGGCATCACGACAATCGATTCAGAGAGATCAGCCATGCGGCTGAACGGGAAGCTGGCGTTAGCAAAGGCACGCAGATCCGGCATCGCGATAAAGTGGTAATACTTCGAGAAGTCGATCGTGGAATCATCGCCAATCACCACGTGGTTTTGCACCGGCTGGAAGGTAATACAGTTTTCCACCGATCCACCCGGCATGGGGTTCATATACTGGAAGTTAAACCGCAGCTGGTTCACCGCACCGAGCTTCAGCGCCGGGATCGACACATCGGTTTTGCCATCCAGCAGCCCCTGCAATACAGGCAGACGAAGCATCAACCGGTTTGTCTCCTGGCTGCTGGTCAGGCTGAACGATTGCAGGAACTGGTTGTTGAGGCTGATATCCATGCGCGAGCTGTCTTTGGTTGCCGGCGCGGTGTAACGGTAGTTCAGGTTGATATCAATGCCGTTGGTGCGCAGCAGATAGAGATCCGGCGGCAGGTTCAGCGACAGGCTGACAGGAGAAGGTTCAAGCCCGGTTGACTGCAATTGCTCTTCATAGGTTTTCAGCTCGCCAAAGGTGATTGCCCGGTCGGTACGTACCCAGTTCGGCGCATCATAAGGCTTACGCGCCAGCAGCGGTTTCACCTCATCCACCACAACGCTGTTACCGCGGAACAGGATATTTCCCTGCGCAATGCCCTTCGCCGCCTGCACCAGATCTTTGTCATCACGGCCGAAGATCACCAGCAGCTTCACGTACGGATTGTCCGGATGGCTGATCATCTCGATGGTGGGTGCTTTCACCTCCGGATGGTCACGCAGGAATGCCGGGCGTTTGGCGTTGGTGGCAAACACAATCGCGTTTTTGTCTGGCATTTTGTCGTACATGACCGGGAAACTTTGACCACGCCAGCCGGAGCGGGAACCAAACCAGGATGCCACGATAGAGGCCGCCAGCTGTTCGGTCACATCCGGCGAGCCGGCAAAGACCATCGGCAGATTCAGCGGACGGTTATCACGCGGGTCGAAGAACGGCACCGGGAAGGCGGAGAGATCGTTTTTCAACGCCAGCGGCTGATAGGTCATCTGAAGCGAAGAGTTACGCCCGACATCCAGCCACAGGGTGCTGCTGGCCGGGTTTTCACAGACATCGCGGTAGTGGCCGACAAACTCCAGACGCACGCGGTTAAAGTCGGTGATAAACAGCGGATTAATCGGCACCTGAGCCAGGGTTTTCTTACCCAGTTGCTCTTTGGTGACGGGCAGGACGTCCATCAGCTCGTCATTCAGATAGACCTTAAGCTGGGACTGCACCGGCAGCAACGACGGCGATGGGGTGTATTCCAGGTTGAGCATCGCTTTTGACACAACTTCATCGCTGCGCATACCGAATTCGATACCGCCATTTGGGTTGATGCCGCGCAGAACCATGCTGCCCGGAGGAGGCGCGATCTGGGCAAACGTCAGCTTAACGTCACGCGACGGCGTATTTTCGGCAACCACCGGCGCACTGGCTCCCGGCACGCCAGGCATGACCTGCCCAACCACCGGGTTGTCGCCGGGCAGCGTATTCCCCGTCGTCGGCTGATTCGGGACAACGTTCTCCGTCTGCCCCGGCGCGGCCGTCACAACCGGATCGGTCGCTTGCGCGACGACAGGCACCGTTGGCGCGGGCGTGGTCGCTGCGTTATCAGGCGCCGCGTTAGCCACTGTTGCAGGGAGCGCACTCATCCCCATTGCCACTGCACATAACCAGGAAAGTTTTGTTTTCATCGCGTTATCATCATTGTTGAGCCATAACCGGGTCCGCCTGCTTCGCTTCATCTCGCTCAGGTCGACGCGGAATGAACGACACGACCCAGGAAACCAGTGAAGTAAGTGACCGGAAAATTAATTTCACCGACGACGGGGCAAATTCTGCAAGGTGACGATAGCCACGGAACCCCAGCTTAAGAATATCCAGCAGGCTTTCCAGAGGCTTATCCTCAGGGAAGCTGTCCTGCCAGAGAGCCCACGTATCCGCGCGGGCAAACGTACACTGCACAAAATCAATGTGTTGTTTTTTGGTCAGCGGCATCAGTTGCAGACCCACTTCATTTCCTCTCACACGCACCACCTGCGTCGGGAAGACATACTCCTGCTGGCCGCGCTTAAGCAGTAGGTTGACCTTCTGCCCCTCCAGCACCTTCGCCTGACCGTTGATCTTGATACCCAGACCGCCATCCGAAAAGTCATGTACGGTACAGGAGAAGAGATGTCCATCGTCGCGGGCAATGGCCGCTGGCATGCTGATTTCGACGCGATGCGCGCGGCGAACCTGCTTGCTCTCCACCGATACCGCCACCGCGCCACCGAGGATAATCAGGTTATAAAACACCCACGCCATACTCACGAAGACCGTCAGAATTTCGTTTTCCGGGCCGTAGAAGTAGCGCCAGATCCCAACAATCACGCCCACAATATTCAGCAGCACCAGGAAGATATAGGGCCGGGAGATCACCCAGTCGACATACTCCTCTTCCACCAGCCCGCCCTTCGCGGTGACGTTGAATTTCCCTTTATGCGGGTTAATCAGCGCCACCATGGTTGGCGGCGCGATGTACCAGGCCAGCACCGTTTCGTAAATTTCACTCCAGAAGGAGTGCCGATATTTCCCCTGAATCTTCGAGTTCGTCAGGCTGGCGTGGATCATGTGCGGCAGAACGAACAGGGCAATCATCAGCGCAGGCGCATAGATGATGTAAGCGTGAAGGAGCAGGAACGCCAGCGGCGCTGTGAGAAAGATAAGCCGTGGAATACCCGACAGGAAGTGGAACATGGCGTTGACGTAGCACAGCCGTTGCGCCAGCTTCAGCCCTTTACCCATCAGCGGGTTATCGAGCCTGAAAATTTGCACCATGCCGCGGGCCCAGCGAATACGCTGGCCGATGTGCGCCGACAGGGATTCCGTGGCCAACCCCGCCGCCTGAGGAATACGCATGTAGGCCGAGGTATAGCCAAGACGGTGCAGACGCAGCGAGGTGTGCGCATCTTCCGTGACCGTCTCGACGGCGATCCCGCCAATTTCATCCAGCGGTTTCCGGCGGATCACCGCACAGGAGCCGCAGAAGAACGTGGCGTCCCACATGTCGTTCCCGTCCTGCACCAGGCCATAGAACAGCGTGCCCTCGTTCGGGGTTTTACGAAAACGACCGAGGTTACGTTCAAACGGGTCCGGTGAGAAGAAGTGGTGCGGCGTCTGCATCATCGCAAGCTCTTTCTCCTTCAGGAACCAGCCCATGGTCATTTGCAGGAACGAGCGCGTTGGCACGTGGTCGCAGTCGAAAATAGAGACGAACTCCCCTTTGGCATATTTCAGCGCATTGTTGATGTTACCGGCTTTCGCGTGTTCATGCGTGGTACGGGCGATGTACTCTACCCCCACTTCGTCCGCGAACTGGCGGAACTCGGCGCGGCCACCGTCATCGAGGATCCAGATTTTGATTTTATCCTTCGGCCAGTCGATACCCAGCGCGGCGTAAATGGTGTTTTTTACCACCGACAGGTCTTCGTTGTAGGTCGGCACGAAGAGGTCCACCGTAGGCCACTGGGTCGTGTCTTTTGGCAGCGGCACCGGCTGTCGATTCAGCGGCCAGATAACCTGGAAGTAACCCAGCACCAGCACGATCCAGGCGTAAGTCTCAGCAAACAGCAGCACTAAGCCGCACACCAGGCTGACCGGATCGTCCCAGTTCAGCGTTGAGGTATATCGCCACCAGATGTAGCGGCAGGAAACGGTCAGCGATAGCACAATCAGCATCAGGGCAGAAAAACGCCCTGGTATGCGCCGCACCAGCAGCGCCACGCCCCACAGCAGGATCAGGAAGGTGAACTGCGCCAGCGGGTTGAAAGGCTGGGTAATACAGACCAGCGCAAGAATCAGCGAGAACACCACAACCACGCCGAGAATAAAACGCCGCAAGCCCGGGTGTAGGTGCCCGAGCTCTTTTTGGTTATCTAAATGACCCGTTTTGTCGCCCACCCGGTCGGGTAGCCGGTCAAGCCACTGGTGGTAGTGTACACGCAGGTTCTGCACACGATCGAAGCTGCGCCAGCGGGACGTTTTTTTCTCCGCGCCCGTTGAGGTCGTCAGTAGCCAGATGGACTGAATAGCGTAGCGCGCGGGATCCAGCGGACGCGGCTTGTCAGGGTTGATATGCGGATAGAGTTCACCGTGGCGCGCGCGAATGCGTTGCCAGCGGGGATGCTCAAGGGGGATGAACATCCACGCCAGAATCATACACAAACAGCCCAGCGCTGCGCTCAGCGACGAGGCGCCGTGATGACGGTAATGGCGGTAGCGTTCACTTAAGCGCGAACTGACCGGCGGAATGAGCAGCCAGTTAGTCAGGCGGCTCATACTGAACTCCCGGCAGGCTCCGGCCTTTTAGCAAAGTGCAGCAGACACCAGTTGGCCAGCGTCAGGATCTCTTCCGCCGCCAGTGAATCGCTACGGTACTCCCCGAGGGGTTGTTTGGACGCGAGGCACTCCGCCATCGCTTCGTCACGATGGATCACCATCGGCAACAGGCGGCGCTGACTCTGGAGCCAGACCTGGTAGAGATCGTCCTGGATCTGGCTGCCAATGCGCAGATCGTTGATCAGAATATGGGCATTGGCAGGCATCGGCTGCTGATGCAGACGGATATGACAATTCGCATCTACGTTCGCGATGGAGAGCACATGGTCGCACTGCGCCAGCAGCTGGCGGGTCAGCGACGCGGCACCGTGCGGCAGGTCCAGCAGGATCCACTGGTAGTGCCCGCTCTCTTTCAGGCTCTGCAATGCGGTGATGAAGCGAGAGAACAGGCGCTGGTACGCGGCTTCATTCCCGCGCTCGGTTTCGGTCAATTGACCAAAGGGAAGCAAATCGAGCTGGGAGGTATAACGCAAACCCGCATCCCGCCAGTCTTTATCGTCCAGAAGCGCACGTCCCCAGCCGTTTGCATGCGTAAAGTCGACATTGAATGACATGCGCAGCAAATTATCGGAACAGGCATCAATGACCAGTACCGATTCACCTAATACCTGCAATGACCACGCCAGCGCCGCGGTAACGGAAGTTGTACCCACCCCACCACGGACGCCCTGTAATCCTAGTACAGCCATCAATGGCTTCCTTATTGTTGTTGGGCAAACTCAGCTAATAACGGCCAACGTTTAATAGCCGCCGCCAACTGTTCCCGCTGGGAAATATCGGTGTAATCTATTTCAGGCAAAGAAAAAGCCTGCGTGAGTGCCAAAAAATCGTTCTGGAATGTGTAACCCAGACTTGAGTCGACTGGGGTTGCGGGTTCGTTATTTTGCATTCTTTTTTCATCCCTTTGAGTAAAATCATAAGATTCAGATGCAGCGAGGCGTCCTGCCCACTAAATTTCATTTACATGCTAAATCTGATGTTCTTTAATTTCAATGTTAGGTTTATTTCTACGCTTTCGCTAGTAAACTGAGAGACATAGAAATTCGACGAAAAGAGGGACACCGTGGACTCCATATTTTCTATTGGCATCCAGTCATTATGGGACGAATTGCGCCACATGCCAGTCGGAGGAGTCTGGTGGGTTAATACGGATCGTAATGAAGATGCCATCAGTCTGGTAAACCAGACGATAGCGGCGCAGGGGAAGGATTCCCGCGTGGCCATAATTACGATGGGCGAAGAGCCGAAGTCAATCATCAGGCTCGACAGTGACCGTGGACCCCAGACAGTACGATTATTTTCCATGCCTGCGGAGGCTGACAGTCTATACTTTTTACCCCGCGATATTCAGTGTTCTATTGTTCCTGAACACTATTTACTGATTCTAAAATGCTCTAATAACGGCCTGCAAAATATCCCCTCTGAAAAACTGCTGAAATGGCTGGAAAGAATCAACAGATGGGCAAAAAATCAAAATTGCACCTTATTGGTTGTTAACCCAGGCAGTAATAATGACAAGCTTTTTTCACTTTTAATGAGTGAATACCGTTCTCTCTATGGCCTGGCCAGTATTCGTGTCCAGACCGACAGCCATCTTTACGACGTGGCTTTCTGGTGCAATGAAAAAGGGGTGAGCTCCCGACAACAACTTACCCTCAAACATGTCGGGGATGAGTGGCATCTTGCTCAACAGGAAGAGACGGTAGTTCAGCCACGCAGTGATGAAAAACGCGTTCTGAGTCATATTGCGGTACTGGAAGGTGCGCCTGCACTGTCTGAGCACTGGTCACTGTTCGATACCAATGAAGCCTTATTTGATGAGGCGCGCACCACGCAGGCGGCGACCATTATTTTCTCGTTGATCCAGAATAACCAAATCGAAACGCTGGCAAGGCACATTCACACATTACGTCGCCAGCGCGGCAGCGCGTTAAAAATTGTGGTGCGTGAAAATAATACCAGCCTGCGCGCCACCGATGAGCGCTTATTACTGGGCTGCGGCGCGAATATGGTCATCCCGTGGAATGCTCCCCTGTCGCGCTGTCTGACGCTGATCGAAAGCATCCAGGGCCAGCAGTTTAATCGACATGTTCCGGAAGATATCAGCACCCTGCTTTCAATGACGCAGCCGATGAAACTGCGCGGCTACCAGAAATGGGACACCTTCTGCGATGCGGTGGGCAACATGATGAGCAATACGCTGTTACCGGCAGACGGAAAAGGGGTGATGGTTGCCCTGCGCCCCGTGCCGGGTATTCGCGTTGAGCAGGCGCTTACTCTGTGCCGCCCTAACCGTATCGGGGATATCATGACCATTGGCGATAACCGCCTGGTGCTGTTCCTCTCCTTCTGCCGGGTGAACGATCTGGATACGGCGCTTAACCATATCTTCCCGCTTCCTACCGGGGATATCTTCTCGAACCGCATGGTCTGGTTTGAAGATAATTTGATCAGCGCTGAGCTTGTCCAGATGCGTGCCCTGGCTCCTGAAAAGTGGGCGAAACCGTTGCCTGTGACAAGCGGTGCCAAACCGGTTCTGAACGCGAAACATGACGGGCATGTCTGGCGTCGGGTACCTGAGCCGCTACGCTTACTGGATGAGAACAAGGAGAGCGCGCCATTATGAATATCAGCGATATCATCCAACTGGTTGTTCTGTGCGCGCTGATTTTTTTGCCGCTTGGCTACTATGCACGCCATTCCCTGCGCCGTATTCGCGATACGGTCAGATTACTGTTCGTCAAACCTCGCTATATTAAACCCGCCGGAACACTGAGTCGCGCTCCGAACGTCAAGGCAAACCGAAAACATGACTAATTCTACCTATACCTCTTCGGCGCCATCGCCACTCTGGCAATACTGGCGCGGCCTGTCCGGCTGGAATTTCTACTTTCTGGTGAAGTTTGGTCTGCTGTGGGCAGGCTATCTTAATTTCCACCCTCTGCTTAACCTGGTGTTTATGGCATTCCTGCTGATGCCAATCCCGAACCTCAGGCTGCACCGTATACGTCACTGGGTCGCTATTCCCATCGGTTTCGCCCTGTTCTGGCATGATACCTGGCTGCCCGGCCCTGAAAGCATCATGAGCCAGGGCTCCCAGGTCGCAGGTTTCAGTGCGGACTATATGCTCGATCTGGTTGAGCGCTTTATTAACTGGCAGATGATTGGCGCGGTATTTGTCCTGCTGGTCGCCTGGCTGTTCCTGTCTCAGTGGATCCGGGTGACGGTGTTTGTCGTCGCGATTATGATCTGGCTTAACGTCCTGACGCTGACGGGCCCGAGCTTCTCGCTGTGGCCAGCCGGTCAGCCGACGACAACCGTGACCACCACGGGCGGTTCCGCCGCCGCGACCGTCGCGACAGCAGGGGATACGCCTGTGGTTGGGGATATTCCAGCGCAGACTGCACCGCCGACATCCACGAACCTGAACGCGTGGCTCTCCAGTTTTTACGCTGCGGAAGATAAGCGTCAGACGAAATTCCCGGACGCGCTGCCTGCCGATGCTCAGCCGTTTGAGCTGCTGGTCATTAACATCTGTTCTCTGTCCTGGGCTGACGTTGACGCGGCTGGTTTGATGTCGCACCCGCTGTGGTCGCATTTCGATATTCAGTTCAAGGACTTCAACTCGGCCACGTCGTACAGCGGCCCGGCGGCTATCCGCCTGCTGCGCGCCAGCTGCGGACAGCCTTCGCATAAGAACCTCTACCAGCCGGCAGCTAACCAGTGTTATCTGTTTGATAACCTGGCAAAACTGGGCTTTACCCAGCACCTGATGATGGGTCATAACGGTCAGTTCGGTAACTTCCTGAAAGAAGTACGTGAACAGGGTGGCATGCAGGCCCCGCTGATGGACCAGAAAGGGCTGCCGGTCACGTTGCTGGGCTTTGATGGCTCGCCGGTGTATGACGATACCGCCGTGCTTCAGCGCTGGTTAGATACCGTCGGCAAAGAGGAAGGGACACGTAGTGCGACGTTCTATAACACGCTGCCGCTGCACGACGGGAACCATTATCCCGGCGTGAGTAAAACGGCCGATTATAAGGCCCGTGCGCAGAAGTTCTTTGACGAGCTGAACGCGTTCTTCAACGAGCTGGAAAAATCAGGCCGCAAAGTGATGGTGGTGGTAGTACCGGAACATGGGGGAGCGCTGAAAGGCGACAGGATGCAGGTGTCTGGTCTGCGCGATATCCCAAGCCCGTCCATCACTAACGTTCCGGCCGGGATTAAGTTCTTTGGCATGAAGGCGCCGCATCAGGGAGCGCCAGTTGAGATCACCCAGCCAAGCAGCTATCTGGCTATCTCGGAACTGGTCGCTCGCGCAGTAGACGGTAAGCTGTTTGTGGAAGATAGCGTGAACTGGGATCAGCTCACCAGCGGGCTGCCGCAGACGGCGGAGGTATCGGAAAACGCCAATGCGGTGGTGATCCAGTATCAGAATAAGCCTTATGTCCGACTGAATGCCGGGGATTGGGTGCCGTATCCGCAGTGATGAGCTGCTACACCCTCTCCCCTGTGGGGAGAGGGTTACTCTGCACTTCGTAACGAAATTTCACCGCCCACCCAGGGCTTAATCACACCATCCTGTTCAAGAAGCAACGCACCCTGCGCGTCAATGCCGCGTGATGTGCCGTAAATCTCTTTATCCCCAATCAGCAGCTTCACCGGTCGGTTAATAAAGTTATCCAGCTTTTCCCAGCGGGACAGGAATGGCGCTAACCCCTCCTGTTCAAAGAGCGTCAGCGAACTACGCAACTCATTGATCATGCGGACGGCAAGCGTATTGCGATCGATGGTGATCCCCGCTTCCTGTAGGTTGGTCCAGGCCTGGTTCACGACATCGTTCTGCACGTTTCGCATCACCATGTTCAGCCCCGCTCCAATAACGATCTGTGCGGCATCGCCTGTTTTTCCCGTCAGTTCGACCAGGATCCCCGCCAGCTTCCGATCGTTGAGATACAGATCGTTGGGCCATTTTACCCGCACCTGATCGGCACCCAGATCGTGCAGCACCTCTGCCATCACAATGCCGATGACCAGGCTCAGCCCGATGGCCGCAGCTGGCCCCTGTTCAAGCCTCCAGTACATGGAAAGGTAGAGGTTGGCGCCAAATGGTGAGAACCACTTACGCCCCCGGCGGCCACGTCCTGCCTGTTGGTACTCGGCAACGCAGGCATCACCGGATTTCAGCTCGCTCAGGCGATCCAGCAGATACTGGTTCGTCGAATCAATGACCGGCAATACCGCGACGTTACCGTGCCCAATCTGGCTGCGGATGATCTCTTCATTCAGTAACTGGATCGGTTCCGGCAGGCTGTAGCCTTTTCCCGGCACCGTAAACACATCCACGCCCCAGTCGCGGAGCGTTTGAATATGTTTATTGATGGCAGCGCGGCTCATGCCCAGCTGTTCGCCCAGCTGCTCGCCAGAATGAAACTCGCCATCAGCAAGGATACCGATGAGAGTTAACGGAATAGTATTGTCCTTCACGCAATGGTCTCCACGGCATTCACTTCGCCCGTTCGGCCAATAAAGCGAACTTCAGGCTCCAGCCAGACGTTGAATTTTTCGCCCACGCGCTGACGAACATGGTGCGCCAGGTTGACGACATCCTCACTTGTCGCGTTGGACTGGTTGATCAGTACCAGCGCCTGCTGACGATGAACAGCAGCGCCACCAAGAGTAGTACCTTTTAATTCACACTGATCGATAAGCCAGCCTGCGGCCAGCTTCACGCTGCCATCCGCCTGAGGATAATGCGGGGCCGTTGGCCAGCCAGCGAGAAATGCTTTTGCATTTTCGCTGCTGATCACCGGGTTTTTGAAGAAACTGCCCGCATTTCCGTTGACTTTCGGGTTCGGGAGCTTGGTCATGCGCATGTGGCATACGGAATCAAATACCTCACGCGGTGTGACGGTAGCCGGGTCAAGACGGGTCAGATCGCCGTAAGTCAGAACGGGTTTCCAGGCTTTCGCCAGGCGCAGACCAACGGCCACAATGACGAAACGATCCTGATAATCGTGCTTGAAAATGCTGTCGCGATAACCAAAGCGGCACTGCTCTGCGGTCAGGCGCTTCGCCGTTCCGGTCGCGAGTTCGATGCAGTCGACATATTCGCAGACGTGTTTCAGTTCGATGCCGTAGGCACCGATGTTTTGAATAGGAGATGATCCTGCACAGCCCGGGATCAGGGCCAGGTTTTCCAGTCCGGGCATCCCTTTTTCAAGGGTATATTGCACCAGATGATGCCAGTTCTCGCCAGCACCCACATGTAAATGCCAGCTGTCAGCGCTCTCTTTACACTCAATCCCCATGATGCGATTGACGATTACCGTCCCCGCAAAATCATCGAGAAACAGGACATTACTTCCTTCGCCCAGAATAAGTACGGGTTCACCGTTTCCTGTTGCGTTTTGCCATGCATTCAGCAACTGCTGAGCACTTTCGGCACGTACAATTTGATTAGCATTCCGTTGAATACCAAAGGTATTCCAGGGCTTAAGGGAGTGATTCATAGACGCTATCCTGATGCAAAAACCGGGATAGTTTACCGTATATATGGGGGGATAGGTGATTTGTTTATGGAAAGGAAGCAGGTGTAGAAACGCAAAAAGGCCATCCTTGCGGATGGCCTCTTCACTTGTTTGATGCCTGGCAGTTCCCTACTCTCACATGGGGAGACCCCACACTACCATCG
>NZ_JBMKIG010000011.1:0-153094 GCF_049238005.1 Enterobacter cloacae complex sp. IR5459
GGCATGGTGGCTGAAGGACCAGGCCGAGGGCCGCAGCGGCGTTGCGCTTCCCGACGCCCTTGAGCGGAAGTATCCGCGCGCCGGGCATTCCTGGCCGTGGTTCTGGGTTTTTGCGCAGCACACGCATTCGACCGATCCACGGAGCGGTGTCGTGCGTCGCCATCACATGTATGACCAGACCTTTCAGCGCGCCTTCAAACGTGCCGTAGAACAAGCAGGCATCACGAAGCCCGCCACACCGCACACCCTCCGCCACTCGTTCGCGACGGCCTTGCTCCGCAGCGGTTACGACATTCGAACCGTGCAGGATCTGCTCGGCCATTCCGACGTCTCTACGACGATGATTTACACGCATGTGCTGAAAGTTGGCGGTGCCGGAGTGCGCTCACCGCTTGATGCGCTGCCGCCCCTCACTAGTGAGAGGTAGGGCAGCGCAAGTCAATCCTGGCGGATTCACTACCCCTGCGCGAAGGCCATCGGTGCCGCATCGAACGGCCGGTTGCGGAAAGTCCTCCCTGCGTCCGCTGATGGCCGGCAGCAGCCCGTCGTTGCCTGATGGATCCAACCCCTCCGCTGCTATAGTGCAGTCGGCTTCTGACGTTCAGTGCAGCCGTCTTCTGAAAACGACACCATGTGCAAACGATGTCAGAATAGAGTTAAATTTCCTATTGATTGACATATTCCGTCAAAGGTAATAGATTTCATCCTGACACTTTTGCCTTTGGAGGCATCTTGCAAGGTCAACGCATCGGCTATGTCCGCGTCAGCAGCTTCGACCAGAACCCGGAACGGCAATTGGAGGGTGTTCAGGTGGCGCGGGTGTTCACCGACAAGGCTTCTGGCAAGGACACCCAGCGTCCCGAGCTGGAAAGGCTGCTGGCCTTCGTCCGCGAGGGCGACACCGTGGTGGTGCATAGCATGGACAGGCTGGCACGCAACCTTGATGACCTGCGCCGCATCGTCCAAGGGCTGACACAACGGGGCGTGCGCATGGAGTTCGTCAAAGAAGGGCTGAAGTTCACCGGCGAGGACTCACCGATGGCCAATCTGATGCTGTCGGTCATGGGAGCCTTCGCTGAGTTCGAGCGCGCCCTGATCCGCGAACGTCAGCGCGAGGGAATCGTGCTGGCCAAGCAGCGCGGTGCCTACCGGGGACGAAAGAAATCGCTGAACAGCGAACAAATTGCCGAGTTGAAACGGCGAGTTGCGGCAGGCGACCAAAAAACCTTGGTGGCCCGTGACTTCGGCATCAGCCGCGAAACCTTGTACCAGTACCTGCGGGAAGACTGACCATGCCACGCCGCTCAATCCTGTCCGCCACCGAGCGCGAAAGCCTGCTGGCACTGCCAGATGCCAAAGACGAACTGATACGGCACTACACGTTCAACGAAACCGACCTGTCGGTGATCCGTCAGCGTCGCGGCGCCGCGAATCGATTGGGCTTCGCTGTGCAGCTTTGCTACTTGCGATTCCCTGGCACCTTTTTGGGCGTCGATGAGCCTCCGTTTCCGCCCCTGTTGCGCATGGTGGCCGCGCAACTCAAGATGCCAGTGGAAAGTTGGAGCGAGTACGGCCAGCGCGAACAGACACGGCGGGAGCACTTGGTCGAGCTGCAAACGGTTTTTGGGTTCAAGCCCTTCACCATGAGCCACTATCGGCAAGCCGTGCATACATTGACCGAGCTGGCCTTGCAGACCGACAAAGGCATCGTGCTGGCGAGCGCACTTGTCGAGAATCTGCGGCGGCAGAGCATTATCCTGCCCGCCATGAATGCCATCGAGCGCGCAAGCGCCGAGGCCATCACCCGTGCCAACCGACGCATTTACGCGGCGCTGACCGATTCTTTGTTATCACCCCACCGTCAGCGCCTGGACGAACTTCTCAAGCGCAAGGACGGCAGTAAAGTGACGTGGCTGGCATGGCTGCGCCAGTCGCCTGCCAAACCGAACTCTCGCCACATGCTCGAACATATTGAGCGCCTGAAATCCTGGCAAGCACTTGATCTGCCCGCAGGCATCGAGCGGCAGGTTCACCAGAACCGCCTGCTCAAAATCGCTCGTGAAGGTGGCCAGATGACGCCTGCTGATCTGGCAAAGTTCGAGGTGCAACGACGCTATGCCACGCTGGTAGCGCTGGCCATCGAAGGCATGGCCACCGTCACCGATGAAATCATCGACCTTCACGATCGCATCATCGGCAAGCTGTTCAACGCGGCCAAGAACAAGCATCAGCAGCAGTTCCAGGCTTCCGGCAAGGCGATCAACGACAAGGTGCGGATGTATGGGCGCATCGGTCAAGCGTTGATTGAGGCCAAGCAAAGCGGCAGCGATCCGTTCGCCGCCATCGAGGCCGTTATGCCCTGGGACACCTTCGCCGCCAGCGTCACCGAAGCGCAAACATTGGCGCGGCCTGCCGACTTTGATTTCCTGCACCACATCGGTGAAAGCTATGCCACGCTACGCCGCTACGCGCCGCAGTTCCTGGGCGTGCTCAAATTGCGGGCTGCGCCCGCCGCCAAGGGTGTGCTCGATGCCATCGACATGCTGCGCGGCATGAACAGCGACAGCGCGCGCAAGGTGCCCGCCGATGCGCCAACCGCATTCATCAAGCCGCGCTGGGCAAAGCTGGTTCTGACCGACGACGGCATCGACCGGCGTTACTACGAGTTATGCGCCCTGTCGGAGCTGAAGAACGCGCTGCGCTCCGGTGATGTCTGGGTGCAGGGTTCTCGCCAGTTCAAGGACTTCGACGAATACCTGGTGCCGGTCGAGAAGTTCGCCACTTTGAAGCTGGCCAGCGAATTGCCGCTGGCAGTGGCCACCGACTGCGACCAATACCTGCATGACCGGTTGGAATTGTTGGAGGCGCAACTCGCCACAGTCAACCGCATGGCTGCGGCCAACGACTTACCGGATGCCATCATCACCACCGCGTCAGGCCTGAAGATCACGCCGCTGGACGCGGCAGTACCAGACGCCGCGCAAGCCATGATCGACCAGACAGCTATGCTGCTGCCGCACCTCAAAATCACCGAGTTGCTGATGGAGGTCGATGAATGGACGGGCTTCACCCGCCACTTCACACACCTGAAGACCAGCGACACGGCCAAGGACAAAACCTTGCTGTTGACGACGATCCTGGCCGACGCGATCAACCTGGGTCTGACCAAAATGGCCGAGTCCTGCCCTGGCACCACCTACGCCAAGCTGTCTTGGCTGCAAGCCTGGCACATCCGCGATGAAACCTATTCGACGGCGCTGGCCGAGCTGGTGAATGCGCAGTTTCGGCAACCCTTCGCCGGCAACTGGGGTGACGGCACCACGTCATCGTCGGACGGCCAGAACTTCAGAACCGGCAGCAAAGCAGAAAGCACTGGTCATATCAACCCGAAGTATGGAAGCAGTCCAGGACGGACTTTCTACACCCATATCTCCGACCAGTACGCGCCCTTCAGTGCCAAGGTGGTCAACGTGGGCATTCGTGATTCAACTTACGTGCTTGATGGCCTGCTGTACCACGAGTCGGACTTGCGCATCGAGGAACACTACACCGACACGGCAGGCTTCACCGATCACGTGTTTGGCTTGATGCATTTGCTGGGATTTCGCTTCGCGCCGCGTATCCGTGACTTGGGCGAAACCAAGCTATTCATCCCCAAGGGCGATGCCGCCTATGACGCGCTCAAGCCGATGATTAGCAGCGACAGGCTGAACATCAAGCAAATACGCGCCCATTGGGATGAAATTCTGCGGCTGGCCACCTCCATCAAGCAAGGCACGGTAACGGCTTCGCTGATGCTGCGCAAACTCGGCAGCTACCCGCGCCAGAACGGCTTGGCCGTGGCGTTGCGCGAGCTGGGGCGCATCGAGCGCACGCTGTTCATTTTGGATTGGCTGCAAAGCGTGGAGCTGCGCCGCCGCGTCCATGCGGGGCTGAATAAGGGCGAGGCGCGCAACGCGCTGGCCAGGGCGGTCTTCTTCTACCGATTGGGTGAAATCCGCGACCGCAGTTTTGAGCAGCAGCGCTACCGGGCCAGCGGCCTCAATCTGGTGACGGCGGCCATCGTGTTGTGGAACACGGTATATCTGGAGCGTGCCACCAGTGCTTTGCGTGGCAACGGCACGGCGCTGGACGACACATTGTTGCAATATCTGTCGCCGCTGGGGTGGGAGCACATCAACCTGACCGGCGATTACCTATGGCGCAGCAGCGCCAAGGTCGGTGCGGGGAAGTTTAGGCCATTGCGACCGCTGCCACCGGCTTAGCGTGCTTTATTTTCCGTTTTCTGAGACGACCCCACACAGAACGACATGGTCGAAGGTTCTCTTGTCAGAGATTACCCAGTTGCCGGTTTTCACACGGCCTGCTTCACTCACCCCTGCGGTAAGATCGGGTATGAGCGTCCCCTGCATGCCGTCAGTTCGAATTGAAAGAATTTCACCCGATAAACCCAGCTCTGCAAGCTCACTAATAAACGGTCTTTTCATCCGGCTTACCGGTTTTGGCTTCGTCATTTTCATCTTTGCTGTAACACCTCAGTACCCCATTGCTCGTTCCTGGCGGGACAGCCGTTCATCAGCAGCCTGAAGACGCTCATCACGCCGCCGTGCTGCCAGAACCCGTCGTTCTGAAAAAGACATAGCCGCTACGTTTGGTACGCTGAGCTTACCGTCACCGGCACAAACGTCACAGCGAACATCAAATGCTCCGGCAAAATACTTTTCACGCATTTCTGGCTCCCACTCAGCCATTTCTGATTGGGTGAATCCATTTTCAAAGGCCGGGTTTTCCATGGTCCCGTGGCCTTCGCACTGGTGACAGATTATGTACTTAAATTTGCGCATGTAACGCTCCTGTATATGATGGATGAACCACTCTCGTTCAGGGTTATGGCGAAATGTTTATCGCCGCAGCGAGAGATTCAGTCTTGCTATCAATATTCCTGAAGGTTGTCCGCCTGATTTCAGGGAAAGCATTCATTCACTGGCCGGTTCTACCTTATTATTCATACAGATTAAAGTAGTTGTGCCTACTACTGCGGTCACCTTCCTTGACAAAGTAAGCAAAGTTTGAAAAATTTAACACCGACGAAAGGCCATACCTTCGTTAGTGTGCGAAAGCCGCTTGCGAGCGACGGAATAGGTGAAAGCTTTAGTCAGGGTTAATTACCCTGTCTGCGGTGATGGGATGGCTCAGGCGTATATCATCACTCCTTCCAAAGTCCGTACACACTCTTTCAGCCTTTGCAGAAATGCAGGGGCTGTTTCATATCAGACAAGCGCAATGAAATTTTCAAATGCTTTCCAGAAATTCAAAGGCCTTAAGCTTTATCTGTATCTTACGGTCCCCGCACGGAAAGTAACTTTCCTGAACAGGAACCGCCTTGCCAGCCTTAACTTTCTAAACGGTTAAAGTTACACCAGGCTGTAAATGGTGAAACAGTTTTTGAAGCCCATGAAACACCGCTGTCGGAAAGATAACTAGCCCCAAGACGTCTAACTTCTTTTTGATGTAGAGCTAATTCTTTCGGATCGGCAATATCTTCCACCACGCTCATCATGGCAATCTGAACTCCGGGAGATGCCATTTTATAAGCTGTCGAGCTTGCAACTGAATTTTTCAGGATTGCCAATCTTTCTTTTTCTGGTCGCCCGTTGTCAGACGTATTCGCGTACGTTGTACCCGCAACTAACAATGGAAGACTGGCGTTGGCACAGAACTGCATAACGCGTTTTTGCTGGAGCTGTAATTCAGTGGCTGCAAATGCTTTACTGCATCCGAGGATCCCGATAATCATCACTAATGCTGTTTTATACATAAAATTGAAACCGTCCTTATTGAACTTTAAATGTTGCGGTTAACACTGTGTGGAGATGTATGGACTGGATAATACCCACATGCCTGCGCCTGCCAGTATACCGGCTCAGGTATTAAACCTAAGAGATCTGGTGCACCGGATTTTACCTTTTCATTTCGGTTTTATCTTGAGCCTGGCTCTTGAGTTTAAATTTAAAGGTATGGCGCATGCAGGTTTCACTGACGGGTTTTCACACATCCCGGCTGTAACCCATCATTGTTCATGAGCCAGGCCCTGGTATCCTGCCCAGCGTACGGCCAGCCGCTCTAAGTCCAGATCGTACACCAGCGGTGTGATTTTACGGCCTTCAAACAGCTCGCCCAGCTCAATGCCTGGCTTAAAATGAACGGTCAGGGTGGCCGGATCTATGCCCATAAGATCGGCATCAAACAGAGCATGCATTGTTGGAGTCATCAGGATGCCATTAGACGGATTGTACCGGGTTCCATGTTCAATGTGTGCCGCATCCAGGACACCGCCATTAACCCAACCGGTTACCGCACAACGGCCCGCGAAATTCTCGATGAGCAGAGCTTTAAATTTACCCTGTGCCACGCCACTACGTTGCGTCACTACGCGCTCGCAGTGCTCACCCTGGATATCTACGTCAGGTTTCCGCTTTGGTTCGCTGGTGGCCGTCTCAGCTTGTTTTAGGGTGGAACGTGGATAGGCCAGGTTATATGCTGCGCCTGTGGTCATTTGCTCGATGACCGCAGGTGCATAACCTTCTGCTTCCAGCTTACGATATGCAGCCCGGTAGTCTCTTTGGGTTTTCAGCGGGTATATCTTTCCGCCTTTACCATCGAAAGCGATAAACCAGAAATCGTCCGTGCCAGTTTCCAGATTTCTGCAACGTTTCAGATGCCATCCGCCTTCTCTCGCCCAGATGGTACGGTTATTTCTGGCATTCGTTTTGTCATAACCGTTCTCGTCAAGCCAGCTATCAAAGCTGGTCAGCCCCAGATCCTGAACCTCCAGAGAAGGCACTCGAATGACCTGCAAGGTATGGCGGGGTCTTGGCTCTCTCATCTTGATCTCTTCCTAGCGCTGGTCTGGGAAATACGGATATTGCGGGCCATATTCATAGTCATGCGGGCCTGGCTCAACTTCCCAGAATGGACGGCCGCTAATTGTCTTTGGACCGCGCTCGTTTACGATGTCTTCTACATCCTGAATATTAAATGGCATCGTTGCCAGTAACAGCTGATCTTCGGGTGTCAGCGTCACAGTTGCACCGTCGATACGGCTGTAAAGGTCGGCAAACTGTTTACCTGCACCGTGCAACCGGTGCTCCGCTACACTTCTGATTGCGTGTAAGTCCAGCTCCGCCGCTTCCATGCGATCCACGTATAGTTTCATTTCTTTACGCAAAGCGCTCAGCTCACGGGCTTTAATAAACCCGCAGGCGTACCCACCCAGGGCGATAACTGCAATGATTGCTAAAATTGCCATTTTTTTCTCTCACGTGATTGCGGCCGTTACTCTAGTCTTAATGTGAAGTCTGGGAATTCGCTGGATGTTAAGTACGTTTTCATCCCCAGACTGACAGATGCTAAGGCGCGATCCCAACACTCCATTTGTAAGTATCAGGCCCATCTTCTCCGCTGGTGGCATCTGCTACAATCTGTGCATAACGTTCTCCAGCAAGTTCTCTTACCATCTGATCCACGACCCATTGCAGATGATGCATTTCATCGGTTCCGCCGTAACGACAAGCCAACTCAATAGCCCGCTCTATTCTTTTTTGTTCTTCAGTCATACTGAATCCTCACGCTTACATCAGCTATTCTGAAAACATGCACACTATAAATTGCGGCTGTCATTTCTCAGCCAGGCGCCTGCATTGCTGCCTCATTCCATCAAAAATACTTTCCGCAAGCTGCTGGGGGAACTGGTCCGGAAGAAGCCCGCTAACACGTTCAATGACACCCGGGGTTCTGGCGATGATTTCCTCTATCATCGCCTCTGTCTGCTGTTTACTCAGGCCGGTTATCTCACCATGCCTGATCCAGTGGCGTCGTTGTATTCGATATATCTGGTAATAGTTGCTACTGCCACGTACGGCCATCGCCAGTTTGCACTTCTGCCAGGATATCTGATTGTTCCCATGACCGATCACCGGCCATGCCGACAACACATCATAGAGTGGTGTAAGGTGATAACGTCCCTGTGGCCCAATAGAAATACTGAAATTTTTAGCGTGGCCATCTGTTGCGGCCATCATCCAGAAAACTATCTGCGTCATAAAAAACTGCGCTTTGTCACGCTCAGCACGGTCTGAATTACTCAGAACTTCCATAATTTCCGATATACCTGGCCCGCCGTCCGCCTGATATTTTCGTAATGGCGAAATGCCCAGGGCCTGACACATATCCTCCTGGGGTAAACGAATGATCCATTGTCCGTTTCCTGACCATTTTCGGTCAAAACGTTCTACCACCAGCGCTTTCTGATCTTCAAAGTGAGCAATCTGCGTTCTTGCCACGGGGAGCCCGTACTGTTCGAGAAGTACCGAGCAGAGCCATTCATTTTCAACCGACGAGCGCATGTCGGCTTTCATGTTCCCCACAAGTCCGAGCGGTAGCTTGAATATATGCGTCGTTGGTGTATTACCCTCCGGCATACACCACCGATCTTCATGCCACAGTAGGGCTGTTTTCTCCTGAGCACCGGCAATAGATAAACGTAAGTCGTCGTTATCTTCTGGCCTGCCCGGTAGCAATGTCTCCGTGGTATTACGCAAAGTTGCCGCAATTTCTGATTCAGTAAGCGGGTGATACTTCACGGAATATAAATCTGTGGGTTCATCTCCGTCATGAAGCAGCTGTATCGCGCCCACGCAGTCTTTTCCCAGCTCCGTCAGAAGATCAAAAGGCTCCAGGCTATCGGCCTTGTAACGCATTGCCAGACGTCTGCGTATGCCTTCGCTGTCCGGGAGTAAATTATCAAAATAGTCACGTACCACATTTCCACGCCAGACCTGGTTCCCGGGAGTAAAAGGAAGGGACAATGACAGCGGCCTTCCCTGTTCGTCTGCACTCCAGTCAGGAAGGTATTGTAAGCTGTCTACCCCTTTACTTTTTTCCCAGTATCCGACTTTGATTCCGTTCATCCAGATTGCCAGACGCTGCTGTTTCCGGCTCATATCGTTACCATTTCTCCTGTCGTGCAGGTGAGTTTGATTTAAGCATTTCTTCCGTCTGCTTCCCCTCTGAAGAGGCGGTTGTCGAGGAGAAGCTGATTTTTACGCCCAGGATAGAAAACACCTTGAATAGCCGTTCAATGCTCGCACTGGCAGGGTTGGCTTCCAGACGTGAGTATGTCTGTTGAGTGACCCCTAACCTTTCGGACAGGTCTTTTTGCGTCAGGCCATTCGCCTTGCGAAAACCAATGAGCAAGGGACGCAACTGGTTGAGCGTGTTTAACGGGTAATCATTATTGATCATAAGCTGGCCTCAGTAGTTCCTCTGATACACCTTGTACGCTGTTTTCTAAACATACACCCTAAAAGCTGTAATATCAAATTAACAGCCTAAAAGCTGTTAAATAGAGAGTACAACCTTTAGGCTGTTACTAAGTGGCAGCATAAATCTTTATGAGGTTTGATATGAGAGAACTATCAATAATAAGCCGTTACGCTCGTACAGCATCCGGTAAGAGAGCTGACAGATCAGGATCATCGGTAAACGAGAAGCGGAGTATCTTATGGCCCTGTTGTGAGCTGTATAAATAACTACGAGCTACTCTCTGCCTCGGGGAGGAGGCAGAGAGAGTATTAAAAGCAAAGGCAGACATTTTTAGCAGCTGGTGGGCTATGGGGTTCCGGAGGTGCTCCGGTGAATGTTACTTGACTGGCAAGTTTCCTGCTCTGATGGTCAATGCCTCGATGCTGTCTATATTGTTCTGAAGCCGTTCCAGTTCTGCCTTTTCAATACCGGCCCAAAGCTTTAAGTGTCGCTGATAAAGGGACCACTTGAGTGAGTGAAAACCATTCCAGGCCAACCCCATCCAGGAGGCGTAATTCGCATTGAGAATATTGCCGGTGATATACATTTTACCTGCGTTAACAGCACTGGAAGTTCCATAACCCAGGGCAAGCATCATCCGGAAGCGTGGATTTAGCCGCAACGGCATGGTATCCAGTAAGGTCTCCCCAAAAGCTCCTTTTCCCAGCGATACCTGTTTCGCCACATAGAAAACCCGCATCAAAACTTCCATTATGCTCATCGGAATACTTGTCACGATAAACTGACGAAAGTCATACCCGTTGACATACATGTACTCTATTTGTTTGCCGAAGTTAGAACTCCCCACAGGGATCCCCTCAAGCATACGAAGTAGCCCCATAAAAGGAGCCGGTAACCCCATGCCACGGTTTCCTTTTGCTGAGGGGGCATTAACATCCGATGCCAGGTGTCCAAACATTCTGGCGATGAGCCTGAAAATATTGGTTTCGTCTGTAACGCCTTTACTGGAAGGATAAACCACGATCTGTCCATTCTGAACCACCGTACAGGTCCCGTTCAGCATATCCTTTATACCGAAAATAATGCCCAGTACGGGATCGTGTGACAAAGCTCTTAAGCGGTGATTTGTGGGAGACAAAACGCCACCGGCCGCACCCACTAAATCGCTGCTGATCGAACTGTCTGGTGCCCCTATAGGGAACAAATCTGAGAGTTTTGTACTCAGGTCCTCCGGCAAAATGGCATTGAAGGCTTTCTGCACCTGTTTATTGAAAATACCATCCACTTCTGCCGTAAAGCTCACCGTAGGTTTTGGCGGGGCTCTGACGCAAAGTAAATCCAGCATGGATGCTATGAGCCCGCATCCGCAGGCAATAGCATAATCCCAGGCGTCGAGTGCGTAGCGATCATTAAATTCTTTAATATGATTCTGGATCCGGGCATCTACAACAGCCAAGTCATCCGTGGAGAGTATTGTGGCCAGTCCAATATCACCGCATACACGCTGGTTAGCCTCGCTATATATAGTCTTGAGACCAGTAGAATGCATGGCAGTATCTGAAGGGGTCATTTCTCGCAGATGATGTTCTTTAAGCGCCAGATGCTCCGCTTCATCAAGTTCAGTGCCGCTGATTAGCCCGGTCAACTGTGCCTTAAGGCTCTCTATGTCACTGTTAATTGTCTCGTGAGCGTTCGCGATATCCTGACCACGGAGCTGAATATAACGGATGGCCCTGAACTCATCATCATAAGGAGACTGACTCATGTGTTTACCTCACCGCGACCAGGCTACCTTTTGGAGCTTTCTTAGTAAGCATGTCGATTGTTGCCTTGATGCCAGCAATTTCTGCCTTAAAATATTCCGCATTCGACATCAACCTTTCCTGAACTTCGTAGAGCTTTTGGATGGCCTGACTAAGGGCGGCTGTCAGTTTCGCATTTTTTTTGTGTTTCACTATCGCGTACCCGCCAATCCCTAACACAGCTACAGGTGCGGCCAATACCGCAATGCCTGCAACCATACCGCCACCGACGATAGACCCTGCTGTAGCGAGCCCGGAGGTTATGCCTGCTGCTGACACTCCCGTTGTACCAAGCGTATAGAGAGCACCGAAGGAAGCCGCTGCGCCTACGCCTGACCCCGCCAAAGCTGCTGCGCCCTCAGTAATACCCGGGAACTTATTTTCAAGCGCCTGAAGAGCACTTGTAACTTCATCCATTGCCTTCTTGCGAATTTTTTCGAGCTCTTCAGTTTCGGTAGCGTCCATTACAGGCCTCGTATTCATAACTTGCTGTGTGATAGGTGAAAAAGAGCACCATAAAAGTGATGAAGAAATCATGACTTACTATTGTGGCACTTTCGAGTTCATGTTTGTCAGTTTCAATGCTGTTGCTGTTAGTAAGGGCAGACGCCATATCGGGCAGACCCAAAATAACTATCGTGCCAGCGTCATTTTGGAACTGACTTTGCTAAAAATCAGTAGCGGACTGAACAGACATGTGTGGATTTGAATCTGGGCAGGTTCCAGACATTATTCCAACCAGACTTCCAATGACAAAATGCTCGTCATTCTCGGAGACGACATAGGGTCCACCAGAGCAACCATCGGTGTTGAAATGTGCTATTACAAAGCGAGTTGTGAGATGTTGGGGAGAATGATTTGAGCAATTTAAAGGCCAAATGCCTGAAACTTCACCAGGGAATGTCGAAATTGTTGTCTCATTCATTGGATATCCGACACCCAATGTACCCATGCCAGCTGCGGGAGCCAGGACCTTAAAGTAACTACTTACAGGCTGTTGTATTCCAGCTGGTAATACGATTTCTGCACTGTCAACAAACGGAATGCCGTCTTTAAAGTCTGCCCTGTCATTAGCCTCATTGAGAATGAAATCGACTAGAACAGGCTCTTCGTTCACCAGTCCTTGATGGTTAAGAAATTTGACGTAAAGTTTAAGTGTATTGCTGACGGGATAAATTTTTCCAAGAGCATTGGTAACAACATGGGCTGCGGTGAGAATCTTTTGCTGCTGACCATTATCGAAACCAAACGCAGTTGCTTCGAGATGGCTACTAAAATGAGGATCATTGCTTACATAGATTTTACAAACGTAGTTTTCAAACATTATTTCCTCCTTTTGCCGGTACCTAATCAGTTACACGGCTGCATGTTATAAACAACTAAACTCGCTTCCTGATATTTGAGTTTGTATGTTTTGCCAGGCACCAGCTCACCTCTGAAACACGGTTAGTCTCCTCCATGACATGGTTATGGCGATGGTCAGAAACTGTTATCGACGAAAGGCTGGAATTCCTTTAATGGCATTATCCATTTCAAGTCGTATGTCCTGAACGGGAGCGTATATTTTTATGATTCCAGATCTTAACCCTGAAACATTCCCCGTATCAAAACTGACCCGTTACAGATAAGTCACCACCGGTGCTGTCGATTAATTTAGTGAATTGCATGTCCTCATCCCATAAAGGGTAGGGCCTACCCCCGGCATCGAGCAAACCTGACCACCCTGCCCTTATTAAGACCCCACATGCGGCAATGGTGCCCTGTCCACGCCGCCCGCGAACTTTGAGGAAATGGGGAGAAAATAAAAAGAAAACAAAAAGTTATCGGCTGAAGTACCGGCGCAGATCGGGAATCAGGCGAAGCCTGACAGCACGTTAGGGCCTGGCAGGGGGCTTGAGGGATGAGGACATGCAATTGTGATAACCTTCCCGCCACGGGGTCGGTTAAATTCGTATCCTGCCGGTGCAATTCCAACGGCCGCGTTACCAGTTCGCCGGGTAGCATGGCCAGCAAAGCCAGGCATCGAGCACCCGGGTTTCACTGACGGCCGCTGCATAGACGCCGGTATCCGGGAAGAAATAAACCGGGGTGGCGTTGTTCAGCTGGTCGCCTTCATCGGCCAGAGCGCCGATCACCTCATGAGGCTTAAGCAGCATATCCGTTAAATATTCATCCGGGTGGATGGCATTCAGCGATATGGCCATCTCCAGAAATTCATCCAGGGTATGGCGGGTACGATACCCCCGGAAAACCTCGTATGAAGGCGTGACGCATTCACCATCCAGGGAACAGGCATCGTAACCGGCCAGCTGCTCTTCGGTGAGTCCGGAGGCATGCTTTGCCACAAGATTCGTAAATTGCTCTTTATCGTCCATCACAATCCTTACGCTGTAGGGGCCTGTTTGTGTTATCACTGCTTCCGGTTTTTACTTCGCACAACCCGGCAGGTATCCGGTCGCCCGGGCGTCCTTTGCGGTCTTGTTCGCCCTTCGCCTGAATTACGTCAAATCCCTTTCACTACCCGGCCGCAGGGTGACACCTCCCCTTTTCTCCGGAAGCGAAAGAGGAAGAACAGTTTAACAGCCCGGATCCTCAATAATTTTCGCGTAACGGACTAAATAACCGGTTTATGCAGCTTCTGATAACCACAGACCGCGATAGAATAAAACGTCTGGTGAGGAACCGGAGTGTTATGTAAGCGGGGGGTTTAACTGGGTATCTGTGTAGTCCTATTTAGCCAGATATCCCGAATAAAAACCTCAACGATTAGGTAAACGAAATGGATGGATTCTGGTCGATGTTCTGTTTGTTTGTCGTGGTAGTTTCACTGCATAAAGCCCTTTCTGTAGCAGCAGCACGAGCAGACGCAGCAAAATTAAATATGCTTCTCAGAATGAGAAAGTTTAAAAAGTAGCTTTCAAGACATCTGAGAATTCTTTTAAATCCTCAGAGGAAGTTATATGTTTAGGCTATTTGCAAACTAAGGTTGGAATTCCATCATTCTAGCCTTAGATCTTTGATCAAGTGAAGTTGCTCACTTGGTTGGATTTTACCGTTTCCTGACGGCTTTTCAGAAGCGAGGGCTGGTTGGAATGCCTTCCAGCTAGAAGTCTTGCAGATGCTCTCCGGGCATTAACTCATTGTCGAATCTGCACCAGTATCACTAGGTTGTTGAGCGGGCGATTAGCTTTTTCACTGAGCCGCTGTACACTCGACTGCTTCAAGAAGCACTACTTACCATTTGCCTGCCGTAAGGTCTGTTCTTAGCTGGATTTTTTTGGGAGGATACGCAGTCATGACAACTCAATCCAGCTCAATACAATACGCTTACGCGCTAGACGGCGAGGGCACCCTCACGCACATTGGCGCTGCCCTGCGCTCACATACTTACACCTGCCCAGGTTGTAAGAGCCCCCTGACCCCGGTAATGGGCGAGTTCAACGCTAAGCACTTTCGCCATTCGGAAGAATGCTGTGCCCTTGAAACCTATCTTCACAAGTGCGGCAAAGAAGCATTCTTCTATCGCTACCAACAAGCTCTCAGCCGTGAAATGCCTATTAGCCTTGAGCTGGAGCGCCGGGTTGCCTGTAATGGTTCTCGTTTAGCCTTGGTTAGAGACGAAGCACGTCAGTGCGTAAAATCCGTGCCTGCACGCTACAACTTGACTCAATTTTTCGATCAGGCAGAGCTGGAAAAACACGATAAGGTCACAGGGCTGCGACCAGACGTGATGTTGTATGATACGACTGGCGAAAGGCGTTGCTACGTAGAGATTTGTGTCACACACCCCTGCTCTCAAGACAAGATCGAAGCCGGTATCCCGATTCTTGAGTTTAAGGTCCAATCTGCCTCTGATATTCAGATGTTGCTTACCGGGGCCTACTCGATCAAGGAGAAGATCCTGAGAGTATTCAACTGGCTTCCCCCGTTTCAATCTGTGGACACCTGTAGCGGCGTCTGCTCAGTAGGTAACGTGGATATGTCTGTCTGGAGTTTAAGTGGTTCCGGCCGACTCAACGAACAAACGATGCCGCTCGCTGAAGTGGATTTAACAATCAATTCTGACGTGAACACATGGCCTAGATCGTTAGGGGCCGCTGAGCTGGCTGATAACTTACGAGCTTTTATCCGTCACGCCGATCCTCATTCACTATTTCCCAACTGCATTATGTGCGAGCAAGCAGGCCGATGGGAGGATGGCTATCTGCAATGTCACAGTAAGGCAAAGATCGTTCCCTACACCGAGGCCCGTCAGTGCGCCAATTACAAGGTTAAGGCATGACCAAAAGACTGACTTGGGAGCAGAAAAGTATTGTCAGCCATGACACCGGACATGCGTTGGTAAAAGCCGTACCTGGTAGCGGGAAAACAACCACACTTGTAAAGCGCGTTGAGCGGCTGGTCAAGACGGGAACTGATCCTCGCTCCATTCTGATCCTGATGTACAACAAGTCGGCGCAGGTGAGCTTCACGGAGAACTTGAAGACGGCACTGATGTCGAGCGTGATTCCAGAAATCCGCACGTTCCACAGCTTGGCCTTAAAGATTGTTGGTTACGGAGAACGCCAACAGATAATCAAGAAGAAAGACCTCATTACTCCAAGCGACTACCGCTATGAGCAACTGGTAAAGCAAGCCTACCGCTATGGCTTTGACCATGAGGCGAATTATATTGACCCCAATGAAATTGAAAACTTCGAGCTGTTTATTGCTCGCTGCCGGGCGGCGGCCGTAACTCCTGTTGATGCTGCCAATGATCCAACGTTCAGCAACATCAAACGGGAGTTTATTCACGCCTATGGCCGCTATTGTGAGCTGCTGGAGGAAAACAGTCTGCGAACCTTTGATGACTGTTTGATTGAGGCTGTCGCACTGTTGCGTAATGACAGCAGCCTTGGTGCCCACTTCAAGCACATCATTGTTGATGAATATCAGGACGTTAACCTGATACAGCATGACATGACCCGCTTGCTATCTAAGTCGGATACGTCGGTTATGGCTGTTGGTGATGTTAACCAGTGTATTTATGAGTGGCGTGGTGCTCGACCAGACTTTATCGGCGGACTGTTTGAAAGGCACTACCCGAATACGAAGGTGTTTCAACTGTCATGCACGTTCAGATTTGGCCATGAGCTTTCCTTGATGGCTAACTCGGTAATTCGGCGCAACTCTACAAAGCTGACCAAGCTTTGTGTCAGTCATCCTAGCACCCCCAAAACAGAGGTCAGATTGCACTTTGATAACTGCCTATCCAAGGTGCTATCAAACCTCTCG
Source organism: Enterobacter cloacae complex sp. IR5459 (assembly GCF_049238005.1). Lineage (NCBI taxonomy): Bacteria > Pseudomonadati > Pseudomonadota > Gammaproteobacteria > Enterobacterales > Enterobacteriaceae > Enterobacter > Enterobacter cloacae complex sp. IR5459. The sequence goes on from NZ_JBMKIG010000011.1 coordinate 16,401, forward strand.
GTGAGCAGTGGAACACAAGCCATATTGTCCCGCACTAAGGCGAACCTTGCTGAGGCGGAAATTGCTTTACGCCTGTGTGGGCTACCTTATCGCTACCTCAATGGTTCAAGCGCATTACACACCCGCACCGAAATCGGGATACTGGTAGTTGGCGTCTTGCTGTCTGTGTACGGCGATCTGCGGCTACTGGAAAACCATCCCAACAAACAAGCGATTGTTTACGGCTTTCTGAAGGAGGCTGGTTTTAGATGGCAGAAAGGGCAATTCAAAGCGGCGCTCAGTGGATTGATGGCTCCGCACGCCGACCTATGGTCTGCTCTAGGTCAGTTATTCGAGGGCGCACAATACCAAAAAGATCGGCTGGGCAGGCTCGCCACTATCTGCCAGAAAGAAGGAGAGGAAACGCCTGCTATCGATGTGTTACGACGCCTGAGTATGGAGGGTTTCATTGATAGTGTTGGCTCTGAGGGTGTAACTCGCACTGGATCGAACGACCAGCAACGAGGGGTCGTGAGGATCGGGGAGCTACTTGACTCCAGTAAGATCGATTCCCGCACGTTTTTAAACCTTATCTTGAATCCAGGCGAGGCTGCTACTGACTGCGATCCCTTCATCCTTTCCACACTGCATGGTTCCAAGGGGCTGGAGTGGGATAACGTAATACTGATCGGGCTGAATGAGCAGGAATTTCCTGGCGGCAAACCCGATGATGTTTACAGCGTTCGCACATCGATGAACACCCCTCCGGCCGAAGAGGAAATCGAGGAGGAACGTCGGCTGTTTTATGTCGGTATCACTCGCACAAAACAGCAGCTAAATCTGGTGGTCCCTCTTGATGAAGGGCTTGCGCGGTGGCTCAAAAACCGCTGGGATAGCACCCCGAAGAAGTCACCGATAGCTACTCGCTTCGTCTATGAGGCTGGCTGGACTGCTTGTGCGGTTACCAGTGATGCGATCTATAACAGCACGGTAGAGAAACAGAAGGCTGACTTCAGCAAGTTTCACCAATGGTATCTAAGAGATCTTCAGCGGCTAAAAGTCTAGGGCTACCGATACTTTTCGATTTCAGACAGGTGCTCGTTATCCAGATCAATTGTGGCTTTTCTTTCAGAAGCGAGCTTCTTCGCTCGCTTTGCATACTGAAGCCCCTTGGCTGGCTGCTCTCCGCGTAGGATCTGTTCAGCCTGCTTGCTCGTGCTGTGCCCCAGAAAGCGTTCGTACTGCTCGTCAGATACCTCAGTGCCGATCAGTCGTTCGATCCAGCCGCTTTTCGGCGGGTAACTTACGCCCAGCGCAAGCAACTGCCTTTTCTGTACCCACTATTTCCGGCGCGGCCGGCTTCAATCAAGGCTTTGGTTAGAACTACAGCCATTTGGGGACTCTCATACACAAACCTGAACCATGCGGGTCTGATTGGCGGTCAAGATAGCAGCGCATCGAAATCAACACTGAACTCTGCTTCTAAGAACTCAATCGTGGCTGGTTGGCTATCGAGCGATGCTTCCCGTGTAGACTCCAGTGCGCACTCCAATCGACGCAGCAGAGTAAACGGCAAAATGATCTTGCCGAAGTCGGTATGCTTGAAATCCCCCCCACAGGTCTTCCGCGTTCTTCCAAATGAAATCAGCTTGCGAAGCAGCCGAACCTACGAACTCTGCCATCTTGGCCTCCAACCAACTTTTGCACGAAACGGCACATCTTCCAAAAGAGGGTTGTCAACCAAGTTTTGCACAAAACGGACTTTGATCCATTTCTAACTAAAATCTACAATCCAACCTCAGATTGCAAATAGCCTATGTTTATTACAGATGGTATGGTTCGTGTTTTTGTTTATTCGATGGCAACTGTACTCTTTCTGCCGCTTGGCTTGTTGAAAAGCACGTGGTGGTTTTCACCATTGTTTGCGATAGCTGCTATTGATTACTTAATGTTTCTGCGTCGACAAGGCTAGTTGCTGAACCTCATACCTCAGAGCAATCTGTATGTTTTTTACACCACTGGTTAAAAGGTCAGGCTACGTTCCTGACGTTTTTTAAAAAACAGTTTTATGTTTGATGCGTTACTGGTCTGTCTGGTAACCCAGTGGTACATTACCATTATTAAGGCTGGCTGGCGGTGGTGCATCATGCTTAAACGACCCTCTCTGAGCGTACTTTCCGACAGTCCTGTGCACCGCACCACTTACCCGGCAGGCCTATGTCTTGGTTATTCTTCGTTGTACCTTTTTCTTCAGCTTTATCCCTGACATGTCTGTCTGAACAGTTCTAAGCAAACCGGAATGTTGTCATGGCCAAAGTACAAGGGCTCTTTGTTGGATACCGAAAATTCGCTGTTGATCGCGACTGGCTTCGTCAGCAGGAAGAACAACGTTATCGGGATCGCCAGCGACAATTTGATGAATGGTCCAGGAAATGGGTCACTGTAACCAGGCTCAAAGAGACTCGTTTATGGACTGACGGAGCCATCAGGCGATGGTTGGGTGAACCTCAGCAGCAGGGTAAATATAAAGTTTTCCCCGTTGAAGCGGTTTTGGCTGCTGAGAAGTTGAATGAGTTTCGGCTCTGGCTTAAACCCCGACTGGAAAAGAAACGTGCCCAGCACCACCACTTTTTAATTCCATTTCTGTAAAGTAGAAACAACGGCAGTTCCGGCCGCATTCAAGGCTTCGGCATCTGGTCAGAAATAAAGCGCCATTTTTCAGTATAAGGGAGGTTAGATAGTGGAAGGTATTGAGACACTGAGTTTGCAGCTTGATGAGAATGAAACTATGGCCCTTGCTCAATTAGTTAAACGTCTGAGCTGGAGCGATCTTCGTGGCTGTGCTGTGAGTGACGAAGAAGCCTGGGTAATGAAAAGCGCAATTGAAAAATTACAACAGGCGTTAAGGGAAGAAGGTTATGCGCCTCGATGAGGCTGGCTTCGTTCTTTATTCCGATAACAAATTTGCTTAAGGACTAACTATGAGCCAGCACTGGTATGAGGTGAAAAGCAATCAGGGAATTGTTCAGGTGATTGTTGGGAGAAGATATTAATGTAATGCGTTTCTGCATTACATCAAGCAGATTAGCTTTTTCTGGTCAAAATAGACGATGTGATTTTTCTTTAGCCGAAGTCCATCCGCTCCCCACGCAACCGGTAAAGGTTCGCAGGTTTAATAAAGATAGGTTTCGTATCTCCCTAAGGGTGGGATAGGTAAACTCATAATGGCATCTGTGTTTACTATGTAAGTATTCGGGTAAAATTCATCTAATACAGTAAAGTTTAGTTTCTTACAAAAGCTTAATAAATATGGGTTTTTCACGTCTTCTATTACAACATCGCACCAGGGATTCGATTCACAGCAAAGCTTCAGAAAAGACTTAAACCATCCCTTGTTTTGTATTTCTTCCGGAAGCCGTACCACATGTATGGTCAGACAATCTCCATGATAACGATTAGTACTTTGTCTAAGCCCTACAACAATCCCCTTTTCTTGAATCTGTACACCTGCCTGATGCTCTTTCATGTCGGGCGTATAGTGCCTTGCTCTGTTTAACCAGGCCACCAGCTGCTGAGCCGTACTTGGTGATTCTTCAGCTATCCATTTCAGGTACTTGATGCGGTCCATATGCGCCTCCCTGTACGATTTCCAATGAACAAAGGCTCTACAGTATTAAGCTGCTGTAGAGCTCATTCAACCAAGCTCAAACTGTGCGTATTAAAGGATGCCTAACCTTTTTGTTTCATCGATCCACGGTCTGAATTCTTCCAGTAGATTATCATATAACTTTTCATCGCTAATCGAACCGAAATCATCCATGGCAAAGAAGTGGGTGTTATCAACCCGGCGGTCAGTAAAGTCATCCAGATTTTTGAGGATACCGTAGCTTGAACCACCCAGGCCGACAAACTTCCAGAAGATGGGGTAGTTGGCAGAACGCCGGATTGCATCTTTAATCGCCCGGGTCTTGCTGATCCCGCCATCGGTAATAAATACAACATACACCGGGATTTTCGAGTCCTTAAAGTAGTCGACTATTTCTTCCATCACAGGAGGCTCGTTGTTTGTCCCTCCGAGGCCCGGCAGGTTCTCCCAGGCTGAACGCTTTCCAGCCCCGCGAATGGACTGAATATATGTGTCCAGGTTGTCCAGTGTGACGTTTGGATACTTCTTATGCTTCTCTCCAAATCCCCAGACATCCATTTCACCGTCGTCGTCGAACTGGGCGGCAAGAACGGCGATGCGGTCCAGCACAGACTGAACGTTACCCTTACTGAACTGGCCACTCATTGAGCCGGATGCGTCAAGTACAAATGCAACCGCTGCCTCAAGGGTGTCCAGTTTATTTTTAGTAAGACTGACCGAGGCTTTTTTAGCGAGGCTTACAAGGCGCGGAGATCTGGTTTCCAGTTTCTTTTCCAGACTGATACGAGCAGGCTTTGCTGGCTGCGGAGCTGGCTGTGCGACATCAACGCCATAGCTAATGGCCAGAGGCTCAAGACCACCGTTGAAACCCTGCCCGAGCGCACGAAGCTTCCAGGCGCCATTGTGCCGATATACTTCACCCAGGATAATTGCTTTCTCACTGCGGCCCTGAGTCTCAGCCTGGAACTCAGCGATTCCTTGAGCCTGCATGCTCAACGAACTGAGCCCACTGATGGTATCTTCACCATCAATGACAACTGTGATTGCAATTTTACTGATGTTCGCAGGAACACGATCCAGTGCTATCTCAATGCTGGACTGCTGAGAACCGGTAACGAGCTTTACTGCCCCTTCAGGAGAAGACAGATTATTGTAAAAGATAAAGTCAGAATCGCCGCTGACCTTTCCCTGAGCATTAAGCAGGAACAGGCAGGTATCGGGTTCGCCTTTAAAGCCGGATTTGGTAGGGTACTGAAGATTCAGCCTGATCGCAGATTGCTGAAGTGGTATGTTTTGTCCGGATTGTAGATTCACATTAACTCTCCTGATTTTTGATTATTTTAAAGCGCAGCGTTTATATAGGTTCCCCTGGCTTAGTTCAGGACGCTGGATTTCTGGTGAGGCGTATATATGGTGTGACACCATATTTCATCACGTTGAAGTTTCTATACCTGTTGAATTGGAATTTCCATTGGTCGGGTATTTTATCTTCCAGAACCCGTGCCTTCATAAGTCGCAAACGTAACATATATCAGAGGGGCATGCTGTTGATATAAGGCACGGAATACAGGCTTTAACCAGCAACCAGAGAAAAATCCGTTTCCTGCCTTTAAAAGGCTCACGTCAGAATTAACATCTCTCTGCTTTCTGAGATTCCCGAACCCTTTCTGCCCCCCCCCTCCTGATAGCGGATCGCAACCAAAAAAAACCCCGGCATTGCCGGGGTATGATTCAGCGTTATTTTAGATGTTAACGCCGTGCTGGGAGGCAAGAGCCGCCAGGCCACCGGCAAAGCCCTGACCGACAGCTTTAAACTTCCACTCAGCGCCATGACGATACAGTTCACCGAAGACCATAGCGGTTTCGGTTGAGGCATCTTCAGACAGATCGAAACGGGCAATTTCCGTGCCGTTGTCGTTGTTGTAAACGCGCATGAAGCTGTTGCTCACCATGCCGAAGTTTTGTTTACGCGCTTCTGCATCATAGATGGTAACGGCAAACACCAGTTTTTTGATATCTGCTGAGACTTTGGTCAGATCGATTTTGACCTGCTCATCGTCGCCGTCGCCTTCACCGGTACGGTTGTCGCCCTGGTGCTCTACCGCGCCATCAGGGCTGGTTTTGTTATTGAAGAAAATGAAATGCGCATCTGACAACACTTTACCGTCTTCGCCTACTGCGAACACGGAAGCGTCCAGGTCAAAACCCTGACCATCGGTTACACGGGCATCCCAGCCTAGGCCAACCATAGCAACATTCATGGTTGGTGCTTCTTTGGTCAGAGATACATTGCCGCCTTTTACGAGAGAAACTGCCATTTTTAGCTCCTGCAAACAGTTGAATGAGGGCTGCATTAACAGCCCCGGGTAGAAAAGTTACTTTTTGATCAGGACGCGTTAATGCCGTACTGAGCACATACAGATGCCAGACCACCAGCATAACCCTGACCTACTGCGCGGAATTTCCACTCACCATTGTGGCGATACAGCTCGCCGAACAGCATGGCAGTCTCAGTGGACGCATCTTCGGTCAGATCGTAGCGAGCAACTTCAGTCTGGTTATCGTCATTAACCAGACGAATAAACGCACCGGATACCTGACCAAAGCTCTGGCGACGAGCCTGAGCATCGTGGATGGTCACAACGAAGATGATCTTGTCAACTTCAGACGGGACGGCGTCCAGTTTAATTTTCAGCGATTCATCATCACCATCGCCCTCACCGGTGCGGTTATCGCCGGTGTGCGTTACGGAACCGTCGGATGACGTCAGGTTGTTATAGAAGATGAAATCTGAATCGCCGCGCACTTTGCCGTTTGAGGCCAGCAGGAATGCTGAAGCATCCAGGTCAAAGTCCTGACCGTCTGTTGAACGCGCATCCCAGCCAAGGCCCACCAGGACGTTTTTCATTGACGGAGCTGCTTTACTTAGGGAGACGTTCCCGCCTTTGGAAAGAGAAACACTCATAAAATAACCTCTTCGATTAGTAATTGTTCAGGTTAACACTTAAGGGGATTAACTCCCCTTTTCCTCAGATTCAGGTTTGCCCGGGAACATGACGCTTGCGAGAATGCCCAGCGCCAGTACACCCAGTACAACATACAGGCTGGTTGTTGCCGCGATGCTGTAACCATGATGCCAGATGTGATCGGTCGCATTCAGGCCGAGTTTTGCCGCGATGAAGAACAGCAGCACGATAACGGCCTTCTCCAGATGAACCAGGTACTGTTTCAGTGCCTCAAGGACAAAGTACAGAGTACGCAGGCCCAGGATAGCAAACATCATGGCACTATAGACGATAAGCGGTTCACGACTGACGGCAATGATTGCCGGTACCGAGTCAAACGCGAACATTACGTCCGAGAGTTCAACCACAGCCACACACAGGAACAGCGGGGTCGCATACAGCGCCGCTTTTTTACCACGGCCAATGGTGACATCGCTGTTTTCTGGTTTCGCCAGTTCAGCATCCACTTCCTTCTGGTTAAGCAGGAAGGCATGCCCTCTGAGCTTCGGCCAGATAGGGAAGAAGCGTTTAACCATGCGGTAAGCCAGATGCTGGGAGTAATCCTCAATTTCATCATCGTCATCACCGCTTTTAAGCATCATGACCGCTGTCCAGGCAACGATAATAGCGAAGACAACTTCAACATACGGCCCCAGACTCAGCAGGCTCGTACCGATGGCGACAAAGATGCCCCTGAAGACAATGGCACCAATGATCCCCCAGTAGAGAACACGGTGGCGATAACGATCCGGAACGGCGAACCAGGAGAAGATGGCCATCATGACGAACAGGTTATCGACCGACAGCACTTTCTCCAGCGCATAACCCGTGACAAACAGACTGGCAACCTCAGCACCGTGGTGGATATAGAGGAAACCGGCAAATGCCATCGCAACCACAACCCAGAATACGGACCAGAGCGCCGCACTCTTCAGCGAAATAGGCTTGTCATCACGGTGCATAAACAGGTCAATAAAGATGGCACCGACTGAAAGCGCAATAAAAACAATGACCGTTTCAGTCGGGAAGCCGATGTGTGTGGAAACCATATTTTACCCTTAGGGATGTGGATCAGAGGCCAAATTCAGCCGGGTCGAAGCCCAACGCGATAGCGATCTCGCGGGAGGCCAGTTTCTCGTCCTGATCGAAGTTACCGTCACTTTTCGCAACGGCAATACCAACACGTAAGGCCAGCTGAGCGGCCTCAGGCTGATCTTTCAGCGCCAGGATGTATTTCATGGTTTCGCCCTTGCCGATTTCAACATCGAAATCGAAGCTTGAAACCAGTTTATTGAAGAACTCAATCACCTCATTGGTATCGAAGACCTTCAGCTCTTCTGAAGAGCGCAGAAAGCCCATCATTTTCTGCTTTTCTTCCGAACTTACGCCGTCACTCGATACGGCAATACGGGCACATACAGCAACGGTGCCCTGCATGAATTTTTTGTTTTTGAAACGGCCAACCTGGCGGGTCAGTTCGTCACGGCCTGAGTTAATGGCACCTTTAACTTTGTCGAAAAAGCTCATACCTGTTTCCTTTGTTGCTGTGTTATTTAGAACCGGCGCTCCAGCGAAATCCCCAGCCAAATGCCCGGTCCATTTCGTCCTGGCCTTTGAAGTACTGGTTAATTCGCTCGACTTTAATTGCGCCGTTTTCGTTTACGAGTCTGGCAATGGCGCACAATGTGCGACGGTTTTCACCTTCGGTCAGGCGGGTCTCAATGGGCGGTTGATCCGGCACATGAATGGTGACCACACCATCAGTCTTGTCCCAGCTGGGAACACCTTCATAAATAAAGGCGTAAATCAGCACTTCGCGGATATGCTTCCATTCACGTCCATTGATATGCAGCCACTCGCCGTCTGATACATCACCCGTCCGGTCATCGCCCTTGAGCTGAACATACGGTTCATCGCGATAATCACCGAATGCATTACCGAGCGCCTGAATGACCGATTTATACCCGTCCTGAAGCTCAACAAAGGCCCCCAGATCCAGGTCGATTCCTTTGGAGCCGAACATGCCTGCAAAGCCTGATTTGCCGCTGCCCCGGTGCCAGTTCAGGTTGATCCGGATTTCACCGAAGTTATCCCGTTTGGTCAGGCTGATTGCAGGCTTCTCTTTTGTCAGCGATACCTTGCTCAGGCTGATTTTTGTCTCAACTGGCGGAGGGGTTACAACCGGAGGAGTCGGGGCTGCGGGAGCCGGTTCGTCGGCAATATTTACGCCGAAATGCTCTGCCAGCGGTTTAAGTCCACCGTTGAACCCCTGCGCAACGAAGCGGAATTTCCAGTCATTATTACGACGGTAAAATTCACCCAGAATTAAGGCTGCTTCCTGACGGCCGCTCAGTTCGACACTGCCGCTAACCAGGCCGGTAGCCCCTTGCTCCACGTCGATGGAAAGATTACGAAGACCGGACACCGTCTGCCCACCGTCACAGGTCACGGTGAACGCAATTTTCTGGACATCAGGTTTCAGCCGGTTGAGCGCGACAGTAAAGGTTGAGTACTGGCCTTCACTGACCAGGCTGACGGTACCATCATCGTTACGTGGCTGACCATAAAACACCATGTCCGCATCACCCTGCACCTTCCCGTCGGCATACAGGCGAAACGCCGAAGCATCCACCTGGCCGCCCGAGGTGATCCGGACCCGCAACTCCTGGGCTGGAACGGGGGCATTGCCCCCCGGCGTCAGGTTCATTAGCGAATAACCGCTGAAACGATATCGGAGTGCATATCGTCAATTGTGCGGCCGCGACAGGCATGGCCAAGGGCGGTAAAGTCCCAGTTGCCGTTATTACGGCGCAGCGAAGAAATAACGATCCCGGTATGTGAGCCCTGCTCAGTCAGCTTGTAGCGAGCCAGCTCTTTGCCGGTTTGATCGACAACGCGGCAGAACGCGTTTTCGACGTCATTGAACGACTGACCACGGAAGCTGTTTACCGTAAACGCCAGGTATTCAACGTTTGCAGGCAGTCGGGAGAGGTTGACATTAATCACCTCATCGTCACCGTCACCTTCACCGGTCAGGTTATCGCCACTGTGCACAACAGCGCCGCAGGTGGATTCCAGTTTGCGGAACCAGATGGTGTCAATTGTTTTACCGGTGCTGTCCATTAATACGCAGCCAGCATCGAGATCGATTGAGTCGTTGCCTCCAAACAATCCTCCAAGAAGACCTTTTTTCTTAACCGGATCCCAACCGAGACCGAAATGAAGCTGGCTTAATGCAGATGATTCTTTGCTGAGTGATACCGTCTGGTTCTTAACTAATGAAACCATGTTTTATTCCTTAAAATGGTAATGACCGAGACAATCAAAGGTATATTTAGTAACTGACGAAGAAAATCATATCATGATGAAGTTCTCTGACAAGGGAAATTTTGGTAGTTTTCTGAAAAAACACAAAAAGAAATCCTTTTCAGGGTGTTAATTTTCTAAGTTTAATTTAAATATCAATGTGTTATCAGGAATCCAAAAAACCTGACGCACTCCATAACCACAGGAGTTATTAATCATATTATGATTGACATGTAGCTTAGACACTCATAGACTCACTTCTCAATCATAAATTTGCATGGCGTTCCGGATAATTAAAAAAAATGAACAAGAAAATTTGGTTTATGGAAGGTTTATCCTCCCAGCGAGATATTATTCAGGGGGTAAAATCATTTGCAAAAAAAAATAATTTTGCCATTACCGTTTTTGCCTCCCACCGTAACGAAAGAAATGAAATCCTTTCCGTTGCCGACTATTCTTTGACTGAACCTGAAGATCCTCAAAAACGTCTTCAGTTTATCCAGGAAACCATTCAGTCCTACGGCATCCACCATATTCATACTGGCCGTAACAGCCAGTGGTTTGAAGAACACCGTTCAGCCATTGAATCGACCGGTGCCACCCTTACTACCGGTGCAACGGGCGTCGACTGGTTAACTCTGGCTGACGAAAAAGTTACTTTTGCTCAGTTTATGGAGCAAAAGGGTCTCCCGGTCGTACCATCCTGGCGGGTGAATACGCTGACAGAATTAAAAACACACCTCGCGGCCCCGCCGTTCACTGACAGCCCGGTATGCGTGAAGCCGGTGACGGGTATCTATGGCATGGGATTCTGGCGCTTTGATGACAGTGCTTCGCCTATGGCCGTCTTTAATCATCCCGAACATCGTCTGGTCAGTCCGCAACAGTATATTGCAGCAGCATCAGCTGCTGAGTCGTTTAAACCCCTTGTTTTGATGCCGTACCTGCCAGGCCCGGAATTTTCCGTCGATATCCTCGCGGATAAGGGCGAAATACTCGCAGCCGTGGGACGCCGTAAGGAAGGGGTTATCCAGTATCTGGTAAACGAAGGAAGCGCCTGGGAACTGGCGTGTGACTGCGCCAGGGTTATGAAGGCCGACGGGCTGGTGAATGTTCAGACGCGAAACGATGTGAATGGCAACCCGGTGCTGCTTGAAACCAACATGCGTCCGTCAGGGGGGGTGGGTTATACCCTTCACAGCGGGGTGAACCTTCCTGGGTTATTTGCTGCCTTTAAGCTCGGTCTGATGTCTGAAGATATGGTGCGCCAGAGCGCTAAAAACACCTTTTCTCCGGTTGCGGTGAGATCCATTACGGATGTAATTGCATACCCGGAATCACTCTCTAACCTTCTGAATTAAGGCGTATTTATGTCTGATATCCTCGAAGATATGATTTATCGCCGTACCCTCTCATGCGGTACGATTCAGGTAACCCGCGACCAGGGTGAAGTTTCGCTCGATGACCTGTTTGACATCGCTGAAAGACGTAACCCGAAACGCGCCTTTCTGTTTGTCAGCAAAGTACTCGGCAGGCACATTCCCGTGCCACCCTCAGTCATGCGGCAGGCCTACAGACAGCTTGCCAGCCAGTTCCCCTCGACACTGACAGGACCCGTACTGTTTATCGGTATGGCTGAAACCGCCGTTGGGCTTGGGGCCGGTGTATTTGATGAAGTGCGCCACCAGCATCCTGAATCTGTCTATCTGACCTCTACCCGTCACCCGGTTGATGGCACGTTGCTTTGCGAGTTCAAGGAAGAACACAGCCACGCCACCGATCATCTGATCTATCTGCCAGATGATGAAGAGAAAAGACGTCGTGTTACCAACGCACGAACGCTGGTTTTGATTGATGACGAGGCAACCACCGGTAATACCTTTATTAACCTGCTTTCAGCCCTGCGTAATACCGGCAAGCTTCAACATATTGAACAGGTTATAGCCGTTACGCTTACCGACTGGAGTGGCAAAGCCTTGTCCGAGCGCAGCACCTTACCAGTCACTTCGGTTTCTCTTGTAAGCGGTAAGTGGGGATGGACCCCATTACCTGATGCACCTGTCCCGGACATGCCGAAAGTCAACGTAACTTCACGAGGAGAATGGGACATCCAGGGAAAACAGTCCTGGGGCCGACTGGGGATGCTCGCACCTGCGGCCGATCTCGGCCATGAGGTCTCCGTCCACAAGGGGGAACGTATTCTGGTTCTCGGGACCGGGGAATTCGTCTGGGAGCCGTTCCTGCTTGCTGAACGGCTCGAAGCTGCCGGAGCACAGGCATTTTATGGATCGACCACCCGCTCCCCTATCGCCGTTGGTTATGCCATTGAGTCCGCCATTTCCTTTACGGATAACTACGGGCTGGGCATCCCCAATTTTGTCTATAACGTCGCCCACCAGCAGTTTGACCGCATTCTTGTGTGTACTGAGACACCCGCAGAAAGTATTGACACGCAGCTTCTTAAAGCGCTGGCTGAGGTTGCGGCCGTCGTGGAGATTGTTACCTATGAATAAACCCGTTGTTCTGAGCGACCTTGACGACACGCTCTTTCAGACCCGTCGTAAAATGGTGGACGAGCTGGCCCTGGAGCCATTCCGTACCGGTGCCGTTGATCGCACCCTGAATCCACGAAGCTTTATGACGGAAGAACAGTCCATGTTGGTGGACTGGCTCCTGGAGCAGGCTGAACTCATACCCGTTACCGCACGGGGAACTGAAGAAATCAGCCGCGTACGGATCCCTTTCCACTCCTGGGCAATCACCACTCACGGGGCCGTCATTCTCACGCCAGAAGGCAAACCCGACGAGGAGTGGAAGGCCCATATGCTCGGCCAGCTGGCTCCCTATCAGGAAAAGCTGACATCGATGCAGCGTCTGATCACTGAAATGATGGACGCAAAAGGGATCAATGCCTGGGCAAGGCTGAACTTCGAATACGGTGAAACGGCGGTTTATATGGTGATGAAGCACCGCGACAGCACCCGCCTTGACGAGCTCAATGCCATTGCAGATGAGATAGAAACGGTGTTTCCGACCGAGGGCTTCTACATCCACCGCAACAGTAATAACGTGGCCTGGCTTCCCACCGCGGTTGAGAAAGGGCTGGCAGTCAGATGGCTGCTTGAAAAACTTCGGGCTGAACGCGGAGTCTTCCCCGTAATTGGTCTGGGCGACAGCCTGAGCGATCATCGTTTTATGAAACTGTGCAGCTGGTTTGGCATCCCGCGTCAGAGTCAGTTTGCAGATGCCATTTCACAGCGAATTTTTGGAGAAAATTAAAATGCAGCCACATGACACATTTACCGGCTCATACCAGCCCGGTGACGTGGAATTTCTGCTAAAGCCGGTAGTCATTGAGATGACGCCGGTTGAGCAAAAAGAAGAGCTGATTCAGTCAGGGAAGAAACATTATTCGGACATGCTCAGTCAGGAGCCAGCGCCAACACAATGGCATCTTGATTTGTTTCACCGGGCGCTGGATCGGGGCGCAGAGAGACTTGCAAAAGAAGTCACACAGCTCGCTATTGCTCTGGCCGAACGCTTCGGTGATGAGCCCATTGTACTGGCCAGTCTCGTCAGAGCTGGCGTGCCGCTCGGCGTTATGCTGCACCAGGCCCTGCGTGACATGGGGAAAACCTCATGGCATTACGGTATCAGCATTATCCGGGATCGTGGAATTGACGGTGCAGCCCTCGACGTCATTGAAGAGCGCCATGGTACCAGCGGTATTGTCTTTGTTGACGGATGGACAGGTAAAGGCGCAATTACCGGAGAGCTTGTACGCGCACTGAAAGATCGCCCGGGCTATCCTGAGCAGCCGCGACTGGTTGTCCTGGCCGATCCCTGTGGCTGCTCCTGGCTTGCAGCCAGTGATGATGACTGGCTCATTCCTTTTGGCATCATGGGTGCGCCGGTATCAGGCCTGATCTCCCGGTCAGTATGGTCCTCTGAAGGATTACATGGGTGCATGGTTTGCGAGCATCTCAGTGAATTCGAATGCAGCCGGATGCTTGTCGATACCGTCGCCCATTTCCGTAAGAAGTTAACCCCGTCATCCCTCGCTACCCTGAGCTGGAATATGGAGTCAGCCCGGGTCTTATGGCAGACAAGTCGCGACGTTATCGCGTTCCTGGCCGATGAATTTAAAGTGGACAGCGTCAATCGTATTAAACCCGGTATTGCTGAAGCAACCCGGGCTGTATTACGTCGGGTACCGGACCATGTATTTGTGCGTTCTATTGACGACCCGGACGTTGCCTTGCTTGTAGGGCTTGCTCGTGAAAAGGGAATAGTTGTTACAGAAATGGGGGGAACCCTCGGCCAGTATCGGGCTGTAACCATTATCAAGAAGGTACTCTGATGAAAAATCGTCTTTCTCCCTGGAATCTGGGAGCCACGCTATACATGCCTGCAACACGGGAAGATATTGCTGATGCCGTCCTGCACGGGAAAATCCCGGGTTTGCGCTCTCTGGTGATTTGCCTGGAGGATGCTGTCAGTGAAGCAGACATCCCCATCGCCCTCAAAAATCTGGAGCACCTGCTGCACGAGCTCAGTAACAGCATGCGTAGCCTGGGTAAAAATGACTGGCCTCTGGTGTTCATTCGCCCTCGGCATGCCGAAATGGGCAGATGGTTAAAAGCGCATTATGATCTTTCCGCTGTCGATGGGTTTGTGTTGCCGAAATTTACCCTCAGTTCGTTAGCTGAATGGTGGGATATCATGGGCGGGACTCACCTGTGCATGATGCCAACGCTGGAAACAGAAGACGTCTTTGACGTGGTTCAGATGCGCGAGCTGGCCACTCGCCTGGTGGAACATCCCTGCCACGACCGCATTATTGCGCTTCGAATCGGCGGCAACGATCTTATGAACGTTGTGTCGCTTCGCCGCCCCCGGGACCTGACGCTGTATGACAGCCCGATGGGCTACGTCATCAAAATGCTCGTTTCAGTCTTCGGCCCGCGTGATTTTGCCCTGACCGCGCCCGTATGTGAGCATATTGACGATCATGCCGTTATGGCCAGAGAGCTGGCTCTTGATATGGCACATGGGCTTGTTGGGAAAACGGCCATTCACCCGGGTCAGATAGAGGTCATTCAAAACGCGCTGATGGTCACTCAGGGTGAGTATTCTGACGCTCTGCGGATCCTGAACTCTACCCAGGCCGTGTTTAAGTCGCAGGGAGCAATGTGTGAACCCGCCACACATCGCCGCTGGGCGGCTGGCATTCTGGACAGAGCTCGTTTTTATGGGTTACAGAACGAGCAAAGCGCTGATGGAATCAGATTACTTACCGTGACCCAGCATCATTAAGGAAATCATAATGGGGTTCAGGTTCAGAAAGTCGATCAACATTATTCCTGGCGTTCGCCTCAACCTGAGTAACGGTGCACCGAGCCTGAGTGTCGGGCCGAGAGGTGCTTCCGTTTCTTTTGGTAGCCGGGGGACCTATGCCAATCTGGGCTTGCCCGGTACCGGGCTGAGTTACCGTACCCGGCTTGACCGGGCCGCGCGTTCCGGAGGTGGAAACCGGACGGCAACCGACCCGGGGCTCAGACAGGCGCTTGAGCAGGAAGCCGCTGAACTCATGTCAGCGGTAACCGCAATCCGTAATATTCACGAGCTGACGCCGGATCCAAAAACAGGCATCAGCTGGGCAGAGCTGGAAGCAGTATACCTGCATAACAGAACGTCGCCTTTTCAGGTTCCGGCACCGGTGCGTCCAGAAAAGCCAGACTACCTTGCATTGCCGGAAAAGCCTGCCGAGAGCGAAGGCATTAGTTTTCTGGGTAAATGGTTTGAATCGGAATCAGCTAAAGCTGAGCGCCACGCCGAAAATCTTCGCCGGTGGCAGCAGGAGCTGATTGATGTGGAGCGTGAGAATACCCTTCGACAGCACCGGTACCAGCAACAACGGACGGCCTGGGCCGAACAGTATGCAAACTGGAAGTTTGAAGCAGAAGAACATGAAAAACGGCTCGCCACGGCTCAGGCAGATGCCCGGCAGCAGTTCCGGACAGACGCCGCGTTTTTCGAATCATACCTGGCGGGTGTGCTGGCAGAAACTGAATGGCCGCGTGAAACGATTGTTGCATTTGAAGTAAAGCCGGAGCTATCAGCAGTCCTGCTGGACGTTGATTTAGCTGAGATTGAAGATTTCCCTGATAAGATTTACGGCGTTAATGCCCGGGGCACGGAGCTGACGGAAAAAGCCATGACGCAAAAAGCCGTACGCGAAAACTATGCCCGCCACGTCCATGGCTGCTTGTTCCGCCTGGTCGGTATCGTTTTACATACGCTACCTTTCGACAACGTGATTGTGTCAGGCTTTACGCAACGGGTCAGTAAGCGGACCGGCTATCTGGAGGATGAGTATATCCTGTCCTGCAAATGCACTCGCAGCCAGATGTCGTCAGTAAATTTTGCAGGCATAGAACACATTGATCCGGTTGAAGCGTTAGGCGATCACCCGGTTATTCGAAAGATGAGCAGTACCTTCATTTTTCAGCCTATTGAACCACTAACCCTTTAAGCAGGCTAAATCTTACGATGCAATTAAATACCAGACAGGCCCGGATTTTTAAGCTTGCCAACTTACTGGGCACCGGCAAGCCCGTTTCCGCTGCCGACATTATAACCAGTCTGGAATGCTCAGAGCCGACATTAACCCGGGCCCTCAAAGAGCTACGCGAGTCATATTCTGCGGAGATCAAATACAGCAAGGCAGGTCATTCCTACCATCTCGTTAATCCGGGCCAGCTGGATAAAAAGACCCTTCGCCGGATGAATGAAGCGCTCGCACAGAATGCTGAACTGAAAACCGGTGAGTCTACAGGGAAGGTCGTACTCGATAAGGATAAAAAAACAGCCGTGTCCTTATCGCTACGCATGCGGATCTTAAGAAAAATTGACCGTCTGGCTGCGCTGAGTGGCTCGACCCGAAGTGAAGCGGTAGAGAAGCTGGCTCTGCACTCCGTTGACGAACTGATAAAAGAATACAGCGCTAAAAAGTCCTGACGCTAAATCTCAGACCGGGGTGAAAACCCCGGTTTTGTCATATTTTACCTCTGTATTGGCGTGACGTAGTTTTGATCTATTCTCCTCCCGCAATGCCAGCAGCGCCTTACTGACTACAAAACCTGGTGTCTTGACATCCTCTTGTGCTACACATCAATCTTTGGGCGTTTTACACTCCATTCATGCAGATCTGTGATGTATGATGAATTTCATACATAAGACAGTTTATTTGTCCGAGTTTTTTCAGAAATCTTATATTCCAGTCCGGTCTGAATTATTTTTCTGTTGATAAGAGGCCATTCACATGTCGGTAATTCTATGGTGGTTAACTTATTTCTTTAATGCCGCTTCTGAGTATTTAATCTCCACCCGACAGATGTCGTGCCGTTTTATCAAATCAACAAACCCTGGCCTCTTCCTGAAACTACTCTCCTCTTCCGATCTCTTAAGAAGGAATTACATTTGAGACGCTTACCCGTATATCTGCTACTCGACACGTCCGGCTCTATGCACGGAGAGCCTATCGAAGCGGTTAAAAATGGCGTTCAGACGCTGCTTACCACGCTGAAACAGGATCCGTATGCACTCGAAACGGCTCACGTGTCAGTGATCACCTTTGATTCTTCAGCCCGACAGGCAGTCCCCCTGACAGACCTCCTGAGTTTCCAGATGCCAGCACTAACAGCCAGCGGCACCACGTCTCTTGGCGAAGCGCTTTCCCTCACGGCCAGCTCCATTGCCAAAGAAGTACAGAAAACGACGGCTGACACTAAAGGTGACTGGCGTCCCCTTGTATTCCTGATGACGGATGGAAGTCCGAATGATGACTGGCGTAAAGGCCTGAATGACTTTAAAGCGGCCAGAACCGGCGTTGTTGTGGCATGTGCAGCCGGGCATGATGCCGATACCAGCGTCCTCAAAGAAATCACTGAAATCGTGGTTCAGCTCGATACAGCTGACAGTTCGACGATTAAAGCTTTCTTTAAATGGGTCAGTGCGAGCATTTCGGTAGGCAGTCAGAAAGTGGAGTCCAGCAAAAAAGAAGTGATCGGTCTTGAAGACCTGCCACCGCCGCCGCCAGAAGTAAATGTGGTCTTATAATTTTATTGATTAAGGGGATATCATGTCTGTCAGTCTGAGCAAAGGCCAGGGCGTAAGCCTGAAAAAAAATGAATACGATCTCTCGTCCGTTACTATCGGCCTCGGTTGGGATATTAATGAGGAAAAGAAAGGTTTTCTCGGCGGGATCTTTGGTAAAAAAGAAGAAGAATACGACCTTGATGTGATCGCTTTCCTGTGTAATTCAGCCGGAAAGGTGACCGATCTCGGCAATGTGGAAAATGGTAAACCAACGCTTGTGAATGGCGATATCATCTTTTTCAACAGCCTTCGCCATAAGTCAGGCAATATCTGGCTGACGGGCGATAACCGAACCGGAGCCGGTGACGGTGACGATGAGCAAATTATTGTGCGCCTGAATTCCCTTGACGCTCAGTACGAGAAAATTGTGTTCATCGTTCAGATCTACAATGGTGAAAAGCTCCAGCAGCACTTTGGTAAAGTTCAGAATGCCTTCATCCGGGCAGTAGATGCCCGTAATATTGAAATGGCACGATTCGATCTTTCTGGCGGACCCGCCTTCGCCAGCCAGCGCTCCATGGTCTTTGCCGAGCTGATACGCGAGGCTACAGGCTGGAAACTCAGGGCAATTGGTGAGCCTTCAGAATCAGATTCGTTTGTCTCGCACCTGAGGAATTACATGTGATGCGCCGCCTGCCTGTTTACCTTGTTATCGACACATCCGGCTCGATGCGCGGTGAGTCAATCCATTCCGTTAACGTTGGAATTCAGGCGATGCTTAGCGCTCTTCGCCAGGATCCCTACGCCCTCGAAAGCGTTCATATCTCCATTATCACCTATGACAATGAGGCGCGTGAGTTCATGCCTCTCACCCCGCTGGAAGACTTCCAGTTTTCTGACATCGTTGTGCCAAGCGCAGGCGGGACGTTCACCGGTGCTGCCCTTGAATGTCTGATGCAGTGTGTTGAACGGGATGTACGTCGCTCAGATGGTGATACCAAAGGAGACTGGCGTCCTCTGGTATTCCTGATGACTGATGGAACCCCTTCTGATGCCCTGGCGTACGGTGAAGCGGTAAAAGCGATTCGCGGCCGGGGATTCGGATCCATCATTGCCTGCGCCGTTGGTCCTAAAGCAGGCCATGAGCACTTAAAACAGCTCACCGATAAGGTTGTGTCTCTGGAGACGCTAGATTCAACCGCGTTTGCAGGTTTCTTTAAATGGGTATCGGCCAGCGTGTCTTCCGGCAGCACAAGCGCGGGGATCAATAACGGAACTGATACCCTTCCCCCTCCTCCACCAGAAATCCAGCTGGTGCTCTGACAGACAGAAAGGTGCTGCTTTCCGGGCAGCACCTTTCTGTACAGCAACGTTTTCTGCTGGCCGTACCAGCCGTACGAGGAAAATTATGAGACGCCTTCCCGTGTTTTTTGTCCTGGACTGTTCAGAGTCCATGATTGGTGAAAACCTGAAAAAAATGACTGATGGTCTGCAAATGATCGTCGGAGATTTAAGAAAGGATCCACACGCACTTGAAACAGCCTGGGTTTCGGTAATCGCATTTGCCGGTGTAGCCCGTACGATTGTACCTCTTCACGAAATTGCCTCGTTCTACCCTCCCCGCCTTCCCGTTGGCGGCGGTACGAGCCTTGGGGCCGCATTGCGTGAGCTGACCGTACAAATTGATACCCAGGTCAGAAAAACCACTCATGAGGCAAAAGGCGACTGGAAACCCGTCGTGTACCTCCTTACCGACGGACGTCCGACTGACGACACAACCGCAGAAGTGAAGCGCTGGAAGGATCACTACGCGAGAAAAGTGAATCTCATTGCCGTTGGCCTGGGGCCGTCAGCGGACCTGAATATCCTGCGGCAACTGACAGAGAATGTCATGCTGTTCACCGAGTCTCAGGAAGGGGACTTTACCCGCTTCATCAAATGGATCACGGCCTCGGTTACGGCGCACAGCCGCAGCGTCGGGGACGACAAACAACCTGAGCTCAGCCAGACTGAATACATAGTCCGGCTGGCCAAGGACGAGCCAGTAAAAGCGTACGACGAAAACTGCGTTACGCTTACCGGCCGTTGCAGCAAGACCCGTCGTCCGTACCTGATGAAGTATGAACGGCCACCAGCAAGGGTTTCCGGGCTCGATTTCAGTCTGAACCTGAACAGCTTTAATATTGCCGGATGCTATCCCATCGATGAGGACTATTTTGCGTGGTCAGATGCCACCGCTACCGGTTTGCAGGTAAATACCAGCGAACTGCATGGCGTACCGGGTTGCCCCCACTGCGGTAATGCCAGTGCGTTTGCCCTGTGCTCATGCGGAAAGTTGCTGTGTATTGACGGCCCGGATGACGTGATCTGCCCGTGGTGTGAAACAGGCCTGTCATTCAGCAATGATGGCGGAAACACTAACTTCGACGTAAACAGAGGGAGAGGTTGATGTCGCAAAATGCTTTACTTGAAGAGAAGATTATCCGCTTAGTTCTGTCTGAGCTGGGCCACCCTGTTGAAGGTGAGCGGCTTTTACTTCTATCGCAGGACCCATCCCTTACCGAAGAAATTATGCGGCTTAAAGAGCGGATTGAGAGCCTTGCACAGGGTTTATCTGCGCGGGTTAGCGAAGGTGATAACGACGCAGAGATTGCCGCCTCGTCAGCATCCAGTCTTTCCGATCAGCAACAAACGGTCGTAAGTGTTGCTGATAACCCGGGCATTGACGCTACCGATACATCAGCACTGCAACCCCTGCCAGAAAATGAGCCTCATCCTCCGTTCTGGAAGCTGATGCCTTATTACGAATTTGATAAACCAGCACAGAGGGAAGACGAAAACCTGTCTTCCCTGGTATTAAAACCCGGGCAGATACCGACAGGCCAGCAGCGGGCCAGCTTAGCTGTGCCACCTGCCGTTCCCCCGAGAGCTAAAATAACGATCCCCAACGCCCGCGCAGGCGAACGTTTCTCTTCGCCGGTTGCTATCGTTCTGGGTGAGGGCCAGCAGGCTACTGTCAGGGACGTTGTCTTTCCCCGGAACATTGGCCTGTCTTTTGACAAAGAACAGGAGTTGCTGACAGGTACTCCCACCGAAAGCGGCGATATAGAGCTTTCAGTAATCTGGTCATGCACGTCGCACGACGAATGTGAAACAAAACAGCTATTTATAATCAATCCCGATCCGAGAAGCCTGTGGAAGGTGGTAGAGCCACCAGCAGACGCTCCCTACCCTAAGTCCCATCTGGACGCTGCTGGCCTGGTCAGGGGTGATATACGTATTGCTGCCGCCAGTCGCCGGGGACGCTCTCATGAGCATGCCGGAAGCTTCAGAGATGACGACTTCTACATCAACCACTGCCAGGAAACAGGATGGTCTGTCATGCTGGTCGCAGACGGAGCCGGTAGTGCGGTAAATTCCCGGGAAGGCTCCCGGATTGCAGTCAAAACGGCTGGCGATTACCTTTTAAATCAGCTCAGTGGTGTGAAAGGCGTCCATTTAAAGCAGCACATCACGGCGTGGGAAGGGAGCGATCAGCAGGCAACAATAAACGCCATGCTTCATCATTTTAAACAGGCAGCTACGCTCGCGGTCAACAGTATCCAGAACGAAGCCATTTGTGCAGAACAACCTGTGAAATCCTATTCAACAACCCTTCTGGCAACTGTAGCGCTACGAACTGATAACGAGCTGTTTGCGGCTGCATTCTGGCTTGGTGATGGTGCGATAGGTGCATACAGCCCTTCCGGTAAAGTCAGGATACTGGGAAATCCCGATAGCGGAGAATACGCAGGACAAACCCGTTTCCTTGACCAGAGCATTATCGCAGACCCCTCGTTTAGCGGCCGCATCAGCGTGGGTAAATGGAATGATGTATCTCACTTGATCCTCATGACAGACGGCGTCTCAGACCCTCTGTTTGAGACGGATAATGGGCTTCGCAGTGACGAAAAATGGACCCGTCTCGTTGATGAGCTCAACCCTGTCCTTACAGACGCCAGTATTGCGCCTGAGAGGTTAGGCGACTGGCTTAACTTTTTCTCCACAGGGAACCATGATGACCGCACTATTGCGGTGTTGTGGTAAGGGATACGCTTTTTCGGTGATCAATATGGCAAATATCGTTACGTGCAAAACAAAGGACGGCGAAACAGTCCAGTATGTTGACGAGGTAATTGGTTCGGGCTCGATGAAGGATGTTTACTTTTCGCCTGATAAATCATACGTCGTCGCTTTTTATCATAAACCGCAGAACGAGCAGGCCCGGGATCGGATTGATATGATCACCGGACGCTACAGGCAAAACATTTTTGGCCAGTCCGGAGGTGAATACTGGAAGGACCTGTTTTGCTGGCCGACCCATGTTGTTGAGCATGGGGATAAAATCGGCATCGTGGTTCCAACCTACAAAAGCTACTTTTTCTTTAAATACGGCTCTAAAAACGATGATTTTCTTGGCATAAAAGGTCGTGAAAAGGAAGGCAAATGGTTTGCCAGCGCCAGCAACCAGAACAAATTTCTCGACCCACGTGAACGAGGCAATACGCTTACCTATCTCAAGGTCTGTCTGCTGCTGACAAGAGCCGTCAGAAGGATGCATGCGGCAGGTCTCTGTCACAGCGATCTAAGCTATAAAAACGTGCTTATCGATCCAGAAATGGGACATGCCTGCATCATTGACGTAGACGGCCTGGTTGTCCCTGGAAAGTATCCTCCCGACGTGGTGGGCACCCCGGATTTTATCGCTCCGGAAGTGGTGAAAACCAGTCATCTTTCCAAAGAGGATCCGAACCGCGTATTGCCAAGCATTACTACTGACCGTCATGCGCTGTCGGTGCTTATCTACATGTATCTGTTCTTCCGTCATCCGCTACGTGGCGGAAAAATACATGACATGTCGGATGAAGTACGTGATGAGACCTTATCTATGGGTGAGAAGGCACTCTTCATTGAACATCCGACAGACAAAAGCAATGCAGTCAAAGTCAGTCAGCTATCGTCCTTTTCACTGCCCTGGGCTGACCCGGAGAAAATTCCTTACACCATCATGGGCCCTTATCTGACACCTTTGTTTGAGCGCGCCTTTATAGATGGCTTACACGATGCCACTAAACGCCCGACCGCCGATGAGTGGGAAAGCGCCCTGGTTAAAACAGTCGATCTGATACAGCCCTGCCAGAACAAGGCGTGTGAACAGAAATGGTACGTTTTCTCGGGTAAGACAAAGCCGGTTTGTCCCTACTGCGGTACGCCATACAAGGGTAAATTACCGGTTCTAAATTTATATTCTTCCCGAAAGGAAGGCAGTTATCGTCCTGACGACCACCGGTTGATGGTGTGGAGCGGGCAGTCAATCTATGCGTGGCATGTGAATCGCCTCATTGCGCCAAATGAGCGTACAACCGATTTGCAAAGGAAACGAGTTGGGTATTTTGTTTTCCATAACGATCAGTGGTGGTTAGTAAATGAAGGCATAAATGGGCTTATGTCATTACCGGATAAACGACAGATTGCCATTGGGGAAAAAATTGAACTGACGAATAACGCTCAGTTTGTTCTGTCAAAGGAGGAAGGCGGCAGGCTGGTCGTCGTTCAGTTAGTAGAAAACTAACGGACGCCCATAACGACTAAAACGTTCTGGCAGCATACTGAACCTGTTTAATGAATCACTATATTAAGCTGTGTCAAATTTAAGCTGCCAGAAAAACTGACTGTCTGTGCCGGATATGCGGTACACCTCCTGCGGCAAGGGTTTAATGCGCAAAGCCCAATTTATTTATAAGAGTGAATAGTTTTGTGGCTCTACCCTGCCGCTCTCCTTTCCTGTGTCATGGTTTTTAACATCTGAAATACTGACATTGTTAAGCCGGTGATTGTATAAGGCGATGCGGACAATCTCATGAAGATATTCAAGTTCGTTTTGTGTCAAGGACTGGCCTTCCTGGGTTTTTGAAATCATTTCCTGCCAGCAGATCAGTCTTTCGTAACTGACATGTTCGCTGTTTTCCAGGCAGTGCAACCTGAAATAGCGAAGGAACAAAGGAAATTCATCGGTCTGAGCGATGTCATAAGCCCGAACCGTTAACCGACACAGACATACAATCGTATCCTGCTGTAACCTGACTAACGCGTTATGACTGCCCGGAAGGATATCAGGCAATTTCATCTTACAGTCAGCAAGGCGCTGAAGAAGAGGCCCTTCCTCTGAAGGCTCCCGTCCCCGATACTCCTGAAGAGGTTCAGATTCAAGTTCATGCATTAATGGATGATATAGCCATTCCCGGGAACTGGTCTCATCAATGATCAGGCTTTCAATGCACTCACTGTATGTTGTTTTACGTCGCCCGAGCTGCACCTGACTGATTTCATATTCAATATCTGGAAGATCGATACGCAATGCGGCAACTCTTTCGGAAGGATGAAGGTGGTCAAAGGTTAACTTCGCAGAAATGCTACGATCCCTGTCCAGAAAGACGGCCACACATAAATCATTAACCTTTACGAACAGATCAGCTGTGCCTCCGAACATACTGCCGCTTCCAATAACCTCATTCAGTGAAACCGGCCCACCATCGTCGCCAGCGAGAAGATTTGGGAAACCAAGAACCTGGTGCTCGTTGATGACTTCAATAATTTTTCCCCGGATGGCTTCCATCAGACCATCACAGTCACCGGCTACAGCAGTACTGTGTGAGAAATGCCAAAGCTTGACCTCCCCCTGCTTTGCTAACAGATCAGTTTTGCAAGCGGGGCAGATGCAGTTACAGTCGATACCCCGGCTGACCTCTGTAATATCTAAAAAGAGTCCTGATTCTCTCTGGAGTCCAAATGGAATACCAAATGTGTAACTCTTACGCATGGCTGCACCCCGTTTTTGATAATTATTCAAACTATATCCGAAATAACGGAGGAGGATTTCTGTAAAACGAATTAAAAGAAATGATTTTTTAGTTTTCCAGATTAATGTTTGACAAGAATCAAATGAGAGCCTTACAAATATGGAGAGAGAAGTTTAGGTAAAGTAACTTTTATCACAACTTCTAAAATTAAGGAGAATATCGGATGTATTTAGCAGTGGGCTTGGCTTATGATTAAAGTCTTTCTCCGAACTTAATAAGAAAGTTAAAAAGACAGGCTATTACAGTGCCTTTAGCCCCGAAAGGGGCATAAACTATTTTCAAATCCAGACACAGTCTTTTTGTTGTGCCAATATCAATAATTACTCGCGAACAAAGGTCCACACACTCGCAGGAACTTTGTCATATAACTTTTTCATTGTCAGTTCAGCTTTACGATGATCATAAGCACCAGAAATTTCAAGAGAGGCGACACCCGAGTTTTTTTCACATAACCTTTCAAATACTTTTTCGAGCGTTTCGAACGAACTACACTTACGGAATTTCATTAAATAAGACTGCTTTGTGTCAGACATAATCAACCTTCTTTAGACAGGCCTCAACTGGCCAGGGATAATCTTAATATCATTTTTCACTTAAGCCTAACGATTTCACAACCTTTTTCGTTGTTTCCACCCTGTTCATAACCAGGTACATGAGTGCTAAAATGACTGTAAATAAAACCAGTGTATCCCGGTGAGCAGGATGAAGAATCAATCAGTGATCAGACAGTTTTCGGAAAGCGAATTGCATCAGCAGCTGGAAACGTTCGGCAACCATGATAAACAGCTTTCACGCTTGATCCGTTACTTTTCCCATCTGAGATACAACACAGCTAAAACCTATCTGCACTGGCTACGAGTATGGAACGAATGGTATCAGGCGAATGCCCGGTTGCATACAGACTGGCCAGTAAGTTCGCTCCCCGTGTCTGAGGAAGCTCTGCTGGCGTTTATGGGGCATCTTGAAGGCAAATTGTCACGAAGCAGCATAAACAGCTGTCTTCAGGCCTTAAACAGTATCCATAAAAAAGGGCTTAACCTGCCCGGGATTATTACGTCTGAAGCATGGTACATGCTGGAAGCCTTAAAACAATCGGAAGCCCGGAAGCGAAAGACGACTAAACAGGCAACTCCCTTTCTTATTGGCGATCTCAAGGCTCTGATAAAGTTACGCAGTACTACAAACTCAGTTCGTAAGCTTCGTGACCTGTGCCTGATCTGGACAGGCTTTGAAACACTGCTCCGTTCATCCGAAATTCGCCGTATACGTCTGAAAGATCTGTCTCTGGATAGTATGACCGGTGAATTTAACCTGACGGTATACCGTACAAAAACGAACATCAGTACACTTCTTACCTACCGGCTGACACGTCAGTTAACTAACTGCCTCTTGAGATTGATGAACCTTGTGAAAATGGATCAGCACAGTCATCCGGATGAATACCTTTTCCAGGCCGTAAATTTCCATGATACAGGCTATATGCCACCCGGCTGGAAGCTTCGGAGTAAAGGGAATGAGCTATCTGAGCTTCTTAAACGGCATAACCTGCCCTACCGTGCTAAACAAAGTCTTCTGAACGATGAAGATGAGGAAGACACTGTGGACGATGCCGGTATGCTCAGCAAAAATTCCCTTTTACGGGCATTTAAAGAAATGTGGAATGAGCTTTATCCAAATGAGACTAAAACCCGTTACTGGACAGGGCACAGCGTTCGTGTAGGCGGTGCGATACAGCTGGATATTGAAGGTTACTCGCTACCACAGATTATGGAAATGGGGAACTGGTCGAATGAAGAAATGGTTATGCGCTACATTCGCAATATTGAAGCTGGTAAAAAAGCCATGATCAAGCTTATGCGAAATGCCTTTGATGAATAGCGCCCTCACGGGCGCATAACTTTATTTTTTCTTGAACGGGTTAAGTCTGGTGAGATTAGAGAGTGCCCCTCCCGGAGGCAAAATTCCCGTCCTTTTATATTTGTACACGCCATTTAATTTCATTGTCTGGATTCCAAGATTAATAAGCGTGACAAGTTTAAGGGTATACAGGAGTGTAAATTGGGGAGCAACCTGAATAAAAACTAATAACAAGCCTGCACACATTACACGTAGCCATGCCGCGTACTCCATGCTCAGCGGACGCTTGAAATAGAATCTTTCGAGCAAATCAACTGTCTTATTACTGATCCACGCCGCCGCCACTGAGAGTAACAACACGATGCACACCATAATGCCCAGTTCCATTTTCACTCCCTTCTCTTTTAGTCTGTTTAAGTTGAGGCTTAGCCACAGTAGTTTTGTTTTTTGCTTTTTTCTTAGGTTTGGTATGGTGAAACAGAAAACAATCCACCATTACCCAACCATTTTTATATCGAGCCACCAGCATCTTCTGGCTGGGGTAATGAGCATGAAACAGCATTTTCACGTCCATGGTGCCCATCAACGACTGTTTGCGCTTTAGCTCATCCTCAGCCATCTGAAATTCTTGTAAGAATTCTGAAGACAGACGCTGACGCAGAATTCTTATGGCACTGGAGTTTTCATCATTCTTTGCCAGGTGCCCGAAGCGTACAAGTGCCTTGTGGGTTATCTGGATGGGTCCCAGATGAGAGCTGAGCTGTTCGTACTGCCAGAAGTAGGTCAAATCCACCTTAACCCAGCTGATGCTGTCCAGCAGAGCCTCGTTCATGATGGTTCCGGACATAGGTACCATTGTCAGCCTGGCCAGACGCATATGTATGTAGTCCGTAAGCAACCTCAGCGACTCAGGAACGTTTTTATTGAGTAGGAGATGCTGAAGCACCGGGGTTGCGGTCTGCCAACACAGATTGCGCCCGTCAGGCAGGAAAGCAAACTTTTGATCGTCAGGCGCAGAGTTCGAAGCGTTTTCCTTACGAAGCAAAAAATAATGGCCGCACAGCAGCTCTGCTCTTACCTGGTCCTCGTCAGGGTCATGTCGGGCTTTACTTAGATCAACGGTTA
Source organism: Enterobacter cloacae complex sp. IR5459 (assembly GCF_049238005.1). Lineage (NCBI taxonomy): Bacteria > Pseudomonadati > Pseudomonadota > Gammaproteobacteria > Enterobacterales > Enterobacteriaceae > Enterobacter > Enterobacter cloacae complex sp. IR5459. The sequence continues at coordinate 44,318 of NZ_JBMKIG010000011.1, forward strand.
GCACAACGCGGTTAATCGCATCAGCGTGATATTTTTTTACCCAGACGCAGACACGATAGAGACGCTCATCGATTTTCTGGCTGGCTGTGGAAATCCATTGCATTGTTGTTCCTTAATTTTCGGGGCTGACAATGAAAATGCCCAGCTCAGCCCCCGGCACGAGTTCTGTATATTTCAGGCTCAGCTTCCGTTGGTTGGACGGACCCTGGCTGTTTTCAGGAGCCCAGTCAGAGAGCGTTTTTAATTGAGGTATGTTGCCTGCTGCGAAAATGGGCAAGGATGCTTTTACTACTGAATAATCAGTCTCAGCATATTTATTCCCGTTTCGTTCCTGCCCTTCAGGCCTAAATGCAAAAATGTGAGCAATCGGAACAGGGAAAGAGTTAGTTCGACAAAGGCGATAAGATTCGCCCTGCTTCAGTGGGTGAAATTCAAGACGGTGTAAAGCCTTATCGATATTAGACACGACATTCAAATTGGTAGTTGCTACATTTTTTACTTCTGAGGCTCTCCTGCGCTCCAACAAACTCACAAGTTGCTCTGCTGTTTTAACTTCCTGGTTTCGGTTTAGCCGCCATGAAAAAGTAACTTTTTTAAGCTGGGACTTGATGAAAAGGATATTTCTTGTTGAGTGCATAGCGACAAGGCCCGGGAGCTTCTTGTGCACTTTATCAAAACGGACATTCTTTTTATTATCGATACGCCTCATTGCCGCAGCAAAATCATTTTTTGCTTCGTTTATAGAAGTGATCAAGCTTTCGAGAAGATCTGCTCTTTCGGGGACAATGATTAGACCCGGGTATTTAGTGGTTACTTTGGTGGAATCATGACTTAATGACTCTATGTCATCCACACAGATGTCAGTAAGTGCCTGAATAATTTCCTCAACCGAAGCATCGTCTTTAATACTAACCCTGATGGGTTTAACCTGCTTCAAGCGCTCTTCTGTTCTAGATACGGTGGAGACAGTCATCAGGTTTGCCATCATCGGGGGGGTGTTCGAAAGAAAACACTTGAGCGAGTCGATGCGTTCCAGAATCTGGTCACGAAAATAGGGCAAATCGTCATAACTCATACGTTTCTCCAGGCTCATGTTATTTCCAATCAATTTTGCTGCCCAGGCTGACCTTGCAGAACATAAATGTCATGTAAACCTCTAAAGAAGTCATTTTGAAACAGCTTTCACAGCATGCGATTTATGTTCGATAGGGCTCATGAACAAAGGATGATAATGGAGACGCCATGGATAGTGGATAGTCTTACCCACCTGGGTGATCCGATTGAGGCGAAAACGACCATTTATACAGTCAACTGACCAAAGCCCGGGAGAAACTAACCTCTTCCAGCGGTAAAAAGAGAAACCTGCAACACAGAGGTCATGCTCCAGGAAATGTTGAGTTTCGACGACGCGAACTTTTATCAAAAACCCCAGCATTGGCGAAAACCAGATCAACAACCATGTTGGCGGCAGGATGACTTTGTTCAGGAGATGATCTGTCATAAGCAAGGCAGATAACATCAGAAAACTGATAGTCAACCACAGGGCCATCCAACCGGCCCATACGCGGCTCTGACAGGGTTTCCATTCGAGAAGAAAAAGTTTTTTATGCATTCTGCCCCGCCTAATTTTAATGTATTGCCGAAGTATGCTGCATCATGATGGTGGTGCGGGGAAAGATTTCAAACTTCCACAATTCTGAAGCCGTGTTCCAACCATGAAAGATCCCGTCTCCACAGCGAGTGTTAAAAGCAAGAATTTCATCCCTGACCTGGTAAGCGAGCACTTCTGGCATATCAATAAACTCAGGTAAGGAAAGAAGAATTCCATGGATAACTTCTCCGGTTAACTTACTCATAACCTCTTCCTCAGACAGGGCAGCGTCCGGGAACAAACACAACGGAAGTGAAAAACAACATAGGTCAAGACCAATAGCAGCCCTTCCTGCGTCGTAGCCTTCTTCATTAACGACAAAACGAAAGAATTTTTCTGTCTCACCCCGTAATGATGACGGTCCTTCAGACGGAACTTCAATACCACTGAAGACTTTATCGGTCCAGTTGGTAAAAGGACTGGTGAAAACCCAACAAATTAAGGATAACGCCAGCTCTTCCTTAAACATACGTTCAGTGCCGGTAGTTCTGGAAAGTTGCTTTTGAGTACTCATGTTTTACCTGTTGCATGAAATTATTGATGTTATATAAACACAACCGGCATTTTATCTAATAGGTTTGAAAACACTAAAAATCGCAAATGCTGGTACCTTTCTGTTTTAAGAGATTTTCAAGGTAAAGTGAGGCTAGATCAATTGGCTGGTTCTCTTCAAGACAGGCTCGAACAAGATCTTCAATAGAGACCGAATCAACCCCCCTTCCCTGTAAAATTTCTTTAGCAGATGCCAGCGTTTTATGAACGCTTCGACTTAGTTGTAATCTGACTTGTGTGCGGGTATCAAAAAGACAATCTTCTGTGACACTTTGTGAAACGGTTCTACTCATTGAAAAATCACTCCATTTCTGGGATCGAATGAAAATTAACAGCTATAGATGTATCAGGTTTCCCATTTTCTACGATACTCAACCACGTACGCGCTGAGATTTGTTGTTCACAGACGAGTATGTAACCTGTTCCCTGTTGATGATGTAGCTCAAGAGCTTTTAGGATAGGCTCTGAATGAGGTCCGAGAGCATCACGCGTGTGAATAAGCGTTTGCTCTGGCAATACGTTGCTAAGCATAGACAGCAGAACATTACGCTCATCCTCATTATCCGACAAAACAAGAATTATACGAAAACCCGTTTTTATACGAAATCTGATTTCTGAAACTAACTTTCTTAATCTTAATTTATATATGACCAGGCGGAATCGAGTCATCAGTAAAGAGACCACTGTGAAGATAACGATTACTGCGCCATATTTTGACCTGTAGAACCACCAGTTAAGGCCTCCAGCAACTATCAGGATTAACATTAAAATTAAACTCCCATAGAAAAAAAGTGCTGGGTAGCGAGTTGTCTTTCCTTCAATTAGTGCTGAGGCAAATATCAAAATGGATATTCCGTAAATTACCCAGTCAAAAATACTTTCTCCAATCATTCTTTAGTGAACATCCTTAAAAGTGGAAATGTAGGTTTATGGGTTTATGCATTTTCCTGATGGCCTTGACAACCAAGGATTTCACAGAAATTGTCACAGTGTGAAGCTGTAACAAAGCGCTCTCCACGTTCGAATCGCTCAACCAAATCCTTTCTTACTTCACTTCCAGGTTTCTGGAAGATGTACTCAAGCTGGAGATCCTCGGCCGTTGAAAGTAGTCGTTCTATGCTGAAATCAACATGGTAAAAGCAAAACTGATTATCAACCGGGGGAAAGTTGCTTTTGGTACTGTTCTCGTTTTTGGATTTTAGTTCATTCATGAGCTCTCCTTGGTTGAGAACAGTATACAAATCTCTTTAGGGATTTTTTTTCGTTAATAGCACTTTTTTGAGTTTAAAGAGTATGTTCATACCAGAGCATTAGAGGCTACGAAAAGGATAATGGAATTAGAAAGATAGATTTTAAGTGGTGATGTAAGGTGGGATAGGTAGAAGAGGAGTAGACGCTTGTAAGCGAGGCAAAAAAAAGGCACGGAAACCGTGCCATAAGAGTATGTGAGAAAAAATCAAAATCAGGGAAAGAATCAAGCAGCTTGTGAAACTGAATCTCCAACTGCAAGATTTAAATTTCTTAGGTTATCGAAAACTTCAGATACTAAGTCATTACGGTCGTGGATTTTAATCCGCCCACCGGTTAACTCTGAAACATAAACGGTATGGCAGAGGTCAGTAACCACTTCGCCGTATTCATCAACGACTTCCAAAGATGCAATCATCGGAATATAAGAAGCCGCAGCATAGCTCTCATAAATACTTATTATGGAGTCATTGTTGCGTCGAGAAATTACCCTACCAGAAGGTAAAGCCTCATCTTCCATATAGCAATCAGATAGGTCCTCACAGAAGTCATTTTCTTTAAGTGAAATATTAAGGGTCAATTCACTGTTGATAGAGCGTGAATAAGAATATTCACTCAGTTTATAGCAAGCCAAACTTATATCACTAAAAGTTTCATAAGCTTTATAGAGGCTCGATGTTATAGACTCAGATACAAATGTTATTAGTCCAATAAAATGAGTATCCCAGAACTGTTGCAAAGCAAAACGGGCAATCATAACCTGACCATCAACCTGCATCAGTCTGTTATATTCATCCCGGTCATAACCTTTCGACTGAGAAACATCATTAGACATGCTAAGAACTTCACTACAAACATCATCATATTCAAAACGGCTAGTTGCAAAGTGTTTTCCTGAAATCTCAAGGTACTGACCAGAGACTGCGTCAAACACCTCAAGAAAGTAACAGAGTCGAGATTTTAAAGATTCTCTGTTTAAAGCTTCTATTTCATTCTCAGAGATACTATCGACATATAAATCAACAGCATTCTTGAGTTCAATAGCTTTGATATTACAGGTAAAAGAAAGCTCGTCACTTTGACAATGGCAAACACTTAATACTATATCCGCCTCATCAAAATCTATGCCAAGATAGCTCAGAACTGCTCGGACATAGTTTTTATCATCAGATGAATGTGTCATATACACTACCTCAAATTTGAGAGGAAGTGCCCCAGAAGGGAAGCGACTTCCCCACTGGGTTAGATAAAAGTTTGGTTAAGCTAAAAGAAGATGCCAGCGACAGATTTTACATTGTCATAGACAAGTGTCTTCAGCCAACCAAAGTTACTTTTTTGGACTGAAGCAAAAGGATCATTGAGACGCGTTACGAAAATCGTCAAAAGCTTCAGTTATTAGTAATGTGCGATCAGTTACTCTGTATCGGTCATTACTTTCGAGAGATACGTAAGTTGAATGCGAAGAATCACAGACAACACGCCCTCTTTTATTGATCAATCTTACTTCCATCATCACCGGCACATTGATAATTGAAGCAACATCGGTATAGAGGGATATGAGGGCATCATTGTCACAATATAACGCCCCGTTCCCATCAAATGTATCGTTAAACTTAATATATATATCTGGCATATTTGCCGGATAATCATCAGTATTGAAATCAATGCATAACTTTAAGTCATCATTAATACGGCGATTAATCTTATGCTGCCCAACACGTACAAAGCCATGTTCAACAGCTTTGATAATCCTTAAAGTTTCATTAAGACAATCTGTAATTCTTTTCTCGACAAATGAGATAAAGTCACCAAAGTCGGAATGAAAAAACTGTTTAAGTGCAAATTTCGCAACTAACACTTTCCCATCCACCTTCATTTTATCGAGATAAAGATTTCTTATAGCATCAGTAGAAGAATTAGCTTTAGATAACTCTTCACAGTCATTAATAATCATTGAAACAATATCAATAACTTTAACTGGGCTTAAAGTATTACTATATCCGCGAATATCAAACGTAAAAAATCCGAAATTCTTAAATACTCCAAGAAAATAAATTATTTTTTGTTTCAAAAGAATAGAATCGGAGTAAGATGCGTTGTGCTTTATTAGTTCAGATATGTAGAGATCCAACATACAATTTAAATTATCGATATCTACATCGTAATCAAAGGTTACTTTGTCGAACGAAGTATCAGATAATTGAACGGTTATATCGTCAGCGGGAACATTAAGGCCTAAATTTTGATAAAGAAAGGCACTAACAAATTCCACGTGGTCAGATTCTTTAAACATTTACACTACCTCATGACTAAAAAGGAAGTGCTTCCCACCGGGAAGCAAGTTCCCGGATGGGTTAGATTAATTATAAAAGAGTTCTTCAGAAGGTACATGCATTTCTGGTTTGAACTGTTTTAAGGAGTTGTTTATAGCTTTTCGATATAACCCTGAAGAGTGTGGCTTAAACATTTGATATTCCGTAACGAGCAGAGGAGACGTAAAGCATCCTAAGTTCACTAGTGAAATATTTGATGTTTCTTCACAAACATCTAATTCAGCGTATATCCGCCTCTTCATTACCCTGCCTGCTAAATAGCGACGAACATGATTTATAAACTTGTCCGCATCTGATATAGAATTAACTATATAATCAGATGTGACTATCTGATTAGATACAGTTTCAGGTATAGCTTCGGCTATTATTTTTACGTTCATTTCATAATCAACACTATGGAAGCAAGCAAGAATTTGTGGCTTCGCGCTTTCTAAAATCTTTTCAAGAACAGAAAAAATCAGAGAGAACTCGTTTAAAATTCGCTTTTGTATAAGTCCATGTAGATGTTTTATGAAAGGAGAACCGTGTTCAACAAGGCCTAGTATAAGATCCTTAGAGGCCAAATCTGAGCGGTAATAAACGTATTCTAGATTATCCCGGTTAAATCCTTTGATAAGCAAATCAGGCTGCTCTGAGACCAGTCGTAAATGAGTTGAAGCTATAGAAACTTCAAAACGAAAGTTCGCGAGATTTACAGGGCCTGCTTTTAATGTAGCCGCTTCGGAAAAATAAATGAAAAGAGGATGCAAATCATCGTTACCACAGTAAAGATGGTCTGCGCCCTTAAGATATTTCACCAAATGAGGTAGAAAAGATATTACTGGAATATCAGCCACAAATCGAATATGCCGAAATGGTTTTGAATCCAAATATATATTTTCCACTACAGCGCCAACAAAACCCATTTTAACAAGAATAGATTCAACTAACTTTTGTATCGCATTCATTTAAATACCCTCTTAATAGAGGGATTTCTCCCAAAGGGAGAAATCCCTATGGGAGAAAATAATTTTAATTAATAATTGTAGCGAAGCGCATGTTCTTTTTCACTAAGATGGTTTTCATATTCCGACTTACCAGAACTTAAACACTCTTTGAAAAAGACCTTTGAAAAATTCTTCAAGTCACTTCGGTTATTAATTTCTTTGTCAGACATCAACTTAGCTGAGTGTGAGGTATCCACAGGCCCCAACCACCATTCATATTTAATATAAACACAATTGGTTTTTGTATGTCCATTTAGAAATCGTTTTGCATTTCTAAGTATTTTTCTACAACCGTTAAGGTCTGAAAGTAAGATATCTGGAGCAATGAGCTCTTCCAGAATATGACCAGGTAAGCCTTTCCTAAAAAGCTCAACATCGTAACTACAATACCAGTCACGATAATTAAAAGCTTTAATAAGTCTTTCAGGTGTATCCAAAGATATCTTATTCAGGATTTTTAATGCAAAGCATACAGCATCTTTTAACAACTCGTGCACCTCAACATTGATAAATGAGAAAAACGAGCTTAATTCTTTCTCTAAGGAATTATACAACTTACCGTAAATATCCTGAGAAAAAAGATACTGCAATCTTTCTTTATTATAAGTGCAATTCGAAATTGAATAGACTTCTCCTCTTTCGATTTTGCACCCTTCCCTTAAAACTATAGGAAACCTCAAATGGTTAACAATGAAAGAATGATTCTTTCTTTGCTTCAAAGCATCTAATTGAAATTTCGTAATTTCCTCCAGATTTGCATCTTCAAAACCTGGAAAGGGAATATCACAGAAACAAGAACTATATGCTTTTGCTGATTCATACATAAACTCCAGTGAAACATCAGCATCAAAAGACATACCAGAGAACATGCCCTGCCCATTGTCTAAAAATGTAATGTTTTTAACCTGTATTTTTTTATGTTGAACAACCAAAAAGGCATTAATGATTTTTTCGATAATTTTCATGTGATCCTCTCTCAATAAAAAAGGGATCACTCCCATATGGGGTGTGATCCCCACATGGGTATAATTTAATTAAAAATCTGTAAGACCTAAATCTTTATTTCTACCACAAACTGTAGAAGATATAAGACGTTTTACTCGCTTTCGAGCACTTCGGCCTGACGTATCTTTCAAGTACATCGGTAATGACAATGATGAGATTTGATTACTTCGCTTATGATGGCAGACTATATAGCCCTGCCTCCACCCCGAACGCACAAACTCACGGATGCGGTTAATATATGCCGAAGCTTGAGATTTTGTACTTATCGATTCAGAACACTTTAAGTTCTGTTCGATAGAGTAAAGCTCAGCCGCCATTAATTTCACCTCATACAGGTCATCCCCATAACTTATAGTTTTCAACAGCTCTTCCTTTTCCCGAATGAAAAATACTTGCTGCATTCCAAGGATCAGGTCATAGGCCTCTCGAAAGAGGTCGATAAGCTTATTACGAACATAAATCATAAACTCCTCAAAGTGCTGAAGCCAGAAATAAGCCGCATTACTTATTTGTGAATTGTGAGAACAAACAAGCCCTTTAGCAAGCTCGACCTCTTCCTCCCGAAAAGTAAAGTTACTTTTCTTAAACCGACTTTGTTCAAAAATGCTTTGATGCATTTCTATCCATACAGAAACAAAACCGAGGGATTCAAATTCTTCGTTTAACAAATGTAAACTTTCGAAGATTTTCTGAATTTCGATCCCGATGTCATATGACAGTGGACATTCTTTTATAGAATAAACATAACCGGGTAGGAAGTGAGATAAATGCTCAGTTCGCAAATATAAACTGAATTTAAGTTCTGTCAGTGGTTGTTTCAAAGATAATTTAGATGATTCGCTTATATTTACTGGTTCAACACCATTTCTAATCAAAATAGCTTTTACCAGGTCCGTAGCTAACTTCATACAGCCTCCAGTCGTTATTGAGGCCTCCCTGATGCAGGTTGGCCATCAGGGAAAATATGTAAATCAATTAGCAACCAATCAGACCGTTGCCATTACATTGTCAATGTATCTGACAAGGGATGGGCGGTCGTCCTGTAAGGCAAAACGGCGAAGGTCATCAAGATTATACGCAGGAAGATAATCAGCGTAACCTCGAATACGAAGGTCCTCAACCACAACTTTTATATACTCAAATCGTCCAAGATTTCCTTTTAATGGGGGTTTTCCTGGACTAGACAGCATATCGTCTGCTTGCTCCCATGTGATTTCTTTAGCTTCACCACTATGTAGATCAAGATGGACATATATGAATGACTTATAATCTCCACGGCAACGAAGATAATATTTCGGATAGAAATATTTGTCACAACGCAACAAACACGTTCCTGAAGGACGAACTACGTACAACAGGTTTCTGTCATTTTCTAATATGCCATGTTTCAAAATCGTTATATCTATCTCATTATCATGCAGCAAATAGCATGACGATGGTTCATTGACGATGCGCGATTTTATAACAGCAGCAAATTTATTAAAAACTTCGTTAGTTTGAAAATTCATTAAAATGCTCTCCGATGTAAAACGACGAGCATCACCATAACGGTAATACTCCCGTTATGGGTTTTAATAGTTTATGGAATAACCATGTCATACAACCGACCATAGCCAGTAGTACCGCACATTTATTTAACTGAGCAAGCATCTCAGCCGTGAAAAGACCTTAAAGGCAGGTAATTATCACGAAGGAAAGCGGTTATCTTATCAATACAATTTAAAAAATAATATTGATAAGATAACCCCCCCCGCAAAATGCGGGGGAGTTATCGTTGTTACAGCTGATTAAGACATTCAGGAGCCCAGTGAATCGGGAATCCATCCTGCCCTGTTAACTGGAGAACATCGTTCCAGTCGATACCCTTTTTCCCATCAGGAATATCTTGTGCTGGTTCGAAGACTTCAATTGTCAGCTTTGATGCGGGATATCGTTTAGCCAAAAACTCAACCATGCGGCTTTGAAGTCGCTGAGCAGCTTCGATACCGGCACGAGTGCCTTGTGAGTTAGCAATATCCTTATCCGCCCAGATATAAAAGTTTATATATTTTACATCCGGCGGAGGCAGTAAAAAATCAGGAACAGTAACGTTTTCAAGGCACCATGCGGAGCTGGCTGCCCAGCATGGTGTTGAAGTCGCTTCTACAACAGAAAGCGCATTCTCGATCCCTTCAGCCACTCCCAGTGTCCAGGTCGAACTACCTGAATCATAGTGAGGGTCAAACAACTGAATTGAGCCACCTGTCATATCGGCAGGAGGCTTCATCATCAGCTTTGGATTTTCTACAGGTGCCTTATCACCGTTTTTGTCTACGTATGTTCTATGGATAGTCAGAGGCCGACCTCGGGTGTCACGATAGATTGCAATCATTCCCGGATAGATAATCGATTTCTGCTTATCTTTATCCCAATAGTAGATCCGGTTATTAAAGCCTAAATCCTTTGGTAAGTGACTCAGTAAGCGGGAGATCCCACGATTACGGAGGTACAAAGCAACAGGAGTATTAGGCTTTATTTCACCGGTATAGTGATACATCACATCAAGTTTTCGCATTCGCTTTGCCACTTCCTCTCGGTCAAGAGTTTCTGTGGCACGAACTGCTGATTTATAGCGTCGTTCATTTTCAATGTCGGCGTCAGTTAACGGAGCATGCAGATCCATCCCGAAAAAATCTGAGAGAATCTTTTTGCAAGTCTGCGTTTTACTTAATTCATAATATTTCGCCAGAACATCAATTCCGTCGCAAAACTCATTTACCGGAAAGTCATTATGGATCGCACATCCGGTATAAAGGTCTTTTTGTCGGAAACGAAACTTCGATTTCCCTGCGCCAGTAAACGGGCAAGGAACCTGGCTCGGGGCTTTTGCACAAGCGTCTTTGAAAGCAGGTATTCTTTCGAATATATACTTCCAGCCAGACACTTCAGCAATTCGAGCATGAACGAGTTTAATAAAGTGTTCAGATACTTCCTGTGGTTTACGACGAAGAGCCGGGGATGCATAAGTCATGATGATCTCTCTTATCTGGCATTGTGAGTTTCTCAATGCCTTCTGCGGTGCAGAAGACAGGGAGAAACCCACAACGCAGAATTTAAGAAAGAGGGCCCGGGGGCCCTCAACATTTATGCTTCAGTCGTGAAGCCATTATTCTCAAGACGCTGTATGTAGTTATCTACAAGTAACGCAGCCTGCTGGCTATTACCCTCCGCTATAGTGACTTCGCGGAAGATTCTTTCCTGAGGGCTATCATTGCTTATAACTTCACCAACACGTCCGAAAATACGGACTTTATGCATCGCACCGACTTTTTCATGTTCTACACGGTAAGTTTTTATCTGAGTCATATTTTGCTCCTTATTCCTTCATGGAGCAAAAAGACCCACCGGGGCCTTTTTGCCCCGATTGGGTAGAGTTTATTAAGAAAGTATTTGATGAACTAGCTTACTGACTTCAATAGACAATAAAGAAGTATCATCAACTGTTACGAAAGTGTCCGTTTCAAAACCAATTATTTCATCAGTCTTAATACCAACACCAACGATTTCTATTCCATTACATTTAGCCTTTTCCATAACTTCGACGATAGTAAATTCCGATTTATTCGGATAACCATCAGTTATAAGAAAAATTATTTTCCTATCGAATTGGCTGTCAAGTAACAGATCAACAGCTGCCATTAAAGCAGATCCCGTAGGGGTATAATAACCCTTACATCCAAGAGTGAATTTCGATAGAGATTCCTCAACGCTTTGATCAAACGTTTTGATAATCTCAAATTCACTTTCCTTGAAGGGAAAAACTATATTGGAGACATGCATTTTTGACAAACTTTCAGCGGCCATCGATAAAGCAAGATCTGACTTAATGGCATGAATATATCTTTCATCATTAGCCATTGACGCTGAAATATCACGAACTAATACGAGGCCAACATGCCCTCTATTTTTAGATTCGCTTTGAGCTCTGAAGACATCACGAACTCCCATTTGTGACAGAATTAATCGATTTCCATCGAAGGTAATTCCACGCTCATGAGTTTTGTTTCGGCCACGCATTTTAACCTGCTGTAAAACAGACAAGTCGCTACCGATTGAATGACTCAGAGACAAAGCCTCATTGTAAACATTCAAATCGATAAGGAGATCAGGGATATCCCATTCAGAAGCACCGAATTCGGCTTTCACGTCATCGGATACTTTTGATGCAATACCTTCAATCTCTTTAGCCAAAGCATCGTGATAATCTTCGCTATCCTCATCACTGCTAAGAAAGGCATCCAACAAATCTGCCAGTATCTCCCATTGAGCCGATGAAAAGTTACTTTCATCTTCAACGTTAGTCGAACTGGCTTCATCTGATTCACTCTCGGAAGGGTTAATCGCATCAGTATCGTCTTCAATAATGTTATCACCCGTGGGATTGCCACCGGTGGGTTCATTATTTCCCTCGTTATCTTCAGCAAGTTCTGAAGGCTCAGAACATCCCTCTTGAGCAAGATCAGCGTTATCGGAAGTATCTGCCTGACCTTCACTATCGTCCTCAGAATCATCCTCACGACTATCAGTCGACGTAAGCGATTTATCTTCTGATTCGGTATCGGTATCGGTCTCGGATTCATCATATGCCTCCTGCTCCTCCTGCTCTGTCTGCTGCTGTTGTTCCTTTGCCTCATCCCGCAGTCTCTCTAAAAGAGCCAGGGTCTTACGAGCAAGGGATTCACAGCCCTGAGTATTTTCACAACCAAGAGCATCATGAAAAATTTCCTCAACATCAGAAATTACTGGAGAAAGTATCTTTTGGGCATAGTCAAAAAACGGATCGAGGGTTTCTTTGTGACCTACCTGCTGAAGGACTTTTACTCGCAATGAGTTAAGCAGATACCACTCAATAAATAGGACAGGATTTTCCGGACGAGAAGATATATCAGGAGTCATCCTTCCGGCTTTAACCATCAGTGCGTAAGTGGCTGCAAGCCGCCGCTTTGCATCCGGATAATCGTTACCAACCTTCTCTTCCATCTGTACATCATCGAACAGATTTATAAGCCCGGTAAGACGTTTTGCCCTGCTATAAGCTTTACGTTTCTCAGCGAGGCTCTCAAACTCTGCATTCATTCCGTCATCGAAGCGTGTAAACCCTTCAGATGACATGAGAACACTATTAAAGGCGTCACTGTAAACCTCACTGACGGTATAGCGACCATGACCAGCTTCATGACAGGTAAAACCTTCAATCAGACTGACAAAGTCATCATTGCTATAATCGCCGTTTGGTAAAACACAAACTTTATTGACAGGATCAAAATACGGTCCTTTGGTATTGTCGTCTATTACAACTCTTACATCGCCTAAGCCGCTAATGACTTTTGCTATATTCTGTAAACGCTTAATATGGCGCGGCGATGATTTAAGATCTAATTTCATAGAATACCTCTTTATAAAAAAGGGGTACTCACCCAGATGGTGAAGTACCCATCTGGGGTTTTTAATAAAGCAAACAGTTACCAGCCTTTGAGCTCGATATCAAAACCATTTTCAGCATTGTCTTCCTGTTGCGAAACTGATTTCTCAGGTTCAGCTACAGAATCAGTCTTTGAAAACGTGCTGTTTTTTATATCGTTCTCTACGACAGGTTCAACCTGAAACACATTTGTTGAATCTAAAATAGCTTCAATACCTGTGTTCTGTAGCGCGTTCGGTTCTGTTTGTGAGCTTTGATTAAATGATCTGGTAATAGATTCCAACCAGTCAGTAACCTTTTGCTCTCCTGAAATAATACGCTTTAACATTGAAGCATCACTCATGAAATAAAACCACTGCTGTAACACCGCAACGTCGCGAGGTTCAGAAATGGCACCTTTAGGTAAATTATTCATTATGTGTTTTATAGCTTCTGCAAGTACTGCCGCCTCTTTATGTATAAACATGAAGCTAATGATCTTATTTTGCATTTGCTTCAGTCGGTCAATAGTACTTGAGCGCAAATTATTATTTTTACTAATTTTTTCATAAACCCTCATTGCTTCTTCTGCCAGATCTGTTATCAATTGTTCCTGATAGTAGTCCTGGGTTTCATCACCTTCAACGCTAATAGGCGTAAAAGGAATAAAGTGAGCAATATTAAATCTAAAGGATTTTATGAAATCATCTTTAGTTAATTTCAACTGATCAATCAAAGAAGACATTCTTGGGCTTCTATTTTTTTCAGCCTCAATATGCATCTCATAATTGTCTACAACGTTTTGAATACCTGCCTGAAACTCTCGTTCAATCTCTTGGGCCCCTTCCAGAAACTCTTCCATACTGGAAACTGGTAAAATCCACATATTGCTATAGCGGATGCACAAGCGTGAGCAAAGGGTTGATATTCTGCTGGTAATCGTACTTTTGAAGCTAAGGGCTTTTATGTCAATCCAACGTACTTCGCTTTTAGATACGCTTTTTTGATCCGTAATATCATCTCCATCATAAGACAAATCGATTTTATCGGTTCGACGCGATCCTTGACAGCCACTTATTTCAATTTTTGTTATAACTGCACCTTCCAGTAAATCTGGATATGATTTTGCAAAATTCTCAGAGATTTGTTTTGCAGATACTTTGTTAAGCATTGAAGTATTTAAAGTCATGGGTTTCTCCAAAAAAAAGGGGAAACCCTCCCCAACGGGAAAGATTTCCCGATAGGGTTGATATTAAAGCTTCTCTGGTGCAATTAAAAGAATACCGGGAAACTCAGCGGCAACATCATCATTGCCCATTGCTCCCTGATACATATAACCTTTTAATTCCATTTCTTTAATTAGACCTTCCATATTTATTTTACCATCATGATAAAACAATAAAGAATAGTCGTTATTCAGTTGCATAAGTCCAGTAAAATTAGTTCCGTTTTTTGCTATAGCAATGGTAGCAGCACCATCCGTACTTAAAAACGCACTAAATTCAAGATGGGATAACTCTGAGATACAAATATCAGAGGTTTCATAACAAATCCCATCTAACTCGACTTTTTTGCTGTGAAATACTCCAGCGATTTATCCTTGTCTTCGCCAAGAGAAAGATCTATAGCTTGAAGAACAAGATCGACCACATGTAAAGGTAAAGCAGAAGCAAAAGCTATTTTGAAAGTGTCAAGAAGACTAAAGGTTTTTAACGTCATCGACGTGCCAACCCAAGCTACTAATTGACGAATATCCATCACACTGTCTTCTGTACCAGAGTCATTTACTGCAATCGCTACTCTTACGAACTTCTCAATGACCTGAAAAGGCAAAGAGCTATATCGTTTAGTAAGCACATTGGTTAAAGCAACTTTGTCGGGCTTCTCCATTTCAACTATCAAGAACCGCTTTATAAAAGCTGCATCTTGACGTTGAGAAGAAACGAACCGGCGAGCGCCTCCACTCATGTTTGTGTTTGCAGTACCAATAAATCGCGTGTAGCCATTAGCAGTTATAACCTCACCACCATTAGCACTGAGTGACCAGGGCTTACGTTCAATGGGCATGTGAAGTTTTGCTGCCGTATCAGGATCGATTTTGTCCACTTCATCCAGAAGAATGAGGTGACCATTACGAAATCCCGTTACCAAATCGCTGTGTACAAAACCTGTATTACCACCATTAAGACTGCGCTCACCTTCAAGCTCATCAACTCGAATATTGCTGTTGATCTGCTTAATTGTCAGCGGCCAATTCATCATGTGGCTAATGTACATTACCATTTCAGTCTTGCCAGAACCGGACTCACCTTTAAGACACACACTTAAATCTATATCCGGACTGATAAGCAGTTTAACCACTTGTTCAAGTATTCGGGGATTTGGTATGTAGTCTTTGTTCAGCGGAGCTCGATACGAGGTTTTAGTTTTGAAAACAGGCACAGCCATCTTTGGATCCATTTCTGGAATACCAAAAAGGTCCTTTGCTAGAACTAAAAGATACTCACCTTTATCCACATAATGTTTTAACTTTATAACATCCGGGGAAAGAAGAGCTTCTAATTTTTCATAAGCATCAGAAGATGTTTCATTTAACTTCATAGCGGCATTAGACATTTTTAACTCCGGTAAAATGCAAACACCGCCCTCTGGCAGATGTTTGCCAGTGGCATTTTATTTGAGATTCATTTGGCAAATAGTTGCCATCAGTTTCCTGATTTGAGGCACATTATAACCAAGATGATTTCCCACTATTTCAAAAGCTTCAGACATGATCCATTCAAAATGATTTTCGAATATTGGATTTATTTCTAACTTGCCAAAAGCGTTTCGTTTAGTTAACAGATCACATGAAACAAGCTCGTCAAACAACTCTAATGTGGATTTAAAAGCTTTTATGTAAACATCCATAATTTCCCTGTCAGTCCATTTAACAGCCAGTTTTTTTTCTGACATTAAATAATCCTGATCAAAGAAGATGTCCCAGCCCATATCGTCATTGCAATCATGCAAAATGATTTCATCATCATTCCTGCATTCAGCTAATTTCGTGTTTTCACTAATCGAACGATGCGAATGATAATAGAGCCATGATTTTAATTCCGCTCTAAATTCACATGCATCAAGTCCATGAGATAAACAAGTGTATTCAAATGATTTTGACATATACCACCGTGTTTCAGCTTCTAAAAGTGGATTCACTGTGATATTACCATTGTCATCTTTGAAGAATAACTTTCTCCTCAACACTAGTTCTTTAATGATTTCCAAAGACTCTTCCATAGCGGATAGAAAAACAACATACACATCCTCAGGGGTCCATTCTATTACCAGACCACCCAAATCTGGGTTATATTCTTCAACCGAATATAGATAATCTGTTTCTGCTGCAAAATTAATTGTATGCAAAATCTGATTTTTAAGTAATTTGGATTTTTCATAAAGGTGATTTTCACGCCTTTCAGAATCATAATTTATCTCAGAAATGTTACTTTCATCTGATTTAAAGTTTAATCCGGACGTGTATGCATCATTTAAATGCTCTTTGGGTGAATCAACTATTTGCGTTATTTCATCTTCATCTATATCGAATATAGAAAAAAAACTAAGTTGATTACTACTTATTGCAGTAGCCCTAAATTTTTGTTTCATGGGGACTCCAAAAGGAGAAATCCCATGAAGGGATTTCTCCCCTTTAGGGTGGGTTTAATGTCAGATCTGATTAAAGCTACTTTGTCCAAAACCTTTTAGAGGTTTAGGTATGTGAGCCAACTTACTTGTTGCTACCACTCTCATGTAGTCAAGAGGATGTTCTCTCCCTTCAATCATAATAGTATCGACAACAATATAACCGGAGACCATCAACTCATCACCCTGATTTATACCAGTGAAACAGGTTGAATACATTTCAGGCGACACCTTGATTTGAACTGAAAATTCTCTCTCAGTGATTTCACCATCAACTTCTGTCTTCATCCTATTTTTGAGCTTTATTAACAAACCTATACTCTGGTCAGTCATTTTTTTCTCCACAGCACTGATAACTATCCCGGACACTTTTACTTCATTGATATATTCAAGATATGACATTTTCCGCTCCTCGATTTGTTCAAAGAGAAGCCCCGTTAGGGTTCCCCCTTAACAGGATTAAATAAATTTATTAGTTACATACATGAACGTGCAGACTACCAAACAGGCAATTCCGGCAATATGTAACCAATTTCTTGTTGGTTTAGTTGGTGCAATCGCTAAAGAGTTCTCCAACTTCTCTGTTACAAGACGTCGATTCTCTGCTTTAGCCGCATCATCTAAATATTGAGTTTCACGCTTAGCGAGAGTCTCAATTTTCGATTTTATTGCATGGTCCCATCCTTTAGTTTCAAAAACGCTTAACTCACTAAAGGTGTGCGTCATGAGATCTTCTGGGAAACCCAGTTTTTTCATTAACGGACGAATGGTATCATACATTTTTTCTACATTTTCGTAGTGGGCCTTTACTGCGACATCAAAACGCTTACGTAAAGTTAATTTTTCACGTTTGCAAATGATGTCCGAAACCCAATTTATTAACTGCTCATTTTTGAGTTCACTGGCTTTTTCAAGTGAGTAATCCAGATTATCCACGTCAAGAAATGAATTTAATCCGTATTTTTCAAACTCCTCAACAAGATATTTATCCAGTTCAGTTAAGCTTTTAAAAAGTGGTACATCTGGGGAAGCTTTAAGAAGCTTATAAGCTCCTTCGAAATCAATTTTCTTGACCACGAGCTCCACAACATCCACATGATAATAGCTTGAATAAGCAGAAAGCTTTTCGGCCAACAAAGACACAGGCTTAAGAGACTTAAGTTCAATGATATTTGGGCCGTCCTCATTCAAAATAACAATCAGTTCATTATCACGTTCTGTATATTTCATCAGAACTTCTAAGAGCTGTTTGTTTAGCGCCTTATCCATCTCTGGAATAATTTCACTAAAGGTTTGATGAAGGGCTTTACTGCGAGCTTTATTTTTAGACATTTGGGGTCACCTATATATAGTAAGAAGGAAGAAACAAATTTTCGTTTCAACACGAAGGCAAAGCCTGTCATTCATCTCCCGTAAGCTATGAACCGCCTGATTTATACTATCTGGCATTAGAAGTACGCAACAAAAATAGCCCCAGGAGGAGCTAAATTAGTTACGGTTTGGTAAATTCAGATTGCCTTTTGCAGGCATGGGAAGTGCACCAGCGACAAAGGTGACATTTTGCCGGTGGTGTCTTACAGCTTGTTTAAGCTGGCCGCTTTTCACGGCTAAATCAACGCTTAACGCGAAAGTAACTTTAAGCAAAGTTACTCAAATTTGGGAGCTGATATTTAAGCTCATTGTTTTTATACTATAGCTTTAAGCATAAGTAAATGCCCATATCGAATTATTCTGTATAAAGTGGAGAAATTCGAATATTAGCTGCTTCTTTTATCTTTTCTTCACTGCATTCTCTTAAAAAGAAAGAAGGATCACCATACCACATTACAAAAAGTTGCTTTTCTGCACGCGTAAATCCAACATAAAGCAAACGTCTTTCTTCTTCTATTGCCTCCTCCCCAACTGATCTTTTACTTGGTATCTGATCCGCATTACAACTCATTATTATTACTTTATTCCACTCAAGACCCTTTGAACCATGCAAGGTTGATAGGACTACTTTCTCTGGGCTGTATTCCTCGTCCTTCTTCCTAGGGCCTAATGACATTGCAGCAGCACGATTTATCATATTCATCCAACCAGTCTTTTCTGCCCACTGTTTACAAGTGTCTAAAGCAATTTTTGTTAAGGTTGCTGTACCTTTATTACTCCTCATCTTGATTGACGACGATTCCATCCATTTCGTAAGGTTGGCGAAACGTTTTGCTATCTCAACTTTATCAGAACTTTCCTGGGTAAAGCGCACGAAGTTTGAATGTAATGTTTTTGTTTCGAGAGAACTGTCCTCCGGGATGGCAAGGTCGCCAAAAGTAACTTTTCTTCCTCTCATACTCAATGCCACTTCATCCAAAACTGATTCCTGTTCTCCAAACAATGCCAATACTCTCTTCATTAAGCGAGGATCATTTGATTGTCGGAAAAAGGCCATAAGGCTTAACACATCGCTTGTTTCTTTTTCATCCCAGAATGATTTACCTCCGTAACGAATTACTGGCTGTTCGATCAAACTTTCTAGCTCATCCAAGTGAGCATTATTGCGGCTTAGAATTGCCCATCCATGTGGATCCTGATTTATAAGGCTTAAAATACCCTGTATCTGTTCCTCCATATCTACATATGAACGAAAAGTGACCTTTCCCCCTCCCTTTTTTGCCGAGCGTAACTCTTTGGCATAACGGTAAACATTCTTTCCTATCAGTGCTCCGGCCACCTCTAAAATTTCAGGTTCACACCTAAAGCATGTGTTTAAGTAAAATATGTTAGGTCTGAAGTGTTTTTCAAACTGTTGAAATATTTTGACTCCTCCTGAGGATCTGAAGGAGTAGATGGCCTGATCATCGTCTCCAACTATACTCGTATAGACTCCAGCTCTTGTATGCAATGCTATCCATGAGAATTGTATAGAGTCAGTATCCTGAACTTCGTCTACTATCAAATGTGTCAAATCTAACGTGCGCATTTTTCCCGAATGCATTTGACCGACAACAAATTTTGAAAGAGCATTGAGGTCCGCCACATGGTCTTTCTGGCATAACGCCTGATAGGTATTAAACAAATGGATCTGTTGTCTGTTATGCCGAACTGAAATCACATCCGTATCCATTTCTCTGCCGATAGCATCAATAACGAATTCAGCTTCAGCAAACTTCATCGTTACACCGGATTCTTTCAAAGCCCGGTGAATGACAGATCTCTGTGCTGGCCCTATCAACATCTTTCCCGGCCAGCGAATCATGTCCAGTTGCTTCTTAACGAGTCCGTGAAAAGTATCCACCAGCACCCGGTCAAGATCCTTCTTGCTCAATCGCTTTTGTAACTTTGCTGCAAGTGCGTTTGTTGCAGCGCGAGTAAAGGTCACCATCCCGATTCTTGCATATGGATACTTTTTGAGAATCGATATAACCGCTTCTATCATGGTGAACGATTTGCCTGATCCAGGCGCTGCTATCACCATATTGTTTGCGCTAGCATTCTCGATAACAGGTCTTTGCTCTTCTGTTGGCTTACCCATTTCAACCTCATTACTTCGTTTTAATAATTATACATTTTTATAAAAGCGCTTTTCTTGTGTACTGCTGGTTCTACTGTAAATCACTTTTTTTCCTTTTTTATGCAATCAGGTTGTTTGTGAAACGCGTGACTATGGAATAATGGTTCCATCTCCAAAAGACATTACAAAAAGGGCTTTAAATGAAACTTTTACGTTTAGTATCTCTGGTCTCTTCTGTCGTCATTGGTTTTTCCCTATCGGGTTGTGCCGGTGACACCGGCACTACGCCAGGCACCGCTCTGAATGCGTACAGTCACGGCCAGTACTGGCATGCTAATGCAAATGATTCTGTCGCCAAGAATGCCTATTCGTTTGCTGGTTTCGACGTTAATTTTAAGGAGCAAGAGGTTACTCCTGGAGGGGATGCCGACAACTTTCTTTCTAAGTATCTCATCAATAGTTCGATGGGCTACGTAACAGGCGGTCTAAAAGGTTTTGGGATCATGAGCCTCAGCTCTTTGTACAGTTCTTCTGACGCCGAATACATCCAGGTCAATCAATACCTAGTGTTCGTCCCCAATCCAAAAAAATTGCCTTACAATGATGAAAGTTTGGTACGTGAGGGAGCTAAGTATGTTTTTGAGCATACAAAAGCAACTCAGGCCTCATTTGGATACAACCCTGAAAAACAGAAAGCAGCTCTGGCCACATGTAAAATTGATATGGCAGTCGTCAATAAATGGAGTACCTGTGATCTGCCCTCTAAGCCTGATGCTGATGTTTTCCCTACAGATTCAATGTACAGCTTTCAGGCGATTCGCCCCGCAACAGGAACCGAAATTCCTGAGCTAAACCTTCCCGCTGGTGATTACGCTGTAATTCGTTATGTGTTCATCCCATTTAAAGGAAACGAAACAAGCGCTGATTTTTCGGGTATCATTTTCCGTTCTGATAGCCCAAATACAACAACTCCAGGGGGTGTTGCAGCCTCCATCAACGGAAAAGATTATTACCTCTTTACCGGTGAATACGGTAAAAAAGGCTTCCCAGAAAAAACATTGAAAGCCAAGTAATTAAAAAAGGGGCCTAACGGCCCCTTCTTCAATATTTCGGCAACTGCTTGCCCGTAACCGGATCCAGCGTAGTTGAACCTACCTCACATATGGCCGGTCGAGGTAAATAGCTACAATCTACATTTTCCTCTTTTATAGCCTGAGCATTTTCTTGTCTGGCCTTTATCATATTTTCTTCACCGCCCATTGCTTCCTTGGTACGTTCTGATGGAAGTTGATAGTTCTCATTCTGGAATGGTAAGTTTTCCACAATTGATTCTTCGGAGAATTTTGAATATTGATCAGGAACTTCTCCTACCTGAACTGCATCATTAATCCACTCCGTCAGATCAATTTTATCGAAATCCAGTTGCTGTATTTGCTTTATTGATAGCCCCACGCAATTAGAGGCGACAGGGTCTATTCCTAATTGCGGATAAGCTTGTTGCATAATAACGCGTGACAACATGGAATTATAACAGCACATGTCTGTTGCTTTTTTAACGCATTTCTTTGTGAAACCAACATTCAGATATTTGACGCATCGTTCCGTATCTAATGTAAAACAGGATTTTTGATTCTTATGAATAGAAGCTTCCATCTCTTTCTGGTCGCATGCTACCAACATTTCTAAAAGCATTTTAGTGACCTGATAGGCTGTATAAATCCAACCGATCACGTTTAATGCAAGCATAAAGTTTTGAACCGCAGCCGAGAAGACAACCTCTCCTCCGGTAGTAGCAACGTTCTTAAAGACAAAGTCACGAACTGTATCTGGTAGCAATTCGTAGGCTTTCTTCATTGCCATCTGCTTAAGCTGACCTATACCGAAGCTGGACATTGTTTCCTGTGCCAACTGGCCAGCACCTCCTGCCCCTCCAGAAGTTGCGGAAGACCCAACTGCCCTGCTTAGATTACCAGCGACGTTTTCATATACGCTCGTTAAGGAGCTCGTGACGTTGTTCCACATTTGCCCTACTGTTTTACCAGCTGATGCAGTCCACTCTCCGACCGCATTAGACATAGAAGCCCATGTACCTGTATCACCGCCGGTCCATTTTATTAGCTGAGCATTAATTCTGGTCCAGTTTGTGTTTCTGATCATAGATCCGGCAAGCATGATACCTTCAAGTGCTCCTGCGGTTCCCTGTGGTGCTTCGCAGCAGTCCGTCTTTGCCAGGCCATTTACAAAGCCTACTGAACGACCACACCATTCAGGTTTTCCTTCAAAGACGGAACATGAATTGGCATCGTTAGGGTCTTCGCATTTGGCTTCGCCCTGCATGTACTGAACCATGTTTGAATAAGCCGCAACTTTTCCAAAATCGTTGTTCTCTTCCTTTGGCCCAGTTTCGCATGTTCCACCTGAACATGGGATCATGCCAACACAGGCATTTGTAGAAGATTCAACCTCCCGAACTACATCCTTCCCTCTGTCACAGGTGTATTTCTGTTCATACATGTAGCAACTGTTAGTGCCCTCATCGAACCAACCCTCTGCACATGTTTGTTTATCGAGTACACATGCTGCATCATTTTTATAAGCACTACATGCATCAGGCATACTCTTTATTTCTTCATAGTTGTAACAGAGGTCCTTTCCATTAGCGTCTTTCATAATTTTTCCACTAGCGTCATAAGAGCAAATTTTGTCTTTGGCCAATGGATCACAAAAGTAGCCTTCAAGGTTTGTCTTCCAGGTAAGAAATCCTTTATCACCTTCATACAGAGGCTTTGCCAATGAAAGCACGCTTTCCGGAAGCCGTTTTGTGCCAACATCCATATCTTTAAACCGATCGAAACGGCAGAATGTATTCGGAGCTTGTACAGCATCGTAACAACCAGCTGGTTCCTGGACGTGCTTATCTTCGAGCTTCATATTTTCAAAAGTCAGCTCAACCTCAAAATACCCTTCACCCTTCCCACCAACCCATACTCTGGATGCCATTGTCACTTCTCGATCAGGCTCCTCATACACCGATTTTCTGACCTTATCAGTCACATCGTAAACCTTGTCGAGTTTCCACGATTTTTTTAACTCCCAAGATCCCTTAGGAGCCGGATAGTCACTTTCTCGATATGCACCATCTATGTGAGCAAAAATCTGCGTGCCATCAAGTGTTACCCGCATGTGGTCATCCCACTCCGCGTTAACAATCTTTGCTGAGGCCAATTTTGCATCCGGATGGAATTTTAATGTCAGTTCGTTATCATATACCCCGTCACTCCAGTAGTTGTCATCACGGCGACCAAACCATATACGCACACAATTATCGCCGCACATCGACATGTCTCCGTTTCCGCCTGAAATGTAAACAGGGACTGAAAAATCACGGGTTATCGTGCAGCTGCTGAAGTTATCTTGCTTAGGCGAGTTACAGTAGAACTCTTTGTAATCAGGATAGTGTGTGGTTACTGTTTTTTTAGAGGTCTCAACATTACAGTTCTGAAGCCAGTTTCCAGTACCAGCAACAGCATTTGTTATCTCATTTCTCCCCGCAGTAAACATGGGATCGTTAGGCTTTATAGATGATGCCGGGTTGTCCTTGTTAGCATTTACGAGGGTGCGGTAGGCAACGCCATCATAACTTTGAGCATCAAATAACTGGCTTTTCCGATTCTTTATATCGTTTACAAAGCCATCCTCATCCCCATAACGATCTGCGGCATTGAACTTAATATCGCTGTGCTTTTGCTCTGAGCTGAAAATCTCTCCGGTATTTGTTTTGGTTCCAGGAGTAGTATTGGGATTACTGCTTATACCAATGTTGCCATTAGCATCCCGAGAGAGCAGCTTTGCCCCTTCCTTGGTATAGTTTGAATTGATTGTCCCTCCAGACATACTCGGCAGTTGTACGGCGCTACCAATGGACTTTCCATCGGATGCGGCATTTTTCATGACACTTTCATTTGAGTTCCCTGCCCCATACTTTCCGAGATTAAGATTAGCGGATTCGGCTTTACCCACGTATTTCTCGGTGATCTTCCCACTGACATTCTCGCCTGAATCCGCATTCTTGTACTTCTCAACAATGTCCTGAGCACTGGTTGTCGCATTGCGATTTGCGTTAGGATTAGCAAGATTAAAGTTACTTTCGAGCTGGTCAAATATAGCGTCTGCCGCATAAATACGAGGAGTCATTACCATATTTATGAGAGAGATATAAAAAGCCCAACTCATAGTATTGGCAATCATTGATGCAATAATAGTTGAAGCTATCGTTTTTCTAAGTTTCATTATTTTTACCTTTAGAAATCAAGCGCCTGGTATATATCTGACGCAACAGTCATTGTAACGCCACAACATATAGACATAATTATCATTGCCTATTTTTTTGCGCCCACCTTTAAGGGTTGACCAGTCATGTACCGAATCACCAAGACGATGACAGCAATCCGGCCCTTTCGCCTCAGGAGTTGGGAAAAGCATTGAAAGCCGATACTGGGAACGAGGTGTAAAGTATTCCCACGTTTTCTCACACATTGCGTCTGCTCCCATCGTTCGCATCAGCATTCCCTGGCGATGTAGTTTAGTCAGAAGACGCTGGGTTATCAGTGAACTCGTCCTTACAGCGTCATCATTTGCGTAAATGTGGCCGGTTAATGGATAAAGGTTGCCATCGCATCCGGCACAAAAGTATGCAGCGAGATTATCCTTTCCTGCTGTTACTGCTACACAGTCAGCAGCGCACACCATTGAGGCAATTGGGTTTGCAAAAACTACTGCCTCTGGATTCAGGACGAGTGTAAGCAGATCACTTTCCCACATAGGGTCCACTTCGCTTATATAGGTCAGGCTGGCATCTATATAGGGTTCAGCAGTGCACTCGCCAATAATCAGTAATTTGAGCATTGTCATGATTGGGAACTCCCAAAGATGAACATCGTAAAATCCGGCTTCAGTTGCTGTCATTGGCTGATTTGTGTTGCTTTTACCAATATCAAACTGCGATTTTTGAAGCATCGTGCCTTCAAGAAAGGGGCTGCACCAGGGGCTCTTTACAACTTCTACAATCTTCACCGGCTGAAAGAAGCTCAATTGCCAACCTATTTCCGGTACGCCGTTCTGATCTGTGCAGTAGCAACCCGGACGTGAAGGAGCAGCGCCTTCTGGAGCTGCCCCTATGCCCATTATCCTCATGGGAAAAATGCAGCTCCAACAGATATTCTTAATCAAGCCCTGCCACACTCCAGCTGACTGACACATAGCCCCAGGGACTCCAGCATCTGCTGCCATAGCCATACCCGGTATAGAAAGCGAAAGCATAACTGCTACAATGAACTCTAAAAGTAACTTTTTGAATTTTTTCACCATCATGCTCACTTGGATGTAATAAATGTTGCAACACTTTCGATATAGTCGACGGCTTTGGTAAAATAACTTCTCATCTGGTCCGGATAATTTAGCGTCAGCCATGTTGCAAAGAGAGCGCCTATAATAAATCCGAGTTTCATCTTATTTTTCCTCTGAAAGATTTGGGGCTCCGATACCACGGACTTCTGCCTCGCTAAACAGGGTGATCCGGAATTTATCTTGGTCAGTAGTTATAAGCGCAGGTGTGTTTTTAATCTGAAAGCGTGAGATAATCTGTTCGTTAACTTTAAACACCTTACCGTTAAATTTTTCACGTAAATCATTTAGGTGATCCCATCCATTATCTTTTTGGATACGGGTAAACATTGGCATTACTTTTCCACTACCCAGACGTTGTCGATACTGCTGCTCAGCCCATACCAGCTGGCCCGGATTGAGTGGATCGAAAATTATCATCGTCAGGTTTTGAGGAAATCTCGAAAGTGGATTAATCAACTCACCGGCGGAAGCTATTACACGGCCCTGCTTATCTTTTACGTCCTGAGTGACCCTCACTGTAGGGTCAATTAAAAATTCTTTGTGTTCCTGGGCAGGAGGGAGGTCGACCATCCATTGATTTTTCCATGTGTCAGAAACGGCCCTTTTTTTTGCACCTTCCCAGTCATATTTTTGTGCACGTTCTTCCAGTTCTTTAATGATGCTCTTTTCTTCAACGGGATAAGTGGTACCAGCAACCGGGAAAATATCCTGATCGGGTTTTTTAGCAAGTTCTCGCTGAAAAAACTCAACGTTGAAGGAGCCTACCATTTTTGCAAAACGAGCTTGCTCCCTAGAAATAATTGTCGGTACTTGAGTTACTTGATACTGACTGAAGCTATCAGGATCAATTGTAATCAAAGGAGATTCAAATTTTCCTTTGACAATCATTTGGTTTATTGCTGCCTGTGTCTCTGGTAGCCGAGTAGTTCCTTTCTTTAGACCATTGAAAACTACACGAGCTTTATGCTCTGAGGCCGTACGTAGAAGGTCTTCCAGTACATAATCCGGCAAGCTAAATGAAGCAAAGATCGTTATTCCATTTTCAGTTGATAGTGCTTCTTCACGTGTGCTATCCATTTTTCTTTCGAAGTCAGCAGCTGTGATGCCCGAGGAACCAAACAATTTTTCGATATTTTTAGATTGTCCTCGCATGACTTCCGGCTTATTTTCCACAGCTTTCAGAGCCGCTTCATTAAGGCTGGCGTTTTCTTGAATTTCATCACGTCTTCTAATTATATCGTTGACAGCTTCAGAGTTATTACTTTGGGCCCTGATAGCCTGGGTATGGTCTATAACTGCTTGAACACTATCCGCATTCATACCGGGGACGTAACCACGGTTTATTTGCTTGCTCAGGTCCTGGTTTTTTTGGAGTGCTTCAGCTTGCGCTATGTACTTCTGCACATCTGGTGATTTTAGCGTAGCATCAAGGCTAAGAGCCCCATCTGGCTGCTGTGCACCTTTAGCCTGTGCCCCAAGCCCTTTTGCTTGCTGAGCGATTAGGTCAGCATCATGTTGATACTCAGTGCTTGCATTTGTATTACTTAAAACTGCACATAACGCAAGTCCAGGAAGTATTGGTAAATATTTTTTATTTACATTAAAAGATCGCATATGTTTTCCCAATTACTGAATTCAGCTTTACTGTTCCCCAAAAACGGGAATCCCATGAGTGATCGGTTTGCCCAATTAGGAAAACTTCGCCTTCAGGAATTATCAATTCTTTTTCAATCAAAATGGACGGAATATTGTATTTCTTCGAAATACGACGTGCATTAGCTTCAAAAAATTTGTCCCCGTTATAAACCCCATCCATTGTTACTTTAAGTTTGTCACCGCCCACACCGGCAACAATTTTTATGACTCGTTCATTTTCTGGGATAAAACGTACCGATTTCGGCATGTTAAATGCTATGAGTTCACCAGTTTTAATACTTTTATCCGAATGATCAATCATATAAAAATCAGCAGGCAGGCACCCATTCAATAAACCGTATCCAAATGTATAACGGGTGAAAAAGACACACATAACGAGAATCAGCAATAAAATATTAAGGGGGACATACCAATCCAGTATAAGCAGCCCTCTCTTTTTAGGTATGTAGTCGCTCATATTTTTCTCACTGGCACTGAAGAATATTTTTACTAGGCAGATGCACCTCTATCCAAGTAACTATTATCCATGTTTTTCAACGCTCGGAAGTCTGCAAACTAACCTAATATTCACCTATAAGAATGTTAATTCCTCAGCATGTATACGCAGCTTTGTTAGCGGCCATGAAAGATGCCTTTGGAGCAAAGTTACTTTCCGACATTAATTTTTCAAAGGTCCAATTATTGGGTATAAAAAAGCCGGGACATAATGTCCCGGCTTTATATTTAAAAATTAACTACTCACTGCTTGGTATTGATACAGTGTTTTCAGACTTACTTGCCTCTTCAGCCGGTCCGAAAACTGTCACGTGCTGTGTTGCAAAGTCTCCACTATCATCATAAGCAATTACTTTTATGTCCTGCTTACCACGGTTAAGGTTTTTAGAAAGTGTAGCCGTACTACCGAAAACGTTCCTTAATTCGCCGTTGATGAACCATTCATATCTAACCATTTTTCCATCAGTATCATCACATTTATTGGTAAAGCTCCAGCTTAGGTTGGTTTCCGTGTAGCTCAATGTACAATTAGGCACTGCGTTTTTAACGACATCAAACTCAACAGATGCTGAACCTCTCTGTCCAAGTTTACTAACAACATCAATTGTAATCTCGTATTTCTTTTCTTTTAAACCCGAGATCAGTTGAGCCCAATAATTTTTGCCGCTGGGTATTACTTCACCGTTCACCTTGTATGTGACCGTATCTATCGAGTCCGCCGAATGAGATAGCTTGATGTTTGACCTTAAGGTTACATCGAGTGGAGCTCTCATATATTTGTTAGAGAACTTGGGTGTCATCTCAACGTTCATTGGCGTTTGTTCATCGACAACAAAGGTATTTTCGATACGCTGTTCATTGTTTCGGTTATCTTTGAAAACAACCATCAATGTATATTTGCCAGGATTTTCAATTGTAAATTCTTTGGTGTCACCTTCATCTTTAGTGATTACCAGATTCTCTTTGTCGTAGATCCATTCACGGGAATAAGTAACACCAGGATAGTCTCCATCCTTAATACCGCTCAACGCAACGCGTAGGGTGGTCGGTGCCATGTCGTATTTAAGTTTGGAGCTTATTTTCATCTCGGGAAATTTATAAACCCACGATTTGACAGAAACTCTACGGGTAGAAACCGTATTCTCCTTATTGTCCGCTAACCATGCACTGTATTCAAAAGCAGCATATCCCTGTTTATCCAACATTTGCTCAGTAAGGGTAACAGACAGTGAAGAGCCCTTAAATGTCTGGCCATCCGGTGTTTTCCATTCTTCAACTACGTTATTACCATTCTGGTACTTACTGTTAGGGTTCGTGAACTTACCTTCCAAAGTAACTTTTTGACCAACCTCTACCTTTGAAACCCCCGTTACCGAGACAGAAAGGCGCTTGGGTTTTGCGGCTGCCAACCGAGCAGACGTTTCCTTCCATGAAGACTCCTCTGCCAGTTCATCGGAATCAAGGTAACGCATCCGGGCATAAATCGTAGACGGTAGGGTATCAGCTGAAGCCACAGTGTAAGTTGTATCTCCCTGCACCCAGTTGACTTTATCCTCTGACCAGAGAACCTCAGCGGTGCCTGCTGGTATAGGTTCATCGTTATCAAGCAGGGTTACAGGTATATCTGAGCCCTGAAGAATGTCTGTAACATCTATACTGAGCTTAGGCTGCTTGTAGGTAACTACCGTTAAGGCATCTGTGTAGGAAATCTTGGATGTGAATTTATTAGTCATTTTTGCCCTATAAAGCCACTTTCCTACTTCTGTCTTTTTGATACTTACACTTCTCTTTCCGGTCATGTCGGAAAGCATGGTCCAGGTTTGACCATTATCAGAGGACTGCTGCCATTCGGTGGGGGCGAGTGCATCAGAGTTAGCCGTACTGGCAGATTTGAAGCTTACCAGAGTACTAAGTGGGATCCTTCCGATAATAAGGCTTTTCGACAGGTTACCCTCCAGTTCCTCACCTTTATAGATTCGAATGCCTACAGCACTGGTCTCACGTTTCATTTCAAAATCAGAGAATGGCGATCTGACCTTAGCCACACCAACCAGACGCATATTACCCAGATCCATATTTTCAATTTTAATCTTGGTTTCGACAATGCCCGCATCATTGACCGGCAATGCTTCAGTCAGCGCAGTTCTTTCGTATGTAGTTTTATAACGGCCTGTTTCTGGATCTTTGCCGTATACACTTTTTTGAGAGTATATCGTGACGTCCCATTCTCCCATTGTTTTACGGTCAAATGCACTTTTACGTGTGGAGTTGTTATAACGCCCCACTGTTACCTTTAAGGGCACTTCAAGAGATGTGGCTGTTTTTTTGTCATCCACTTCCATCGATGCTCGAATATTGAAATCAGGCACCGTATATACGTTGAGGGTGTCTGTAGTTCTTAATTCTGGATCCTTTGAGTATTCTACAGCTATGTCAAAGACGTTCTT
Organism: Enterobacter cloacae complex sp. IR5459; assembly: GCF_049238005.1. Classification (NCBI taxonomy): domain Bacteria; kingdom Pseudomonadati; phylum Pseudomonadota; class Gammaproteobacteria; order Enterobacterales; family Enterobacteriaceae; genus Enterobacter; species Enterobacter cloacae complex sp. IR5459. Next base: position 74,714 of record NZ_JBMKIG010000011.1, read on the forward strand.
TGTCCACAATGGTGCAGCAGCAACCTTGACCCTTTGTACAAAGGTCGTTGCATCGTTGTTTGAGGAACGATTTTTAAATGACGTTTTGACAGCCTCAGAGCCGTTTTGAGAGACGATCATCGTAACGTCAGCTGGTACCACCTTCGCTAATATTCGAGCGGCCTCCCCCCCGGTCGTATAAGCCAGAGCAGTGTTCGGATTGATGCCTGCTATGACTTTATTCTTTTTGTAAGAGATGATCGGGTTGTATGGTAATTGTGTGGTCAGAGTACGGCGATTCCTTGCGGAAACCGCTTTAGAGCCCTTCCCGTTAATCATATAGACTTGATAGTCGAGCAGATTCTCACCTGTTTTATTAAAGAATCCAGTTAGACCCGGGGTACGTCCTTTAAAATAGAACTCCAACCCATCAGGGACATTGTTCCACTGAGGGTAGCATGCTGTAACATCTGATTTTTCCCCATACCAGGCGAGGTAAGCATTCGCATTTTCCTCTGTGGTAAACAGAGTGCATTTATCACCAGCTGTTTGACTAAGCAGGTCCGTATACTGACGTACGCGCGAGTAAAGAGTTACGTTTTTTTCCAGATTCTTAAGAGTGAATCCAGTAGGTTGATAAGTGAACACGGTACTGAAATTTACGTTTTTTCCATAAAGGTTTTCAGCCACCACAGTAATCTCGTGATCCGAATTAACTGCTAAATCGTCTCCAACCGGCAGGTAGTAAATACCTTTATAATTTGTAGGTGTTAACGAAACTACTTTGTTGTCTATTGTTACTGATTTTATGTCAGCAACCCCAGCCTGCCCCTGGAAAGCTGCAACGATAATCTCGTTCAGGAAGTATACGGGTGCTCGTTTAGTTAATACCTGCCCATCTTTGAGAACCATAAGCGTTGGGTTATCAGACAGCATCAGTTTGCTTTCAGGCTCAGTGTACGTAGAAGAGTTTTTGCTCGTATTTTCTACTGTAAAAGTCGCTGCGTAGGACCCGTTTATAAGATCCGTTAAGTCAAAGATATAGAGGTACTCATCACCGACTTTTTGAGGTCCACTTACCGGCTGTAAAGTTCTACGTAAAGGGGTTGCCCAGGACTGTTTGAAATCAATCTCAGTGCCATCATCTAAAGTCACTTTAGTCGTCGGCTTAAACACGCCATCCGGAGTCATAGTGAGCGACATAGCTGTTGGGAGCCACCATTCACCTTCTGTTTCTTGCTGGGGTACCTTAACGGCCACAGCAACGGTTTTGGCTCCGGTATAGATGTCCTGGCCACCTACTTTGATTGTTTTAGCCTCATCGGTAAAATTCCAAAGTGTATGGTCTACTACAGGAGGCCGATAATCCCAGTTAACAACAAGCTTTTTGGATTCAGGAGGTGCGAAATAATTATTCTTAGAGTTTGCTGTAATTGTGATATCACGTGAACCCAAAAGTTCATCTGTATCACTGGCCTTAATGCTTCCAACTTCAATGGTACAGGAAGTTCCGCCAATAGGTACTTCACAGGCGGAGCCTGAACCTATTGAGATGTATTGAATATAATTGCGGGGTTCAACAGAAACAGCGATATCTTTGATCGCTTCATCCTTTAAATACGATTTGAAAGAAAAGCCGTCATAGACTAATCCGTTCAGGGATGATTTAAGACCGGTGATAGTTGGTTTTACCGGTGCCACACTTTTGATTGAATATTCACCTTTTACTATTTCAACTTTTTTCCGTTCAGAACCAGAGAAGTAAGAAATCTTGTAAGGTAGTTTTAAATCACCGGTGGTGTTGGGAACGCCTGAAAGAGTGAAGCCGTTAGAAGTTAATCCCAAGGTATTGGGTAACCACTCAAAAAAACAAACGAGGTTATCAACAGAGGAAGTCGCTCGATCATCAACCGTTACATTACAGGCTGTGCCTGCACCTGAGGCAGTGATAGTGTTAGAATTAACGTATGCAACAAAGTCGCCCGGCCCCGGGTCAAAGGATACGGCTGGCAGATCAGCCTGTAGCTTTCCTGAAATCATAATCGCTTCAGCATAGACCGCTTTAATCGGAGCAATTAAAGAAAACAACAGGGCTAAACCTAAACCTGATTTTCTCATGACGAATACCTGTTTTTCTGAGCAAAATTAAACTCACTTTACGATGAAAAACAGAAATATCCGTTCGTATAACATTTAAAAAAACCTGTATTTTTCCGTATATTCCGTATGTTAATGCGCTATTTTGAATTCTTGGCTTCAGATAAGCGAAGCGCGGTAATTATAGACTCGGAGCTTACCCAGGGCGTTTTTTGAGCAAGATATCCAAGTATGTAGAGGCCAATTTTAACGCAATCCATTTGTGAGACGGGGACCATGTGCATGAAGGGTTTTAAGCCATCTTTATCGACTGGAACTATCCCTGCGGATAACAACAAACCGCCCCTCTCGTTTGGGGTAACGCTTATATTTTTGTATACGACGTGGCCATGATGTGAGGTTTTCCTCTTATCAATCTTTAAAGTATGCATGATTCTAAGAAATACAGATGCCATCTGCATAACTTCATTCGTCGACAATTTTAGAAGTACAGAACGGTTTGAGCCCCAGTCATAATCTTTTTTTGCGTTCCTTGGAGCGACGTGCAATGTAAGATAATAATTATCAATCTCATTTGAAAAAGGTGAAGGTTTTGATGAGCTAACATCTTCATTGTTCATCTCAATGACAAGGGCTGCATCCTGACCAAATGCTTTAACATTATGGTTTTTAAGAGCGAAGTCTGAAGTTGCCATATAAAAAGTCACTTTTGATAAAACCACATACCGCCTAATGATTCATCATCGGCAAGATGCTTGAAATTTGATAGTGTAAATCCTGTTTTGGTTTCAGAAATCACCAGGCTGTAAGATGCCGTATGTACAAGGCGAGAATTGTTTAGATCAAGATCATCACAAAAACCAGGGCTTTTGACGGGGTCAGCCTTTTCAACAAAAGTTACTTTTGAAGCGATGCCGTTGATCACGATTTTCTCGTTATCAGCAATTTTAATGTTTAAAGAAGGCGAGCTTTTATCACATGGCAGGAAGAGTGATGTCTTTTTAAATGTGTTTCCAGTGAAGTCCAAAAGGTCAGGTTTAACCGGAACATTGTTTAGGATTTTATAAACTCCAGCAAATGCACATAACACAACAAAACCAGATAAAACATATCTAATCTTAGACTTCATCCCCCAGTTCCTCTCCTAAAAGTTTTAACGCGCTTACGCACATAAGCCTCAACTGATACAGTAAGTTATCAGCGGTTATTCCACCAACGAAGGTAACTGTACGTCGTATTGATGCTCCGCCAGGCTCGCACTGGATATGGCCAATACCAGAATCACGGAGGAAGTCATTTTCTGCACTTACAAGGTCTGACTCTACAGGTGGAATGATAACTTCAATGAGTATTGTATCAACTGGGGCCCACTCCCAATCGAACTTAAGAGAGGAAATTGGGGATATAGAAACAAGAAGCTCATCAATATTAAAAATTACGGGTTTTATTCCCATAACCTCAGACTGAATGAAGTGGCTTTCTACCATAACTACCGGAAACTCTGAAATAGTCAGAACTCCGATTAACTGGTCTCGGCGTAAACCATGTATTAGTGAGTTGCGAGATAGCATTCGATCAGCCTTTATTATAATAATCAATCATTTGGGACAAGGACAAAAGGGATTACAGAAACGAAGATTCTACATGAACATCGTTGTCAGTGACCTTAGGTCCATCGGGTATAAGGGTATCAAAAAATCCTTACATAACCATTAAACCACAAAGACTTTTTACGTAAAATAATAATTAAGTACCAGATTTATTAAGATAATTCTTAGGGAGGGTGCGAATAAGTACCCTCCGCAACGAAAATGAAACTTTTAGTCAATTAAATTCAATCACTTACATAGGCGTTTTTTTGCGTTTGGTGACTTATTCGCACCTTCCTTAGGTTTTTTACAAATTTAGGAAAAATCCGCACTTCCTGTAACAGCATCCAAATTAACCTAAAATACCGTTTCATTAACAGTAATTTTACAGATTCAGCTGAAGCCTGAGTTTATTATAACAAAAAAAAGGCCAGCAAGTATGCTGGCTTTCCTGGTAAGACAAGTTGAACTCAGAAGTCGATTGTACTGTCTCTCACCTATCTTGCCAAAGTCGCTAGTCGCTTGTTTGCCTTAGCTTTAGATTTTATGCTTATGGAGGCGGTTTGATTTTCATCCGATACTTTTTCTAGCACTGGCACCACAGAGGAAATGGACTTTTCTTTTGAAATTTTGGATGCACCTGAAGAAAGTGGGCTTTCAGATGGTATAGAGGTATCGCTTCCCTCATTTTCAATCTTCACACCAAAGCAGGCATGTTCCTTTTGTACAAGGAAGGTTTCTTTTACAGAAACAGAATCCTGCTTTGAATTATCTAATTGTAGAGGTGTTAAATACTCCTTAAACTTTTGATCTAAGACATTCTCTAGCAATACATTAATAGGAGGCTTAGGTTCAGTATCTATAGTATTTCCATCATTCAGAAACCTATTAAGATCTGCAAGTGTTAATCTTTCGTTTAAACCATTTATAAAATTTGCCAAGTCAGGAAATAAATTATTTAATACCAACCCGGTACTAATAGCCGACCTAATTAAATCCAGTTGGTCACCCCTATGAGAAAGTTCTGTTTTTTTCAAGAAACTATAAACATAGGGTGCTTTTCTTTCGGATATCCAGAAAGACCGGATCTGAATCCGGTCGTTATCTGCCTTATTTGAGATAGGGTTTTTAGCCATGTTCTAGCTCATTATTCTGAATAAATAGTATCAGCAATTGCCAAAGATAATGCGAACTGCGGATTGTCTACCATGATAACTTTAGCCGTTTCAAAATGTTTACGAATAGCTGTTTCGATGAGATATGAACCTCCCCCAACAAGGAAAACATTATGAGGCCTCTCTTCGACTTGTGTAACCGCTCTGATTACTTTACTTTGCAACTTCTGTACCGCAGAGTTTACCGCATCAAAAACACCGTCACGCTTGTCCTCTGCAACCTTCAAAGCTGATTTATCATGACGATTATCAACAAGATGATGAATGTAAGCATTACTCGTATTCAGTTTCTCAGATTCAAGATACCTGCTGATCTCATCGTAAACAATAGAACAACCAATACGGTCAAAACCTTTTACTTTCGAAATCTGTTCTAATTGCCCAGTAATACTTGCAACATCAAGAGTAGTACCACCAAGATCAATTACCAAACTTGATTCAAATGAAGCAATATCCTCAATTTCATCTGCCCGGGTCACAGCTGGTAAAGATTCAGGGAAAACAGTCACAGACAAAACGTTAAAAGAATAGCGTTTACCGTCAAGATAACGCTCTACTGGTTTCATCAGATTATCTTTTTTTCTCTGAATATTTTCAATATTCGTTTCCCCTAAAGCAGTATAGAACTGGCTAAGTGGTAAAGTAACAAAGAGGTGAACATCCTGAGGAACTAAACCAGAAGCATGAAGTGCATGGTGAACATTTAACCGGCTAATTTCATCGTATTGGTGAGATACATCAGTCGATTCCAGTGAGTTACTAGATTCGCTGTGATGCGAAAACCTTTCCAGCCCATCAATAAGATAGTTAAAAGGATTGAGACCCTCATGGCGAACACGGAAATCTGGAACAAAACTATTTTGTGTAAGCAAGGGAACTAATTCGTTTCTTTCATTAAGACAAACCAGTTTTGCAGCTTTACTTCCATCATCGACAACGATTTTTAAAGCTTCAGTGATATCCTGCACTGATGGTGAAACAGGACTTTCAGATTTTAATAGTTCAGCCATAAAAACTCTCTTTTATTAATAGGACCATATTAGATATTAACTTTATACATTAATGGTGACCTATTATCAACATTAACACTATTAAAAAAATACGTAAGTCTATGTTATTTCAGCATCCTTCCATTTTAAATACCTTACCGTTAAATTTCCTGTATTCATGTATTAACCATGTTTATAAAGGAGCCAATTATAATCAGAAAGTTACTTTGCATCCTAAGTATGAACTGTTTGAGAGCCAGGACTGGGGCCTTTACCTGTAAGTAACAAAGGTCCTTAGGCTTAGAATCCAAAATGACGCCTTTTTGTAAAAAAATCATAGTTCGAAATACCGTATCATCGATGTAAACATACGTAGAGGAATTTATGGCAGCTGAGCACGTCCAAACTATAGACCTTACAAACTTCTCCGGAAGGATTTTCTTTCTGGCAGATCCTCATGGACATTACTCTGCGCTGTGCAACTTGATCCAATCAGTTACAAAGCCAGAAGAAGAGATAGTAATTTTCTCTACTGGAAATTTGTTTGACTATGGGCCGGAACCCATAGAATTGATGAAGGCGATAAACAGTGGCTTTTTCGATGGACGTTTTGTGAGGCATTTCTCAGCTGCCGGAGCCGGAGAAGAAATGTTAAAAAAATTGTTACCATTAAACAAAGACCGGAGAACATTTTACCCCAGCACATACCTCAATGAGAGATGGTGTGTAATGGGCGGAAAGTGGCATAAAGCTGTGAATCGTTACTATTTAGAGGAAGAGGTAAAAAAACTTCTTAATACCCAGCTTGGTACGATGATGCAGATTTTACTAAAAGGCGATATAAAAATTGGGGTTTGCCCTTCTGATTACGCCCCTATCCGCACATCATTCACTGATACTTATAATGCGCTTCAAGCATTCAACTATGCCAATGTGAATATTTTTCAGAGCCAGTTTCTATTCGGTATGGACCATGCCGTAATACCAATGATGATAAATGACGTCAACCTTATGGTCCTAGGTAGGAATCCTGTAAACAGCATTCGAAAAGCCCATGGTCGTACTCAAAACAATCTTCCAGTACTGATCGGTAATTGTTTGCATATAAATACTGGATCACTCTATATGTCAAAATTAGAAGACCAGGTAATAGTTGCTCCGGGTATACCGCAAACTGACTCACCAGCACTTACATTAGTAGAAATAATCATGAAGAACAATCCAGTTTTATTGTGTCATCAGCTAATACAAACAACAAACAAGTTTTATTCACTTAAAACCTATCCTTTAGAACTCGATTCGATTGAAAACAACATTGAGGTAACAAGATGAAGATAAATTGGAAGATTATCTCAATTTCAACATTACTTTTGCATCTTCACGCAGCAGCTGCACCACATCAAGAGAAAGAGCATAGAAAAGATGCTTTTTCTTCTGCCGCACAGAAAAGTGATTCACTTATATCTGCTAAAGCGGAGCTTATAAACGGAAGGTGGTTTATAAATGGTAAATATAGGCCTGTTCTAAAGACCAGCATGACCAAAACCAATTTCTTAGAAATCATGAATGTTTCAAATAAAGAATCACTTTTTATTGTGATACCAAAACTTGAGTATAATATCATTGCCAAAAATAAAATCTTACTAAATGAAAAAATTGCATTAAGCGAAGGCACATCCGGAAAAAGCATTGTTTGGGTCGAGCCAAAATCAAGTCTAACTATATCGTTTATAAATGACCTTGCTAATACGCCCCTTCAGGCTATCGTTTCGATCACAAGAAACAACAAAGATATAATTGCCATCTTTGGACCGGATCAGGGTAAAGGGTTTACTCTTCCCGGAAATACGTCTAATGATCAAGTGTCCGTTCCTGACTATTCTGACCTAAATATAAAAAAACTTAACATACCTCAAAGTGTTGGTAATCCAGTAACCATCAATCCTAAAGAGAAGAATTACCTCTTAGTTGGACAAGGAAAATATGAAATCTTATCTCTTCCTAAATATCAACATTTAGTATTTTCTGAACCCGTTTATATTGAGAAAAGAAAAAATATCCTCGGTGGTTATGGTTATTGGACGAAAGAAACAATTCTCTACCCCGGTGAATCATTATCTTTTATAACGAGCGCCAAAAACAATCTAAGGAAGCGGGATGATTAAAGTTATCACACTTTTATTGTTTGCATTACTGACTGGTTGTCAGTCAGTAGAAAGTAAAATCGAAGAACTCCCGACAGTTGGTTTTGACCCTATTCTATACAATAAAAGTGAGGCCTTTACTGACGGAAAAGTTACTTTACGTGTCGAAAGTTCAGGAACTGATGTTTGGCTTGTCGCCAAGAATGGAACCAGAAGTTTTATTGAGCTTTCAGGCCTAACGCTAGGTGGTAGTCGTTGTGCTTACAATGCCCGTAGTAAGCAACTTTTGCCCCCAGGCAGCGTAAGCACATTCGTAGTTCCTACGGTTGGAATGCTTGGACTTTGCTTCAACAATGAAGATCAACTTATGTTTATTAACCGTGCTTTTAGCAGAATCTCTCCCAAAGCAAAAGGAAAAGATTCGCTTTCGCTTTTATTTTCTGTTAGTTACGATTTTCCCGGAAAAGCGGACCTAATTACTAACCACGATTTTCAAGAGTTATATCTTTTATTTTTGAATGAGGATAATCTATGAAACAAACATTAATTGTTATTTTAATATGTTTTTGTCACACGGCTTTAGCATATCCATACCGTATCTATACTGTCCCGGAAGGGGCATTAGTAAAAAACATACTAACTAATGAATATCTAGGAAAAACCCCTGTGGTTGTGGACGTGAGCAATACCGAAGCTGGTTCTACTTTTGGGATTTCATTATTTAGACATGAAAATGTTGCTATAAAGATTTTTACAGTAATGCCTTCAGCAGAAAATAATTTTGCTGTTTCTGGACCTGACGTTGCAACTATGTCATTGCCGGGAAAAGCACCTTTAAACGTAGTAAATGATGGGAATGGCGCTTCTGTTCATATAGAACTAAGACCTTATATGTCTGAACCTGCGCACACCCCATATTAATATAACAAGAAATTAAAAATATAAATCATATGAACTGCATCATAAAGATGCAGTTCAATATTTATTCTGATACTTTTAATTTTTCTTTTATGAACTCCTCTAGTTCCTTAATAAAACCCGCATTTATCCTATTGAATTCAAAGCGAATTTTTCTACCAGTATTGTTTTTACTGATTCTTGCATACTTATCTTTGTTATCAAAAGTAATAAGATCACTTGTTTCCCATTTTGTGGAATAAGTTTTTTCACAAACACTTTCCACAGATTGTGTGATTTTTTCCATTACAACTTTTTGAGCAACCTGGAGATCTCCAATGTCTAAATCTTTTGTTTCCTCTTTAACATTATCTATTACTTCATCTAAAGGAAATAGATTTTTTTGCACATATTTCTGTAAACGAGACAAGCGACTATAATAGGAGTTCGGGATTCCTTCATAATCCGGGAATAAAGAGATCAATGTTTCGTCAATACGGGCCGCCTGGATTCTTTTGGCTACCGATACATGACTAATCCCAAGATATGCTGCGAGTTCTTCATTAGTAGAAAATCCTTTTTCTTCCATTTTTTTGATAAATTGAAACCCAACTTCTCTATATGAAAATTTTCGAGATGTTTGTGCTGCGGATATAATTGAATTTATATCATCTTCGGTTAGTTCATCCGGAAGAACCCACAGGGGGAGATCCTTTTCTGCCTTTATACAGCAGAAACGTCTGCGACTTCCTTCTATTAATAAATAAACCCCATCTCTTTTTACAGCGATCCCTTCGGTATCGACCCCTCTTTCTTCAATCTGCTTAAGAATATCTCTAACAGAATAATCTGTAAGGGCTTCTTGATTTCGTGGGTTCGCTGGATGGACTAAGGTCTCCTTCTCCACTCTCTGGGCTGGAACAATCACATGTTCCGCTTCAAGTCTCCGGCCCTTATGAAGAGTGAATAACTTTTTTATGCGAGGTGCTGTTTTCAAACCCGCAAGACCTGAACGGTGACCGACTTCTGTCCGCTTTGGTGCGTTTAAATATCGAGATTTATCATTCCCGATATGTTGCTCATCGCTCATGCGTTAACTCCTTGCTTAGCTGAAAAACTTTTTATTTCATTTATAAATTGCTGATATACCTGTAATACAGATTCTTCTGCGACATCAAGCTGCTTTGCGGAACAAAGTTCCTCTGATTTTTTGATATCAAGCACTGTACGCCCTTTGGAAGCAGCTGCCTTAAATGCTTCAGAATTTTTTATGTTAGCGGACATCAAAAGGTCCTGAACAGTTCTGATTAATTTATCCAAAACTATTCTTTCATATGGACTTTTGTCATCTACATTGACAGCAAGAACTTTGAACCATTTTAAATTGTCGCCCTTACTTGGTGATTGTTTAAACCTTTCACTTATTGTAAGCATGAAGTCTGTAGTAGAGGCGTAATCATATTCACGTGGTGACACTGCGACAAGAATCCCATCGGCCGCTTCGTCAGCAGCCCAGATCAAAGGTGAATCTTCAGGTGGAGTGTCTATAATAATCAAATCATAGTTCTGCTTCAGTACCGGTAAGATAACTTCCTTGAAACGTAGTAACAAAGACGTACGTTCTTCTCTAGAACATTGCCAGTATTTATCTTTAAAACGAGCATCTGTCGGAAAAGCCGTTATTACGTCCAAGTTTGGCAGATGCGTTGAAAAAGGCATATTAGTGATGATTTCTTCTTCAGAGAATCCTGAATCTAAATATTTTTTATACTCAGAATTTTCTTCATAAATTCCAAGGATTGCATCAATTGCTGTAAGGAAGACATCATCTTCTGAGACACTTTGAATCATGCTGCTTCCAATCGAACCTTGTGGGTCCCATTCGATCATTAATACACGTGCATTGAGTTGTAGATCTAAAGCAGCTGCTACTGCTAAAGCTACAGATGTAGTGCTTTTCCCTGTACCGCCTTTATGATTCTGAGTAACAATAGCTCTGCTAAAGTAATGATCGCGGTACTTGGGATAACCCAGGGCATCCATTATTTTTTGAACATCCCAGCGGGTGTAAAGATGATTTTTGTTTTGATAAATAGGTGCACCAACAAGTTCTTTTTCTTCTAAGTCCGAAAGTATTTTATTGAACGTTACTCGTGACTTCCCAAAAAAATCAGAGAGATTTTTTTTATTCAAACAGTGGTTATAGATCAGTCTATCAACACCATCAACACTATCATCAGAAACAGATACTCTTGATGAAGCCATCAGAGATTCCTTTAGAGAAATCTGCTCGCTTTTCATGCGCTGACCAACGAGGGCGATCTTTTCAAGTAAATTCATGGTTATGACCTTTTTGCACTGAAAACCGACTTTTACGCATATATGTAAACTTTACGTATAATGCGTCCATTTCCTTGTTATGCGTACAATTCTATCCTTAGTTTCAATCTTAAGCTAATGTTTGTTTACTTTTTTATGATTTTTTGTGAGCTTAACTTGCAGATGTGAGCTCAGACTCTCTAGTCCATACCTAATGCACAACCTGTTTAAACCACGATTCTTGTCTCCTTCTCTACGCTTTGAAGTTAAGAGCTCCATTAATGAATCTTCACGCCTACCCTATTTCTTGCTTAGACCCTAAAATCTATCTCACCGGTGTGCTGATATACGTTTCCTAACTGTGAACCGTTGTCGTCAGTCCAGTCTAAAGATATGAGGTGTTAATCTCTTGAGGAGGCACACTACGAATTATGGGAGCAGAGTTAGCAACCTCACCCCGAACTGAAACCCAACTTAAGGAGGCAACCCCAGTGTGGAGATTAAGGGGGTTAAATCTGCCAGCGGCTGACAGTGTCCCAGCTGCTGCTCAGTCACACCACGCCCTGATTTAATCCCCTGCCCGGTATTGTAATGACCGAAAAAAACCCGTGCACTGGTGTCGGCAGACCGGCATGCATGAATATGACGTTAATCTGTATCAGCAGGCACTTTTCGCATAATGGGAGCAAGTGATAGCAACGCCGCCCAGAACGGAATGCCAACATCAGGACTGAACCCAAGTTTGGCGATTAAGGGGGTTAAATTTGCAAGCGGATGACAGTGCCCCCAGCTGCTGCTCAGTCACACCACGCTTGATTAAATCTCTCGCCAGGTCTTGTTTTGACCGAAAATAGCCCAAGCACTGATGTCGGCAGACCGGCATATAGGAATATGACGTTAATCTGTATCAGCAGGTACATTTCGCATTATGTGAGCAAGTGATAGCAACCCAGCCCGGAACTGAAGGCCAGCATGAGGACAGAACCCCAGTTTGGCGATTAAGGGGGTTAAATCTCACAGCGGCTGACAGTGCCTTCAGATGCTGCTCAGGCATACTACTCTCCCTGATATAATCTCCCATATGTTCTTGAGATCGTCGGAAATCGCCCATGCACCGGTGTCGGCAGACCGGTATGCAGTAATGTGAATTTAATCTGCATCATCAAGCACATTTCGTATTATGGAAGTAAGTGTTAGTAAACCAAAGCCCGCCCAGAACGGAAGGTCAACATCAGAACAGAATCCCAGTTTGGCGATTAAGGGTGTTAAATCTGCAAGCTGCTGACAGTGCCCCAGTTGCTGCTCAGTCACACCACGCCCTGATAGAATCTCCTGCCCGGAAATGTGATGACCGAAAAAAGCCCGTGCACTGGTGTCGGCAGACCGGCACGCAGGAATATGACGTTAATCTGTATCAGGAGGCACATTTCGCATTATGGGAGCAAGCGATAGCAACCCAAGCCCAGAACTGAAGGCCAGCATCAGGACAGAACCCCAGTATGGCGATTAAGGGGGTTAAATCCCCAGTGGCAATAAGATCCCGAGCGGTGTTTAAGAAATATTTCCCGAAGGACAATCTTCCGCTCGTACGATGAATATAGTGTTCAACCCGGGAGAGGGATCACTTAACCTGCTTAGCCTAAATCTTACGTCATTCTCTAAACGGAGTTTAAGCTTAATGGTCCTGAGAAAGTTAAAAGGACTACCCATAATGACGGTTTGAGATGGCGAATAAGGGTTTTTTCTGCCAGCGGCTGACATTGCCCCAGCTTCTGCTCAGTCACACCACGCCTGATTAAATCTTCCGCCAGGTCTTGTTATGACCGAAAATTGTCCGTGCACTAGAGTCGTAAGACCTGCATACAGGAATGAGGCGTAAATCTTTATCAGGTGGCAAGGTTCGCATCATGGGAGCAAGGGTCTTGAACTGGAGGTTAACATCATAAAATCCCAGATTGGCGATTAAGGGTGTTAAATCTGACAGCGACTGAAAGTGCCTTCAGATGCTGCTCAGGTATATTACACCCTGAAAAAATCAAGCATCTGGGCTTGCAAATATCGGAAAAGGCCATGCACCGGTGTCGGCAGACCGGCATGGGCAATGAGACGTTAATCTGTATCAGCTGGCGCATTTCGTATCATGGGAACAAGTGTTAGCAACCCTCTCCAGGACGGAAGGACACTATCAGGACTGATCCCAGTTTGGCGATTAAGGGGGTTAAATCTGCCAGCGGCTGACAGTGCCTTCTGATGCTGCTCAGACATACTATGCACAGATATAATCACCCGTCCGTCCTTGTGATTATCGGAAAAGGCCATGCACCGGAGTCGGCAAACCGGTATGCAGTGATGTGACTTTAATCTTTATCAGCAGGCGCATTTCGTATTAAGGGAGCAAGTGTTAGCAACCCTGCCCAGGACGGAAGGACACTATCAGGACTGAACGCCAGTTTGGCGATTAAGGGGGTTAAATCTGCCAGTGGCTGACAGTGCCTTCTGATGCTGCTCAGACATACTATGCACAGATATAATCACCCGTCCGTCCTTGTGATTATCGGAAAAGGCCATGCACCGGAGTCGGCAAACCGGTATGCAGTGATGTGACTTTAATCTTTATCAGCAGGCGCATTTCGTATTAAGGGAGCAAGTGTTAGCAACCCTGCCCAGGACGGAAGGACACTATCAGGACTGAACGCCAGTTTGGCGATTAAGGGGGTTAAATCTGCAAGCGGATGACAGTGCCCCAGCTGCTGCTCAGTCACACCACGTCCTGATAAAATCTCCTGCCCGGTAATGTGATGACCGAAAAAAGCCCGTGCACTGGTGTCGGCAGACCGGCACGCAGGAATATGACGTTAATCTGTATCAGCAGGTACATCTCGCATTAGGGAGCAAGTGATAGCAACCCCGCCCAGAACTGAAGGCCAGCATGAGGACAGAACCCCAGTTTGGCGATTAAGGGGGTTAAATCCGGCAGCGTGAGTAAGTGCCCGTGCTGTGTTAAAGAAATATTCCCTAAGGACAATCTTCCGCTCGGCCTTTTGTATAAAGTTGTCACCCCGGGAGCGGGGATCACTTTACCTGCTTAGCCTAAATCTTACGTCAATCGCTATCCGGAATTTTAGCTTAATGGTCCTGAGCAAGTTAAAAGGGCTACCCATAATGACGTCCCCAGATGGTGATAAAGGAGTTAATTCCGCCTTCGGCTTACAGTGCCGCAGCTGCTGCTCAGCAACACCACGCCCTGATTAAATCTCCCGCCTGTCCTTGTGATGACCAAAAATAGTCCGTGCACTGGCGTCGTAAGACCGGCATACAGGAATGAGGCGTTAATCTTTATTAGGTGGCAGGATTCGCATCATGGGAGCAAGGGCCCTAGAACTGTAGACTAACATTAGAAAATCACAGTTTGGCGATAAAGGGGGTTAAATAAGTTAAAAGTCTTCGGTGAGCAAATTGGATAAATTTTCAGAAACCAAACCGTTAATAATAAACTTTTAGAAGAATGATTAAAGGATATTAAGTTTTGTATGCAAAATGACACCAGTGATCTGTTTTCACTAATAATGCCGCGCTACTTTGATTACCTTTGGTAAACAAAAATGTAATTTACGTGATTTTCATCTTATAATGTCAGTATTGAAGTTATAAATTTTGTTTACTTAATGCGTACACAACCTAACTGCGATTTGTATTTATGTCACTGTTTTTACACCACATTAATTATAAAACCAAAATTTGCAGCACAGTGATGAACTCATTAAGTCACAACCTCATTTGTTTACTTAAGGCATACAATAAAAAACCAGATTCTTATGAGACATCTGGTTTAATTATTTTTGCTTGAAGATATTTACTCTACGCGGCCAAACCCGCTGCTACTTCTTGAGCATAGAGAATTTCTATTGCCTCGCCATAGCTACAATTCTCGCGGCTTTGAATTTCCCATAATTTACTCCTGTCAGCACTATCCGTAGTAAAACAAAGCTCCATTTTCCGGTCTACGTATAACCGACAGATCTCTTGGAAGTTTTCGAACCTGACTAACATCTCTGAAAACACCTTTTTGACTGTACGAATATTTTTCATACGTTCATATTCTGCATCTGAAGTAGAAAAATATTTATTAGCCTTCATTGCTTCAATGCTTTCTTTTTCTTGTTTCATGATTATCTTCCAAGGCGAGTTAGCAGTCAGGGCCCGGCCAACAGAAGAAGTAAAATAATCTTCAAACGACTGTGTGATACAGATGCCAGCGCAGTTTGTTTTCCTGAACCTACGCCATGCCGCTTCGAGGAAGGAAGAGAAGAATTGGTTTGATTGATTTCCGGCACCTGATGAATTATCAGGACGAATGTACTCCCATGCTTCATCAAGGATGAACAAGCGACGACGCCCATCTTTTTTGATGAACATTGCATGCTGAGCAGCCTGAATGATAGACATTAATACAACTGTCTGAAGGTGGGGGGTGCCTTTTAGCTCCTCCAGTTCCAAAACAATAAATCTGCTGTCGAAGTTGATTGGAGGCAACGTATCGGTAAACCGGTGCCCATAAATTCCACCTTCGCACCATGCTCCGAGTTGCTCCCCAATATCCTTTATACGTTTGTCTTCATGCTTCTTGCAACGCAGAGCAAAGCCGGTTATTGAACCGGTCCGACCTGATTTTCTGGATTCTTGGTACTCTTCTGCAATAAGCTGAAGCATCACTGATTGTTGATAATCATCGATAAGGCCTTTCTCTGAAGCCATAATTTTTAGCTGATTCAAAACCATTATGGTCTGAGCAACTTTGTCTTTTTCTGCATCGTTTGAAGTTGATTCACCGGTAAATTCAGGTGCTTCGTTAAATACATCGTCGTTAACAGTGATGTCAGTTAGGAAGGCAAAGGGATTTAGGGTGAAGTCAGGGGTTTTACCGAAATCAATAAATTGACTGTTTGTATATTGTTCCGCAATCCCCTGGTAAGAACGGCCCACGTCCACAACAAATACTTGAGCACCGTCAGGATCATCATCTGGGTATTCGTTTTCTAAAAAATGCTTAAATGTTGAGCGATAATGAACGAGGTTATTAGATCGCGGTCCAGCTCCAAGATAGTTATTGATTAGATATGCTGTCCAGAATGACTTCCCTGCACCTGACGTTGCACCAATAACCATGTTATAGCTTGCAGAAGTCTTGAAAATATCAAGTCCCATGAGTTGACCTTCACGAGAAACTAAACTCAGTACTGGTCTATCTGTATTACCTTTCCAGGGCCCAAAGATCGGTGTCATATGAGCCGCTCCGGTGTTGCTCACTACTTCGGAACGGTCAAGGTCGAAAATTGTCTTTGGGTCATTGCACATTGGCAGACATGACATAAATGACGGGAAAACGATAAAGGAATCATCTGCTACTTTGACCCGGCTTTCGAGGTAAAAGGATTTGAGATCGTTAGCTGCTGTCTGCACAGAATTGGCATTACTACCCATAACAGTGAAAGTAAGATACCCTCTTAAAAGCTTTGCGCCATCCTCAAGCTCGCGAGTTACGGCCATGTAGTCATTATCCATATCCCGCAGGCGAGGGCAGAATGTGACAACTGAAGGTATACTTGCCTGTTTATTAGTGATTGCTTTGTAGCGGACGTTTTCTTTTGACAACTTGAGCGGATCGGCAAACTGAACAGTCTGAGTGATCATAAATGGGCTGAAAATTGTCTTACGTCCATGCATCCAGTTAACTACTAACTCATACATACAACCGAAATTGACGTATTCAGGAAACTTTACAACGGAAAGTTGTTTGAAGTAACGATGCTCAGATTCGTCGTCACTTTGTGTGACTGATGAGAAATGATTTTCTGTGACTGTATACTTACGGCCGGGAACGTTAACTTGTTCATTAAGCCTTTTCATAGTGTTAACGTCTATGAAACCTTCAGCCCACCGGGAGTTCTTTCCGGGGTTTACGACCTTATCTATACAATAGAGCCAGTTTTCTGCATCGACCTTAAACGGATGCAATCCAATCGTAATTAACTTACTTACAAGTTCAGAGTAAAGTGAATCGATACGCGAATGTTCCAGCTCGGTAGGAAGGGCAGACTGTAAAGGAATCGATAGCGAGATCCATACCTGAAAATCCCTCAACATAAGGTTATCATGATCAGGTTTTAAAGGCTTATGCATACTTCTGTCGTAGTAGTCCAACTGATAACCATTAAGCAGATCTGCTTTAAGCTTATCGTTCCCAGTCATACGCCCACCTCGCACAGCTGACCAAGCACTAAGCTGTAAAGTCAGGTCTGGCAATGCAGTCAGAGATATTTGACAGACAGTATCTGTAGGGAAATCCATTTTGAACATTTCAGCAAGAACATCTTGCTGATTATCAAAAACTCCAGGGGATGGATTACAGATAAACATAAACCCTAATCTGTTGCCATCAATCAAAAAATAGTGAGTCCCTGCTAATTGATCGTAAACAGGGATAAACCCACCTAATTGATGGCGATTTAAACCGCTATTGTAATTATTGATAGCTTCCATATTTGACCTTACAGTTGTCTAACAATGCCGTTCGAAGAGACAGCTTTAGTTGCTTTTTGTTGCTGCTGCATATTTTCCCGGGCCGCATCCTGTACTTCTAAAGGAACTATGCGAGCTGGGTTTGAGGTCGAATTCTTGCCAGCAATCCATGTTTGCGGTTTTACGTTGACATAAACGTAGCCGGGAAGATTAAGCGCATCGTTATCATCGGTATAAGGTGCAAAAGTAATTCTCATTACTTTCCCCTGTTGCAGAACAGCAAGTGGTTCAGGAGCCACTACAGCTTGTTTATAACCTTGCGAACGGTATTGCTGGATCTGCCCAGGGTTGAGAGTCGGGTTAACGGGCTGGCCATTGTAAAGAGAGTACATATCCTTACCAGGGCTGATATCAGAATTAGGTGCAACGTAGCGTGGGGCATTTCCAGCAGAAACCGGATAGCTTGTTTGTTTAACGACTTCCGCAGCCGGATGAACGAAAGGGTTACCAGTTGAAGAGGCAGTGCTATAACTGCTAGTCATCCTTACGTTTGAATTAACCGGTACACCAGAAATAGGCCGTGGTCCAATGGATGAAGTAGGGGCACCCATTTTTAAAGTTTTATCGTACATGACAGGTAACTGACCAACTGGCTTAATTTCGGTTTTTGAATAAGCCACAGGCTGATTTTTAAGGGTAGTAGACTGTGGATATTTGACTTCCCCTGGAGGGCTAATTTCAGTTGGATAACGGCTGTCATTGACAGCCGATTTCTCCTTTCCCGATTCCGACTCTTCCCCCGCCAGTGCAGACAGATCATCTCGATTATTAGTTAACTCCATAACTTCGCGAGGACCTTTACAGATAACGCCCTTTTCAATGCCTGGACATTCGGATTCGGAACTACCGATGGAGCACCCCGTAAGATATGAGGATGTACCTACAACCAGAGCACTGAGTACCAATCTTTTGATGTTCATAAACTAGCCTTAATTTGTCTCAAATGGATTTTTTAAGAGAGGTTCAACGCTTTGGTTCAACCAGTAGTCGAAATCTTTTGGAATGCCATTACCAGCCAAACCATCCTGTCTGACAACTGAAGGTACACCCTGCAATTTATAAATTCCTGCGAGCATCAATGACGCTACCAAAGGTTCCGCCGGACATTCTTCTGCTTCTTTTTGAGAGAGCAATCTTTTTTCAATGTCGGATTTGCTTCCCATTAGCCAACGAAGAATATCGAGGTTGTTTATTTTTCCTTTTTCTTTACTACACCAGAGCCTTCTAAGCTCTTCTTTTGGCTCACCGGGTGAGGGAACTAAAACAATATCTATCCGATACTTGTCCCGATCTGCATAGAATTTCTTAACAAGTTCCATGCAACCGTCACAATCAAGTGTTATGAAAATGGCTGCTTGTCTTTTAAGCTTTGAATTTCCCAGAGGAATGGACGCTACAGTTTCCAGAGGGAAGGGGGCCTCATCAAGACTAATAAAATAGGAATTCCTGATTTCTTCTACAGTCAGAACAGGTTTACGTTTAATTACATCAACAAGGCTTCCCCCAGTAAGGGAGTATCGGCCATCGGTCGTTACTGCCATTAGCTGCGAACGTTCGTCCTGAAAGAGGTATAGCCCACCAGAAGGAATGTATATGGCATCCTTAGGTTTATATCCTTTCATTTTTGATAACACACCCGAGATCTGACTGGGTGAAACGCCACCTTCCTTTGCCTTTGCCATTAACGCAGCAGCATCACTATTAGTTAGGACCTGCTCTGAAGCATAAGTGACCGTATTCGCCATAATGGCGAAAGCCGCCATTAAAGGGAAAAGTAACTTTTTCACTATTGGGTGCCCTCTACTTCTTTGCATTATAAGAACTTGATTGTACCGCTTCAGAGCTATCTTCAAGTTCCATATAAGTGACGATTTCAACACTATCCGGTACAGTAACGGCAAGCGTTGCATCAATAATTAAATAGCCACGGTCACGGTAGATCTTCATTAATGTTCTGAAATATTCTTCGAATTGAGATCTATCATTGTCAGCAGTACGGCCTCCGTGATGCTTGAAAAATTCCTTACGTAATTCAGGCATGTCAAGCACTGCAATCTTGTACGAAGGCTGGGATTGTTTATTGAAGTAATCGTAAACATTCATAAAGCCTTTATAACCATAAATAATGACCAATACGGCAAAGGCGAAGAAAAATAAATACTTCAATATTTTTTCAATATCAATTTCGAAGGTAATTTTTTTTGTTGTCCTTTCTCGCACCATTTTTTTAGTGATTTCAGGTCCAGCTGATTCAGGCGATTCTTTTTTTTCTAAACTATCCATTTAAACCTCAGCGACTGGTCAGATTCGTTGGAATTGTAGTTCCGGTCTGAACGACAAATGTAATAGCTCGGCCAGGGCTAATTTCTACGATTGGCCACTGTTGTTCTGCAATTGCGGTGTAGTAATCGACGAGTCGATTAAGACCACCTTGAGCTGCACCAGCCCCGGCTAATGCCCCAAGTGCACCAAAATTAGGGGACTGATACTGAGCCTGTGAATTAGGGTCGATGTTAAGTGAAGATACCTTACTGGGACTTAAGCTACCGGCAAGTGAAGAAAGTCCACCGGCAAATGCAGCTCCTGCAATTGCGTTACCATTTCGGCTGATAAGCGTGCCTCGGATCCCATTTTTTCCGTCATTTTCACTTACAGCATATGCTTCCAGTTTTACGTCAAAAGCTTTCCCTTTTGAATTAACACAAGAGATAGAAGTGGCACGTATGTAAGCACGCTGTGACGCCAGATCACCAACAGCTGAACCCAGAAGATTACAGTCACGCAAATCCATGGTGAAATTATTGGGCATGATGACATCTTTTTTAATACGCATCGTTACTGGCATTGGTTCTGATTTGGAAGAAAGGCTTGTAGGCGCTTCAAGCCCGGTAATCAGAACACCAGTGATAATAGATGTTGCCGGAAGAAACATTTCATCTTTTCGGGCAGCATGCCGCGCTTTGCTATCAACTGGCGCAGTACCATCACCTCGTACAGTCCGAGTTGGCGCTTTATCTCCTGCAATGACCTCTCTGCCTTCCTTGATTCTGTTTTCAGACACGGGCATAACCTGAATGACACCATCGGTACCATTAGTCTTAATGGAACTTTGTGTGATTGTTCTCATTGGGCTATTACGCGTAGGTGTGATAGAAGCGTAATTAGGGTTTACGCCATTAATCGGCGCATTAGCATTAAGCTGATAAGGAGCTGCCGGTGCCTGCTCATTAATCGTTTTACGCGAACTACCAGCATCCAAGTTACGATTGCCGTTTCGATTTGTCTGCATATCATTAATTTGCTGAGACAGCTGCTGAAGTTGAGAAGTTAAACTTGCAACTTGGGCTTTAGTTTCCTGTTGGGCTTTTTCTGCTTTTTCGCGGTCCTCTTTCGCCGCATTTTGGTCAAGTCGGTTTTGCTTAACCATTTCTTTATATACTTTCTGGCTTTCTTCATTACTCAATTTGTTCATTTGCGAATCATCTAACAACAAATTGGTCTGCATGTCTTTTTTCTGTGTTTTCTTTTCTTTCTTAACTGGTGTGGAAAAAATAGACTGGCTAATAATATAAACAATCACTACCAGCAGAGCGCCAATAACAGAAAGTCTGACGGTCTTATTTTCCCAGGCCTTTTTAATGTCCATGATTAGCTCCACTTGTAGGTTTCTGGAATCGTTTAATTTTTAGATTTCGTTCGCTGTCAGACATCTGAGGAACGATATAGGGTTCACCTGCTCTGGCCCAGTTTTCACGAACAGATGGATGATTCATTTCAGCTTTATCTATCTGGCTCGTTCTAGATATTTCATGTTTGTAATTAGGTTCCAAAACGTTACTTTTGTGATAGTCAAAAGCATTCTCCTCATTAATATTGCCCTCTCCTACAAATTTATCAATAAGAGTTGGATCGTTCATTATTACTGTCTGAACGGGAAAAGCGTTACTGCCATCTTCGATACTAATGGGTGCGTCCGGAACGATTAATACACTCCTTTTTGGTATATATTCTGACCTGTAGTAAAAGCTGGTTAAAGCAAATACGACAAAACCAATCACGGTGGCCCCAAGCAGAGCAGGCAAAGTAACTTTTCCCATATTATTTTCTGATTAGACTTGGTCTGGTTGTAACCCGGGCCTCGCGTTCCTTGAACAATTTATCCCGGACTATGTAAAGCTCTGTTTCTTCTCCCGGTTGCAGGTATGCTTTATCAAATAAAGCACTTGCAATAACGCCTTCTGCCATACACTGCTGATCAGCAACGATTTGACCGTATGGTTTATCGTTTTTCACAAGAATTACATCAATAAGTTCACGTGAGCCAACCAGTCTCTGACCGAGCTTTGCATACATATTAAAGTTACATGGTGACTGCTCTGGCGCAGGAATACGAGAAAGTCGGTCCTGTTGTAAACTGAATCCTGAAGGGACCTCACCAAGAGCCACAGGAGTCAATAAATCAATGATTCTTTGTTTATGATCGTCTTGTTTTGGATCCGTTGGAGCCAGTTCTTCTGACTGGGAGCGGGCCAACATTTCCTCATAGTTTTGCTTATCCAATGAGGTTTCACGTTTGGCTTGCATAGATGGGCTTAAAGATGTAGTAACTGAAATCATCGCACCGGGAACATCAAGCGGTACCAGGGTCAGGTTATAGGTCGATTCAGGTACCTGATCTTCAGACAACATAATCCCGATTGGTTTATCGGTATTAGTTGAAATAAAGACATCGCCACCATTAACAAATATGCTTGCCTCTTCAGCAGGGGTAGAAGTACTGACAGAAGCATTCTTGAAGCTGGTCGATATTCTGTTTTGAAGTCCTCGTGAAACTGGCAGTACCACATTCCCACCAGGCGGCACATTTACACGCTGAACTTCTTTATATCGGTTACGAGCTTCGACATAAAGTTCATCGGCTTTTGACGTGGCGGTCGCATTGGTTGCATTCTGCTGGGAAGAGGTACCTGTTGGTCTCCCATAGCTATCAATTGCACCAGATCGGGTCTGTGCGTCAAATCCGGGGAGACTAGGATTATTTGATAATGCTCCAGTAATAGCGCTTACCGCAGGCGAAGCATTGCTGGCTGGGGAAAGTTGCACGGTAGGGAGATCAGTTGTAGGTTTTTGTCCCTGCGCATTACCGGCTTCACTAAGGTTTGTTTGTGCACCTGACTGTTCAGAACCAGCTTGACCCGGAATAATGGCTTTTGCAGCTCCATTCTGAAATCCGTCAGCACCAACTGGCATTACAACCGGGTTATTAATTGTTGCTGGCAATTGGTATTCTTCAGCGATTACGCAGTTCGAAGTCGTGAGCATGATCAATGCTGTAATTGCGTTGAAGCCTAAGCCCTTTTTTTTAATCATCACTTGTTACCTGTAGACGGTGGCGGATTATCCAGCGTTGCCAGTTGCTCTTTGCCGTTTATCGTAATTTTTTTAATATTCGGTGTTCCGGAATATTGATTTACATATGCAATTCTTGGGCGACCATTTTTCATCCCGAGAACCCATTCATAAGTCCATTTCGATGATTCAGTTTTGTCCGGAACATTTACAAGTCGAGTCGTTTTGGTACCCCAGACATAGACCATGTCATTTTTTGGATCAAAGTAAATATCATTAGGCTTAAAGGTCTGCTCAACACCACGAGCCTGCATGATATTTATCTGCTCCTGTAAAGACTCACTCGTTTTAGCCTGTAGTTCAGGTGAAAGGGCATCGAGGACATAGGCCGTCACAAAGGAAATATTAGTTGGATTAATATTCCCTAAAAGGGTACTAAAAAAGAGAGCCCATTGTGTTTTATAAGATTCCGATGCTTTGTTACCAACAACCGTGATCTCTTCATTCATGTTTGGAGGGGTAACAATCGTCACTGGGTCAGTGAAAAAAAGAATCTTTGCAACCAATAACCCAATGACGGCTATTGAAACAGTATTAATGCGGATAAGTTTTGTATCACGATTAATCAGGGCGCTGTATGTAATTCCAGCACCTGACGCTTCAGCTTGTGGGCTAAATCGTTTTTTAATGTCCAAAAAACGTCCCTTAGCACTTTCATCTTTCTTTACGTATGACTGTTCAAGATCACCGTTTTCATCCTTTTTAGATTTTTTGAAAAAAGGGATGTTAATGCCACTTAGCATTTTCATTCATAGCTCCATCAAGAATACAAATCTCTGATAAATGGATCGTTGAAATAACGGCTACTAAAAACTGCTTTACCTGGCAAAAAACCGAGCCACCAGAGTTTGTGTTTTAGCAATCCTCTTATTCCTGACTCAGCTGCTTTGTTATACGCAATCCAATACACAACCGCTGCTACAACAGAAAACCCGAAGCATTCGAAGATATTCCCAAATGCAACCAGAATGAATGCAAGCCCTAATTTTTTGGCATCCCAAAACAAAATCAGTAGAGGCATGTTGATCCTGAAAGGGAATCTATAGGTATGCTGAGGAACGTCGTTCTGCTTACTCATTAAAAATCCAGAGAGGGGGATGAACCCCCTCATGCATGATTAACAATAAATTACAGCGGTACGCCAGCATCCATAAAGGTGCTGATAATTTTCTCGCCGTTGGCCATTACCAGCATCATGAATAATGAAACCAGTGCCAGGCCCGGGTTAGGCTTAAGGACAGAGAAATATACGCTTGAGATCAACATCGCGGCTGCCAGAATTTTGCCCGGAGCTCCAGTCATACTTTCACTCATGTATGACCAAATATCTCCCAGTGCCCCATCATCTGAACCCGCATATGCCAGACCGCAAAAAAGCACGGTCAGCAGAACAAACAAAATCACTTTTGCGCTTTTTGTTTTAAAAAGTGCAGCCGTGTTAGATTTCTTTTCACTAAGGCCAATATTTAAAGAAAGTTCCATAATTACTCCGTGTAGATTTGAGTTCACGTAAACGCGAATGAATAATACTTTTTTATTCCGATCCTTCCGTTCGCATAAACCCCCTTTTTTTAACGTTTAGCGATTGGTGAATTTTTAAGCAAAGGGCCTAAAGCATAATCTTTGAAAGGTACCAGTGAACGCTTAGTAAAAGTTTGAAAGAGGGGAGGGGGTAAGATTACGTTAAGCTCAATCCTGAAGCTGATGAGACTCCTCAAGCATAAAAGTCACTTTTGATGGTTTGAAAAGCTCTAACTAGATATCGGGCAGGTAACTAAGCTTCATATCTAATCTTTTTTGTTCCCTTATTATCTATCTCTTGATTCTGAGAAGGCCGCATATCACTGTGCTCCCTGGTTCGGCAACTATCAGTTGGAGAAACTACATACAATCCTCGGGCCGGTGCGTCATTCATCTAAATGCCTTTTACACCTCTGGGCGTGAGTGGGACTTTGTCTTGTCCATACGAACATCATTCATTCGAATGCTTTTGGCCAATGCTATTTAAGCAAATGCTTTCTGGCTGAGTCCTTTTGCGAATGAGTCTTTGATATAACTGCATGAATTTTGGGTTGTTTGGTGTACTAACAAAACAAAGGCATTTCTTTGAATGCCATTGGAGTTGTGATGCTTCTGATATTTTTTTGATCTCATATC
Source organism: Enterobacter cloacae complex sp. IR5459 (assembly GCF_049238005.1). Lineage (NCBI taxonomy): Bacteria > Pseudomonadati > Pseudomonadota > Gammaproteobacteria > Enterobacterales > Enterobacteriaceae > Enterobacter > Enterobacter cloacae complex sp. IR5459. Next base: position 100,048 of record NZ_JBMKIG010000011.1, read on the forward strand.
AAGCACATAGTCCTTCTGATGCCCAATGTCATAGATGTCTTGGACCATTCTCGCTCTTAACAAAGCTGAACTGTGTGTCATTCGACCTAATGCCATTCACCAAAATGCCTTTTTATACCACTGCATAGCTATGCTCGGGATACAGTGGCAAACAAAAGCATTTCAATGAATGAATTTTTGGGATACCGACATCAAAAGCATTTGTATGAATGTAAGAGGCGTAATCCACAAAAGGCATTCACGTGAATAGAGTGCGCACGAAACCATCTTGCTCAACGGCATTTAATGAATGGGCTAGCATGTACGCTTGAGTCAGAAAGGCATACAGATGAATAGTCAGGAGTTCGTTTGAAAAGTTACTTTTTTGCACATTAAGCCGAGATGTAAGACCAGTAGTAAAAGAAGCACTAAGCATAGCACTGATAAATAACTTATTTTTCAGCAGGTTATAACCAGTGCATACCAGATAGCTTTCAACCTTGTTTGGCAAGGGCCAGCTTAGGGCTTCTTTTGAAGATCTGAAATTGTATGTCGCGACCTTTCTTAACTTCTTGATAATCGAGATATCCGATAGATTCAAGTTCCCGCATTGCTTTACGAATTATCTGGTTTTGCGTACGAATAGGGGTTGTAAGAAGCAACCTTTCCCTCAACCGTTTCATATTAACGAACAACGTACCAGCTGGCATTGCTTCAAAATAAATATAGAGAGATTGCGCAGCTTCTTTTTTAGCCAAAATGTATAGAACCTGAAGGCTTAACAATGTCTTATGGTCGTAACGATACAGTTCCCACATAGAAGGATCCCCAACCAGCTCAACAGTATCGCTTTTTGGATCAATCATAGCCTTCTGCACCAGATGCGTTACTGTGAACCGACCACTACGAGAGTCTGAGAAGGCAAGCACTACCGATGCAAGGTTCATTAATGACTCTTTAAAGCGCGCACGAGTTCGTTTGTTGATGTTTGTTGAACTGATACCACACATCTTCGCAAACTCGTTAAAAGTCAGGCTAATCTTCTCGGAAGTAAAACCATATTTACTGAAAGCCATGATGATCCCGAGCCAGCACTTAAAGTCGGTAGACATAGATAGTTTGACACCAGTTATCTTGATGTCGTCATAACCCTCCGATCTTGCAATTTCCATACACGAAAGCTCATCAGAGGCATCAACTTCAAAGTTTCGGTCGCGGTTTTCTTTTGTGCCGACAGGGGTAAATACACTCAATCTCAGCAGGGCCACGGGCTGAACCGACTTGGACGAGTTAGGCGTCAGTTGATAAGTCTTACCTGATTCATTACTGGTTACGTCAAAAGGATGGATTAACTCGTTGTTTTTAATCATTAACTTAACTCGTCGGTGATAAGATTTTCATTTGGCAAACTGTTTATAACATATTCTTGCAAATGCTTTTTACGCATTTACCTAAATGCCATAAGCATTCCAGTAAATGCCTTCCTTATTCATTCAAATGCTTTTCGCATGCATCCGAATGCCGGATCCTTTCATAAAGTTACTATAATCAATGAGTTAAAGATGCCGTGATCTTTACTTGAACTCTATTGATCTTTAGTGATCTAAAGAATTGATCTAACCTGTTGAAAACAATGATAAGTCCATATAAAACAAGGAATAGCGCTCCTTTATCAATATCTACAGATCGCAAACGGAAATGAAAGTGGGTTTACTATCATTGTTTTATTCAAGACAGTTTTTATTTTAATTTTATTAAGCAAATTTTTTGAGTTTACCTTTTAGATGTATCAGCCCTATTTGGCAAATTTGAGGTTCATGTATCATGTAGTAAACAGGAGGAAGATATGAACAACAGCAAACATACAGTCATTGAAGTGGATACTAATCTAGTTGAAATTGAAAAGGGATTTAATCCCCGAGAGGCGGTAATCGGAGATTTGTGTTACGAACAAGAACCTGTCAAATCGATGATTGTGTCAATCAAACAAGCCTTTAAGGAAGGAAGGCAGGTTGATATGATCAAGGTCGTAAAAAGAAAAGGTAAATATTTAGTTCGTCAAGGTCATACTCGTTTTCATGGCTTAAAATTAGCAATTTCTGAAGGTGCTAATATTCCAAAATTATCTGTTATCTTAATCGATTATAAAAACGAAATTGAAGAATACCTTGAGAACCTCGATGGTAACAGAAGCAATGGGCTAAATCCGGTTGGGCAAGCTCATGCATTAGCTCATGCTGTTAGTCTCGGGTATTCGGTTGAAGAACTAGCAATGCGATATCAACGATCAACTACCGCAATTCGTAATATGCTAAAAATCCTTGATATGCCATTAGAGCTTCAACGTTTGATTAGCCTAAATCTAATCAAAAAAACGCTCGCCATTGAAATAATGTTAAAATATTCCAACGATCACAAAATGGTTTTAAAACATATAGAAGGTTTCTTACCTGGCGTTAAGAATATTGAGACTACAACGAGCAAAATTGTAGGCATACCTGAACACAATGCAGCTGGAGCAGGACCAGACACCTTAAATAAAGGCGGACCAGAAAAGAAAAATTCGGCAGTCACACGTAAGACTTTGGGTATTAAGCGCCTCTCGCATAAGAAAACAGAACGGCTAAAATCTGAATTTCTTGAGCTTGTGGAAAGTACACATACGGAATCTATAACGAATACTCAAACAGAACTAAAATTTGGTAGAGATAGTGCACACTTGTTCAAAAATGTTGATAGTAAAAATGTAATATTTTCTGATGATGGTGTTCAAATAATCTTGAATGATGAAAAGCTAAATATTTTATTGTCTTTACTTAACGACGAAAATACAGCAATCATTCTTTCTAAACCAAAATTAGAAGAGCTTCTGGAAATTCGAGATCTCCTTAAGGAATAAAAAACCGAGGATTAGTTGAGTGATTAAACCTATAAAGCTGACTCTTATCGATAATTATAATGATTTGCTTCTAACTCATGAAGTCCTTAAACGCAACATGGAAGAGTTAGAACACGGTAAACGTTTTGACCAATTTCCTGAAGGGCATGACCACTATGAAAAAACTGTGAAAGAAGCTGTAGCAATCGTAGAGGCACGTTTGGAGGTGTTTCGAAAATGAAATCTCTTTTCTTTACTCTTGATGGTCATATGGTACCAGCCTCAGTGAATGTATCCCTTAACGGAGATGGAAATTATTATGCACCTATCGAAAGAGAATGTAACGAATGTGCGGGCACAGGCCACAAAGGGGCTGATGTATGTGAAAAGTGTCATGGGGTACAAACAGTTGGACCCATTATTGAAAAATTAGTGGTACTAGAGCCAATTACCTTTCTCGATAACATTCCGGAACTGCGTGTTAACCCAACACTCGAAGCATGGAAATCCAGAAACCACGTACTTATTGAGAAAGCAAAAAAGGCTAACACTAAGTTTTCTAATAGTATATTGGCGCAACTAGACAATAACCGTTTTTTGACAGAACGCCAGCTGGATTGTTTCTTTACAACCTTTGATGTGATGTTGTCTGAAACTCCGGAAAATGAACAAGAAATTTTAAAACATAGCTACAATATCGGCCAGGTCATAAGCATTGAACTAACATTTACTGAAGTCAGGGCCGCGTACGCAAAAAGTAAAGGGAGTTATTTTTTTACATTTACTGGTAAAGTTAGAAATGACGGGATCGCTTTAACGGCCGATAAACAGGATCACATTTTATTGGGTGAACGTTATCATTTGACTGGAAAAGTCAGAAAATTCTATGATTTTGATTCGAAAAATTATGCTGCAATAACAGTTTTTAAGTTAAGTAAACTCCAAGACAGTTAAATGTTTTACTGCTTAAATATAGAGCCAAGACTTAAACTGTCGTTAGGACTCACTCACGTAATATTGTTGCTTACGCAATGGGTTTTATCCCTCATAAAGATCTGCGAGTATAAATCTTTTACATTTAAATTCCCCTCTATCACAACCTTTTCAATAGTAAAAAAATGATAATCTTATTAATTATAATTTTTAATTTTTTGTATACCAATACCATACAGTTAAGGCTAAAAGGTGATGATGGAGATGGACTTTAAAATGCACAATGATCTGGGTCTCGGTTTCATTTGTAAAAATGCAAGAACATCGTCAAAGCCAACGTTAAGAAAAGTTACTTTTCCGGTAAGCGCATATGAAACGTCTAAGCTTTCTTTAACCGGTTTTCAATGCCCCACAGCCTGCCGATTTCCTTTTTTTGTGCTATGCATGATAATCCATAACCATCTTTCGTCTGCATGCCCTATCAACCAAAATGAATGTTCAAATCATATATCGCAATTTTCTATCGACATTAAAGTACAAGATTGGCTTAGCCGTTCAAGAGTAGCGTTTATTGATTTCCATAATCTAAGAAATACAGATAAAACCACATTAATAACAGTGGAACATCTTGAAGCTTTACTTACTGTTATGTCAACTACTCTTGTCGCTTACGCTCCATATTCAAAAAAGAGACTTAACTTTAGCTTTCTAAATTCATTTACTTTGTCTAAAACTTCTCAAAGTTACACATTAACTTTCCCGGTAGTTCTCAGTCCGCTTTTAGATGCTCTTGGCGGTTTCATTCAGGAATGCATAACCGAAAAATTGTTAAAACGACGAAATTCGAATTTCATGGTTTACGAGTATCTTAAACGTTCAGGCCAGAGCTCTCATAAAGTGGAGGACATTAATAACGACTTACAGCTTAAAACTCTAAATATAAGACTTATGAGCGTCCTTACTGGGCTTTCTCAGCAAGGACTCATTTCATTTATTTGCGAAGGAAAGAGGGGCGACCGGAGAATAGAAGAGCTTCAGTTTATACCTTATGTTCAACGAACTCACCCTGAGGTATTAACTTTTCAGGAATGGATTAGCCCCGTTGATTAGAATTAACTCTATTTCAGCACGGCCAGTATTTCTGTTTCCGTTTTCCGTGTATTTGGCTTACTTCCTACGGATCGGTAAGCGCTGAGTCTGTGTATGACGAATCCACGCTCTTCATAGAGGCCCAAAGTGAATGGTGTCAGGCTATTTGATATCGCAACAGCAGCGCCTTTTCTGTGAGCGTCAACGAGCATATTTGCTAACAGCACGTGGTCGCTTTGGCTGAACGGTTTACCATCGTAACTGACAAAACTAGTTTTGCTTGTTTTGTCATATGGCGGATCACAATAAATCTGATCTCCTTCGCCGGTTGCGGCCAGAGTCTCCTCAAAACCAGCGGTGATCAGTTCAATACCTGAAAGACGAAATGAAAGGTAGTCTATTTTATTGAAGTCAAGCTTCAGTTCTGTATGTTTCCCCCAGGGCACTGAATAGATTCTTTCTGAGTTATAGCGGCACATACCGTTATAGCCCAGGCGATTCAGGGAGTAAAACAAAGCCGCTCTTTGAAGCGGTTGACCAGAAATACAGGTTTTGTTGAAACGGTCCCTCATCTCATAGTAGTCCTTTTCGACAAAGGTTTTATCCGCTAGGTTTTGGACCTGATTTATAAAGTTAGTTTTCTGTCTTTGAATAGTCCTGTATAGGTTGATCAAGTCTGGATTGCTATCTGCAAGCAATGCATTTTGTGCAAACATGTTCAGAAAAACGGCACCACCGCCTATAAAGGGTTCTACCCACCGGCAACTATGATCGTGTGGGTAGTGATGGCTGATGAAAGGCATCAGTTTCGTTTTTCCACCAGCCCATTTGATTATCGGCATGTGTCTGAGATGTCGAGTCAAAGTGTCTATACCTGAGAGAGAAATTTAGGTGCTGGTATCGTACCTAACCACGGGCTTTAACTAATAACTTAGGGAGCAAAAAAAAGTTGTTTAAGACGCACAGTTTTGACTTTCAGCATTGCGGATTTATAAGATTTTTCCTCACTGATACCTGAACTTTATGTTTTGGATTTATGTCTTTGTTTATGAAGCGATTTTGATGCCATCACAAGAAATGGGGAGCCCTCTTTTTTTGTGAAAAATCAGAATAGGCTCAAAAAGTACCTTTTTTGCGAAAAATTATGGATTTTTTTTTCGGTAGTATCCCCGCTACGCAGAAAGTAAGCAGAAAAATGTAACGGAGCCCCTATGAGTGTTTTACTGACAGAACCTACACAGCAAGCTAATGACAAGGTCTTTAAAACGGCCCATGTTGCCTTTTCAGTAGTTACTGGCACAGGTCGTTACGTCACTGGGCTTAAACAGTTCCGTGATGCAAACCCTGAACTTTGTACTGAAGTAAGTGACCAGAAAGCATGGGCTATCCACCCTTCAGTAATTCAGGTCACGCCAGGCTTCAACTCCCGCGAAATGGGAATGGGTGACGATTACTATAAGCTCCCTGAGGTTGAAGAACACATCTACAACATCAAGAATGCCTACATTCGAGGTGACTATGTAGACCCTATCCGAGTACGTGTCATTGATGGGGTACCTTTTGTTCGCCAGGGGCACTGCCGTTTAAAAGCCGCAATGATGGCATGTGATGAAGATCATGACATCACAATCCTTTGCGTTGAGATTAAAGAAGATGAAATTGGCTGTGAGCTCGCGACCATTGATGGTAACCGTGGTCTTGCGCTTTCTCCTGTTGCGCTTGGCGAGTCCTATCGTCGCCTACATTCTCTTGCTGGCTGGTCACTCGAACGAATTGCTCAACGTGAAAATAAAAGCCCGACGACCATCAGTTCTCTTATCCGCCTGACAACCTGTTCTGTTGTTATCAAGAAATGGATTCATGCTGACGCTATTTCGTATGTTAACGTGCTTTCACTGATCGATGAGCTCGGTGAAACAGAAGCAATTTCACGTATCAAGAAGATGATCGCGGAACTTGAGCAGGCCGATGCGAATGGCATCACGGTGAAAAAAACCCAACATGGTCAGGTACGAGTCAGACCTTCAGACTTCAAGCCAGCACGGATTCCGCCGGTTATTGCCACAAAAGCCGTAGAAGGCGTCAAACTCATCACCACCAGCTTATTACAGAAACTGGGGGATATTGAATTGCCGGAGATGACAGATTCAAGTGCTGACGAAGAAATCAACATTACGTTGAACCGCAGTACTCTGGAGATGCTGAGAAATCTTTCAAAAGAGATCACAGAATCAGAGAACAAGCAGCTTCGCCGTGCGGAGAATCGTCAGGCAAAACTTAATGGTGAGAAGCCAAAATACCCACGTAAAAAAAATGCTAAGAAGGCAGGGGAAGAGACCGATCAGGATACTGACCCACAGCCGGACGCAGAATAATTTACTTTTGGCAAAGTGTTGGTTTTGTCAGAGTCATTAAGGATTCAGGCTTTTTGCCCGCCTTTTTTAAACCTCCATGTATCGTTCTTGCCCCGTTTATGCGGGGCTTTTTTTTTGCTTCTTTCTATGAGTTGACATCTTTAAGTTTTATTCAGAGACATAAAAAACTTTTTCGTGTCACTGAACCTATTAGGTTACAGAGCGACGTTGCTATCCTGGTAAAAGTTTTTTCTAAAGGACCGGTAAAATGTCATCTCTTGATTCTGAAGCTAAACCCGATAATGCAGGTCACAGCGTACTGGCTTTAACAACCTCTCATAGCCTGGTGGTTAGCTCTTCTGAAACATTTCTTCCAGATATGCGCAAAGAGCTCGGCATTATCGCGGATCTTGTTGAGTCCTATAATGATGAACTCTGCTTGTTGAAACACATGGCTGTCCAGTTCAAAACCCACAATCACCAGAAACTTTATTCTTATCTCTCAGGCTACAACCACAGTATCTCTGAAGCGGATGCCTTGTTCGCGGAAAACGCTCTGAGATCTGAATACTGGAAACGCGTTATGGCACTCACTGATGTTTTGCCTATCATGTCGGATGCCAAACGTAACGAATGGGATAAGCAGTTTACGGCCGACCGCTATATTATGCCGCCTCAGGTGATCCCTGATTTCACAGCTGACGCTGTAGTAGGCACAGTCGTTGCTTTGCTTAATGACCGCAATCAATTTATTAAAGAAAGGGTTTACGACGTCTTCCAGTCTCTGAGCCGCAGTCATAAGACAAACAAAGCTTTTGGGTTCTCCACCCGCATGATCACTACCGGAGTTTGCGAGCCGTCTAAATACCCCTGGCAGAAATTAAGGGTGGATTTTAAAGAGTCTGGCATTTCACCACTGAGCGAGCTCCGCGTTATATGCGCATTCTTCCGTGGCGAACAGGTGAAGGCGATCCATAACACCAAATCATTGGTTGAGGCGTTGGTCGAACATGAGGGGTTCAGAAAATGGATCTGCATCGATGGCAACAGTATTCGTTTCAGGGTTTACAAAAATGGATCAATGCATATTGACGTCCACCCTGATATCGCCGAGCGGCTTAACAATATTTTATCAGCTATCGTACCGCTGGCATTACCTGCCGACCGCATGGCTCATAGCAAGAAATCTTTGGAGGCATTCCCTGTACTTAAGCAGTGCATCGACTTTGATACCCGGATGCAGCTTTCTGAACTAATGTTTAAAAATGACGGGGACAATAAATGGAGTTGCTGGACATCTTTAGGGTCTCTCGCCGAACGCAAATCTTCGAGTGTTGCCGCTGACACCCTTCGGTTCTTAGGGGCAACAGTAACAAAATACGATGTGACATTTTCCTATGATCCGTGTGAGGTTATTCGTTACATCGGCCAGATAGGGGAGATGCCTGATATTGTATCGCATCAGTTTTACCCTTCATCTTGCCGAATCAGCGAATATGTATATTCCCTGCTCGGTGCAGGGGAAGGGGATACCCTCCTGGAGCCTAATATTGGCCATGCGGATTTGCTTAAATCATTCCCTGCCGGTGTGATCGTTACTGGCATCGAGCTTGATACTTTGAATTGCCTTATCTCCCGGGCTAAGGGATACGATACGACAGAAGCTGACTTCCTCACATGGTCTAAGTCTAATCAACAGAAGAAGTTTGATTATGTCGTGATGAACCCACCTTTTGCCGATAACCGGGCCAGGCTGCATCTCCAGGCAGCTGCATCTCATCTCGCAGCCGGGGGATCTCTAGCAGCCGTTCTTCCATTATCTCTTCAGGGGCTCGATAACCTTCTGGGGGAAGAATTCCGGACGGAATGGATGGACGTTTTTGAGAACGAGTTTGAAAACACGACCGTTTCGGTTCGCATCCTGTACGCCGAACGTATTCAACAAGAGGAAGTCCTATGAGCAACCAACCCACCAGCCTGCCAGAAGAAGATATTGAGTTTGTTATGGATACCTTTCAGAGGAGCATGGGTAAATCCAAACCTGTCAGGGATACTCAAATAGAGGGCGAGAAACCGCAAAGTAAAGAGTCCGCAAACTCAACTGAAAACCCCGGTTATGAAGAATTCTTTTAATTACGCTCATGATATCCTGGTGCAGTTATTTAGAATGATATTTGAGGGATGGGGGACATTGTGATTAAAAGGCGTAACATTCGACGATCAGTTTATGGATTGCTTATTGTTCTTATCGCCGGAAATGTGTGGTTAGGCCTTAGAGCTGATAAAATTCATAAAGTGCGTTATCAGGATTTCTGGTCACCGGCAACTGTGATTAAAGTAACTGTAATGCCTTCAACGAATGAAATCCAGCTCAGTGGTAAAATCCCTAAATCGGTAAGAGTTTCAAACAATTATGTTGAGTACTCGTTACCGGGCACACTCTCGGACAAGACCATTTACCGAAGCGTGTTAGAAGATGAGATGCTCACTTTGCTTAATGCTGGAGGTCAACTTGAAGTTAAATACACTCTGGACAAGCAGACAAATCGAACTAAGGTATGCACTAAGTGCTTACGGGTGATTAAAGATATTAACCATCAATATTCAGCCACTGAGGTAAAGCATGGGCAGTCCTAAATTTGAAATTGCTGAGCAAATTAAAATGTGGATCGTTGTTTATCTAGTTTGCTTTTTAGCACTTTACTGTGTGTTAAGCGCTCTACATGCGCTTTATGATCCGCTAAATTTACCTGCCCTGACGTGGCCTATCAGCTGGTTCGTGGTGCCTGAAATGACAAGTTTTGGCAGTGCATTATTAGCTTTTGTCCTAACGCCAGGCCTTTGCTCTATAATTGCTGTTTTATTCGGTAAGTCTACCTTTAAAAAAGCTAAAACAAAAATATAGAGTTAATTAGATTGGTGGCTCAGGTTTATAAAACCTCTCACTAGAGAGGTTTATTTATTATTTTTGACTGAGATTAACAGCGTTTTCCATAAATGTATCAATAACAACCGTAAGAGACTGGCTGGTACCATGGCTATACTCAGGCCAAGGTAAAAAAGGATATGAAGAATACGCCATCAACATGATACTGGTTGGGCAACGCCAGTCCGTTGGAACACCTTTACTGTAATGGACAATCATAGCCGGGCGACTACAATCAATATCTCCAGCGTTTTTATCGAGTACGAAAGTAGCCAGAACGCCGGTGTCCTTCTGGGATACGAAAACAAGGCTGTCAGTAAAAATAAAGGCCATTAAGGAAGAGGCCAGGAAAGCGCCAGTAAATAAGGACTTCTTCTCTTTCCAAACGCGTCGAGCATATAACCCCATTAGCGCTACCGCTGAAACCATTCCGGACCACTGAGCACCCAAAGAAAAATCTGTTACTGTTTTAGATGTCATACTTTCATTAATAGTAATCATTGCGACAATGAATGGTGATGCAATTCCAAGTGTTGCTAGGACTATCAGCGATATTTCAGACCGGTTTTCTTTAGCGGATCCTTTACTTATTGCAGACATTGCTCTGAACATAACGAATGTACTGTTGAGCATCAGAAAACAGCATAAGAGCATGTATAACATTGGGTTTCCTCAACCTAGAAGTGATGGTTACCCTGTTATTTTACATAAATTTGACTCAACAGATGCTTTTAAAATCTCGCTTCCTTGAATTTAAAAACATATCAGCACAATTGGCAAACATAAAGGAGCAGCGTCTATCAAAAGTTACTTTTATGATTGGTTGAATACTCATTTTGAAGGCTAAAATCCAAAAAAGTGGGTACAAAAAGTTACTTTTGCGTCATCCAGATGCACTGCCGCCATTTTGCATTCTGTACGTTGGTTGCTTTCTCACTTGATGTCTCTTTTAACAGGCAAATTATCACTTTATCCGACCGGACCTTGTAGGCTGAATCCGTAGAATAAGGCTATAACCTATTCCCGGAGCATCATATGCGTAAAACTCTAATTGGCTGCATGGTTGCAACTGCCCTTGCTACTGTATCTTCGGCACATGCTCAGGTATTTAGCTACTCATTTACAGATACCAATAAGGCTGTTCGGAATATTAAGCCTGCAACACAAACATATCTTAATCCCGCTGGTGTTTTGACTCTGAACTTGATATCGGGTCTTGATCGGTACGAGCGAGTGACGGTCACACGAGACAGCGATAAAAAGGTTATGTATTCCTCCGTCTCGACCAAAACGAGCGTTGCAGATCGTATCGTTGCTGCCGATGGAACAGAATACTATGGAAAGGATATGGTTCTACCGGCGCTCGGAGAAGGGACCTTTACTGTAGTCAATGAAACTCTGGATATTCGCCAGACTGTAGTGAGCACATCTACTTATCATTTCATCGTTGATACAACTCCTCCACGCTATAAGAGTATTTATCCGAGTCAAAACGCAGGTTACGACATGGTACTTTCTGGGCCACTTTGGGAGTTGGGCCGAGGCGGTAGTGGCCAGTTTTCTATATTTGCAGACGGTATTGAGGATGCTAGTGGAATTGCCAAGATCCGTCTTGTCATTAAACGAAGTAATGGTTCTGTGGTCTCCGACAATAACCTGAGTTATGACACAGCCAATAAACGTGCGTTCTATCCGTGGATTAAAGATATGAACACCCAGGCTGGCATGCCCTCAAGTGATCTTGATGAAGAATTCACCTTCAATTTCATCGTTACGGACCTGGCAGGAAATACGCTTAACATTCCTCCCCAGCGGTTTTTATATGACGATCAAATGGGAGAATTTACGCCATTTGCAGTTCATGACTCACGTGTAAGCACCAGTGTTGTACCCGGCATTTCTTCGGGATACGTCCCGTTTAAACGAGGCCTTACAGTGCTGGAAAACCCCTACAAGTTGGTTATACGTATCCCAAGAACTAACTGGAAGCCATATCGAAATGGTGGCATGAGCATTACCAATAACTATGGCGGAGTACAGGTCCTTTCCGAAGATGCCACCTATGTCTACGTGGAAGTTAAGCTGCCACAGGGTGCCTTAGATGGAAACTACTATAGACCTGTGAATACATATCAATGGTCTGGAGGAGATCTTGGTCAGTATGCCAGCTGGCTCAACTGGGATCCTGCCTCTGTAAAGAGTCCGGCTTGGGGAAGTTCACCCATAGAACGACAAAAGGCTGATGGAACATGGTTCAACAGCGTAAACTGGAACCTGTTCAAGGCATCTGATATGCCTATAAAACTTACTAATATCCGGTTCAATGTACAGGCTAGGCCATATGATCAAAAAATCACTGGCGGAGCAACATGCAGTATTCCAGCTGGCTCAACAACCTGTACCGTCTCTTTGCCCCAGGATATTATAAATGGCACTACCGGCTATCTTCATAGTGGCTATGAAGTAAGGTCAACCACCGAAGCAACCTTCTTTGCCCCTATATGGGAGAATATAGCCTGGCATACACTGGGTCCCTCCGTCACTGGATTTGATTACATTGAAACCACCAACATTCTCCAGGTTTACGTGAATCAACCTGGAGATGGTTCATATTTCGACCATGTTTATGTAAATCGAGTTTGGTTGTCAGATAAAAACCGTAACAACGCAGAAATAAGCGTAACCGGCAAACAAACAGGTAGAAATATGGCGTCTGGGAACTACACGTATGAGTTCAACATGAAAGAGGTACCAGAAGGCAGTTATAACGTGGTAATTAATGCCCAAGATACATTCAACAATACCGGTAACCTCCCTTATCAAACTGTTGTCGTTGATAATACAGCACCATCTGTAAGTATTAGCTACGAAGGAAAACCGATCAGCAAAAACGTAACAGTATATGGGCTGGAGAACGTCCGTATACAGCTCACCGATGCTCTAACTAAACCATCCTTAAGCCGTATGACTCTTCGCGGTGGCCCTGTTTCTGATGCGGTGGAATTGTCTTGGGTGAATCTGGGAAACAACCTGTATGCACCTAATTATCCCAAGATCTTTCCGTCTCTTAATGAAGGCGAAACATACACTCTCACAGTTCAGGCCAAAGATGAGATGAACAACGTTAAAGAAAGCTCAGTCGAATTTAACTACCTTCCAAACAATCTCGTCAGGCTAGAGAATCTGAAAACCTTAGCTGTCAATGCTTCTCTCAAAACATCTGACAATACTCCTCTGGCTGTTCTGTATGCCAGCCAGCTGCGTAAAAAGGATGGTTCAATCGCTACAGGGCTTCAGGACGCAGTGCTTACTGTCCGTAAGGACGCTGCATTCGGCGTGACTGTAAATGGTGTTTCTGCGATGCCAGGTGAAAGCAAAGAGCTTCAACTGGATTTGGGGCTCGGGGACAGCCGTAGCTTTCCTATTTTCCCTGCTGTATCCGGCCTTACAGGCAGATCTGAGTTCATGATTAACATTGAAGAATTAAAATAAAGCAGGGCTGTTTTGCTGAAGCACAACGGCCGTCTTCTGATGCGCCGTAGCCCATGTTGTTGCAAATCAGTCCGACGTTCATTGCGTAAGTAACGCTTACTGCGGACCATGGTAGTGATTAGACTCACTACCATGGTCATTTCACCACATATCTTCTCTGCATTGCTCTTGTTGGGCAGACTAGTAACTCGTCACTAAATTGCAGCTTTTGTCTTGCTAAGTCGCTGGTATAACTGCACTACGAAATCGTCAAAAGATTTTATCCCTCATGTAGATCCAATAAATGATCCCAAAGGTGCCAGAGAGTACAAAGAAGATCCCGGTACGCTGTAGGCCGCATGGTTACTGGGCTGGAGCATTGTCACTGACAACAGTAGCGACATAAGTGACAACGGGAGTGACTTAAAAGACAATGGTAGAGACTATTTCGACGTTGGTAATGATTTTAAGTGACAATGGTAGTGAGGTTAGACTTAAACTTCCACTGTAAGGTAAGGTGACTCGCATTATTTAAATAAATTATTACTTTCAATTACTTGCGACACGAGTCTGCATGTATGCTTCTATTTCTCAAAAATTTATCCACCGAAAATGCCTGTGGCTGTGATTTAGCTTTGACGACAGTTTTTATCAGGGAGGCAAGTTGAGACCTGTATAAGAACTAAGCATTTATTTATCCCCATTTTCCACAAGGTAGTTCCAATAATTAGTACCTTAGTGTTCCTGATAGATCAAAAGAGATCCCCGCTGCCTCCAGGCCAGACGGCACAAGGCCTGAGACGTGATCAGTGACAACAGTAGTGATTATTTTGACATTGGTAGTGATTATTATAACGTTGGTAATGAGTTTTTTGACATCAGTAGTGATCAGAGCGACAATAGTAGTGACTTTTCATTAGATCTTTTTAACTTGATCTGATCCGTTGTTGATAAGAGTTGCAGGTCATTGTATGCAAAGAGTTTTTGCCAAGTTTTAATGAGTGGAGTCGTTTTTTTAGGTAGAACTTATGCACAGATATGGATCATCACAATGATCCATCCAGTGACATAGAGTTCGCTGGGGCTTACTATTCACCAATCTGTTTACACATTCAGTGATAACTTATTATGACTAAAGAGAAAGATACTGAGCAGCAGGACCTGGTCACCAGGGCTTTCTCTGTTAGAGAGAAAGAATCAGGTAAAGACATCATTTTGCGTCCTAACAGCAACCGTACGGTGCAGTCTATTGCTTTGATGCGGCTCGGGCTGTTCGTCCCATCACCAAAGAGTGTGGGGCGTCAAAATCGGGAATATAAAACGGTTGGCTTTGACGCAACGAAAGAGTTACAGACGCTCTCTTTAATGGAGAGCGAGGGGTTCACCAATATTTCAATTGTCGGTGAGCGTCTTGATATGTCAGTAGATTTTAAGACGTGGATGGGCATCATTCGAACCTATGCCAATCATCCGATTAACAATGACACGATAAGCTTAAAATTCACTGAATTCCTCAAGCTATGTACGCCTGAAAATTATCGCTCATCTACAGCGTCCAGAAAACGTATAGACGCCTCCTTACGCAGGTTAGCATCCGTTACCTTGTCGTTCACCAGTAATAACTCGTCCAAAGTCTATACAACGCATCTGGTACAGTCTGCCCTGTTAGACCCGGAATCAGATCAGGTTGTCCTTCAGGTTGATCCTAAGATTTTCGAGCTCTATCAATACGATCATAAGGTTTTGATGCAGCTGAAGGCAATTAAGGAGTTGGCCAAGAAGGAAAGCGCCCAGGCTCTCTATACGTTCATAGAGTCATTACCGCCAAATCCTATACCGATATCCCTTACTCGGCTGAAAAATCGTCTGAACCTCAAAACACGAGCAAATAGTCAGAATGCTACCGTGAGAAAGGCTCTTGAAGAGTTGGCATCGATAGGATACCTCCAGTACACCGAAATTAAGAAAGACGGAAAAGTATACTTCCAGATTCATAAGCGGGATCCCGATCTGAATTTGAACAATACTCAGCCTCCTTTAGAAGTGGTTGAAGATGAAGAAGAGAACTCAGGGTCTTCTGTTTTAGAAGGTGAGTTATGCCCACCAGCTGACCCGATAGACGGCGATGATGTTCTTACCGTCCATGATTTAACCGCTGAAGAACTGCGCTATATTCGTAGTCTTCGAAGCCAGAAAAAGAACAGCAACGCCAGCTAAAGTTAACCCGGCGGTTCAGGCTCCGGGTGCTAAATTACTTCTTCGATTTTCGTTAGTCCCAGCCCGCTCTTTCACGTCAACGGTAATGAGTCAAAAGTCATTACCGTTGTCATTGTTCTCTACCACCCTATGTAGATCGAGATTGCGAATTCAACGCTTTCTCCTGAGTCACCTGTTAACACCCGGTTTCTACGCTTTACTTCATTGGCCAGTACATCCAACGGAAAATATCGTAACGGGGTGACAATGGCAGTGAGTTGACCCACTCACTACCATCGACATTCAAATCCCGGCTTCTCTGGTAGCTATAGTGACAATGGTAATGATGTGTACCTTACTGGCATTGTCATTGTCCTCCGAGTGTGCGTTCAGCTTTGGGAGGACACCGGAACTTAATGCGGCGAGTCACGGCCATTGTGAATCTCGATTGGATTGGCGAATACGGCTTCCGGTTGGGCCAGATGTCAATGGTTATGCTTCATCCAGCTCATTACTGTAGTCATTGCCGTTCAGCTGAGCTGATGCTCCTCTCATTCTATGTGGCGACAACGGTAGTGAGCCCAGAAAGTGACTACCGTTGTCATGGCCGTCCAGTAGAGCGGGTCAACCTCTTAAATCACAGGGTGACAACGGTATTGAGCCCAGAAAGTCACTACCGTTGTCATGGACGTCTGGTTAAGCGGATCTACCTCTCAATTCACAGGGTGACAATGGTAGTGAGCCCAGCAAGTCACTACCGTTGTCATAGTCGTCCCGTTGAGCAGATCAACCTCTTAACTTACAGGATGACAACGGTAGTGAGCCTATTAAGTCATTACCGTTGTCATTGCCATCCAGAAGAGCGGATGATCCTCTCAATTCATACGGCGACAATGGCACTGAGCCCAGCAAGTCACTTCCGTTGTCATAGCCTTCCAGAAGAGCAGATGAGCCTCTTAATTAACAGGGTGACAACGGTAGTGAGCTCATTAAGTCATTACTATTGTCATGGCCGTACAGCTGAGCTGATCATCCTCTCAATTCACACGCCGACAATGGTAGTGAGCTATTAAAGTCACTACCATTGTCATAGACGTCCAGTTAAGTGGACCATCCTCTCAATACACACGGTGACAACGGTAGTGAGCCATTAGAATCACTACCGTTGTCATTGCTTTTCAGGTGCACTGATAAGGCTCTCAATAGACACGACGACAATGGCAGTGAGCAATTAGAGTCACTTCCGTTGTCATTGCTTTCAGCTGAGCTGATAAGGTACGTCATTTACACGATGACAATGGCAGTGAGCCAATCGAGTCACTACCGTTGTTAATGCCGACCAACCGAGGGAAGGGTCCGCTCAAAGAACTGAGTGACAACAGTAGTGAGATCATCCAATCACTACCATTGTCAGCTTAAACCTGTAGGACGAAGAGGCTTGTCCGATAAAATGACGACAATGGAAATGAGCCTATCCATCACTACCACTGTCATTAAAGTCCAGCGGTTCAACGTTAATCAGTAGCTCCGGATGACAATGGTTGTGAGTCAGGCAATTCCCAAGCATTAAGTGACAGCAGCGTAACACCTCTAAGCTCACTCCTGTTGTCAGGGGTTAGGGTATTGAGTCTCTACCGTCGTCAGTGTTTCTGAGACACCAGTATTGCAGATCACTACAATTGTCACTTAAGTATCGACGGGGGAATAGATGCAAGTGACTGGCTAACCAGTACCAGTTTAGATTCAAAACGATCCCATCTTTGTGGATGCACTTGAGTAAGCTCGTATGACGATATGTCAGAGAAGTGACAACGGGAGTGAGTTGCCGGACTCACTACCGTTGTCATCCCCGGTTGAAGGAAGAGGATCCCCGGGGCTGTATATTTACCGGGTATCCTTACTCAAGGGTTTCGACACTCACTCCCATTGTCGTAATCAACGAGTGTGCATTGTCTTTTAAAAGCATCGCTGGAAACGTACGATTAAAGTAACTTTTCTTTCGGTTCTTCCTTGCGAATCTCTGAAGACGTACTGGCTGATCGGAGTCAAGGAGGGCAGTAAAATTGAAGCCGTCAGTTTTACTGTCGGCTCCGGGTAGTTACTTCAACTCGTCGATCTGAATCATGAATTCTGAGGTGCCAACTTTCCCATTTTCGGAAGGATAAACGGGTAACAGAAGATTATCCCCCTGGCCCATATCTATTTGCACCTCAACTGACTCACCTGGAGCCGCCTGTGCCCCGTTAAATTTAATACCGAAGGCTGCATCCTTCCGCACAGTCAGCGTTGCGTTCTGGACCCCTTTAGCAATTTCTCCATTTGTCTTACGCAGAACGTTAGTGGACAGGTACGCAAGGGGTACGCCATCTGTCGTTTTGAGAGGCGAACTGACCGATAATGTGCGTAGATTATGTAACTGCACAAGGTTATTCGGTAGATAACTGAACTTCTGAGTATAGGTTTTGGTATTCGACTGACTATCGGCAACTGTTACGCTAATTGAATAATTTTCAGATGGTTCGAAATTTGGGAACAGCCTCGGATACTCAGGCATGTATGTATCTTTGCCTGCCGGTGACCACGTAAGCTCAACGTTATCAGCTGTGGGGCCACCTACGAGCTGAAGACGGGTTATCCTCGGGGTTGTCAGATTATCTGCCAGAGCGATCCTGAGGTTCTCCAGGCCGTACACTACCGTATCGTCTTTTACCGGCTTTCCGTCGAATGTTATGGCCACTGTCGGAGGAGTGTTATCCAGAGCAATTTCTCCGAAAGTTTTATTGGTCTGGTTCTGGAAGAAGTCCCTGATGTTGACCTCAACGTTGTATTTTCCTTCAGACTGACGGGATAAATCATAAGCAATCGTGTAGTTACCTGAGATACGAGATTTGATTACGCCTGTGGGTGACATCCGGGTACCGGTGTTCTTATCGGAAAGATAAAATTCCCTCAATGAGACCGAGTCGAACCAGTTACCATCGCCTTCAAGTGACGCCAGTACATCCAGCTGCTTGTTAGTCTCGTCATATGATATCGAGTTTATTACCGGCAGTTGTTTATTGTTCCAGCGTGTCATAATCCATTGCTCAGACCGCAAAATGGGATTGCTGATGCTGCGAACGAAGTAAAGGATCCTATTGTAGCCCTGGGTACCCAAGGCCATATCAAACGTCTCAGGCGCTTCACACGAGGTTTTTCCTGCCGGAATGGTGCAGGTCGCCTTACCGCCGATCTCTTGTGCAAAGGGCCGGGCTTCAACGTTAAAACGAAGTCGGGAAATTTTAATTGGCAGTCGTGATGAAGCCACACTCTCAAAATCCTTCCACTTAACCCAGTTCCCCTTATCATCGAGGAAATCTACCCAGGTACCCGCAAATGCAGGCGTTTGGTTTGCAGATGGGTTTAGAACGAGGCTGTATGACGGATAATACCCTCCCCACTGGCCAAAGTTCGCCATACGAGCCATATCCCCATTAATTGAGCCATAGGGAAGAGTCATTTCAACATAAGCATAAGTGCTGTCTACAGCTATCTCTTTGGGGGCGGAATATTGATTGATGAACTGAAGCCCACCTTCTGAATAAGCACGGTAGTTAGATTTTGGGATCCGGTAGACTAATCGAATAGGGTTTTCGTTAACGACCATACCGGCTTTGTAAGCCGGATAATTAGAAACCCCGGGTACGACGCTGGAAGACGTATTTGGATCATGAACGGCCCACAGTGTCATCTCACCCAGCGTGTTGTCGTAGCGAAATTTTTGAGTTGGCAGCGTTCGGCTATTACCTGCGTTATCGAAGATAACAACTTTTGCAGTAAAGTCTTCATCCAGGTTGCTGTCTGGTATTCCGGTTCCCTTAACTGAATTCTTAGAGTAAGTGTGGTACATCTTTTGGCCGGATACGTCA
This sequence comes from Enterobacter cloacae complex sp. IR5459, assembly GCF_049238005.1. Lineage (NCBI taxonomy): Bacteria > Pseudomonadati > Pseudomonadota > Gammaproteobacteria > Enterobacterales > Enterobacteriaceae > Enterobacter > Enterobacter cloacae complex sp. IR5459. Next base: position 119,782 of record NZ_JBMKIG010000011.1, read on the forward strand.
TACTGCATCTGTGTAGTGCTGTAGAGGCTACCGTCCTGCCTGTAAATATATATTAGGCCCTTATCAATACCATTTGCATCACTTACGCCCGAAGAGGTGAAGTCATACTGCCCCGTTGCCTCTAATCCAAGCTTCCACACGTCACCAGCGGTAGAGCCAGAACCAGTATTAGCGGTAAGAGCATTTGCCGCTGGAGGGGTGACATCAATTAGCCAGTTATAGTTATAGGTCGCTACAGGCTTCTGATTGAGATCTAACACGTTTATCTGAACGACAAATTTGCCTTCACCCAAAGCAGGCAAAGTTACTTTTTTGCCGTAGAACTCACTACCGTCAGCAGCTGTTAGTCGGTCTGATACACCCGTCCGTGTAGTCGTAGTATTAAGAATGACAGTTCCAGTGTCTTTCGTGACTTTGACATTAACGAAACGATCAAGACCTGAAATAAGTGTCAAAGTTACCGGTGATGCCGGATTAAGCATAAGACGAGAAGACGGGGCGTGGATCTCAATACCGTTCGTGTCCTTAAAGGCCGATTCATATATCTGAGCTGGGGCCTGAACAGACATACCGAGTCCGGCTACAGCAGTAATAAAAGCGAGATGTTTCATTCTTATTCCCCTTTAGGTTTGGTGTTATTTTAAGCTTTTCCTAAAGGTCACTATGTTCGTAAAAGTATAAAAAACTTCTCCATATGGTGCTCGAAATTACAAATCTATAATTTGCCTTTCGACAAACCTTATTGTGCGTTCAGGACGTAAATCTTTCTTTTTGGAATTACATCTGACATTGCTGTGGTATCCAAACTGGCAACGATTGCAAAACTTATAACATTAGCCTGAAACTATCGGCATCCACATATCGCATTAAGTGATGCTTTTACTTTGTGTAAAAAAGAATCAGGATAAATTAGGTATGACAGATATAAATGCGTTAACGGACGGCATATATGAATCAAAACCTGGCGGTATTACGCCACCAGTCGAGAGGGGAGTGAACCTCAGTCAGTACGTCTACCTTCGTTCCGCAAGGCGCTTCTTGTTGTGAATTACAAACTGCCCTGGCGAGAACTGCATCATTTCACCCCCAGCAACACACGTGCCTCTTCAACGGTTTGCCACGAAGGCATTGCTACGCCAGATTGACTGCCGTTGCCTCTGCGCTCACCGGTGTCACATTCTACATAAAGACGCATCAGCATCGCTTCTATTTCAGCGGCCCGGCTATTATCCATTACCAGTTCTGCTGCGCGTCGTAGCTGTTCTGGAATGTCATTCCACATTCCCGCACCACTTCTGTCTTTGTTAGTGAGCAAGTCTTCAATAGCAGATGAAGCCATGTTAAGCAGGTCAGCCGAAACTAAAGGCATCGGCGGGGCGGTATAGAGGATTCGACGTCTTCCGCGTCTGTCTGGATCGTATTTATCATAAAAAGCTTTGTTCACATCTTCCCAGTGCCACTGAAGTTGCCCGGTTGCGTCATGGTGGCAAAACTCGCACTGATAAACAGGCGCAATCGACATAACTGCCTTTCCAATACGTGCCAGTACAGCAACTTCGTCAGCTCTAAGACTCATTGCTTCGCTTGGGTTACTACCCTCGGAAAATTCCAAAATTTGTTCAATACGTTCTGGTGTGAAAGTGGTCATAGGCTTTGAAAACATATTTTTTCCAGTTGTGCTTACCATATCATCAGGCCTTAAGAGCGTTAGCGAATAATTAACAGGTCAGGACCAAAACTAAATCCTTCCCCCATACGGTCTTCATGACGGGAGACATATGCCTTACCGTATTTCTCCAGATCCTGTAAGCGATCTTTTGCCAGATTCCACGAGTATTCCTGGCCCCACACGGGTCCGTCACGCCCGTCAAAGCGGTCAGGTTTACAATTTGCTTTCAGAAGTGCGTAGACATGCTCCAGCGTGGGTAGCTGCAAAGCACTATTAGCCTGAGAAACGGCAGTATGCGTCATTTCTGTTCACTCTTTATTGATTTAGTCAGTTAAGCCGGTCAGGTAACTTTAACCGGCTACTCGTATTAAGATTTCTTTCCGGTTGCTTGTCAGTTAGCGGCGAAGATCAATTTCAAGGCGGGCTGTTTTGACCTTTGTTCCGGACTCCCTAAATGTATCATCCGGAAGAGGCGAAATTTGTCCGCCAAGTTGTTTGACTCGCTCCCTGAGCGCTTTTGTCAGTGTGTCTTCCCGGAACAATACCCCAGCTGACAGAATGGCCTGTAAGCGACCTCGCTTAGCGAGCATTGCGATGGCATGCATGACATGTTTAACGTCAGAGCGTTTAAGGAATGGTGGATTCATAACGATAACATCAAAAGTTTCATCGGGCTGGTACCCAAGAAAGTCGGTATGCACCAGCTCGGCCCCTGTGCTAAGGACACTATCGTTCTTCACTGCAAGGAATCGCTCATCGTTCAATTCGATCCCGGTAATCAATGCATCCGGAGCCGCCAGTTTTAAGGCTTTCAGAATGCGGCCATCACCAAACTCAGGCTCCAGAACACGTTCCCCGGCAGCTGGTTCAGCGCGTAGAACCATATCTGTGACTAAATTCTCAGGGGTAGGGAAGAAATTGAACAAATCACGTGGGATGTCGACCGAACCTGTCAGAATGATTTGCTCGATACGCTCAGCTGCATCCGCCGTAAAAATATGTGCCTGCTCTTTTCGGTTCCATTTGCCACCGGCAGCTTCCAGCACTTTGTTTGTCTTAACATAAATGCTGCGGTCGAGCTGGTCGGCCAGGAAAAGAAAGTTCCCTTCAGCACGGCAGCGAGATAAGACGTTCAGAACTTCAGTTGAGATTTGCATTAAAACTCCATTAAGAGGATTTACCCGCCTGGCGGCAGCGGGTTGGTTACTTAAACAGGACAATTCAGATTTGGCCTTGGTTAGTCGGCAGACAACAGCAGGGATGGGCTGTTATAAGCGAAGCGGTCAACGGGAGCCTTCTCAAATCGCTGACCGCTTGCATCAGGGGTCAGAACGAGTCCGTTATGGGCGCAATGAATGTGGAGCAACATATCCCCGCCGGTGTTGATGTGTAAGGCAGGCACACCCTGATCGATTTCGAACATGACACCAAAACAGGGGTTACCTTCCTTGTTAACAACTTCACAGTGGATGTTATGTTGGCCGGTAACGCTGACCTGATAGGCCTGACTGTCCTCTTCTCTCAGTGTTTCCTCCTCCAGGCGCCAGTCCTGAAGTGTGAGGCTAATTTCAGGGGTATCATGCTCCTTCTGAAGAGCCTGGATACCTTTACGGAACAGCTGCATCATTTCATGAGTAAGGCAGTCTTCCTCAGCTCCAAAATGTTCTTTCCAGCCTTCAGGATCTGCATACATCCAGACGTTTTTAGCGAGCGAAGGTAAGGAAGCATCAGGCTCTACAAGGAGGTGAGGGATGCTCTCTTTGATTCCGAGATAACGTACTGGCTGGCCGTTAAGCGGTAACCCATCCGGCACTGTAACTTCAGCTCCTGGCAAGACGACGCTGTTTACCAGACCTCCACAATGTTCTGCCACCACCCGGCCTAAATCTGCCATAAACATCCGATGCTTTTCTGGTGAGTCCAGCTCACCAAGGAGTTCAGGTTTAAGCAGTAAACCGGTAATAATCTCAGTCAGTTCACGAGGAGATACTAATTTATACATTTTGTTTTCCTTTTCTGTGTTGGCTTTATATTAACAATCCAGATGCACGAGCTAATAACCTCCAGACAACTTTTTCAAAAATTATATACTTAAAGCAGGGGCTAATATGCGCAAGAAATGAATTTAGGAAGGATGGCTTCAAATTTAACTTTTTGGTTTTTTATTTTAGACGGACTTTAAAATAGCATCGCTGGTAAAATAATAAACATGGTTTATTTTTTGTTTGTATTGACAATCAAATGGGTAAAAATTAATTTACTTACATGGCGTATATTTAATGCCACCGTCCCGGCGGCACCGGGCATAAAAGGAAAACCATCTTGAAACCAATGCTCAAAAAAGATTTTTTTTCAGCTATTGAAAACCTTCTCAAAGCTGGCTTTCAACCTCGCTTTTACACTGTTAACAGTGGACGAATCGGTCTCATTACATTCACTGATAAAAATGGAACAAAACAGGTCCCGCCGGGCAGAAAAGAAAAACATTAAAATTAGCTATTTTCCCGAAAAGATCTCGAACACTGAAAAAGTATCATGGGGAACCTGATCAGGAGACAACCCATGAAAATCAAACTAGCCCTGCTTATTGCATTTGCAGGTTTCAGCGCAGGAGCTTCCGCTGAAATCGCAGAATTCAGCTTTAAAGATACCCTGAACGTTAAAAAGACCGTATCGCCTGCATCCGTATGGATTAATCCGGTAACGAGCTTTGACGTTGCCGTTATTTCCGGTCTGGACCGTTATATTACGCTCAGTCTGCTGAAAAGTGACGGGAGCCTCATCTGGAGCACGAAAAGCAGCCTGGTTACCGTAGATGACCGTACCACATCTTCGACAGGCTTTGATTATTACGGCAAGACTCTGACCGTACCAGCGATGGGAGAAGATAGCTTCACCCTCAGAGAGGTGATTACCGACTTGCAAGGGAAGGAGGTCTCCCGGCAGGATTACCCGCTTGCAATTGACCGAACGCCTCCGGCAACGGGTACCATAAGTTATACGAGAAACGGGTGGAACTTTGGCAGCGAAGCGATCTTCACTTCAGTACCAGCCGGTATGCAGTACGCCAGCGTCCAGGCACTGGTCTTTAATGGACTGAGTGATAAAGGTTCCGGGCTTGCTAATGCTGAATATTTCATAACCGATGCCGCTGGAGTGGAGCGTAAAAAGCCAGCGGAAATTAATACAGTGGAAGGTAGCGTAACCGTTCAAGTCGCCGACGCAAGCAGCAATGCCCTGGCACCGGAAAACCGCTCTGAATATAAAGTGGGGATCTACCTTTATGACAAAGCGGGAAACAGGATCGAACTAAGCCGCCGAAGCGTAATTGATCGGGTTAAGCCTGACGATATCATCCAGGTGCAGGACGCCACTACCGGATCATGGGTCACTTATCAGTCTGGCATGACCGTCTTCCAGAACCCTATTTCCGTACGGGTATTAAGGAAAAAAAGTGACTTTACTGCTGTTAACGGTTCCAAATATGGCTGGGCGGACTCGAATTTCCAGACGTCCGATAGCACTTATAATATTTATACTTTCAAATACATATATCCCAATGTGGGGGATACTTATCATGAATTCCAGACTCTGGCAGGAGGAGTAAGACGAATTCATCATAACTCCCTCAACTTCACTCCAGCCCCGGCGATGGAAATAGCCCCGAAGATAGTGGCTAAAGAGATGTACCGGAGTGATACCAGTGAGTGGTTAACTCAGGCCTCAATCAGCGTTAAAACCGCCACCATTAGCCGCATAAAGGTAACCGCTGAACCCCGACCATACGTGCAAAAGTTCAGAACGGTAAAAAATGCAGCCTGGTTCTGCACTATACCTATCGGACAAAGTTCATGCGAGATGACGGTTAACTTCAACTACACCAGTGACAAAGGATTTGAGTATCTGCACCTTTACTCGGGAAAAGATGGTGACAGCATATTCGATGCGCTTGCTGGTAATTTTACGGTTATCTGGGATAACAACCCACCGGTGGTTAATGTCGCTCAGGTAAACAAGGCCTCCAAGACAATCACTATGACGGCCACCGATAATGATCGCGTCAACGCCTGGAACATCAGCTACTGGGATACCAAAGTTTTCGAAGCCACCCTTAAAAATGCCCGGGGGGAACCTTTCACGCTGAAGCCTGTGACCGTCAGTGAAAGCGATTATAAAACCAAAAACGCCACCTTCTCATACGCTGGTCTACCGGACGGGGATTATACGGTGGTTAGCGTCTCTGCCACGGATCTTGTTGGAAACACCGGAACCAAAACGCTTAATGCACCGCTGAAAATTGACTCAACGCTTCCGGTTATCGCGTTCAGTTTTAATGGCGCAGACGCAGAAGGAAAACTGGTTAAAGGGCTTGAGAACCTTCGCATAAGCGTTACTGATGCCTCTGGGGATGCTTCCCTGACATCGCTTCAGCTCGCTGGTGGACCTAACTCTGAAAAGGTCACCCTGGCATTCACGCCGTTATCCAAGGATGTCTTTATTCCGGAATACCCCAGAATCTTCCCCAACACTGACGAATCGGGACAGATGTATCATCTGGAGGCACTGGCTATTGACGAATCAGGTAACCGGACCACTAAAACGCTTAATTTTACCTACCAGCCTGCGAATCTGATTATGCTGGATAATCTCAAGACGCTGGCCACAGCCGTAGCACTGAAAGCAACGGACAACACGCCGCTGGCCATCATCCGAACCAGTGTGTTGCGGCGTCAGGACGGTTCTATCATTACCGGACAGTTAAACGGAACCCTGACTGTTCAGAAAAATGCCCAGTTCGGCGTTACGGTTGCCGGAGTTACGGTCCAGCCTGGTGAAACTAAATCGCTGTCACTGGATCTTGGTAATGGTGAAGAGCGCACGTATCCCGTTACTCCCGCTGTAAGTGGTCAATCTGGCACGGCCACATTTGCTATAGAATTCCCTCAAACATAAGCTCTTCAGAAGGGTGCGGTAGTATGCCGTACCCTGTTACGCCATCCTCAATGTAATATGTAGAGTTGAGCATGACTTAATTATTACTTTCTCATTAAGTGGCTCTTAAATTGCAAACGGGAAAGTAATATTCCCGAGACGGGAAGGACGCCTTCCTTTTGGTTTTAATCTATGATGCTAAACCGTTTAATCACTCCGGAACAATGCCCGCGTTTAAATGGCTGGCACCAGTACATGATTTATCCATGAATGCTTTTTGATGCACTTTTACTTCAGAATGCTCTTAATTTTTTAAACAAAATTATATTTGAATCCTTCGTGTATAAATTTGCAGACCCTCTCTCAATGTTTTTTTAAAATATTTACTCTCAGGTTATTAGCCAGTAGATTCATTCTGTCATGATTACTCCAGAACTAACCGGAGGAATCACATTATGACCAAATATTATGATCGCAGTGGAATTGAAATCTCCAGCGCAAAAATCCGCTGTGTTGATTCTGTAAAAGGTACTGCGGAATATACTTTTCGTATTCTTTGCGATAAATGCAATGGTCGGGGAGAGCGTAAGCATTTTTATAGAAGTCGCTGTATGGCTTGTAAAGCCACGGGTTACAGCCTCGAAACGACCCGCACTGCTTACACGCTGAATGCGCTGTACCGCATTAATGCTCAAGCTGCCCGCAAAGTGTCAGCATCCTTGCAAAACGAGCGTTTGAGGACTGAAAACGCCCACAACTCTGCGTTCAATGCATGGTGCAGATCTCATCAAAAAATGGTTGATGCAATCACCCAGCAATCCAGCAGTAATAATTTTCTGGAAAGCCTTAAGTCTTCTTTAACCCACCAGCGTCAGTTAAGTGATAAGCAGCTGGCAGTCGCCGCCCGCATTTTAGGGATTCATTAATTCAAAGCCCTTTTAATTTAATTTTAAGGTCAATTATTACGGAGGAACTATGATCCATTCATTTAAAGACAGACGGCTTGAAAAGTTCTTCCGTAATGGAAAAACAACGGCAGGTATTCCTTCTGAAATTATTAACGCGATTCTGTGTCGACTCGAAACGCTGGATAATGTCCAGAGTGAGCGGGAGTTATTATCCAACAGCTTGCGTTATGAACGCTTAAGAATGACGTCAAACCGTTATTCCTCCATTCGAGTAAACTCTAAGTATCGATTATTCTTTGAATGGAATGATGGCGCACATAATGTCCATTTGTCAGCACATGACTATAAATCGCTCATCCATTAAGGTTAAAAATGAAGCTATTTTCAATTTCATCCCGGGATACAAGCATGGACGCGATGTTTTATATCCAGGCCAGTACTAAACAATAGGCAAGTTACATATTTAGTACCCTTTCCCCGAAGCCTACTGCGAACTGCCAGCTTACAGATTTGCAGAATGAGACGGTCGTCCCTTCCATAAGCCCTATTTCGCTTTCACTTAACCCCTGGTCGATCAATTCCCAGTCCCGAACCCGGGAATTGAGTATGGCCACGCATGGTCTTAACCTGATCTGTGCAGTCACGGATGAGCATACCCGTCAGATAGTAGACTTTTGCGATAACCTTGGACAGCAGCTTAAGGATCCGGACGACAAAAGCGCCTGGGTTAAGCTCATTAATTCTGAATGCGCATTGCTTAATTCTCCGCGTTTATATCCCGTTCTGCTGGAGCCGGAGACACCGGCACAATTTGAAATCTTTGTGCCAGCTCCGGAAGATGGCGATCACGACACGGTTATAGCCAGCGTTGTTGAAGAATGTTTCGGAGATGAATGCCGGTACAGAGCAACGGACAAAGCTTTTGCAATGTCGGAAAAGCCAATCATCAGGCTGGAAGCACATTTCAATGACAAACGGGAAAAGGTTTTAGAACTGACCTTTTCCAGTTTCAACCTTTCACTTTCTGCGTCCGTGTATGAACACCAGCTACGTCAGATTTTATTACTTTGCGAAGATTTTGGCGTAAGGCTTCAGGGTAGAGCCGGGGCATCCTGCCACATCAATATGCGCAGCGCTTACCGTCGTCTTGCACATGTCGGCACCGGCTCTCGCCCAGGTGATGGGAGTGATGTGCGGGGCTATACCTCATCTAAAGAGCAAAAAGATGTTAAGGGGCTGCTCGATAAGTCAACCAGGGGAAGTGAGCTTGTACCGGCGAGGCACGGGCAGCAGTTTAACGGTGTCTTAGTGAATGCCACACCCGCACCGGCCACGACGGGTTTTATATACCTGTCGCATGATTTTCCGGAAGGCCAGTTTATGATGACAGCCGAGGTGTTGCATGTTGGAATAACACCGGGCGGGATCTACTACATTGAAACACTGGACGGATACCGGTTTATCGTTACAGCGTTTGAAAAGGGATTAATGAACGGTTTAAGGGAGTTTTTGGCTGTAAATGAGGACTACTTTAAGTATTACCGCTGGTCTTAGCGTCTGACCTGAAACCGGTAGGCCAGGGAAGGCAACCGGGAAAATGCAATTTAACCTGATCCTCTCCCTACCACTACCTTTACCCACGTATAATAGCCCGACCAAATTATAATGCCCGATCACCGCATTGGCTGAAACCACACATATTCTTCTTAGGCCTCGCCTGATGAACTTCGACCACAAGACAAAGGAACGTAACTAATAAATAAAATTTATGAGCTGCACAAAAGTTACTTTTCCATAATGGCGCTTCACTTACATTGTGGTTTCATAATCATTGTTGGTATTTAAAAAGGATGTGTTCAATCTTAAATAAAAGGCGGTGTTTTTTTTCTGAAAATTTGCTGGGAGGTTATTAGCTGGGGGTTGGGTAACAGTATAATAAGTACAGATGAAAAGGAGGTTTTATGAAAACGTTAGACGTGATTTCAACTCAACTCAACTTTAATAATCTGCTGAATCAGGCAGGATATAATCTTTCAGAAATTGTTGTTAAACGCTACAGCGCTGCACCCGCCTTTAACGAAGGGCACTGGTTGTTCATTGCAGAGCAGGATAATCGCTACATTGAAGTGGTCAGTCTTCTTTCAAAGGCATCAGAAAGCGGAGAGCAGCATGTCGATATCTTTATCAATATGTTCGAAGATCCGATTGATGACATTATCTCCCGAAACATTGAACCCAAAACATTTGCGACACTTTATAAATACATTGAACGTATACCTTTTACACCGGACGTAAAAAAAGAATTCTTGAGCAGTATTGAGACTATTAATTTTAGTTAACTAAAAATTACAGATTTTCTTTCACCAAGTTATTAGGTAATGATATCGACCTGGTATCATTACCGTATCATGAATATGGACGGGGACGGGTAAAATGCCTAATAATACTGAAGTCATTAGCTGCGACTTATTTTCAATTCTTTCCTCACTTAATTTTAGTGTTGAGGATATTACAGGGCTAACTCCGGCCAAATTCAGAAAGGGGGCTTTCTTGCATGCAAAAATATCTGCAAGCCAGGCCACGCGAGCAGCTGATATTTCCCTTCAATTACTCACGGATCGTGTTTCAGGTGAAATGAACTACGTAATAGTAATTGGCAGGCACGAAGGGCTCCTGCAAAGCGAAGCAATTGACCCAAACGCTGATAAGCAGTACCGGGAAAACCGTCATTCTCGCCATTTTATCCCAGTAACCGATGCCAATACCAAAGCCCTGAAAAAAACCTGCAAGGTAATGAAAACATATATCAAAGAGCAGGCATTTAAGCCTAACACCTGGGGGCACAATTTCATTAAGGGTTGATTTATTCTTGCCCCGGTGAACCGGGGCAACGCTAAATTAACCTCAACCTGAGCTGGAGGCACAAATGTCTGAAAAACACTTTATCGTAAAGATCCAGAACCGTAACGGCGACCATGAGAAAAGCTATGTTCGTATACTCGTCAGCGATTGTGAGAAAAATGCTTGCCAGACGGCACTGATTTCCGAGTGTGCTGGCGAGGTTGAACAGCTGAGTTTTGAAGACGGTGGGGTTTATGACTACAACGGCGAAAATCACTACAGTGTCAGGAGCTGCGTGGAGGTTGCCCCTGAAGATGTTGCAACTTTGCAACGCTACCTTTAACACCTGCGGCATTAAAAAAAATATCGGGTGTCTGTTACAGGATGCCGCTGTTTTAAACGATGCCTCAAAGATCGCTATCGCTCCTGATGCCTTCATTAAGAGCGGGTTTGTGGTAGGTTCAGCGTAACAAAACTACTGGAATTTTGGTTGCCTCGATGAAGAGCTGCTTTTCTGATTTACCCGTTAAAGACGGCAAGTCCGGAACTTGGAAACTGGACACTTTCGAAATTACCACAGATAAGGCGCTGACCCTCGCCCTTCGTGCCGAGTGTACTGGTAATACAGATGAGTTTATCCCGCCCGGTAGATATCGCCGCTTGTCCAACGTCTGGGATGTGGTGATGTCCAATACCCCGATGGAGATCCGAACCTGCCAGGATTTTATAGAGCGAGCCACCGGGCGGGTGCTCATTAATGGTCTTGGTCTTGGTATGGTGCTCCACGCCATTCTTCAGAAAGACGATGTAACCCATGTCACGGTAATCGAAAAAGAACAGGATGTTATTAACCTCGTTGCAGCCTCGTTTGCAACCGATCTTCGCGTTGAAATTATTAATGCTGATGCAATGGAGTATTGTCCACCAGCTGGCGTTACGTACAACGCTTGCTGGCATGACATATGGACAGACTTCGCAACAGCTAATCTCGCACAGATGGATAAGCTGGAAAGTAAGTACCGGGACATCTGTGACTGGCAGGGATCGTGGGGCAGGGAGGAGTGTGAGCAAAAGCTCATTGAGTTCCAGAATCTTGAGGCTGATTAATCCAACTTGCGAAGGTGTCTCCGCTAAAGGAGCCCGGCTCGCTCTGTGCAAGCCCAGCTGTGCTGCATGATTTGGCAAAGTCTTCAACAAACCAGATCGGTCTGATTTAGTAATCTCACTTCCAACCATCAGGCCGATATAATAACTGTATCCCCATTAGGATGGCTGATGAGTACGATTAATACGGACTTAATTGCGCATATCTACGCTGCCTCCGAATCGCCGTTGACCAACGACGAGCTTTATCGCGAAGTGCAGCGTAAAACTGGCATGTCGGATGCCGAATTGCACGAACTGAAAGAATTTGGGTCAGATAAAACCAGAACCAGCGGCGTCAAACATAAGGTTCGCTGGTTTCAGCAGACTCTCCGTCAGGCCGGGGTCATCGAACGCGTTCCAGAAAAACGGGGCGTCTGGAGATACGCCTCTAAGACGAAAACAAACCTGCATGAGTCATGGGAAAAGCTCTGTGTTGTCGGTTTCTCAACTTCTCTTGGGGCATCGGTTTTTGGAAACGCCTATGCCTTCTTCAGCAATATCACCGAGCAAATTCATCTTTGCCTGACCTCGCCACCTTACCTCCTTCGAAATTCAAGAGACTACGGGCACGGAGGGGGGCGTGGCGAGCAGGCTTATATTGACTGGCTTCTGCGTATCCTCGAACCGATCGTGAAACAGCTTGTACCGGGCGCAAGTGTGGCATTGAATATCACTCAAGATAGCTTTAATAGGGGTAGGCCTTCACGTTCTCTGTATCTGGAGCGTCTGACACTGGCATTATGTGACAAGCTGGGGCTTGAGCTCATGGACAGGCTTCAGTGGGTGAATCGCAGTAAGCCCCCATCGCCAACGCACTGGGCATGTAAGCAACGGGTGCAGCTCTGCTCATCGTATGAGCCTGTGCTGTGGTTTACCAATGATGCGAGTAAGGTTCGTTCAAACAACTTACGTGTACTACAACCGCATTCAGACCAGCATCTAAAATTGCAGGCAGCAGGCGGTGAAAATCGCACGACCTTTTATGGTGATGGGGCGTACCAGCTTAAAAGCGGTTCCTTTGGAAATAAAACAGAAGGAACGATCCCCAAGAATACTTTGTTTTACGGCAATAGCTGCGCTGATACGAGATTTTGCCATTCCATTGCCCGCGAGCTCGGTTTTCCGCTGCACGGTGCAACGTCTCCTACCAGGCTTGCAGCGTTTCTGATTGAGTTTTTGACAGAGCCGGGAGATCTTGTTGTAGATCCCTTCGCTGGCTTGCATAAAGTCCCCATCGCAGCCGAGCGACTTGGCAGACGTTGGCTGGCGACGGACAAAATCATGGAGTGGCTGGCGATTTCCCGAAACCTTTTTACGGCCGCACCGGGATATAAGAGTAACCCCATGCTGGATGAGCTCGCCGAACTGTATCGGACTTAATGCAAGTTAACGGTTTTGATAAAGTGGTTTGAAGCGACAAACGGTTTATTCATTTAGCAGTGGTTCCACCAGAGAATGGCAATATTAACGGCTTAGCATATACCGCTGAGATAATCAGGTAGTCATTCATTTCCGGTTGTCTGTATTAACGAGTGTATTCATTATTCACTTGTTTCTACGATATAGACCCAACAAAAACAAATTGATGGTTGTGATACAGATGTTGTTGGATTAACTAATTTGGTAATTTAGACGGTTTCTAAATTAAAGGTGGACAGATATGAAGTCAGATTCAGAAATGGCTTCTCCTATCGAGTTGCACATTGGCGATCATGTCCAGCGGCATGGTGCTTTATCTGAGGTCATGCATATTGTTGAATCCAAATGCGATATTCCCGGCGGCATCCGGGTAGCAGCATGCATTTGACGGGTTATCGGTAACGTTCCGGGCAATATTCCTCGTGGTTGGCTGGAAACACCGAAGCGTATGGCTGAGCGAGGCGTTAAGTGGGCGACGAGTCTGCCCGGAGGGCTTTACTTTAACATGCAGGGGAACGCACATGCGAAAGTAAGCCGGGTTATTCGTAATGTGACTAACTGAAACTTTTTTCTGAATTGCGGTGTAAAAGTTACTTTTCACCGCGTCGTTTTCCATCACTACTAATTCAGAGTTTTTCTGAAATAAGCAGAGTTAAAGCTAACGATTTATTCAGGCCATTTTATTCTAATCATTATCCTACACTTCAAAAATATGCAATATTTTTTCTTCTGACCTATTAGCCAGAATTCTCGATTCGGTATCATTTACTTACGGTAATTCTTTTAAAAACGAGGTAAATGGCATGCATTCTCAGGATCCTATCACGAAATTAACCCAGACGTTGCAACGCGACGATGGTTCTCAGGTTCGTATTGTAGCGCAGCGGGGATATGGAAGCGGGCTTACAGCCTCGCTTGATGTGTACGTTCTCCGTCGTGATTCCTCTGAAAGCAACTGGTCACTGTGCGGAAAAGATCCTCACCCCGAGTGGAGAAAGATGTCAGTAGATGAGTATCAGAAATTTGGACGCTCAGAAATGCTGCGCTATGCCACACCAGGTGAAATTCTCAGGGTGGCATCCGCTATTGGCCAGCCAATGAGCTTCCTCGATGGCAACCCTGCGTTTTAGCCTGAACCCTGGCGACGCCTTTTAAACCGGCGTCATTCTTTTTACGAGCAACAGACGGAGAAAAAATGAATCTGAACGAACGAAGCACGAGCGCAGCGACGCCAGATTTGAGCCGACTTTATCTCATTTCCGGGCGCATTATGTTTGATGATGATGATCAGGCCTACCCGGTCGAAGCCGATTCCCCTGGTGATGCAGAGGAGGCTTTTCGGCATCATATTGCCGACAGTGCCGACGACTTAGAAAAGGTGATTATAGTTTCCTCTACAAGTTTCGCTTCAGCTCACAGCAGTCGCGTAATTTGTCGGCCTGCCGTGAAGTAATTTCAGCTTCCAATGATATTTCCCTCTTTATAAAAGCCGCCGTCTGGCGGTTTTTATTTGCAAAAATGAATATTAATCCTGAACAATATTAATTTAAGATGAGGTGGTGTTCATATTCTTCTTAATATTTTTTCTAAAAAAACGACTTCAGGTTATTAGTTGGTAGTAGTGTGTTTGTTATGATCTTCTCATCAAATACATTAATTAAATAATCAAGGAGTCAACTGTGGCAGATAATTATACTCTGGCGTCGTTTATTATTCCCTGCACTCAGGAGCAGGCTAAAATGGCACAAGAAGCAATCACATTCGTTACCGAAGCAGAAATTGCAGAAGGTGAGCGTTTGATTGATAAGCCACTGGCAGATTGTTCTCTGACTGAGAAGCTGATTCTCAGTATTATTGAGAACCACCCTGAGTATGACCCTTCAGAGCCGAGCTTTGGGCAACCATCCTGCCCAGACTGTAATTATGAACTGTCGTTCGCAACAGAAGTTAACAGCAGTGGGCTGTCAGTTTTTCATGGAGAGACTATTGATCTTGACCATGCAATTTGCCTCACAACTGCCGTGCTGTCGGTATTCGACCTCCCGGAAATGGTAACAATTACTGCTGCATTTACATGCAGTAAAAGCCGGACAGATGAATTTGGGGGTATGACTATTCTGGTCACAAAGGATACCCACTATTACCAGGATGGCTGTCAGTTTTCTCGTCTCATGAATGAGGCTCACAAAGCCGGTATCCAGTATGCTCTGTGTAAAGTGACGCATTACCACGGTGAGAGCAGCTATGTGGCAAGCTATGTCCTGAGCTGCGACGTAGCGGATTCAGCCCAGGAGGTCGTTAACAGACGACTGAAGGCATGTGCCGGAAAAGAGCCAGAAGACGGAATCTATATTCTGAGTGAAGAAGACAACACCAGTCTTTCGGTCGAACTCGTTACAGAACTGTCTCCGCTCGATTACGACAAGCTGAGCAAGCTTCTTCCTTCCCTTGACACCCTTTGCGGCGCATAAGCCTGCCTGATAACCGTAGCCACCGGTTCCCCCGGTGGCCTGGAGCCTGCCATGACCAATAAATTCATAGTATCTACCGTTGTTTGCATCAATGACTTTGCAAGTGATGTTCCGCAAAGTGTTTCCTTACGGATAGATACAATGCTTGAACAGCGTATCCGCAAATTGGCGACATACGTGAAAAAAAACGATCTTCAGTTAACTGAGTTTTACTTCTATGACGCTAACTGGTCATTTTGTGGTGAAGATGAAATTCAAGAAATAACAGACCAGGATGAATATAAGCATAGCGATAGCACAAGGCAGGAAGCGATGCTGCGGGAAGTAATGCCATCAGCACGTACGGAATGCCCGGTTATTAGGGTGATGAAAGATTCATTTCAGCTTTCTGCTCTACCACGCCATTGTGGTGATGACATGACTCTTAACACTCCTTCAATTCCGCTGTCTGAGTTGAAAACAAATGTCACGGCTTTTATTACACCACCAACCTATATCTAATAGCTGTGCTGGGAGATTAAATTACAATGGGTTTTTATTTTAAATCTATTTAAGAATTAAATTTGCGTGATTTTGATTTAATATAATTTCGCTAAATGGTTGCGCTGTAGTTATTTTAAAGTTCTAATAAAAATATCAGTGATGCAGCATATGCCGTGGTTCAGGAAAATATATGTTTATTGAAAAAAGTGACTCATTCCTTGAATTACCCTCAGAAGTTATTTTTCCTGAGGCGGCTAATGCTGCCATTTTGAAACATGATAAATGGGCTGATGTTTGGGAGACCCTGACAACCGATGCCGATCTGAACTATACCGATGAAAAGGAGACTGTGAGTCTTTCTTCTCTGGTCACGTCAGCCACATCTGCTATTTATCAGGCTATTACGGACGGATGGACGATGTGCGTGGGATACAGTGGCGGTAAAGACTCCCATTCTCTTCTTCACCTATTTCTGATGGCATTGATCAGGGCAGTACGTAACGGCACAAATATCAGCGAACATCATTTCATTCAGATGTCCGATACGCTGATCGAAAACCCTGAGATGCACTATCAGGCTTCACAGGTTCTCAACCAGCTTAGAATGTTCATTGCTGAACACCAGCTACCGGTCACAGTCCTTGTCGCCCAACCGTCTCTTACGCAGAGCTGGGTAGGCCGCATTCTGACTGGACGTGGACTTCCGACCTGGACTAATTCTTCAACCCGTCAGTGCTCAACCGACTACAAAATCGCCCCCCTGCGCAAGGCCAAAGCTCGTTATCTAAAAAACGCCCCGGCATCCGTACGAAGCAGGGTATGCCTGATGCTGGGCTCCAGGGATGATGAAAGTGCCCGAAGGGCCGGAAATATCCTCAAAATGGGAGGGCAGGCGAGGAAAGTAACCCTGACTGAGCACGGTGGTGAACTCTATCCAGTAAAGGAGTGGCGCACTCAGGACATCTGGTCTTTTCTAATGGCCTGTGGTTCCGAATCCCGCTTCCCTTTACCAAGCTTTATGCCGGATAACTTCAGCCTGGCAACGCTTTATAAAGACGCCACCGGAGAGTGTATCTGGTCGCCGGAGAAACCCACGCGAACCTCAGCTTGTGGGGCTAGATATGGGTGCTCGCTTTGCACAGCCGTAGGGGTTGACCATTCAATGGAAACGCTCCTTCGCACTGACCCTGAGAAATATGGTTATCAGGCAGGCCTAAGTCGTCTTCAGCGATTTCTTTCTAAGATCCAGTACGACTGGAGCCTGCGGGATTATATCGGTCGTAAAGTGTTCGAAGGCGGGTATGTGCGTCTTCAACCCAATATCTTTTCTTCGTCCCTGACTGAACGTCTTTTTCATGTCTGTTGCAGCCTTGATTATGTTGAAGCCAGACGTGCGGCAAAGCATCGCAGAAAGCTACTTTCCGGCGAGGTGGACGATACGGCTTATAACCGTCGTATGGCTGAGCCACAATTTCGGCTTGTACATGAAGCAAACGTGATCCACGTTGATTTCCTCTGGTCGTTGCACTGTTTCAACCCTCGCCCGTTTCGGGCAATTGAGATCTATCGCAGAGTCTGGGAAGAGGCCGATCTGGACCTTCTTGAGGATGAGCCTGACATGCTGCCTGTGGCCCGTACACCAATGCCAGCTCCACTCTGGATGAAACTGCCCGGAGGCCGGTTCGGTACAGCTTATGATGGACTGACTGATACGTTGCCGCTGATGACCTATTTTGACGGGCAGGCTGACCCCAGGGCTTCACGTAGCCTAAAGACCGGAGAGAGCAGTTCTGTCGTCGTGGCATTCGAGGAAGAGGATGAGCTGACTGTTGAAGAAGATACGGCGTCCTGGATTATCTGGCATGAATACGACGGGTTACGCCAGAGCATCGCTGACGGTGAGTTTACTCCAACGACTGCTGCTCAGTATCTTCTTCGTTATGGCGCGGTCCGAATTTCAAAAGGGAAGGGCGCTGTCTATCATCGTCTCGCACAACGGGGACAAACCTTTTCCCGCCTGGGGATAGGCGAAAGAGTGTCGCTTCCAGAGCTGGTTGCCAGTCGGCGTTTTAAAATACTCAGCGATACTGCATACCGTCAGGTTGTAGCCCGGAAATTGCGTGGACAGATAAAAAAGTTCAGATTCTGGGCATGCGTAGCTGCCTGTGTACAGTTGCACGTACACAACAAGACGGCACTCGGAGAAAGAATCTTAACGTTACTCGAAGGTGAGAGGGAACAGCAACAAGGTGCGATCCAGGCGAAGCTGAAGGCGGGAATGATGGATGCAGTTCTAACTCTGTGTAACCAGCGACTCCGGGTGAAAGAAAATACTAACCAGCCAGAGGAGTTCCGCTATTACCGTGCCGTAAGAGCTCGTTTCATGCGCCATTTATCTGAATGCCTTAAGCCAGAAAATGGCGGCGTTATCCGTGACGTTATCTGGGAACTGAGGGTGCTGAGCAGTGCTCACGGTACGACCAAAACAGGTTTTTACTATGTCGATAGCAATCGCCCGACAGCGAAAGGACTGTTAAACCGCCTTCTGATGAGGATGGTCAGGCAGGTCGTATAAGCGTCTGAAACGCGAAACACACGAAAATGAAGGGGTTATACAAAAAAAACTTAGCTTTGATCGTGATGTAATGTGGACATCATGTCCAAGCGTTGCTGCATCCAGAAAAGTAACTTTAATCCTGTTGATACAGCCTTTGCATTACCTGTTTACGCATAGCCTGGAAACGTTCTAATTAAACCAGACAAATATAAATTTAAATTAATTCACTCACCCCCGGAATCGGGGAACTAAACAAAAGGATCATCAATGCAAAATCAAAATACCCCCGCTCAGGAAAAACACACCGTATACCTTTTTAATGCTGAACATGCTGACAAGACAGCCGCCAAGCAAGCCGGGAAACTCTTCACGCTGGACATTGAACACCCAATGACCCTCAACGATCTCTCGCTGCTGTGTGAGTCGGTCGCGGACGCTGTGGGAGCACCTGGCGGTATTAAATATGAAATCACAACAGAGCCTAATGGGGTTCAGGAGGAATACTGAATCAGTGTGGTGTGAGTCCATTTTAATTTGAGGTTTCATGAGTTCTATCGAGAGGCTGAAGTATGACTTTGAAAATGGGAAGTCCCCGGACTTCCAAGCCTGAGGGGCCATTTGTATTAATCACTTTTGAGGGGGACGAATTTCTTTTTGATGACAGACATAATGTCGTCAAGATAAATGGCAGGCCTAAAAAAATGGATGTAAAGCGAAATTATTTTGAGTCCGATCTGGGAGAAGGGAAAGCGAAATACTGGACTTTAAATATCGAAGAGGCTCATCGGTTCAATTCGATTGATGAAGCGACAGAACAACTTTGTAAACTGAATCGCCCTCATCTGATCAAAATTCGCAAAGTTGAGGGGGTATCTGAATGACCAAAGAGATGTTTTTACGCATTTTAAATGAGGCACAGGCTCGTGTGGATAACGATTCGCTTCCGCTTGATGTTCGTATCCGGTCACGCACCACGGTAAATGATTGCGTCATCCGGGCAGATAAAGAGGGGTGGCCTATTGAGTATAAACAGAAGGTCTGGGTAGAGGCAGTCAGTGGCTGTTAACTTCAGCGGTTACTTAAGCCAGCTCCTGTGCCCGTGAGATTAGTAAAGGCGGAAAATGATATGGTCAAGGTGATAAATATCAACGGGAATTTAGTTGAGTTACCTGAGCCCTCAGCAAAGTTATCCAAAGCGGAATCACCTGATGGTAGGTTCTCAAAACCTAAAAATAAGATCTCTAAAATACAGCGAGCTGAGCTGCGAATGAAATTTGGGGGGCGTTGTGCCTATTGTGGTTGCAAGCTTCCTGAAAAAGGGTGGCATGCCGATCATGTTGAGCCTGTTCGACGCGACTTTGAACTGGTGAGAGCCCCGGTCGGCAGCGGCGTAACTCATGTTGCCCGAAGTACGGGTAAGGTTATGCACCCTGAACTGCATGCAATAGAAAACTTATTTCCATCATGCGCTCCCTGCAACCTTTTTAAAGGAGCTTTTAGTGTTGAAGGAATGAGAAATGAAATTACCAAACAGGTTGAACGGGCTCGCGCATATAGCGTGAATTTCCGTACCGCAGAACGTTTTGGTTTGCTTCATATTGTAGTAAAACCGGTCGTCTTCTGGTTTGAGCAGTATAACGAACAGAAACAAAACGAATAATTTCTCAGAGACATAAAACAAGTCAATCAACAGTGGTTAACCAATTAAAAAAGTCTATTAACTATTTTGATGCTGCTGAGGATCTGCCAGTTATATCCATAAAAGGAGAAAATGATGTATCTGCATCTTGTGCCACGTATTCTTCACCATATGAAAAACAAGTGTACTCTCATGTCCGTGTCTGTCCCTGAATTGTCACTTGAGCTTAAAGCTGATTCGCTGGTGGCAATGAAACCCTATCCCAACAAGACCTACCACGTTGGCATGCTGAAGGGGCGACGAGCATTAAATGGCTTTCTGGTAAAGAGCCCACGAACTTTAGCTGAGTTCACAATGATAACGCTCTGGGAAATAGACGGCTTTGGGGAAATTAGTCATACCGTAAAAACGCTCGTTCAGGACAACGACTATGACCTGGTCTCCCACGATGTCCTTTTGGCACATGCATACCATCAGACGGAGGAGGGATTGGGGTACCGTGTTCATCCATCCTATGACAGTTTAGCCCCTGTCGATTTTGAGCCAACAATGCAATCCCGGTACATAAAGGAATCCGACCTTTCTCACGACGTATGGGAAACCTATTCATGGGGGGAATTTCTGCGTTCGCGTGAAGAGACATTTCTGGCGATGACCATTTCTTCTTCTCGTTTAAACCACCCTGCATTTATCAGAGGAAACCGGCTTCCTCAAACTGACCAGGCCATCATTATTAGTTCCTAACTCTGCCTGGAATAAAAGTCAGACGACGGGTCAGATTTCTAGCATCTAATTAAATGAATGCCCGGTAAGCCGGGCTTTGTCTATTCAGCAATCAGCTTCTAAAATATAGTTGCTAACCGAAATTCACTCCTCCAGCTTGTTAGCTAAAGTGCTTACTTATGTATAATAATTTACGTCTGGTTATAAATTTTTTTGAATCATTTAACACAACGTCTTAAGGATACATAATGTATAAGTTCACTCCCGTCCAAATTATTGCTGATTATATACTGAGGTTTCTTAAAAATAATGCGGATGCCAAGCTTTACGAGGCAATGCAGCGGCTTGAAACAAAAATCGGTCAGTTTATCGCTGATGGGGTTGATGAACATCAACTACGCTCTTCATTAAGCAAAGCCAGTCGATCTCGTTCCAGGGCGACTCTTATACAGGAGTGTGAGAAACTTATTTCGTAAAAAGAGCATCATCCGGGAAAGTTACTTTAACGATAAATGGCTCCCTTCTTATCGGTTTAAGTTGACGGCCATCCCTACTAAAGCCATCATAAAGCTTGATTAGCATTCGAGTGTAGCACAACTGATTTTCATAGAGTCTTTATCCATTCTCCAGTTCTCTAACTGTATAGGTTCTATTCATGCCCAATAGCTTCGATAAGCCGCAGACGCGCCCAGCACATAACTCTGATGCCGAACCCTTTTTTCCCAAAAACCTTGGTTCGTTTATAGAGCAGGTGTCCGGAAGAGATCTGGCAATGCTCACAGAATCCGAAAAAGAACAGCTTGCGCACCTAATCAAAATTGGACGGAGATATGGAGTTTCTGTAGCTATCGTTCCCGATACAGACTCTGCTGAGCTTCATGAATTACTGTCTAATGCCGGTTCCATTGAAAGGCAGTTTTCCATCTATGAACGCATCCAGACGAAGATTGCGTTCACACGGTGTCAGGAAGCATAAACAAAGTGAGAAATACAACTACGTGGTATGACGTTGTACATGTTGAAATCATTACAGGCGAGCGAGACGGCAGGATATGGGTGCTGAAGCTCTCCTGTGGCCATACAGTATTTCGTCGAATACCTCCTCTTCGTCTTCATAGCCTCACCGCTTTTTCTCTGCGGGAGCCCCCAGAAAAATGTCGGTGCTCCCTTTGTAATTCGAATCCAAAATAAAACCTTTTTAAGGCCCCAAACTGAATATCACTGGATAAATCAACCTCTACAGCGTTCAATCATAAACGCTAAATTTATATTTCATTCATTCTATTTTAAAAGCGATATAAAAGACGGAATCCGATTTAGTCTGTTTGATGCTTAAATCATCTTTAGTGCCCTTTATCTTTTACACAGCGACTTTAACATTAACCTGAGCAGAAAAGTTGTTTTCAAACAAAGTGCGAAAACTTTCTGCTCAGGTTATTAGCCGGGTAAGCCACTTTGTTATATTTGTTTCACATTAACAGAGGAGGCGATATGCAAATTGAAAAGGTGATGTCATTACTTGAAGTGCTTTCAAGCTGGCTTGAAGATAACATCAATATGGATTCTGAAATTATCTTTGATAATGACGAAGATAATACCAACTCAGAAATTCTGTATCCTGCTGTAGAAAAGGCTAATGCCGTTTTGCGCAAAATGGCATCTTTATCTTCAGATTCTGTTCATGCAATTCGACAGCGCTTGCAGCTTGCCGTAGAAGGCAAAGCTGAATTGTCCCTCAAGGATGTGGGAGAGCTTCTGCTGGCAACAAAGTATCTGATGTTGTCCACTGAAGAGGGAGAGTAAGCCTGTGACCACTCTCGTATTTGAAATGGCGGATATTAATAAACTGATCGAAGAAATTCGCACCGCAAAAACGTTTTCGGTCACCGCAGATCAGATCTATGACCCGGCATGCTATCCGGGGGGAGCCCTCCTTAACGCTGAGGGACAGACTGAAGAAGAGGCGCGTAAAGCTGGTAGGGTTTTCTTTCCCTCATCCTCAAAAATTGCCAGCACACATCTGGTGCCAAAAGTGCTTCTCGCGCACAGTCATGGTGTATACCTGATCACTAATGCTGAGCTTGAGGGCTCTCCCGCATCCCGCGATACTGTGGCTTACGCCCAGGGGATGAATCCAAAACTGGATGAGGACTGGGATTACGCTTGTGATGCCGCTTTGGGTGGGTCTGATTGTAGCTATACCATTCCCGTTGAGTGGCTGGAGTTAGCGGTAGAGCAGGGTTTTCAGGAGTTTCGACTTCGAATGAGTGAAACCAAGATCAAACTTGTCACTAAATAGTATGTCCTTGCTGTTGCCAGTCAAACATTGTCCGCCAGTCGAGCTGCTGGCGGATTGTTTTATATAAGGAGGGGAAGGTATGTCAGGTTTAAGCAGTTCCGCCCAGAAGCTTACAATGGCACAGATTTACGTGTTACGACGGATGGCATCCGGCACGGTCTATGATATCTCTGGCAATTTCAGACGGGCCAGAGAACGGCGTACGTTTATGGGGAATCCTGATGATGTGACGTGCAGGAGCTCTCCGGTCCTGTTCCGGCTCGGCCTCGTGGAGTTATGCCAGCCAGCAAGCCATCTGGAGCCAGGTTTATACTATCGGCTCAAGTTGAGCTCCTCAGGGCATGAGGCTCTCAAGGCGAACGCACACCTCTAACATTTGAGATAGTTCGTTCGCAGCCAGGAAAGTAACTTTCACCTCAAGTGTGACCCTTACTACCTCATTTATGAGTAAACCCCCCCTCTGATATGTCGAAAATGCTCATTTATACGAAAATAGTTTCTCTTCAGGTGTGATGTAATTACTGAGAATTCTCCCTGAATGGAAGGCAACCGATGAAAATGTTTTTTACCCCTTATGTTCGTATCGTTTTCTATTTTTGCGCATTGATTTTTATTGTTTACAGTTTCAGTGATTTTTTCCAGGGCGTCCCTGACAGCACCTTCTTCAGTGCGGTCATCATGCTACTTGTTATCGGAACCATTGTTGCCCGGCATCTGGATCGCAAAAAATCTCTCAAAAATACTTCACAGATTTAAGTTTCAACTCAGGCCACTCTCGGGTGGCTTTTATAATTTAATAAGGACCGGTTCATGCATAACCACGAAATTCAGACCATTGCTATATTTAGTGCCCAGTATAAAAACATCGAAGATGCTGAAAATGCAGGTGCTTTATATTCTGTAGATATTGAATATCCGATGACACTAAATGATTTATCGCGGCTTTGCGACTCTATTGCCGAAGCAGTAGGTGTGCCTGGCGGCGTCAAATACCAGTTCGTGTCCCAGCCGGAAGCGCATGAAACCAGCTTCTGATAACCAGTAACCAAACTGCCTAAAAGCAGGTGCAAAGCCATGAAACAAACAAAGTCTTCTATGTCACGTATTGTGCAGCTGTACGACGGGAGCCGATACGGAAACTGCGAGCAGGCTGATAACGAAGGAGAGCTTTTTACGGTGGTGTTGAATAAGCCTTCGCAGATCGATGACATCCGTAAAATCGTAGACACAACCGCCGAAGTACTTGGCAAAGCTTTGCCAGTACTCCTCTTATAAAGCTTACATCCGTGAAGGATAATTACGGTCTTACTACTTTCAGTTTTTCATTCCAGTGCCGTCCATTTTAATTTATCGATTTTAAGCGGTCGGCGCTATTTCATCGTTTCTTTTCCGACTGTAATTCCTTATATATAGGAATATTTCAAAGAATTTTTCTCAGGTTATTTGTGGCGGGATGCCAGTTGTTATAATGATTCCACATAATCTGGAGAGTTAATCATGATCACATCTCTAATGAATTTCCGCGATTTAACCGGAGAGGCAGTCATCCAGGCGCGGCAATGCGTTATTAATGCGGAGATCGAAGCGGCCCGGGAAAAGGTAATTCATGCTCGTTCGTTATTCGAAGCGGGTATACATAATGTTGTAAACGGTAGTTCTGGCATTAAGGCTGCGGCAGCACATTTTCTGGTGATAAAACGTTTACAGACTGACACTCGGTATCTGGATGCGGTTATCACTGATAACCTTTGCATGTTTTCTCCTGAGGGTTATCTGTATCTGTTTATGCAACAGCGTTATATGCGATAAAACAATGTGTTAGGGAAGTATCTTGCCATTAAAAATATTAAAAAGGTGACTTGATGAAACCATTTGGACTTGCCGGAAAACCCCGGCCCGAACCTTGCGGCTGCTGCTGGTATACCCGTGAGGACTGCCCTTACGTCAGCGCAAAATAGATCTATCGCCGCAGGCAGCGCAAGGCAGAACGCCAGCGTCAGCGCAGCACCATTGTGATGGCCGTTTCTGAATTTCGCTGACTTCTTCTGGAAATATCATTTTTTCTCCAGAAGAATTTTAAAATAAAGGGAAATCTCTTCACGGGTATCTGATGTTTATTGTTTATGGTAAATTGCGCCACATTAATTTTTGTGGCGCAGTTCGTGTTGGCTTAAGGATATAATATGAAAATCAGCCAGCTGGAATCCGGGATGCAGGTTTGGTCTGTAACCCGTACCAAAATGGGAAATACCACCATTACAACGGTCATTGTCCACCCCGTTGTCATTATAGAAATTCATGATAATCATGTGATTGCTCGCTGGAACGGCAATGCACCACGTCGTTTTGGAGAAACGGCTATCAGGGGCTGGAAGAAGGAGAAGCCCCTGCTTGTCCGTGAACCTTTCGGAAATGCTCGCCTGGCCACCCGGGCTGAAAAAGCCGCTATGCAGGAAAAAGAGTAATACCCCTTTTAGCATCCACAATTTCAACGTCCATCTGCCTTTAACCTTGCCTGTTAATAACGGAATCCTTTCTGACTGGCCGGATCCCACGCATAACCTGAACTGTTGGCTAACCGTCTTACAGCCAAATTCCCTCCTTTATCTGGCAGGAGTGCGTCCGTGAGCTCTGTATGATCTACGTGTTTGTTCAGTAGAGCACATAACAGGAGTGGGGTATGACTGAATTAAATAAAAGCCCGTCCGGTTTTTCCGGAGCTGATGTCAGTAAAGAACAGGCTGCCATAAGGGCACTTGTAGAAAGAGTAGTGACCAACTATCGCAGCCGGACAGCACCTGATCGGGTTCAAAAGGCTTCGGTAGCGTTTAATGGGGGATTAATCCTGACCCTGATGCTGGCCTTGTCGCTATTGGGCTACCTTGTGGCGGAATTGTTCAGGGGGTATGTTGCGGATAGTTCACCCTATGTGCCTGGTCTAAGTTATTCGCAATTTTCGATGCTGATGATCGTTGAGCTGTGTCTATGCTTTCTCGCATGGTTTTTGGTTGTCACAGGGGACTATCCCCGGCCGTGGATATTTCAGGTAGTCCCGATGGAGCAGTACTGGTTCTTTGACGAAGTGGATGACGACGATCTTGCCCGGCTTTCCTGTAACCCTTACATCAAGCGCTGGCTACTTGATGAAATGTCCGGTATTCATCGACTGACCTACACGAGGCTGCATGATCGACTGGAGCGCATCTGTAATATTCCATCCCATCTCGAATACAGCCGTATTCAGGCACATAAGCTTTCCCTAATCAACGGAACCAGTGCCTCCTGATCCTACCATTGCATCCGGAAATTAAACGGGCAGGAACTGCACTGTATGTTCCGACCAAGCAGCTGCCCGTTACCCTTTTCTTTAGTGTAAAAAGACTGTCTCCGACAACCGGAAGTGACTCATGTCAAATAAATTATAAATCAATGATTTATGCAGGCAGGGTGTTTGGCTGATCAGGGCAGAGTGATATAATGACGCTGGTGCTGGAGGCTTTTGCCCCAGCCAGCGGTAACACTGTTTGACTGTGGTAAAAGCAGAAAGCCCCGAGTAATTTTTCAATTAACCTGTACTGCACCCATTTTGTTGGACGATGAAATGGAATAGCCCCTGATATGTCAAAGCCAAAATACCCTTTTGAAAAGCGCCTTGAAGTCGTGAATCACTACTTCACTACTGATGATGGTTACAGGATCATCTCGGCACGTTTTGGTGTCCCCCGAACCCAGGTCAGGACATGGGTTGCCCTCTATGAAAAACATGGAGAAAAAGGTTTAATTCCCAAACCTAAAGGTGTTAGTGCTGATCCTGAGTTGCGTATTAAGGTCGTGAAAGCGGTGATCGAGCAGCACATGTCCCTTAATCAGGCTGCTGCTCACTTTATGCTTGCTGGTAGTGGTTCTGTAGCCAGGTGGCTGAAGGTTTATGAAGAGCGCGGAGAAGCTGGTTTACGCGCGCTCAAGATTGGCACCAAAAGAAACATTGCAATATCAGTTGATCCAGAAAAAGCGGCATCAGCATTGGAGCTGTCAAAAGACCGACGCATTGAGGATCTTGAAAGGCAAGTTCGATTTCTTGAAACGCGGCTTGTGTATCTAAAAAAGCTGAAAGCCTTAGCTCATCCCACGAAAAAGTGAAAGTACTCAACGAGCTAAGGCAGTTTTATCCTCTTGATGAGCTTCTCAGGGCTGCGGAGATACCGCGCAGTACGTTTTATTACCATCTAAAGGCTCTCAGCAAGCCTGACAAGTATGCGGACGTTAAAAAGCGTATTGGTGAGATTTATCATGAGAATAGAGGCCGATACGGATACCGTAGGGTAACGCTGTCTCTTCATCGAGAAGGGAAACAGATTAACCATAAAGCTGTTCAGCGCCTGATGGGAATCCTCTCACTGAAGGCAGCGATTAAGGTCAAGCGATACCGCTCTTACAGAGGAGAGGTAGGGCAAACCGCCCCCAATGTTCTCCAAAGAGATTTCAAGGCTACGCGGCCAAACGAGAAGTGGGTTACCGATGTTACTGAATTTGCAGTCAATGGGCGCAAGCTGTATTTGTCTCCAGTAATAGATCTCTTCAACAACGAAGTTATTTCTTACAGCCTTTCGGAAAGACCAGTGATGAACATGGTCGAGAATATGCTCGATCAGGCATTCAAAAAGCTTAATCCTCACGAGCATCCTGTTCTGCACTCTGACCAGGGATGGCAGTATCGTATGAGAAGATATCAAAATATCCTTAAAGAACATGGTATTAAACAAAGCATGTCCAGAAAAGGCAATTGTCTGGATAATGCTGTGGTGGAGTGTTTCTTTGGAACCTTAAAGTCGGAGTGTTTTTATCTTGATGAGTTCAGTAATATAAGCGAGCTGAAGGATGCTGTTACGGAATATATTGAATACTACAACAGCAGAAGAATTAGCCTGAAATTAAAAGGTCTGACTCCAATTGAATATCGGAATCAGACCTATATGCCTCGTGTTTAACTGTCCAACTTTCTGGGGTCAGTACAACCCGAGGCCCCTGTATGCTAGTCACACACAGCGTAGCCTCTTGCCTGCTTAAATGCAAGGAGAAGAAGGCCATGAAAATGCCGAACCAACCCATTGTTTTGTGCATATTAATAGTTTGTTTAACGCTGTTGATATTCACCTGGCTCACACGAAACTCGCTTTGCGAGTTGCGGATGAAAGACGGAACAAGGGAGGTATTTGCTATCCTGGCCTACGAATCCGGTAAGTAGCTGACAAAGAGGGGGGCAACCCCCCTCTTTTCAGGGTGTGGATTAGTATGCCATCGGCACCTTTTGAAAGGGTTCCTCTAAAGCGGAGGAACCCTTTTTTCTTTTAGTGAAAAGATTGTGGTTAGTAACGTTATGCAGGGTAAGCGTTCATATCAGCGGGCCACCAGCCATCTTTCATTCCCATCATGAAATTGCGGTTCATTGTGCCCACAAACACTCAGCTGGGCACCGTTCCGCTTCATGCAGGTCCGGTGCATCTTCATTTTCAGACGCTAAGCTGATCGGGGTGCATCGTGGAGCAGTGATGCCAGAGGGAGAAATTGCAACCGTGAAATCAAAACTTATCATTCGGCTACCGGGCAGTGGTACTCACCTGGCAGAGCATGTATTTATATCCGGGCCTGGCTGATGCAGCCCTTCATACCTTCTGCTTCTCAAGGACACGGCGGAGTTTTTTTACCTGGGACGCAGTGGAAAGTGTGCCGGTTCTGGGATGGCATGCGCTTGCCTTTTCATCAGGTTTAAGCTCATAGGCTAATGCCAGATCGTTCAGAGCCGCCTCAGCTTTCAGCAGGGCCTCAATGGCCGTGTTCAGGTATACAGTTCGGCTCTCATGGTTCATCAGTATTGTCCTCACAAGGGTAAAATGACAGGCGATACCTGCCGTTTACCCTTTGTCTCCGTTAAGAATGGCATTACGGCAGGCTTCCCAGATAACCTGGGCATTAGCATCACACTCCACGAACCCGCCGCACTGATCGTATATCACCTGGTATACCTCTGGGGGAATCTTCCCAGGCGCAACCGGAGTTGAGCGTTTGCCTTTATGAATCTCATCTGCGGTATCACAGACAGCGTCGAGATGCCGCGACATCCACTCAGATAATTTCAGACCCTCTCGATTTGCCTGTTTTACATAGCGAACCTTTCTGGAAACCGTAGATCGCATCTGAATCTGTGTCACAGCTGGCACATCTTCTTTCATGGCATTCTGTAATGCAGCTTTGGGCTTTTTCATGTTCATGGTTGCTTTAAATTATTCTGGAGTTCGTCTGTTATAAATGCTGCCGTGATCTGTCAGCGTCGCTTAAATAGTTTATCGCCTTCCGCCAGTTCGCCGTTGAGCTGTTCAATCACACTCCAGATGAGCCGATCATCCGGCGTTGAGCCTGCACACTCTTTCACGACCGCCACGGGTCTAAATTCTTCAGGGTCTGCCTGCCCGGAGGTGAAGAGCCTGCTCTCAACCCAGTGGGCCCCCTCTGTGCAGCAGTGGCAACTGGTTTCAGGTGGTTCATCCAGACCGTCCACTCCACAGGCTGAGCAGGTGAACAGTTTGCGAGACCCACCAGCCAGTGGCGTATCGCAAGCTGCTGGAAGTGCGCCAGCATTGCGCCAGTAAAGCACATGATTTGAATCGTAGCAGTGTCCATGAAGCAGAAGCGAAACGCCGCAACTGCGAGTTTCAATGGCTTTGCCTGTGCCAAGGTATTGCCCGATTTCGTCCCATACGTCCACTAAGGTGTCAGGCAGCGGACGCGTAACAGGGAACTTAGCGCAGTCGTCCGGGGTGCCTTTAATGCAGCAGAGGGCCGAATACGCAAGCTCCTGCATTTCGTAGGAGTACTGACCACATACCACGCGTTCCAGTTTGTCGATTAGTTGTTCTTTATTCATCATACTTAGCCTTATTAAACAAATTCATTACACCACTGGCACCATCTGGGCAGGAGCAGACTGCGGCCCGGTAGTAGAGCCGCAGGGGGTGTCGCTGGACTAACAGGCGCTCAGTGAGTCCCGCACTTCCTCATGACTGGTCATATTCAGAAGAAGCTTTCCAGGGCAGCGTGGTTCCGCCTGTGAACGGGTGACGTCTTCATTGAGTGCCTGGATATGAGCAGATTCAACGGTCCTACGCTGTACGACATGGTTGCTAAGGTTGAATTCGCACTGGAGCCTTCTGGCATCAGAATCCGCGTTCATTGCAATGCGTTCATCAAAGCGGCGGTTCATTCGCAGAGCCTCTTCGTGAGCTGCATCAACAAGGGTGCGTCTGGTGACATAGTCGTTACCAGCAAAAAACGATAGCTGAGCGTGTTCCGAAGAGTAGTCGGAGCTTCCCTTACAACGGGCAATCGCGGCTTCAGAGTGCAGGATTAATGAACTCAACCGTGAACAGACGTCATTGATGGTGCCTGTTTTCAGACAGTCGTGGATAAGTGTCCAGGCGGAAATGCTCAGCGGGCGGCTGGTGGTCACATAGGGATTGTAATGATCAACCGTTACGATTGTACGCAGTGAATGAAGCGATTCGGACTGCGTACGTAAGTCACGGCGAACAGTAGATGCCACCGAGGCAACATCTTTACATTCTTTGTCGGACATCGAGTCCAGTACGCGGATCTCCACCTCTGCCGCCTTTGAGGCGATATGCGCACTAATCTCCCCCTTAAGACGTTTGTAGTCAGCCTTGAAGCTTCCCACGCTGTCAATATCGATCCAGTAACCACAGCTGTAACCAGCATTACCAAACTCGTCATCTTTCTCATAGTTCGGACAGCCGTCATTGCTCCAGCCAGCTTTTTCCAGCAGCTCGTCAATAGCGACCAGCTCAGCCATTGGTGCATGTTCGATAATGAAATAATGGACACGGCCCCAGGCATATGCGCGTGAACGGCCATCAACAGAAGTATCAGAAGTCGTCTGACGGGAAAGTTTCATGAGGTACTCCAGTTCTGCCCGGTACCGCCGGGGCGGTGGTGCGAAAGCCGCACCATGAATGACACTATGATCCTCCTGACTTCTATTGTCAATACAATTGAAGCGGCGTTTTATTTATTCATTATTTGGACCCGGCTCGTACGGAACGACCGTCGGGACTTGCCGATCTTTCTACGGTGAGCAGGGGAAGGGAACATCCCAACGCTTGTTTCCAGATGTGCAGCCTGGGAGGGCGCAGAATGCCTGACAGAATCATCGTGCAGCGGTGGCGAAAGACCCGACAAACGGGAAAAGCATCCTTTTATTCCAAATCCAACCTCAGCTTTTAATTACGCCAGTACGTTTCCTAAACATGCCAAATCGGTCTCTTATACGCCCGGATGGGCCCGATGAAAACGATAAAATGAGAAAAAGAACCCGACACATCGCTGCTCTCTGGGAAAGCCGGTCAGCAGATGGAGCGCCAGAAACTAAATCCGCTGGTTTTAATAATGATTGAGGAGAACAAGATGAAAGATAACAAGACACGTCCTGTAGACTCGTATGCTCATGCTGATTTCATGGAGTCCGTCTTCAGCAACCTCAGGGCTTTCTGTGATGCGGAATGCCAGCGGCTAACTGCCGGTTATCCCCCAACTGTCAAACCAGAACAGCAAAGCACTGACGGCCAGCTGTCGGCGGCATAAAGCATTACCTGCCAGTTCGTTCAAATTTCTGCTTCCTTAAGCCCGGGCCAAAAGCCCGGCTCAATCCAAAAACTGAACGTACCAGTTTACCTCTATATCTCCTGAATCCCCTGCGACTTACAAGAGACCCGCACCGGTTTAGCCATTCCTGTCCTGCCACTCTCCCATCACTGGCCCAGACAACCGGAAAAGTAACTTTTCTCTCTGAGTCACCTTCTGAACCAGTTATTTTGCTTAAACGTAAAAACGGCCCACTGTTGTGAAGATTTAAAACGGACGGATCGAGTAGTATTGCCTCAGGAAAATTTTTAAAAAAAGTTACTTTTTCTTCTCCGCAACCTATTAGGAAAAATGTCGAACCTGGTATTGTTGTGTTGTAGCGCAGTTAAACAACCAACCAAAAAAGAGAACAAAAATGTCCGCAATCGAAACTGAAGTAAAAAACAACAGCAACGAAATCAGCCTTCGTGGTTACCTGGAACGCACTGGTAACGGTGCCCGTAAAGGCAACGGCCTTATCATTGACCCTTCGGTTGTTGTAGAGCAGGAAGGCTTTAACACCCGCACGGCCGGTATGGGCGAGCTCTACTATTCAATGCCTCACGTTGTGGAACACCTGAACAGCCTGGCCGATGCCTACATGGAAGACCCGTTCAGCGTGACGCCTATCGTTGTTCAGATGGTTAATGGCGTACCTGTACTGCGTCAGGGGGCTTGCCGTATCCGTTCCATCGCTATTGCAAACCGCCAGCTGGAAGCAGAAGGGCGTGAACGCATTACTCGTATTCGCTGCGAAGAGTTTCGCGGTAGCGCTTCAAAAGCAGAACTCTTCACCCTGACCGGCAACTCCAACCTGGCGCTGTCTGTCGTAGCTGAAGCGCTTTCAATTAAGCGTCTGGTTGAAGATAAAGAAGAGCCTAAGACCTTTGCGGAACTGGCAAAAAAACGTGGTAAATCAGAGCAGCATCTTCGCCAGATGGTTCGCGTACTGGACCTGCCTTCTGAACTACAGACCATGCTTGTGAGCGATCAGGTGAGCATGTACGTTGCACTGGACGAGTATATGTACAGCGGTGAGGATGCGGTAGATAACATCAACAAAGCGATCTCCATCTATGGCAAGGCGACGAAAAACACGCTGAAATTCGTCAAAGCTGCCAAGGTAGAAGAGCGCATGGCAGATCCGCAGACTCCGGAAAACATCGGTGCTGAGCAACCGGCAGATGATACTACCGATAACACCCCGGTACCGGATCAACTGAACGATGAAAGCAATACGGAGACGCTGGATACGCCACCGGTACAGGAACCGGCTCCAGCTCCAAAGGACAGCGCTCCTAAACAGAACCCGGCAGGTAAAGCACCTTCCATGTCCAGCGTTCTGAACAAAAAGACTGTGACCGTCATTGCAGACACCGCGATCCCGATTTTTGAACGTATTGCTGAAGAAGCCAAGCTTAAAGAAGGTGAATCTGTCAGTACGGCACTGTTGCAAATAGTCGGTGGTGATAAACTTATCATCCCCTTTTGCTGATGGAGCTGCACATGAACCCATTCAAAGGCCGGCATTTTCA
>NZ_JBMKIG010000012.1:0-145566 GCF_049238005.1 Enterobacter cloacae complex sp. IR5459
AGACTTGGTATTCATTTTTCGTCCGAGGACGTTAAGAATCCATGTCACTTTGAGTGCCCACACAGATTGTCTGATAAATTGTTAAAGAGCAGTGCAACGCGGCTTTCGCTCACCGTTGCGAGGTGGCGTATATTACGCTTTCCTCTTTCAGAGTCAACCCGTTATTTCAGGATTTTTTCTCTTCAACCGACCGGGCTGTTTGTGAAGTGATTCACATCCGCCGTGTCGATGGAGGCGCATTATAGGGAGTTCCCGAGCGACCGCAACAGAAAAGTTGCAAAAAAATGACTGACTGCTGTATTCCCCAGCAAAACCCCGCCTTATACCTTTTTACGCACAGACTTATCCACAATCCATTGACGATCCCGGTGTGATTCAGCGATTTGAACACTATACTAGCGGCAAATATTTCTCTCGCGGGTCAACCTCATGACGACACAACGACTTCAACGTGACTGGCGTCTCCCAACTGCCGGGCTCGCCGTGCTGGTGTTACTTATGGCAGGTTTTGCGCTGCATGAGCACTGGAATGCTTTTATTCAGTGGTGCCTCGCCACCCAGATCACCCTGCACCGTTATCTGGTGATGTATTTGCTGCAACTTAATAATCATCAGTACAGCGGTGGGCTGTGGTTGTTAACCGGTGCGTTTCTTTATGGTGTACTCCATGCCGTTGGACCGGGACACGGCAAATTCATCGTCACCACGTATCTCACCACCAATAAAGAGAGCCAGCTCGCGGCGCGCGTCGTACCGTTTATCGGTAGCCTGATGCAGGGCGTCAGCGCAATCGCCTTTGTCTTTATCCTGGCGGTTGGATTGAACCTCGCGTCAGGGGATATCAGCACCAGCCGTTGGTACGTCGAGAAAATCAGCGCCCTACTGATTGCCGCCTTCGGTGCATTTATCATTTATCAGGCGCTCAGCAGCCTGCGTCCGCGCAAAATGGCGATTAGCGCCATCAAGCCGCTTCACCAGCATAATGAACATTGTGGCTGCGGCCATCACGGCGTAGGGGTGGATCTGGCTAAAAGCGACTGGAAAACCCGTCTGGGCGTGGTGCTGGCCATAGGCGCACGCCCGTGCAGCGGGGCAATTATGATCCTGATGTTCTCGAATGCGCTCGGCATTATTAGCTGGGGGATTGCTGCTGTGATGACAATGTCGCTGGGCACGGCGCTGTCGATTATGGGGCTGTCGCTGGCAGTACGTTACGCACGTGAACGCACAGTAGCCTGGTTTGGTGGCGGCACGTCCCTGAACTGGATAATGCCGATGGTCAAAATTGCCGGAGGGGTTGTTCTGATACTGTTCGCGACGGTCCTGTTCCTGACGGTGATCCCCGTCAGCGCTGGCGGCGACTACATCGCCGCAGGATGCTAATAAAAGAAAACCCGCCAGCGGCGGGTTTTTTTATCACTCGTTAATTCTCGGATGCTGGTCAACCAGGCGAGAACGTTTTTTCTGGAGCGCCTCGATCTCTGCGTCAATATCTTCAATCTTCTGCTCTACATTATCGTAGTGCTCACGCAGGATCTCTTTCGCTTCCTGAATATCAGACGCCGCAGGCGTTGCCCCTTTCAGGGGACGATTCGCCGTCTCCTTCATGGTAATACCGGTAATCAGGCCGACCACCGCAATGACCATCAGATAGTAAGCAGGCATCATCAGGTTCTGCGTGCTCTCCACCAGTGAAGCAGCAAGTGTCGGCGTCAGGCCCGCAATCAGAACGGAGATATTAAAGGCTGCCGCCAGCGCACTGTAGCGAATATGCGTCGGGAACATTGCCGGCAGCGTAGAAGCCATCACCCCGATGAAGCAGTTAAGGATCACTGCCAGCATCAGCAGACCGGCGAAAATCAGCCCCAGCACATTGCTGTTAATCAGAATAAAGGCCGGAATTGCCAGTGCGAACAAGGCGACGCTGCCGAGAATAATGAATGGCTTACGGCCAAAGCGGTCGCTCAACAGACCCATAATCGGCTGCACAAACAGCATACCTACCATGATGGCGATAATAATCAGCACACCGTGGTCTTCCGAGTAGTGCAGGTTATGCGACAGGTAGCTCGGCATGTAGGTCAGCAGCATGTAATAGGTGACGTTGGTGGAAATCACCAGACCAATACAGGTCAGCAGGCTGCGCCAGTGTTTGGTCGCAATCTCCTTGAACGACACTTTCGGGCCATCCTGTAACCCTTCACGGTCACCCTGCTCCAGCTTTTCAACGTGCTGCTGGAACGCAGGCGTCTCTTCCAGGGCGTGACGCAGGTAAAGCCCAATGATGCCCAGCGGCAGCGCCAGGAAGAACGGAATACGCCAGCCCCAGTCAAGGAAGTTCTCTTCACCCACTACGGTTGAGATCAGAACGACAACCCCCGCGCCCATGACGAATCCGGCAATCGAACCAAAGTCCAGCCAGCTGCCCATAAAGCCGCGTTTACGGTCCGGAGAATATTCGGCGACAAAAATCGATGCACCGGTATATTCGCCGCCAACGGAGAAGCCCTGCGCCATCTTACAGATCAACAGCAGAATCGGCGCCCATATACCAATAGTCGCATACGACGGAATAAGGCCGATACAGAATGTACTTATCGACATGATGACAATGGTAATAGCCAGGAT
The DNA here is from genome assembly GCF_049238005.1 of Enterobacter cloacae complex sp. IR5459. Lineage (NCBI taxonomy): Bacteria > Pseudomonadati > Pseudomonadota > Gammaproteobacteria > Enterobacterales > Enterobacteriaceae > Enterobacter > Enterobacter cloacae complex sp. IR5459. The sequence continues at coordinate 2,629 of NZ_JBMKIG010000012.1, forward strand.
TTTCTGGCGACCATATTTATCACCCAGCATGCCGAAGAAAAGACCACCAAGAGGGCGAATCAGGAAGGGAACGGAGAACGTACCCAGCGCGGCAATCATCTGCAAGCTGGGATCGGCACCGGGGAAGAACACTTTACCAAGTGCATAGGCCACAAAGCCGTAAACACCAAAATCGAACCACTCCATCGCATTACCGAGCGAGGCCGCTGTAATCGCTTTGCGCAGTTTCGCGTCATCAATAATGGTGACATCGCGCAGCGTGATGGGTTTTACTTTTTTCCTTCTAAGCATAGCTTTCCTCGTAGACTCAGCCCCGTCCGTTTCACAGCGCATTTTGCAAGCTGTGAACCAGAGATCCGCTCCATGCGAATCTCCTTATTCAAGCGTAGCAGGTTTACTTACATTGACGTTTTACCTCAATACAACCGAACCTGTTGACGCCTGTCTGGGCAGTTAAAGACCTTTTTACCCTACCAGCGTTTATATATGTGATCAACTTCACATATATTTTTCCTGTTCGTAAGATGCCTTCAGCTTTTGTCAATTCACGATAAGTAAGGTCATTCTCAACCCCCTTATCAAACAGATCTTAACGCCCGTTATTATTCATTCCCAAACAAAATACAATCACATTTCTTCACAGCGAATTTACACAAAATTTAATTATTAATCGTGGGCAATCCTGTTTCCATTCAATATGTGACGGAGATAACTAAAACAGTGTTTCGTTTTGATTGAATCGCAATTCCAAAGATCGCATGATAAATCCGAACACGATATCTCAGCGGCTTTCAAATGAAGGAATACTGAACGCCTTAATTTCACTTTACAGCATAAGTAACGAATCGATTGGCTTCCAAAAAGGCAATCATTTGAATTTGTTGATCTATTTTTGAGATTTCCGCCAGCCACGCGGGCGAGATGTGAGGGTTAATGATGAAGATTAAAGCAACTATAGAACGCATCCCGGGCGGGATGATGCTGGTCCCGCTGGTACTTGGCGCGATATTAAATACGCTGGCCCCGAATACCGGTGCTTATTTTGGCGGTTTTACAAAAGGTATGATCACCGGAACGGTACCGATTCTGGCAGTCTGGTTCTTTTGCATCGGCGCATCTATTAACTTGCGTGCAACAGGTACGGTATTACGTAAATCAGGGACGTTGGTCATTACTAAAATTGCGGTCGCCTGGGTTGTTGCCATGATCTGTGCGATGTTCATTCCGGAGAATGGAATTCAGACTGGCTTCTTCGCCGGATTATCCGTTCTGGCCATTGTCTCAGCAATGGATATGACCAACGGCGGTCTCTATGCCAGCCTGATGAATCAATATGGCACCAAAGAAGAATCGGGCGCGTTCGTGCTGATGTCCCTGGAGTCGGGTCCACTGATGACGATGTTGATTCTGGGTTCTGCTGGCCTTGCCTCCTTTGAACTACACCATTTTGTCGGGGCGATCCTGCCGTTCCTGATTGGTTTTGCGCTGGGTAACCTCGATCACGATCTGCGCGATTTCTTCAGCAAAGCCACCCCGGTACTGATCCCGTTCTTCGGCTTCGCGTTGGGCAATACCATCAACCTGAACGTAATTCTGGAAACCGGCCTGCTGGGTATTGTGCTGGGTGTTGCCGTCATCGTCATCACGGGTATTCCGCTGATTATTGCAGACCGCGTCATCGGGGGCGGCAACGGAACCGCGGGTGTGGCCGCCTCTTCGGCCGCAGGCGCTGCGGTAGCCAACCCGGTGATTATCGCCCAGATTAACCCGGCCTTTGAACCCGTAGCCGCTTCCGCCACGGCTCTGGTTGCCGCCAGCGTGATTGTGACGGCAATTCTGGTCCCTATCATCACGGCACTGTACGCCAGACGCTTTGGGCATGTGCCTGAGTCCCGGACAGAACATGAAGCGGTAGAAATGCACCACTAACCCTTTCGCCCCCCTCTTTAAAAAGAGGGGGGGCAATCACGTACCAAATATCTCTTCCACCATGCCATCCACAAGCCGTTTTGCCGAACAGAGTCTTGGCATCCCCAGCGCGACCGTTTGCCAGCTCTGCGTCACTGACCAGCTCACCGGATGTTTTTCCGCCTGACACCAGTCCCCCAGCCAGCCCAGCATATCTTTATAATCAATCAGACCGGGAGAAGCGGGCGTCGTCAGCCACTGATGGTAAAAATGCCGGGTGGTGGGAGAAGCATTAATCTCCTGTGCCAGATAATTTGCGGCCATGCTGCGCAGGTTATCTTTCAGCATGGCCGCCACATCACTATTCGCCAGACGACAGGCATCGCCAAACGCCCCCCAGCGCAACTCTTCCAGCACGATAAAGCAGCGGCCAGCCAGCGACCAGCCGTCATACTGCCCGGCTCGCCAGCGGGTAAAAATTTGCTCGCTGTGCTCACCCGCCTGAACCGTAAGACCGCGCTGCGCGAGCGCTTTCTCTTTATAGGCGGCACGCTGGTTGAAATGTGCGGAGAGCTCCTCGTACTGTTGCAACAATCCGGGAGGTTGAGGGAGGCGTGGATTCACCTGCTGGCGCAGGGCTACCAGCCTGTCGGACATACGGGTCAGCGCAAGGTGTCCGGGGTCGAGCATACCGGCAAGTTTCTCCGCCAGACCCAGCCGCAGTGCTGCATTTTCGTTGAGCATTCCCGCCATTGCCCACGGCCGCAGCCGGGTCTGCGTAATGATCTCCTGCGTCAAACGCTCACGAAATTGTAGTTGCTGTGGCCCCAGGAGGGCGTGACGTGCAGCATCCGCCCCCTGGACCAAATCGACCATAAATTTTGGATGAATACACTCCAGCGTCCGCCCGGGACCGTCCAGTAGCTGTGTTGTCATGGTTGCTCTGCCGCGAATAAGGTTTGAATATCATCGCGTAACAGTCGGGTATCTTCCTGAATCCACGCCGCAGTGGTCATACTTTGCTTCAACAACTGGCTAAGCGCCCGGGTTGAATGCTCATTCTGCTGCCGAACGGCAAGGCTATCACGCAAGCTTTCCTGTAACCCGGTCAGGCACAACGAAAACTCTGCAAAGAACGTTGCCATACCTGCCGTAACAGAGACATCGACCTGCGCGGCCAAAGCTTTACGAATTTGATCGCAAAACTGATCGGTATGTTGCGTAAATTTGCCATGAAGCTGAGCGATGTCGATGACATAGCGTGTGCGCGTCACGACATACTCCTCCCAGCCCCAGCCGGGATTATTGAGCCAGCGCGAGACGGTATTACGTACGCTGCCTGCCCCTGCTGGCTGACTGGCGGGAGGGGTGTCCTGCACAATGGCATCATTAAATAACCCGCGCGTATTGAAATTAAGCTGGTTTGCCTGAAACGCCGGGAAGCTAATCCGCGCCCGAAATCCGGCATGACTGAGCTGTTCCTTAATTCGCGTCTCGATGGGTCGCATCGCCTCATTCAACGATCGGGCGAGCGTAGACTCCAGCTGATCGAAGCGTAACGCCAGCTCCCGGCCAATTCTGCTCTGCGCATTCAGCATAATCTGCTCGCATGACGATCGGATCTTGCTCAGGACAATCTGCGCCTGCCCTTCATCGTCAAGCACCAGCTGCTGGATCGCATCCGCGTCGTCTTCACGCAAACTGGATGGCTCGCGGCCTGCTAAGTCAAGAATAGACGGGCGGCTAAAAATGTCGCCCAGCGCCTGGTGAAGTTCATCTTTCTGGCGAAGCAGAAAAGCATCCGTTGCGTTGAGCGCCTCTTCAACTTCATGCTGGACCTCATCGCTCACCACGCTCTGCCGCTGACGCAGCATCGTCATATCCTCTTCCAGGCGCGCAATATTCAGCTCCAGCTCATCAAAAGCGACCGTCAGTCCCTGATGGCGAAAGTCCAGGTATTCTCTGGCATTTTGCGCATAGTTCAGCAGCTTATGCGATGCCGACCGTAAAGCGAACAGTGAGGCGTTGGCGTAAGCCGCGTAAATCAGTTTGCGGATGGGCTGTTCGAACAGCGAATCCTCCCACAGCAGATCCGCCGCATGGCGAATATGGCCAATATCGTCCAGGTCGGCCGTTCGCCAGCGGCGGCCCAGCGCGGCCTCGGCAAAATCCTGTACCCAACGCTGATCCTGATGATCGGGAAGGCGCCCATGGACGTTCATCTCATAGCGGGCGCGGTTTGCCAGATAGGCCCACATGGAAGAGACCGGATAAATTTGCCCCGGAGAAATATTCCCTTTCATCAGCGTGCCGGAAATCATCGCCCGCACCTGCTCTTCATCGTCGCTATTACGATCTTTCTGATCGAATTTGTTGACCAGGGCGTAAAGCGGCACGGATTTCCCGGCAGCCGAAATTGCCTGACGAACCTCAGCATCAGAAATGGATTTAAGCTGGGTGTAGTCCATCACCGCCAGAACGGCGGAGGCGCGCGCCAACTGCTCATTGAGCATTTTTTGCAGGTGCGGCTGACCGGCCTCGTTCGGCCCCGGCGTGTCGAGCAGCGTCAGTTGCCCCAGGTGCGCATCCAGACCGGCGAGATGCACAAACTCCACCTCAATCACCGGAATATGTTCAATCGCGGCATACTCAGAGAACGGAAACTCCACGCCCAGCGCCTGAGAAAGCCGCACCAGATCGTTCAGGCTTTTCAGACAATGAAAGATGGGCTCCGCGCCCAGGTGATGTTTTTCAAACGCCTCACCTCTTTCTATGCGCTCCAGCAGCGTATTCATGTCCTTGTCGATTTCCAGACGCCGCGCCAGCTTGCCGCGATCTTTATCGCACAGTTTTTTCTGCAACTGGGTAATCAGGGTATCGATGGGCGAAACGTGCAAAAAATGCAGCACCGGCTCCTTCTGGCCCGGCGTATGGCGGATCAGCGTGGGAAGCGCCGTCATCGGACGATTGCGGTTCGGCAGCACTTCCGTGCCCACAATCGCATTAATGGTGGTCGATTTTCCCGCTTTCATGGTACCCACAATCGCCAGTACCATTTCGAGGCGGGTTATTTTGCGTAATTCATTATTCAGCATCGCCTGCTGAGCGTCGACACCTCGTGCGCTAAAATGCAATGGCAAAACGTTGTTATTAACGCCGCTCATGGCAGCGGTTGTGCTATCCAGCTTTGCAATCGGCATAGATTTTAATGAATCAAGATTGTTCAGAGCGAGCTGTAACAAACGTTCAGCTTCCTGGCTTAATTCAAATATGGTCTGTGTGTGCATGATAAAAGCCTTCCCTTAACGCAAATTTATTACTTTTATTAAGCCACGATGTTTTAATTATACTTTTCAGGCTTATATGATCACGTATGGAAAACATGTTCATTTAATACAACTAACTGAAGATAATGAGAATTTAAAACCCACCCTCGTAATACGTGTAAAACATCCCCTGGCCAGAAAGCCAAAAGTGAATAGACAAAACGCATTTTCAGGAAACATCAGGATATATCATCGTTATTTACCCACCAAAAAAGAGAGGTATTCCCTGACGCCAAAAGATGTATGTCGTCAGAGGAGGGTAGATAAATAACGGCTTGTTCCTTCACCTTATCCGAAATGGCACAGCGTAGCAATTTGCTGTAATAAAATATTCGATACATTTAGTATGATTACGATCTCTGCCGTTCAGGGCATACGCTTCCCTTAATTCACTGACAGTTCGTGTCATCGCTTGCGCATTTATGCGCTATTTTTATAAAACAATATCACCGACAAAAGTGGGGATTTGCGTTATACTCGCTGCCTTTTTCGGCACACTGCCGTCATTTAGCTGGCGTTTTCCAGCGTGTTAACACTTTTGAGGATACCCACATGCAACTTCCACACTGCCCGAAATGCAATTCTGAATACACCTATGAAGACAATGGCATGTTCGTTTGCCCGGAATGCGCCCATGAATGGAACGATGCGGAGCCTGCGCAGGACAGCGATGCGCTGATCGTGAAAGACGCGAATGGCAACCTGCTGGCAGACGGCGACAGCGTTACCGTTGTGAAAGATCTTAAGGTAAAAGGCAGCTCCTCCATGCTGAAGATCGGCACTAAAGTTAAAAATATCCGTCTGGTTGAAGGCGATCATAATATCGACTGCAAAATTGACGGCTTCGGTCCGATGAAACTGAAATCTGAGTTCGTGAAAAAGAACTGATTGTCCCGCCCGGTGACGCTTCGCTTACCGGGCGTTCGGGAACTACACTTAACGGGCTTTTCTTACGTGAGGTAAAGATTATGCCGTTAAGTCCCTACATCTCTTTCGCCGGCAACTGTGCGGAGGCGGCCGCCTTCTATCAGCAGGCCGTCGGCGCAGAACTCCTCTACAAAATCACCTTCGGCGAAATGCCCAAAGACGAAAACAGCGAAGAAGGCTGTCCGTCAGGCATGAACTTCCCGGATACCGCCATCGCCCACTCTAATGTCCGCATTGCCGGAAGCGATATCATGATGAGCGATGGTCTGCCACCCGGTAGCAGCACGCAGTACGCCGGATTTACGCTGGTGCTCGACACGCAGGACGTGGATGAAGGCAAACGCTGGTTCGACAACCTCTCTGATGGCGGCAATGTCGAAATGGCCTGGCAGGAGACTTTCTGGGCGCACGGATTCGGGAAAGTCACCGATAAATACGGCGTGCCGTGGATGATTAACGTCGTTAAATCGTAGGCCGCATAAGCGCAGCGCATCCGGCAACAGCGCCCGGTGGCGCTGCGCTGGCCGGGCCTAGGGTGATTGTCATCAAACTCCCCTCAACTCTTCAAACTCCCGCAACCAACACTTAACCTGAATGTCATATTGATGCGCCAGCATGAGGCCACATTTATCGTGAGGCCGGGCACATGCAAACTGTCATTCGCGTCGAGAAACTGAGCAAAACCTTCCATCACAACAAGGCGCTGCATGCCGTTGATCTGACCGTCCAGCAGGGCGAAATGGTGGCGCTGTTGGGGCCGTCTGGTTCAGGTAAATCCACCCTTCTTCGTCACTTGAGCGGCCTGATTACCTGTGACAAAACGCCGGAAAGCCGCGTCGAACTGCTGGGGAACACCGTGCAACATGCGGGGCGTCTGGCGAGCGATATTCGCAAAAGCCGCGCTCAGACGGGCTATATCTTTCAGCAGTTCAACCTGGTGAACCGCCTGTCCGTGCTCGAGAACGTGCTGATTGGCGCGCTCGGCAGCACCCCGTTCTGGCGCACCTGCCTGCGCTGGTTCTCCCCATCCCAGAAGCAAGAAGCCTTACAGGCGCTGACCCGCGTCGGCATGGCGCATTTCGCCCACCAGCGCGTCTCCACGCTCTCCGGCGGACAGCAGCAGCGCGTCGCCATTGCCCGCGCCCTGATGCAGAAAGCCAAAATTATCCTGGCCGATGAACCTATCGCCTCGCTGGATCCGGAGTCCGCCCGCATCGTGATGGAAACCCTGCGCGACATCAATCAGAACGACGGCATCACCGTGGTGGTGACGCTGCATCAGGTGGATTACGCCCTGCGCTACTGCGAGCGCATCGTCGCCCTGCGTCAGGGACATGTGTTCTTTGATGGCGCAAGCCACCAGTTTGATAACGAACGTTTTGACCATCTCTACCGCAGCGTAAACCGCGTCGAAGAGCGCGCGCAGGCTGCATAACGACCCATAACGAGGAATGGAAATGAGCTATAAAACGGTTGCCGCGCTGGCCTTCACCAGCATGTTCAGCATCAGCACCCTGTTAAGCCCGGCCCACGCCGAGGAGCAGGAAAAAGCACTGAACTTTGGCATCATTTCGACAGAATCACAGCAGAACCTGAAACCCCAGTGGGAACCGTTCCTGAAAGATATGGAAACCAAACTGGGGATCAAAGTGAACGCGTTCTTCGCCCCGGATTACGCGGGCATCATTCAAGGAATGCGCTTCAACAAAGTCGACATCGCCTGGTATGGCAACCTCTCTGCTATGGAAGCGGTAGATCGCGCGAACGGCCAGGTGTTCGCCCAGACCGTTGCGGCAGACGGCTCTCCGGGCTACTGGAGCGTGCTGATCGTTAACAAAGACAGCCCGATCAACAACCTCAACGACATGCTCGCCAAACGCAAAGAGCTGACCTTTGGTAACGGCGACCCGAACTCTACCTCCGGCTTCCTCGTCCCTGGCTACTACGTCTTCGCGAAAAACAACGTCTCCGCCAGCGACTTTAAGCGCACGGTTAACGCCAGCCACGAAACCAATGCCCTGGCCGTGGCGAATAAGCAGGTTGACGTTGCTACCAACAACACTGAAAACCTCGACAAGCTGAAGACCTCCGCGCCGGACAAGCTGAAGGAAATCAAGGTTATCTGGAAATCACCGCTGATCCCGGGCGACCCGATCGTGTGGCGCAAAAACCTCTCCGAGAACACCAAGGACAAGGTCTACGACTTCTTTATGAACTACGGCAAAACGCCGGAAGAGAAAGCGGTTCTGGCACGTCTGGGCTGGGCACCGTTCCGCGCGTCCAGCGATTTGCAGCTGGTGCCGATTCGCCAGCTGGCGCTGTTCAAGCAGATGCAGGGCGTGAAGGACAACAAAGGCCTGAAGGACGAAGAGAAGACCAGCAAAGTGTCGGAAATTCAGGCGCAGCTGGACGATCTTGACCGCCTGACCGCCGCGCTCGGCGCCATGACCAGCGTGAATAAAGCGGTGCAGTAACGCCTTTCTCCCTCTCCCTCAAGGGAGAGGGGACTAAACCCAAAGGAGCCAACATGCAAACCATCACCCTCCCGCCGCCAAAACGCAGCTGGTTCTCGCTCATAAGCTGGGCTGTTCTGCTGGCGGTGCTCGTTATCTCCTGGAAGGGCGCGGAGATGGATCCGCTGCTGCTCTTCAGGGACTCAGGCAACATGGCGACCTTCGCCGCCGACTTCTTCCCACCGGACTTCAGCCAGTGGCAGGACTACCTCGGTGAAATGGCGATCACCCTGCAAATTGCCGTCTGGGGCACCGCCCTCGCCGTGATCCTCTCCATTCCGTTTGGCCTGATGAGCGCCGAAAACATCGTGCCATGGTGGGTTTACCAGCCGATGCGCCGCCTGATGGACGCCTGTCGCGCCATCAACGAAATGGTCTTTGCGATGCTATTCGTGGTCGCCGTCGGCCTGGGTCCGTTCGCGGGCGTGATGGCGCTGTTCATCCACACCACCGGCGTGCTCTCCAAGCTGCTCTCCGAAGCGGTTGAAGCCATCGAGCCCGGCCCGGTGGAAGGCATCCGGGCAACCGGAGCGAACAAAATCGAAGAGATCCTGTACGGCGTCCTGCCGCAGGTGATGCCGTTGCTCATCTCCTATTCCCTGTACCGCTTCGAGTCCAACGTTCGCTCCGCCACCGTGGTCGGCATGGTGGGCGCAGGCGGCATTGGCGTCACCCTGTGGGAAGCGATTCGTGGTTTCCAGTTCCAGCAAACCTGCGCCCTGATGGTGCTCATCATCGTCACCGTCAGCCTGCTGGATTTCCTCTCTCAACGTTTGCGTAAGCACTTCATCTGAGAAGCGAGGCTTTGATTGGTATGCACTTATCCAGACATCCGACCAGTTACCCCACCCGCTGGCAAGAGATTGCGGCAAAGCTCGAAGTGGAGCTGCGCACGCACTATCGCTGCGGAGACTACCTGCCTGCCGAGCAGCAGCTTGCCGACCGCTACGAAGTGAATCGTCACACCCTGCGTCGTGCCATCGATCAACTGGTGGAGCGCGGCTGGGTCCAGCGTCGTCAGGGCGTCGGCGTGCTGGTGCTGATGCGTCCGTTTGACTACCCGCTCAATGCCCAGGCGCGTTTTAGCCAGAACCTTCTCGATCAGGGCAGCCACCCCACCAGCGAAAAGCTGCTGTCTGTCCTGCGCCCGGCCTCCCGCCACGTGGCGGACGCGCTGGGGATTCAGGAGGGCGACAACGTCGTTCACCTGCGCACGTTGCGCCGGGTGAACGGCGTGGCGGTCTGTCAGATCGACCACTACTTCGCGGACCTCACCCTCTGGCCCGTTCTGCAACATTTCGCCAGCGGTTCCCTGCATGATTTTCTTCAGGACGCGACGGGTATCGTGCTCAAACGCACCCAGACGCGCATCAGCGCCCGCCGCGCGCAGGCGAAAGAGAGCAAGGTGCTGGAGATCCCCAACATGGCCCCGCTGCTCTGCGTGCGCACCCTCAACCACCGTGACGGCGACGTCAACGCAACGGAATACTCCGTCAGCCTGACCCGCGCCGACATGATTGAATTTACCATGGAGCACTGAATGCACTTCGACACCTCCACTCGTCAGCGCTGGATGCGCGTGCTGGCCCACAGCCAGCCTGCTGCGCTGGCTGCCCGCATGAACGCGCTCGGCCTGACGCCGGATTACGACACGATCCGCGCGCCGGAGATCGGCCTGGTGCAGATCCAGGCACGCATGGGCGGCACCGGCGAGCGCTTCTTCGCCGGCGATGCCACCCTCACCCGCGCGGTGATCCGCCTGAAAAGCGGCACGCTGGGCTACGGCTACGTACTTGGCCGCGACAAAACGCACGCCGAGCGCTGCGCAGCGATCGACGCGCTTTTACAGGAAAAGCCGCATTTTCAGACGTTAATGGAAACCCTTATTGCCCCGCTGGAAGCTGACCGCGCCGCACGCCTTGCCGCGCGTCAGGCCGAAGTAAATACCAGCCGGGTCGACTTCTTTACGCTCGTTCGCGGAGACAACGCATGACGCTTCAACCTGCTTTTACCCTGGCCGTCCAGGATGCCCAACAGAGTTTCCGTCGCCTGCTGAAAGCCATGAGCGAGCCGGGCGTCATTGTCTCGCTGCACCAGCTCTCCCAGGGCTGGCTGCCGCTGAACCTCGCCTCTACCAGCGTGCTGCTGACGCTGGCGGACAACGACACCCCGGTATGGCTGTCAGGGGCATTGCTGAACGATATCGCCAGCCAGAACCTGCGCTTTCACACCAACGCGCCGCTGGTCGAGCAGCCCCAGCAGGCGGTCTTCGCCGTGGCCGACGAGCAAATCAGCCATGAACAACTTAATGCCCTGAGCGAAGGCAGCGCCGTCGCACCGGAAACCAGCGCTACGCTGATTTTGCAGGTCTCCAGCCTGAGCGGTGGCCGCATGCTACGCCTGACGGGGGCAGGGATCGCCGACGAGCGGATGGTCGCCCCCCAGCTGCCGGAGTGCATCATTCATGAGCTGACCGAGCGCCCGCATCCGTTCCCGCTCGGTATCGACCTGATCCTGACCTGCGGCGAGCGCCTGCTGGCGATCCCGAGAACCACTCACGTGGAGGTGTGCTGATGTACGTTGCCGTCAAAGGGGGCGAGAAGGCGATCGCCGCCGCCCATGCCTTGCAGGCGCACAGACGCCGGGGGGATGACGCCTTACCCGAGCTGAGCGTCGCCCAGATTGAACAGCAGTTAAACCTGGCCGTCGACCGCGTGATGACCGAAGGCGGCATCGCAGACCGCGAGCTGGCGGCGCTGGCGCTGAAACAGGCCAGCGGCGATAACGTGGAAGCCATTTTCCTGCTGCGCGCTTACCGCACTACGCTTGCGAAGCTGGCGGTAAGCGAGCCGGTGAAAACGGCGGAAATGCGTTTAGAGCGACGTATTTCTGCGGTGTACAAAGATATTCCTGGCGGCCAGCTGCTTGGTCCGACCTACGACTACACCCATCGCCTGCTGGACTTCAGTCTACTGGCGAACGGTGAAACACCGCAGCTCAGCGTCTCTGACGCTGAACAAGACGCCTCCCCGCACGTCTTTAGCCTGCTGGCAAACCAGGGGCTGGCGAAGGCGGAAGAAGACACCGGCAGCACACCGGATGACATCACTCGCACGCCGCCGGTCTATCCCTGTTCGCGCTCGTCCCGCCTGCAACAGCTGATGCGCGGCGATGAAGGGTATCTGCTGGCGCTGGCCTACTCCACGCAGCGCGGCTACGGGCGCAACCACCCGTTCGCGGCAGAGATCCGCAGCGGTTATCTCGATGTCGAAATTGTGCCGGAAGAGCTGGGTTTTGCGGTGAACATCGGCGAACTGCTGATGACCGAGTGCGAAATGGTCAACGGTTTTGTCGCGCCAGAGAATGAAGATCCGCATTTTACCCGCGGCTACGGGCTGGTGTATGGCCTGAGCGAGCGCAAGGCGATGGCGATGGCGCTGGTTGACCGTGCGCTCCAGGCGCCGGACTACGGCGAGCATATTGCCGGCCCGGCACAGGACGAAGAGTTCGTGCTGGCCCACGCGGATAACGTTGAGGCCGCCGGCTTTGTCTCGCACCTCAAGCTGCCGCACTACGTCGATTTCCAGGCCGAACTGGAACTGCTGAAACGCCTGCAACGGGAGCGCGCCAATGGCTAACTTAAGCGGCTACAACTTTGCCTATCTGGACGAGCAAACTAAACGCATGATCCGCCGCGCCATCCTTAAGGCTGTGGCGATCCCCGGCTACCAGGTGCCGTTCGGCGGCCGCGAAATGCCGATGCCCTACGGCTGGGGCACCGGCGGTATTCAGATCACCGCCAGCGTGATCGGCGAAGCGGACGTGCTGAAGGTCATCGACCAGGGGGCAGACGACACCACCAACGCCGTGTCGATCCGCAACTTCTTTAAGCGCGTAACGGGCGTCAACACCACTGAAAAAACCGAAGACGCGACGCTGATCCAGACCCGTCACCGCATTCCGGAGACCCCGCTGACTGAAGATCAGATTTTGATTTTCCAGGTGCCGATCCCGGAGCCACTGCGTTTTATCGAGCCGCGGGAAACCGAAACCCGCACCATGCACGCCCTGGAAGAGTACGGGATCATGCAGGTCAAACTGTATGAGGACATCGCCCGCTTCGGCCATATCGCCACCACCTACGCCTATCCGGTGAAGGTGAACGGCCGCTACGTGATGGACCCGTCGCCGATCCCGAAATTCGATAACCCGAAGATGGACATGATGCCCGCCCTGCAACTTTTTGGTGCCGGACGGGAAAAACGCATCTACGCCGTACCGCCGTACACCCGTGTGGAGAGCCTGGATTTTGACGATCACCCGTTTACGGTGCAGGAGTGGGACGAGCCGTGCGCCATCTGCGGCTCGAAGCATAGCTATCTGGATGAAGTGGTGCTGGACGATACGGGCAAACGGATGTTTGTCTGCTCCGACACCGATTACTGCCGCCAACAGAGCGAGGCGAACAGCCAATGAAACCGCTGCTTTCGGTTAATAACCTGACTCACCTTTATGCACCGGGCAAAGGCTTTAGCGACGTGTCGTTTGAGCTGTGGCCGGGCGAAGTGCTGGGCATTGTCGGCGAGTCCGGCTCCGGTAAAACCACCCTGCTGAAGTCCATCTCCGCGCGCCTGACGCCGCAGAATGGCGACATTTTGTATGAGGGCGTGTCGCTGTATGGCATGAGCGAAGCCGAGCGCCGCCGCCTGCTGCGCACCGAGTGGGGCGTGGTGCACCAGCACCCGATGGACGGCCTGCGCCGCCAGGTCTCGGCGGGGGGCAACATCGGCGAACGGCTGATGGCCACCGGCGCGCGCCACTACGGCAACATCCGCGCCACGGCGCAGCACTGGCTGGAAGAGGTTGAAATCCCCGCCTCGCGCATCGACGACCTGCCGACAACCTTCTCCGGCGGCATGCAGCAGCGTTTACAGATTGCCCGCAATCTCGTCACCCATCCGAAGCTGGTGTTTATGGATGAACCGACCGGTGGGCTGGACGTCTCCGTGCAGGCGCGCCTGCTGGATCTGCTGCGCGGCCTGGTGGTGGAGCTGAACCTGGCGGTAGTGATTGTCACCCACGATTTAGGCGTTGCGCGCCTGCTGGCGGACCGCCTGCTGGTGATGAAGCAGGGTCAGGTGGTGGAAAGTGGGCTGACCGATCGGGTGCTCGACGATCCCCATCATCCGTACACCCAACTGCTGGTGTCCTCGGTATTACAGAATTAAGAGGCCAACATGATCCACGTTGAAAATGTCAGTAAAACCTTTGTGCTCCACCAGCAAAACGGTGTCCGCCTGCCGGTACTGCAAAATGCCTCATTAGAGGTCAGCAACGGCGAATGCGTGGTGCTGCATGGCCATTCCGGCAGCGGAAAATCCACCCTGCTGCGCTCCCTGTACGCCAATTATCTGCCGGACGAAGGCCATATCCATATCCGCCATAACAATGAATGGGTTGATCTGGTCCAGGCTCCCGCGCGCAAAGTGCTGGAAGTACGCCGCTCGACGATCGGCTGGGTCAGCCAGTTCCTGCGGGTGATCCCGCGGATCTCCGCCCTGGACGTGGTCATGCAGCCTCTGCTGGATCTCGGCGTGCCGCGCGAAACCTGCGCCGCTAAAGCCGCCAGCCTGCTGACGCGTCTCAACGTACCGGAGCGTCTGTGGCACCTCGCCCCGTCGACCTTTTCCGGCGGCGAGCAGCAGCGCGTCAACATCGCCCGTGGCTTTATCGTCGATTACCCGATTTTACTCCTGGATGAACCCACCGCCTCGCTCGACAGTAAAAACAGCGCAGCGGTGATAGAACTGATCGAACAGGCCAAAGCGCGCGGCGCGGCGATCGTCGGGATCTTCCACGACGACGCCGTACGCCATCGCGTGGCGGACAGACTGCACCCGATGGGGACAAACGTATGATTATCAATAATGTCAGGCTGGTGCTGGAAAATGAGGTCGTGAACGGCTCGGTTGAGGTGCGGGACGGTGTCATCCGCGCCTTTGCCGAAACCCAGAGCCGCTCACCGGACGCGATGGACGGCGAAGGCGGCTGGCTGCTACCGGGGCTGATTGAGCTGCATACCGATAATCTCGATAAATTCTTCACCCCGCGCCCGAAGGTGGACTGGCCTGCGTATTCAGCGATGAGCAGCCACGACGCGCTGATGGTCGCCAGCGGCATCACCACGGTGCTGGACGCGGTGGCGATCGGCGACGTGCGCGACGGCGGCGATCGCCTGGAGAACCTGGAGAAGATGATCAACGCCGTGGAGGAGACGCAAAAGCGCGGCCTCAACCGCGCCGAGCACCGCCTGCACCTGCGCTGCGAGCTGCCGCACCACACCACCCTGCCGCTGTTTGAGAAGCTGGTGGGCCGCGAGCCGGTCTCGCTGGTTTCCCTGATGGATCACTCGCCGGGACAGCGCCAGTTCGCCAACATTGAAAAGTATCGCGAATACTATCAGGGCAAATATTCTCTCAGCGACGCGGAGATGGCCCGTTACGAAGAAGAGCAGCTGGCGCTGGCGGCCCAGTGGTCGCAGCCGAATCGCCTCTCCATTGCCGCTATGTGCCGGGACCGTAATATTGCCCTGGCCAGCCATGATGACGCCACGCACGATCACGTGCGCGAATCCCACCAGCTTGGGAGCGTGATCGCCGAATTTCCCACCACGTTCGAGGCGGCAGAAGCATCACGTAAGCATGGCATGAACGTCCTGATGGGCGCGCCGAACATCGTACGCGGCGGGTCGCACTCCGGCAACGTGGCGGCAAGCAAGCTCGCCTCGCTCGGCCTGCTGGATATCCTCTCCTCTGACTATTACCCCGCCAGCCTGCTGGACGCGGCGTTCCGGGTGGCGGACGATGAGGGCAACAGCTTCACGCTGCCACAGGCGATTCGCCTGGTGACAAAAAACCCGGCCAGCGCGCTCAACCTTCACGATCGCGGTGAGATTGCCGAAGGCAAACGGGCAGACCTGGTGCTGGCGCACCGCAAGGGCGAGCACGTTCATATCGACCACGTCTGGCGTCAGGGAAAAAGGGTGTTCTGATGGGAAGACTCATCTGGTTAATGGGCCCGTCCGGCTCCGGGAAGGACAGCCTGCTGTCGGCGTTACGGCAGCGGGAACATTCACAGCTGCTGGTGGCGCACCGCTACATTACCCGCGCGGCAAACGCCGGGAGTGAAAACCATATCGCCCTGAGCGAGCAGGAGTTTTTTACCCGCGCCGGGCAAAACCTGCTGGCGCTGAGCTGGCATGCCAACGGTTACTACTATGGCGTCGGCATCGAGATCGACCTCTGGCTGCACGCGGGCTTTGACGTGCTGGTCAACGGCTCGCGGGCGCATCTCCCGCAGGCTCGCGCCCGGTACGAAGCGGCGCTGCTCCCGGTCTGTTTGCAGGTTTCCCCGGACGTTCTGCGTAGCCGGCTGCAAAAGCGGGGGCGCGAAAACGCGCGCGAGATCGACCAGCGGCTGGAACGGGCGGCGCGTTACACCCCGTCGGGTTGCCATCTCCTCAATAACGACGGAAGTTTGCTACAGTCAGTCGAGACCTTTCTATCGCTTATTCGCCAGAAGGAGAAACAACATGCCTGACTGCCAGCTTCGCCCCGCCACCGCCGACGATGCGCCGATCGTTTACGCGCTGATCTGCGAACTTAAGCAGGCCGAGTTCGATCATCAGGCGTTTCACGCCGGGTATCTGGCCAACTTGCAGGATCACAATATGCGCTACCAGCTGGCCGAGCTGGACGGGCAGATCATCGGGATGATCGGCCTGCACATGCAGTTTCACCTGCACCACGCCCGCTGGATCGGCGAGATCCAGGAACTGGTGGTGATGCCGCAGGCGCGCGGATTAAAAGTGGGCAGCCAGCTGCTGGCCTGGGCAGAGGACGTCGCACGGCAGGCAGGCGCCGAGCTGACCGAGCTTTCCACCAGCGTGAAGCGCGTGGACGCGCACCGTTTTTATGTTCGTGAAGGGTATACGCAAAGCCATTTCCGCTTCACCAAACCGCTGTAGAGGGGCGTTATGAGTCTGACGATCACGCTGACAGGAACCGGAGGGGCGCAGCTGGTGCCGGTGTTTGGCTGCGACTGCGCGGCGTGCCGACGGGCGCGTTTACAGGAAAATTATCGCCGTCGCCCCTGTAGCGCGGCGGTGAAATTCAACGATGCGGTCACCTTGCTGGACGCGGGTATTCCACACCTGATGGACGACTGGCCCGCGGGGAGTTTCAGGCAGTTTTTGCTTACCCATTATCATATGGATCACGTTCAGGGGCTGTTTCCTCTGCGCTGGGGCGTGGGGGCGACCATTCCGGTTTACGGTCCGCCGGACGACGCAGGCTGTGACGACCTGTTCAAACATCCGGGCCTTCTGGATTTCAGCCACACGGTCGAGCCGTTCGTGATGTTTGAGCTACAGGGCCTGCGGGTGACGCCGCTGCCGCTCAACCATTCAAAACTCACGTTTGGCTATCTGCTGGAGTCCGCCCACAGCCGCGTGGCGTGGCTTTCTGATACCGCCGGACTGCCGGATAAAACGGTGACGTTTCTGCTAAACAATCAGCCGCAGGCGATGATTATCGACTGTAGCCATGAACCGCGCCCGGAGACGCCGCGCAACCATTGTGATTTGAATACGGTGATTGCGCTGAACGAGGTGATTGGCTGTCCGCAGGTGATCCTGACGCATATCAGCCATCAGTTTGACGTGTGGATGATGGATAACCCGCTGCCGTCCGGCATTGAAGCGGGGTATGACGGGATGGTGATGGTGCTGGATTAGGTTTTCTCCCTCTCCCGTGGGAGAGGGTTGGGGTGAGGGCAACAGGCCGCACTTAGCCGCGATCGTAATCGTCTTCCAACCTGCGCTCGTCCTCTTCTAACCGACGCCTGTCGTCGTCCAACTGACGCTGACGCTCGTCTAAACGGCGGCGTCTGTCTTCGAGCTGCCGACGACGATCGTCGTACTGTCGGCTGTCGATTTGACGGCTGCGGTCGTAACGATCGTCGTCATCGTCATTACGGCTGCTGCTGGGGTTGTAGGCATCGTTGATCGCCTGCTGAATGTTGCCAATGGCGTCATCAATCACATCGGCATGCGCCAGTTGGCTGGTTAAAGTCAGCAGACCCAATAACAGAGCGGTAGAGTAACGTTTCATAAGGCCAGACTCGCAGGTGAACTGGCCTTAAAGTAATGACTGGCTGTTAACGGGAGTAGCGGAGGAATCTCAAATTACCATCACCTTCCGCAGTGCCTGCGCCAGCTGCTGGCGGGTAAACGGCTTACGCAGTAACGGAACGTCCGGCAGCTGTGGGTTATGCGCCGGGCGCAAATCCTGCCCGCTGATCAGCAGCACCGGCAACTGCGGATAGTGGCTGCGTACATGGCCGATCACCTCCGCACCGCTCAGGCCGCCCGGCAGCATCAGGTCGCTGATAAACATGCCGATATCCGGTGATGCGTCCAGCATGTTCAGCGCCTGCTCGCCGTTTTCGGCTTCGAGCGTCAGGTAGCCAAGCTGGTGCAGTTGCTCACACAGGGTATGCCGCACGCCCGCCTCATCTTCCAGGACCAGCACAAGCAGCTCACTTTCTGTCGGGGCCGTGGTCGCCAGCGCGGCATCATTGGAGAACGCGGGCAGCGTCGAGCGCGGCAGCTGGAGCCGCACGGTGGTTCCCTGCCCCGGCGCGCTTTCGATCTCAACGCGCCCCCCGGACTGACGCACAAAGCCGTACACCATCGACAGCCCTAATCCGCTGCCGCTGCCGGTCTGTTTGGTGGTGAAGAACGGTTCAAAGACCTGCGATTTCACCTCCTGCGACATCCCACAGCCGTGGTCAATCACCTCCAGCGCGACCATATCCTGCCTGCGCCCGTCGCTGCGGGTCACACGCTGGTTCCAGGTGCGGATTTTAATCACACCGTTTTGCCCCTCCATTGCATCACGGGCGTTCATCACCAGGTTGATAATGGCGTTTTCCAGCTGGCTGACGTCAATCCATGCGGGCCAGGCCGGGGTTTGCGCTTCAATATCCAGCGTCAGCGTGGCGGGAAGGGAGTGCCGCATCAGCTCGCTCAGGTTCTCCAGCAGCGGCTTCATCTCTACCGCATGGGGTTGCAGGGATTGCTTGCGCGAGAAGGCCAGCAGACGCTGGGTGAGCATGGCCCCGCGTTCCGCGGCTTTGAGCGCACGAGTGATGCGCGGCGCGTCCGGTGACGCTGAATCGGTCAGCTCCAGACTGCCGATAATCACCGCCAGCAGGTTATTAAAATCATGCGCCAGACCGCCCGTCAGTTGCCCGACCGCCTTCATTTTCTGGCTGTGCAGCAGCGCCTCCTCCAGCCCCTGACGTTCGATGCGGTCGACCTCCATCTGCGAGGTCTTCTCCTTAAGCAGCCGCGTGGTGTGCTCCAGCGAAGCGGTATTGCGTGCAAAAACGTTAAACGCGCGCGCCAGTTCCCCCAGCTCATCACGCCGCTGTAGTGCGGGCACCGACACATTCTGCTCTCCGTGAGCGAGACGCGACATTGCCCTTGAGATAGCCGTCAGGTTGGAGCCCAGATTGCGATAAATATACCAGCAGGCGCAGCCGGTGATGATCAGCGCCAGCACCGCGAAAACGCTGATAAACACGCTGATGGAGCGCAGCTCCTGGTGACTTTGGGCGGTACGCAGCCGGGAGGCCTGCGCCACCTGTTCAACGTACTGATTGATGTCGCGGTTTAATATCGCTACCAGCGCCTTGATGTGGAACATGTACCAGCTGATGGACAGATCGCTCTCTTCCAGCTGCTTCGACAGTGGCGCGAGCTTGCGCAGCTCATCATTAAAATCCGGGAGCACCAGGTTGACCACCGGTTGCAGGGCGCTCGCGGGTAACATCGCGGTTACTGCATCCAGCTGCTGCACCGTGGCGCGCGGTGAAGGGGTATCAATGGCGGCAACGATCAGCCTGTCCATCTCTGCAAGCTGCCGGGCGTCTGGCACATTGCTCGCGTAACGACGGTTGATATCCTGCAAATGACGCAGGTAGCTTTGGCTTTGATACAGCGCGCTGAGCAGCGCGTTACGCTCCAGATGCCGTTTTTGCCCGCGCTCCAGCATTCCCGTCACGCTCTGCTGTAACTCATTGCTCCTGCGAATAATACGCGTCACCAGCGCCGGCTCCTGCTGCGCCAGCGGCGCATCGGCAAGCTGCTCCAGCGAGTGGCGCAGCGCCATTTGCGTCTGTTTAAGCCGCTCAGCTTCGCCTTTGTACTCCAGCGCACCGACCACCTGCGACAGCCGCACCGCCGCCGTTGCCACATTGGCCGTGTCGCGCGCGAGGTTCATGCTGCCGGTCATGTCATCCAGCGTTTGCTGCTGCACCTGCTCCTGGATCTGGCTGGCATGACGAAAGCCGAGCACCGCCACGCCGCTGACCATCAGCGTTACCGCCACCACCAGCAGGTTAAATATCAGCAGGCGACCGCGGGCGCTGGTGAAGAACGGGGGGCGTGATGGCATGGGTTTGGGCTCCTCTGCGGTTTGGTGCCCTCACCCTGGCCCTCTTCCCACAGGGAGAGGGAAAAGGAAAATGTGATGGCGATTAGCTATTCATAACTATGACAAATATGAACAGCTTCTGACATTTTGCATTTACGCGCCTGTGATGAAGTGCAGATATCGACATTCACAGGAGATCCGCCATGAGCAGAACCCCGGTTTTAGAGATGCGCCACATTGCCAAAACCTTTGGCAATTTCCACGCGCTCAAGGGCGTGGATTTGACGGTTTTCCCCGGTGAGATCCACGCGCTGATGGGGGAAAACGGCGCCGGAAAGAGCACGCTGATGAAGATCCTCGCAGGCGCCTATACCGCCAGCAGCGGCGACATCCTCATCGACGGTCAGCCGTTTCACATCAAAGGGCCGAAGGATGCGCTGGCCGCAGGCATTACCCTGATTTATCAGGAGATGCAGCTTGCTCCTAACCTGACCGTGGCGGAAAACATTTTTCTCGGTAGCGAGCTGTCGCGCGGCGGGCTGGTCCAGCGCAAAGAGATGGCTGCCCAGGCCCAGGCGGTCATTGACCGTCTGGGCGCGCAGTTCAGCGCCACCGACCTGGTCATGAAACTGACCATCGCCGAGCAACAGCAGGTGGAGATCGCCCGCGCGCTGCACCGCAACAGCCGCATTCTGGTGATGGACGAACCTACCGCCGCCCTCTCCTCACGCGAAACCCACCGTCTGTTCGAACTGATTTTGCGCCTGCGCGATGAAGGGATGGCGATTATCTACATCAGCCACCGCATGGCGGAAGTGTATGAGCTTTCCGATCGCGTCAGCGTGCTACGCGACGGGCAATACGTCGGCAGCCTGACGCGCGACAAGCTCAACGCCTCCGAGCTGGTGCGCATGATGGTGGGTCGTCCGTTAAGCGACCTGTTTAACAAAGAGCGCGATATTCCGCTCGGCAGCCCGCGTCTGAACGTGCATCACCTCACGGATGGCAAAAAAGTGCAGCCGTGCAGTTTGCAGGTGCGCTCCGGTGAAATCGTCGGGCTGGCAGGGCTGGTCGGCGCCGGGCGTTCTGAGCTGGCGCAGCTGATCTTCGGCGTGCGCAAAGCCACCGGCGGCATGATTGAAGTGGACGGCGAACCGGTGGTGATCCACTCCCCGCGCGCGGCCATTGAGAACGGCATCGGTTTTCTCACCGAGAACCGCAAGGAGCAGGGGCTATTTCTGGAGCTGGCGGCGCAGGAGAACATCACCATGGCGACGCTGGAGCGCGACGCCACCTTCGGCTGGCTGAACCGCAAAAAAGCGCAGTCGATTTCCGATGACGCCATCGCCCTGCTCAATATCCGCGTGCCGCATTCTCAGGTGCGCGCAGGCGGGCTCTCCGGCGGCAACCAGCAAAAACTGCTGATCTCCCGCTGGGTGGCGATAGGCCCGCGCATTCTGATTCTGGACGAACCCACGCGCGGCGTGGACGTCGGGGCAAAAAGCGAGATCTACCGCATCATGAACCAGATGGCGCGCAAAGGGGTGGCGATCCTGATGATCTCCAGCGAGCTGCCGGAAGTAGTAGGAATGAGCGACCGGGTGTACGTGATGCGGGAAGGCAGCATTGCGGGTGAACTGCACGGGCGCGACATCTCTCAGGAAAACATCATGACGCTGGCAACCGGCGTGAACGACACACATCATCAGGCGGTGTAATTATGACAACTCCAACCCATCCGCAGCAGGTGGCGAAATCCGCCTCTGCCAAAAAAATGCTGATGAGCGATCTGATGCAAACGATCGGCAT
Organism: Enterobacter cloacae complex sp. IR5459; assembly: GCF_049238005.1. Taxonomy (NCBI): domain Bacteria; kingdom Pseudomonadati; phylum Pseudomonadota; class Gammaproteobacteria; order Enterobacterales; family Enterobacteriaceae; genus Enterobacter; species Enterobacter cloacae complex sp. IR5459. Next base: position 24,610 of record NZ_JBMKIG010000012.1, read on the forward strand.
TTTGCCGATTTTAATCCTGATTGTGGCTGTATTTGGCTTTATCGCTCCGAACTTTTTCACAGAAAGTAACCTGCTCAATATTACCCGGCAGGCGTCGATCAACATTGTTCTGGCGGCCGGGATGACCTTCATCATCCTGACCGGCGGGATTGACCTCTCCGTGGGCTCGATTCTGGGCACCACGGCGGTGGCGGCGATGGTGGTCTCGCTTATCCCTGAATTTGCGATGCTCTCCATTCCGGCGGCGCTAATGCTCGGTATGGTACTGGGGCTGTTCAACGGCGCGCTGGTGGCCTTCGCCGGACTTCCGCCATTTATCGTCACGCTCGGCACCTACACGGCGCTGCGCGGCGCGGCCTACCTGCTGGCGGACGGCACGACGGTCATTAACTCCAACATCAACTTCGAGTGGATCGGCAATAACTACCTCGGCCCGATCCCCTGGCTGGTTGTGATCGCCCTGGCGGTGATTGTGGTGTGCTGGTTTATTCTGCGTCGCACAACCCTCGGCGTTCACATCTATGCGGTCGGCGGCAATATGCAGGCGGCGCGCTTAACGGGCATTAAGGTCTGGCTGGTGCTGCTGTTTGTCTACGGCATGAGCGGCCTGCTCTCCGGTCTCGGCGGCGTCATGAGCGCTTCACGTCTCTACAGCGCCAATGGCAACCTCGGCACGGGGTATGAGCTGGATGCAATTGCGGCGGTGATCCTCGGCGGCACCAGCTTCGTCGGCGGGATCGGCACGATCACCGGCACGCTGGTCGGTGCCTTGATCATCGCCACCCTCAACAACGGCATGACGCTGATGGGCGTCTCCTACTTCTGGCAGCTGGTGATCAAAGGGGCGGTGATCATCATTGCGGTGCTGATCGACAAATACCGTACCCGACACCATCAAAGTGCATAACAACAATACCCTACGTGAGGAATACAGCATGAGATTGAAGCCCTTAGTGACCGCGCTCTGTGCTGGCGCGCTGCTGGCCGCAACCCCGTTTGCGCAGGCAAAAGATCTGAAATCCATCGGCGTGACGGTGGGCGACCTGGCTAACCCGTTCTTCGTGCAGATCACCAAAGGTGCCGAGCTGGAAGCGCGCAAGCTGGCGGGGGACAACGTCAAGGTGACGCTGGTCTCCAGCGGGTACGATCTGGGCCAGCAGGTGTCGCAGATTGATAACTTCATTGCGGCGAAAGTGGACATGATCATCCTCAACGCCGCGGATTCCAAAGGGATCGGCCCGGCGGTAAAACGCGCCAAAGAGGCGGGGATCGTGGTCGTGGCGGTTGACGTGGCGGCGGAAGGGGCCGATGCGACCATCACCTCCGATAACACCCAGGCGGGAGAAATGGCCTGTAATTACATTACCGACCGCCTGAAAGGTAAAGGCAACGTGGTGATCATCAACGGACCGCCGGTTTCTGCGGTACAAAACCGCGTGGAGGGCTGCCAGACCGAGTTCAGGCGCCACCCGGATATCAAAGTGCTCTCGGATAACCAGAACGCCAAAGGCAGCCGTGAAGGCGGGCTGGAGGTCATGACCTCCCTGCTGGCGGCTAATCCGAAGATCGACGGCGTATTCGCGATTAACGATCCTACCGCGATCGGCGCCGATCTGGCCGCGAAGCAGGCGCAGCGCAACGAGTTCTTTATCGTTGGTGTGGATGGCAGCCCGGACGGTGAAGAAGCCCTGAAGCGCGAAAACTCCCTGTTTGTGGCGACGCCAGCGCAGGATCCGCAGGTGATGGCGGCGAAGGCGGTGGAGATCGGCTATGACATTCTTCAGGGCAAACCTGCGCCGAAAGAGCCTGTGCTGATCCCGGTGACGATGATCGATAAAAAGAACGTCGGCACGTATAAGGGGTGGACGGTTAAATGATCCTTTTCCCTCTCCCGCAGGGAGAGGGAACTGTTTTCAAGGAGTCCCCATGAAACGCTCCGACATCAATGAAATCCTCGGCCATACGCGGCAGTTCTTCTCCATGCACGACGTGCATCTCCCGCCTTTTGCCAGCTTTCCGCCGACAAAATGGCAGCAGCTTGACCAGGCCGCATGGCAGGAGGTGTTTGACCTCAGGCTCGGCTGGGACGTGACGGCGTTCGGCGGCAACAACTTCGCTGCACAGGGGTTAACGCTGTTCACCCTGCGCAACGGCTCCCCCAACGGCGTGCCCTATGAAAAGTGCTATGCCGAAAAAATCATGCACGTCCGCGACGGCCAGGTGACGCCGATGCATTTTCACTGGCGCAAGCGGGAGGACATCATTAACCGCGGCGGCGGGAATCTGATTATTGAGTTATGGAATGCGGACGCGCATGAAGAGACCGAAAACACCGACGTGACCGTTACCGTCGACGGCTGTCGGCAGACGCACACGCCCGGCAGCCAGCTGCGCCTCACACCAGGGGAGAGCATCTGCCTGACGCCCGGCCTGTACCACAGTTTCTGGGGTGAACGCGGCTTTGGCGACGTGCTGGTGGGCGAAGTGTCGTCGGTCAATGACGATGAACACGACAACCACTTTTTACAGCCCATTGACCGCTACAACACCATTGAAGAAGACGAACCGGCGGTGCTGGTGCTGTGCAACGAGTACAACCTGTTTCGGATATAAGGAGTGAATGATGCCATTGATTTCTCTTGCCGACGGTCTGGCACACGCCAGGGAACACCGCTACGCCCTGGGCGCGTTCAACGTTCTCGACTCCCACTTCCTGCGCGCGCTGTTTGCCGCCGCGAAGCAGGAACGCTCGCCGTTTATCATCAACATCGCCGAAGTGCATTTTAAGTACGTGTCTCTGGAGTCGCTTGTCGAAGCAGTGAAGTTCGAAGCCGCCCGTCACGATATTCCCGTGGTGCTTAACCTCGACCACGGGCTGCATTTTGAGGCCGTCGTGCGCGCCCTGCGCTTAGGGTTCAGCTCGGTGATGTTCGACGGCTCGACGCTGAGCTATGAGGAAAATATCCGCCAGACGCGGGAAGTGGTGAAGATGTGCCATGCGGTGGGCGTCTCGGTAGAGGCGGAGCTGGGCGCGGTCGGGGGTGATGAAGGGGGTGCGCTTTACGGGCATGCGGATGAAGCCTTCTTCACCGATCCGCAGCTGGCGCGCGAGTTTGTCGATTTAACCGGTATCGACGCGCTGGCGGTCGCCATTGGCAACGCGCACGGCAAATACAAGGGCGAGCCGAAGCTTGATTTCCCGCGTCTGGACGCCATTCGACAGCAGACGGGCCTGCCGCTGGTTTTACACGGCGGCTCTGGCATAAGCGATACTGATTTCCGCCGCGCCATCGAGCTGGGCATTCATAAAATCAACTTTTATACCGGCATGTCGCAGGCCGCGCTCGCCGCCGTTGAGCAGCGCATGGCAAACCGCCAGCCGCTGTACGATGAATTTGCAGAGCTGCTGCTGGGCATTGAAGAGGCCATTACCGATACGGTTGCGGAACAGATGCGCATCTTCGGCAGCGCGGGGCAGGCATAATGGAACGCAAAGGGATTATCGCCGCAGGCAACATGCTGGTGGATCACGTCCACCAGATCGTACAGTGGCCGGAGCGCGGCTGGCTGGCGGAAATCACCCACAGTGAGCGCTCAACCGGCGGTGCGCCGCTCAACGTTCTGCTGACGCTGGCGAAAATGCACGTCGGCCTGCCGTTACAGGCGGTGGGGCTGATTGGGGAAGACAGCGACGGAGACTATATTCTGGCGATGCTCGACCAGTATCACGTCAATCGCCAGCGCGTGCAGCGTACAACGTTCGCCCCAACGTCGATGTCGCAGGTGATGACCGACCCCAGCGGACAGCGCACTTTTTTCCACTCGCCGGGCGCCAACCGCCTGTTGGATCTTCCCGCCTTCGATCGTTTAGACGGATCGCTGAAGATCTTCCATCTCGGCTACCTGCTGCTGCTCGACAGCCTGGACATGCCGGACGAGGAATTTGGCACCCGCAGCGCGCGGTTACTGGCACAGATGCGCGATCAGGGGTATGAAACCTCGCTCGATCTGGTGTCCCGCAAGGGCGATCCGCGCTATCAGCCGCTGGTGCTCCCTGCCCTGCGCCATCTTGATTATCTGGTGATTAACGAGCTGGAAGCCGGTGAGTTTAGCGGGCTTGAGATCCGTGACGGCCATGATGCGCTGAACATGGCCCATATCGCCGACGCTGCCACACAACTGCTGGCGGCAGGCGTGCGACAGCGGGTGGTGATCCACTGTCCGGAAGGGGCATGGGGTGAAGCGCCGGGTGAAAAAGGGCAATGGGTTCCGTCGTGGAAGCTGACGCAGGACGAGATTATCGGCAGCGTCGGCGCGGGCGACGCGTTTTGCGCGGGCTTTTTATACGGCTGCCATGAATCCCTGCCGCTGACGGAGAGTATTTATCTGGCGCACGCCTGCGCGCGGGCCAGCCTGCTGGCGGCTAATGCAATTGACGGCGCGAAAACGCTGGCCGAGCTTCAGGCGTTTATTCAGGAGAACGGTCAGGCGGCTTTCTCATGATGGGAAACGTCCGTGGCAAAAACATAGCCCAGACCGCGAATGGTTTTGATCAGCAGAGGCTGGTGCGGATTGACCTCAATTTTTCGCCGTAGCCGCATGATCAACACGTCGATAGTGCGGTCAAAGACCTCGGCGCTTTCGCTGTGGGTCAGCTTCAGCAGCTGTTCACGACTCAGTACCCGGCGGGCGTTTTGCGTTAATGCCAGCAGCAGGCCATATTCGCCTTGTGTTAACGGCACGGTATTACGCTGCGGATCGCTCAGCTCGCAGCGGGTGGTGTCCAGCGTCCAGCCGTTAAAGGCAATACCTTCAACGCGCGGCGCGGCAGGCTCCGCGTCCAGCACGCCGGTACGCCGCAGCACCGCCTTAACGCGGGCGACCACCACGCGCGGATTGAACGGTTTTCCGATGTAATCATCAGCGCCCATTTCCAGCCCGACGACCACATCTGATTCACTTCCCAGCCCCGTCAGCATTACCACCGGTAGCGATGGTCGCTGCTTTTGCAGTTGCAGTAAAACCTGTAATCCGTTGATATCCGGCAGCATCATGTCCAGCAGAACCAGCGCAATGCCGGAGTCCTGCTGGACACGGTTCACCGCGTCCTGCCCAGAGTGACACGTCAGTACGGTAAAGACGTGCTCGCTGAGCACATCCTGTAGCAGTTCGCAGACTGCGACATCATCGTCAACCACCAGAATCGCCGGTTTCATCGCATGCTTCCGTCAGGGAATTATGTTAAGTCTGAACCATTCTGCCGCCGGCTCCAGCCGAATTGTTTTTTACGTGACGGAAATTCAATCCATGTCACATCCCCTGCCCTTTCGACACGTCAATTTTGACGATTGGCTGTTTTTCGTCAGGGTTTTGCCACGCAAAGGGTCGTAAAGTCAGGAAATACCCATAATAAAAACATGGCATAGAAGCTGCATATTGGGCAGGTAAGAACTGTTTAACTGGAGCAAAGTGATGAAAAAAGTCGTCACGGTTTGCCCTTATTGTGCCTCAGGTTGCAAGATCCACCTGGTGGTCAATAACGGCAAAATCGTCCGGGCGGAAGCGGCGCAGGGTAAAACCAATCAGGGCACGCTGTGCCTGAAAGGATATTACGGCTGGGATTTTATTAACGATACCCAAATCCTTACCCCGCGCCTGAAAACCCCTATGATCCGCCGCGAGCGCGGCGGCAAGCTGGAAGCCGTCTCCTGGAATGAAGCGCTGGATTACGTCGCCACGCGCCTCAGCGCCATCAAGGCCAAGTATGGCCCGGATGCGATTCAGACCACCGGCTCCTCACGCGGAACCGGGAATGAAACCAACTATGTGATGCAAAAATTCGCGCGCGCCGTTATTGGTACCAATAACGTCGACTGCTGCGCTCGCGTCTGACACGGCCCATCGGTTGCAGGTCTGCACCAGTCGGTCGGTAACGGCGCAATGAGTAATGCCATCAACGAGATAGATAATACCGATCTCGTCTTCATCTTCGGCTATAACCCGGCGGATTCTCACCCTATCGTCGCGAACCACGTTATTCGCGCTAAACAGAATGGGGCGAAAATCATCGTCTGCGATCCGCGCAAAATTGAAACCGCGCGCATTGCGGATATGCACATTGCATTGAAAAACGGCTCAAACATCGCGCTGTTGAACGCAATGGGGCACGTCATTATTGAGGAGAACCTGTACGATCAGGCGTTTGTCGCGACCCGTACAGAAGGCTTTGAAGAGTATAAGAAAATAGTCGAGGGCTATACGCCTGAATCCGTCGAAGCGATAACCGGCGTCAGCGCGCAGGAGATTCGTCAAGCGGCCAGAATGTATGCCGGGGCGAAAACCGCCGCTATTCTGTGGGGCATGGGTGTGACCCAGTTCTACCAGGGCGTGGAAACCGTGCGCTCGCTCACCAGCCTCGCCATGCTGACCGGCAATCTGGGTAAAGCGCATGTGGGCGTGAACCCGGTGCGTGGTCAGAATAACGTGCAGGGTGCGTGTGATATGGGCGCGCTGCCGGACACCTATCCGGGCTACCAGTACGTCAAATTCCCGGAAAACCGCGAGAAGTTTGCGAAGGCCTGGGGCGTGGAGAGCCTGCCGGCACACACCGGGTATCGCATCAGCGAGCTGCCGCACCGCGCGGCGCACGGTGAAGTGCGTGCGGCCTACATCATGGGTGAAGATCCGCTCCAGACCGACGCCGAACTGTCCGCAGTGCGCAAAGGCTTTGAGGATCTGGAGCTGGTGATTGTTCAGGATATCTTTATGACCAAAACCGCGGCAGCGGCGGATGTGATTTTGCCGTCGACCTCCTGGGGCGAGCATGAAGGTGTCTATACGGCGGCAGACCGCGGCTTCCAGCGCTTCTTCAAGGCCGTCGAGCCGAAATGGGATCTGAAAACGGACTGGCAGATCATCAGCGAAATCGCCACCCGCATGGGCTACCCGATGCACTACAACAACACCCAGGAGATCTGGGACGAGTTGCGGCATCTGTGCCCGGACTTTTATGGGGCAACCTATGAAAAAATGGGTGAGCTGGGCTACATCCAGTGGCCGTGCCGGGATGAGTCAGAATCCGATCAGGGGACGTCATTCCTCTTTAAAGAGAAGTTCGACACCCCGAACGGGCTGGCGCAGTTCTTCACCTGCGACTGGGTCGCGCCGATCGATAAGCTCACCGACGAGTATCCGATGGTGCTCTCCACCGTGCGTGAAGTGGGCCACTACTCCTGCCGTTCCATGACCGGCAACTGCGCCGCGCTGGCGGCGCTGGCGGATGAACCGGGTTACGCGCAGATCAACACCGCCGATGCCGAACGGCTCGGTATTGAAGATGAAGCGCTGGTGTGGGTGAATTCGCGTAAAGGCCGCATCATTACCCGCGCGCAGGTCAGCGACCGTCCGAACAAAGGGGCAGTCTATATGACCTACCAGTGGTGGATTGGCGCCTGCAACGAGCTGGTGACCGAGAACTTAAGCCCGATAACCAAAACGCCGGAGTATAAATACTGCGCCGTAAACGTGGAGCCCATTGCGGATCAACACGCTGCGGAACAGTATGTGATCGACGAATATAACAAGCTGAAAGCCCGACTGCGCGAAAGCGCAATGGGTTGAAGCCGTTAATTTATCGTTGAATAAAGGGAGTGATATATTCACTCCCTTTTTATTTCCGATTAATTCATAAGAAATAGAAATTATTATTCTGGAAAGCGGCTCGCAGAAATAATGTAATTTACGCAGAATAGAATTACATCTTTGCATTTTAATTCAGAGGGATAAGATGTGCGGCGGGTGCTTAAGACTTTCTGTCTTGAGCATTGTTGAGGGACAGAAAGTAGAAAGCCCCGGGAAATTTTCATTTACCCGAGGCTACTCCCTCAACTCCAACAAGTTGAGAGTAGCCTCTTATTCTTTTTTTGACAAGGAGTAAAAGGCATGACGCCATTAAAAACTGCGTTAGGCATCGTCTTTATTGTTTGCCTGACGATAGTGATCTTTACCTTTATTACTCGCGGCAGGCTCTGCGAGTTTTCAATAAAGAGTGAACATCAGGAGGTGGCGGCGAAATTAGCCTGTAACGCAGGCTAACCTCTTCGGGCGGAACGCGTGTTCCGCCCGGCTTGTGGGATGCTGAGGTCTTAACGCACCCGTTTTTTTCTTCTGTCGCCGCGATTATACTGCGCGGCGTGTACCCAGATGATAAGAATCCATGAAAATCCTTTTTCTGATGTTGTTATTTTTAACCGCGTTTGCCCATGCCGATGAGATAGGCAGCCAGTATAAAAAGCAGGCTGAAGCGGGCGATGCGCGCGCGCAGTATTATCTCGCCGATACCTGGTTCAGTTCCGGCGACAGCGCGCAGGCGGCGCTGTGGGCGGAAAAAGCGGCAAAAGGCGGTGATGTCGACGCCATGGCGCTGCTGTCGCAAATCCACTTTTCGCAGGGTGACTATGCGCAGGCTAAAGCCCTGGCCCAACAGGCAAACATTGCGGGCAGCAAACGCGGCGCGATCATGCTGGCGCGTGTGCTGGTGAACACGCAGGCGGGCAAAACCGACTACCCGCAGGCCATCGCACTGCTGCAATCGGCGACCGAAGACATCGATAGCGACTCGGCGGTAGACGCGCAACAGCTGCTGGGGCTGATCTATGCCAACGGCGTTGAAGTTCCTCAGGATGACGTGCAGGCCGCATCGTGGTTCAAGCGGAGTTCGGCTCTGTCCCGGACGGGCTATGCGGAGTACTGGGCAGGAATGCTGTTCAGGCAGGGTGAGAAAGGCTTTATCACACCGAATAAGCAGAAAGCGCTTTACTGGTTAAACCTGAGCTGTACCGAAGGGTTTGATACCGGGTGTGAAGAGTTTGATGCATTGAGCGGGGAGTAAATTGTTGCCCGGTGGCGCTGCGCTTACCGGGCCTACGGCTTATGCAGGCCGGGTAAGGCGAAGCCGCCACCCGGCTTTTTACATCACTGGTCAGCCGTTTTATCAAAACGACCCAGTACCTCGCGTTCATACGCCAGCGCTTTTTTACGGTCGAACTTGTGTTCCCACTTAGCGATTACCAGTACCGCCAGGGCATTACCCACCACGTTCAGCGCGGTACGCGCCATGTCGAGGATACGGTCCACACCGGCAATAAACGCCAGGCCTTCCAGCGGAATACCGACGCTGCCCAGCGTCGCCAGCAGCACCACGAAGGAGACGCCCGGCACGCCTGCGATCCCTTTTGAAGTCACCATCAGCGTCAGAACCAGCACGATTTCCTGCCACAGCGACAGGTCAATGCCGTACAGCTGCGCGATAAAGATCGCTGCAATACTCTGATACAGCGTTGAACCATCCAGATTGAAGGAGTAACCGGTCGGTACAACGAAGCTGGTAATGGACGCCGGCGCACCGTAGGCCTCCATCTTCTCAATGATACGCGGCAGTACGCTCTCGGAGCTTGCCGTGGAGTACGCCAGAATCAGCTCATCCTTCAGGATGCGGATCAGGATCCAGATGCTGAGCCCGCACAGGCGCGCCACAATGCCCAGCACCACCAGCGCGAAGAACAGAATCGCGAAGTGCACCAGAATCACCAGCTTCGCCAGCGGCCACAGGGAGGCAAAGCCGAAGTTCGCTACGGTCACCGCAATCAGCGCGAACACCCCGACCGGCGCATAACGCATCACCATGTGGGTGACTTTGAACATGGTTTCGGAGATAGAGCGGAACACGGTCACCAGCGGTTCACGGTGCGTCGCGGGCAGGGAAGAAAGCCCCAGGCCAAAGAGTACCGAGAAGAAGATGATCGGCAGCATCTCGCCCTTCGCCATGGACGCGATAATGTTGGTCGGTACCAGCGAGAGAATAGTCCCCATCAACCCATGCGAATGGCTCTGCACATCGGCGGTTGTGCTTTGGTATTTCGAAATATCCACCGTCGCCAGCTGCGACATATCGATCCCGGCACCAGGCTGGAACACGTTCGCCAGGGTGATGCCAAGAACGATGGCAACCGTGGTGATCACTTCGAAATAGAGAATGGTTTTAACGCCGATGCGGCCTAACTGTTTCGCATCACCAACACCCGCGATACCGACCACCAGCGTCGAGATCACAATCGGCACAACAATCATCTTGATCAGATGAATAAAGATATCGCCCGCAGGGGAGAGAAGGTTCGCAATCAGCCACTCGCGACTGTCGCTATGATAATGGAGGTAACTGCCCAGCAAGATGCCCAGCACAAGGGCCAGCAGGATCTGCCAGGCCAGGCTGACTTTCAAATTTTTCATAGAAACTGACTTCCTCAATGAAATCTCCGCACCATCAAAACTGCATGAATATGGAGACATACTGAAAGGGTATGAATTGTGTTGCGTTGGTTTATGGGATTTTTTAACGCGCCGTATGAGTATCATTTGCACGGCATGCTGCGCAAGCCTTAAAGAACAAGGCATTTCACTGCAAAAAGTGTCATTGTCGGTAATTTATAGCAATTCGCATAAATAACCGTTTGTTATACAAAATATTTTCACTTCAAAAAAGTGAATAATTCTTCAGATGAATTATTTCCCTTCAAAGTTTCATTCGCTCAATTTTCATACTCTTCAGACATTGCGTGATCTGTCGCCCAAATACTAAACAAAGCTTGTAAAGCCCCTACTATTAACGTTTTTGCGACATATTATTAACATCTTACAAGGAGAAAAAAAGCCATGAGCCAAATACACAAACACGACATTCCCGCAAACATTGCGGACCGTTGCCTGATAAGTCCGGAGCAGTACCAGGAGAAATACCAGCAGTCCGTTTCCAGCCCTGACGCGTTCTGGGGTGAGCAGGGTCACATCCTCGACTGGATCAAACCTTATCAGAAGGTAAAGAACACCTCTTTCGCGCCGGGCAACGTCTCCATTAAATGGTATGAAGACGGCACGCTGAACCTGGCGGCGAACTGCCTGGACCGCCATCTTGCCGAACGCGGCAACGAAACGGCCATCATCTGGGAAGGCGACGATGCCTCTCAGAGTAAACACATCTCGTATAAAGAACTGCATCGCGACGTGTGCCGCTTTGCCAACGTGCTGCTGGCCCAGGGCATTAAAAAAGGCGATGTAGTGGCGATCTATATGCCAATGGTGCCGGAAGCGGCGGTGGCTATGCTGGCCTGCGCGCGCATCGGCGCGATCCACTCCGTTATCTTCGGCGGCTTCTCGCCGGAGGCGGTTGCCGGGCGTATTGTCGACTCGAATTCGAAGCTGGTGATCACCGCTGACGAGGGCGTGCGCGCCGGGCGCGGTATTCCGCTGAAGAAAAACGTTGATGAAGCGCTGAAAAACCCGAACGTGAAATCCATCAGTAACGTCATTGTCTTCAAACGCACGGGCGGCAAAATCGACTGGCACGAGGGGCGTGACCTGTGGTGGAGCGATCTGATTGAAAAAGCGAGCGACCAGCATCAGCCGGAAGAGATGAACGCGGAAGATCCGCTGTTTATTCTTTATACCTCCGGCTCCACCGGTAAGCCGAAAGGCGTGCTGCATACCACCGGCGGCTATCTGGTTTACGCGGCCACCACCTTTAAATACGTTTTCGACTACCATCCGGGCGACATCTACTGGTGTACCGCCGACGTGGGCTGGGTCACCGGCCACAGCTACCTGCTGTACGGCCCGCTGGCCTGCGGCGCAACGACGCTGATGTTTGAAGGCGTACCGAACTGGCCAACGCCGGCGCGTATGTGCCAGGTGGTTGATAAGCATCAGGTCAACATTCTCTACACCGCGCCAACGGCGATCCGCGCATTAATGGCGGAAGGCGATAAAGCCATCGAAGGCACGGACCGCTCTTCCCTGCGCATCCTCGGCTCCGTGGGCGAGCCGATCAACCCGGAAGCCTGGGAGTGGTACTGGAAGAAGATCGGCAACGAGAAGTGCCCGGTGATGGACACCTGGTGGCAGACCGAAACCGGCGGCTTTATGATCACCCCGATGCCGGGCGCCACGCAGCTGAAAGCCGGTTCGGCCACCCGTCCGTTCTTCGGCGTACAGCCTGCACTAGTGGATAACGAAGGCAATCCGCAGGAAGGCGCCACCGAGGGCAATCTGGTGATCGTCGATTCCTGGCCTGGCCAGGCGCGTACCCTGTTCGGCGACCACGAGCGCTTCGAGCAGACCTACTTCTCGACCTTCAAAAACATGTACTTCAGCGGCGACGGCGCGCGCCGGGATGAAGACGGTTATTACTGGATCACCGGACGCGTGGACGACGTGCTGAACGTCTCTGGCCACCGTCTGGGCACGGCGGAGATTGAGTCTGCGCTGGTGTCGCATCCGAAGATTGCCGAAGCGGCGGTTGTCGGCATTCCGCACAACATCAAAGGCCAGGCGATCTACGCCTACGTCACCCTGAACCACGGCGAAGAGCCGTCGCCAGAGCTGTATACCGAGGTGCGCAACTGGGTGCGTAAAGAGATCGGCCCGCTTGCCACGCCGGACGTGCTGCACTGGACCGACTCGCTGCCGAAAACCCGTTCCGGCAAGATTATGCGCCGTATCCTGCGCAAAATCGCGGCAGGCGACACCAGCAACCTCGGTGATACCTCAACGCTCGCGGATCCTGGCGTGGTGGACAAACTGCTCGAAGAGAAGCAGGCCATCGCAATGCCTTCATAATTTTTTTCTCCCTCTCCCCTCACCCTAACCCTCTCCCCATAGGGGAGAGGGGATAAAACAAACCAACCTTACTTCTGGAGATTTCTGTGATGAATAACGATATTTGTCAGCAGATAGAGAATAGTGCGCACTACAGGGAGCTCGTCGAAAAACGGCAACGGTTTGCCTTCTTGCTTTCCATCATCATGCTGATTATCTACGTCGGCTTTATTCTGCTGATCGCCTTTGCCCCCCAGTGGCTCGGCACGCCGCTGCACGCCGGAACCAGCGTCACGCGCGGTATCCCGATTGGCATTGGCGTGATTGTGATTTCATTCCTGCTGACCGGCGTCTACGTCTGGCGCGCGAACGGCGAATTCGATCGTCTCAATAAAGCGGTACTGCAAGAGGTAAAAGCATCATGAAGCGAGTCCTGACGGCGCTTGCCGCCACACTTCCCTTTGCCGCCCACGCGGCAGATGCCCTTACCGGCGAGGTCCAGCGCCAGCCTACCAACTGGCAGGCGATTGTTATGTTCCTGATTTTCGTCGTGCTGACGCTGTACATCACCTACTGGGCGTCAAAGCGCGTGCGCTCCCGTAACGATTACTACACCGCGGGCGGCAATATTACCGGCTTCCAGAACGGGCTGGCGATTGCGGGCGATTTTATGTCTGCCGCCTCCTTCCTCGGGATTTCCGCGCTGGTCTATACCTCCGGCTATGACGGCCTGATCTACTCCCTCGGATTCCTCGTCGGCTGGCCGATCATTCTGTTCCTGATTGCCGAGCGCCTGCGTAACCTTGGCCGCTATACCTTTGCGGACGTGGCCTCCTATCGTCTGAAGCAAGGCCCTATCCGCATGCTCTCTGCCTGCGGTTCGCTGGTAGTGGTGGCCCTGTATCTGATCGCTCAGATGGTGGGTGCAGGCAAGCTGATCGAGCTGCTGTTCGGCCTCAACTACCACATCGCGGTGGTGCTGGTGGGCGTGCTGATGGTGATGTATGTCCTGTTCGGCGGCATGCTGGCCACCACCTGGGTACAGATCATCAAGGCGGTACTGCTGCTGTTCGGCGCCAGCTTTATGGCCTTTATGGTGATGAAGCACGTTGGGTTCAGCTTCAATAATCTGTTTACCGAAGCCATGTCAGTGCATCCGAAAGGGGAAGCGATCATGAGCCCGGGTGGGCTGGTGAAAGATCCGATATCCGCGCTCTCGCTCGGTCTCGGCCTGATGTTCGGTACCGCAGGTCTGCCGCATATCCTGATGCGCTTCTTCACGGTGTCAGATGCGCGTGAAGCGCGTAAGAGCGTGTTCTACGCCACCGGGTTTATGGGCTACTTCTACATTCTGACCTTTATCATCGGCTTTGGCGCGATCATGCTTGTGGGGGCGAACCCGGCGTTTAAAGACGCGGCGGGCGCGCTTATCGGCGGTAACAACATGGCGGCGGTGCATCTGGCCGACGCGGTGGGCGGCAACCTGTTCCTTGGCTTTATCTCTGCCGTGGCCTTCGCCACCATCCTCGCGGTGGTTGCAGGGCTGACGCTGGCCGGCGCGTCGGCGGTCTCGCATGACCTCTACGCCAACGTTTTCCGTAAAGGCGCGAGCGAGCGCGATGAGCTAAAAGTCTCCAAAATCACCGTGCTGGTGCTGGGCGTCGTCGCCATCCTGCTGGGGATTTTGTTCGAGAAGCAGAACATCGCCTTTATGGTCGGGCTGGCCTTCTCGATTGCGGCAAGCTGTAACTTCCCGATCATTCTGCTCTCAATGTACTGGTCAAAACTGACCACCCGTGGGGCGATGATTGGCGGCTGGCTGGGGCTGCTGACGGCGGTGATCCTGATGATTCTGGGCCCAACGATTTGGGTGCAGATCCTCGGTCACGAAAGCGCTATCTTCCCGTATGAATACCCGGCGCTGTTCTCCATTGCCGTGGCGTTTGTCGGTATCTGGGTCTTCTCGGCTACCGACAATTCGCCGGAAGGTAACCTGGAGCGCGAGAAATTCCGCGCCCAGTTTATTCGTTCACAAACCGGTCTTGGCGTTGAGCAGGGCCGCGCGCACTAAACCTTTCTCCCCGGCCATTCTGGCCGGGGAGCTTAAAACATCACCCACGCCACCAGCGGTGCGATCAGCACCATCGTGACGCCCGAAAGCATCATCACCAGGCTCGCGACAACGCCCTCCTGCTGTCCCAGCTCATAGGAACGTGCCGTGCCCGCGCCGTGCGACGCCGCGCCAAATCCCGCGCCTTTGGCCATTCCTTCCCGAATAGAAAGCCGCAGAAACAGCATATCGCCCACCGCCATCCCAAAGACGCCCGTCACCACCACAAACAGCGCCACCAGATCCGGCTGGCCACCGAGCGGTTTGGCGGCTGCCAGCGCAAACGGCGTGGTCACCGAACGCACCGCCAGGCTGCGCTGGATTTCATCCGACAGGGTAAACAGCCGCGCCAGCCAGACCGAGCTGCTCACCGCCACCACCGTCGCGGTGACGACGCCCGCGCTGAGCGACATCCAGTGGCGTCTGATAATAGCGAGGTTGTCATAAACGGGTACGGCGAAGGCAATGGTCGCCGGGCCGAGCAGCCACAGCAGCCAGTGGGATTCGCCAATGTAGTTCTGCCAGGAGATATGGCCGAAGACCAGCATCAGCACCAGCAGGATCGGCGTAAAGACCAGCGGCATCAGCGGCAGCGCGCGAAAGCGGCGATACAGGCGCTTGTTGGCAAAGTAGATGACGACTGTCGCAATCAGGCACAGCAGGCTTATCTGAAAGTTAGTCATGCTTCTGCCTGCTGATTTCAAAGCGATACACCTTATCCACCACCCAGGCGGTGGCGCCCAGCACCATCAGCGTGCTCAGGGCGATAACCGCAAAGATGCGCCAGCCGTCGACCATCAGCAGTTGTGCATAATTCACCACCGCCACCACGGCCGGCACAAAGAACAATAGCATCTCCGCCAGCAGCCAGCGCGCCCCGGCGCGCACCCAGTTAAGGGGCAACGCGCGACAGAGGATCAGCGTCAGCATCAGCACCATCCCCACCAGGTTGGCGGGTAAAGGCAGATGCAGCCAGTCGACAAGATATTCCGCGAAAACAAACAGTCCCGCGTAGAGCAGTACCTGAACCGGTACCTGAAGTCGTTGCACAACGGCAGGCGTAACACGGCTTAACGCCACGGCCATGGGGGTTTTCCTCAGAAATGAGACGAGGCGCCAGTATAGTGAGCGTACGGTATCGACTGAAATGAATTAAAATCATCGAAGGTATAGTTTCGAGGAATAATCATGGACATAAGAACGCTGCGCTATTTTGTCGAGGTGGTTCGCCAGCAAAGTTTTACTCGCGCAGCGGAGAAGTTATTCGTAACCCAGCCGACCATCAGCAAGATGCTGAAAAACCTCGAAGATGAGCTGAACTGTACGCTGCTGATCCGCGACGGGCGCAAGCTACTGCTGACCGATACCGGTCGCGTAGTGTTCGAGCGCGGGCTGGCCATTCTGGCAGAGTTCCGCCAGCTGGAGGCCGAGCTTGGGGACATCAACCACCTGACAAAAGGGCTGCTGCGGCTCGGTATTCCGCCGATGGTCGGCATGATGATGGCCGGGCCGATAAGCCTGTTTCGTCAGCGCTACCCCGGCGTTGAGCTAAAAATTTCTGAATTTGGCGGCCTGACCGTGCAGCAGGCGGTGATGAACGGTGAACTGGATGTAGCCATGACGGCCCTTCCCGTAGAGGAGGAAAGCGGCCTGGCGACGCTGCCGCTGTTCAGCCACCCGCTGTGCGTGCTGGTGCCGCGCTCCGGCGACTGGCTGAAGATAGACGCAGTAAAACCCGAGCTGCTCGGCGAACACCCGCTGCTGATTTACAACGAAGATTTTGCCTTAAGCCGCCAGCTGATGGCGCTGTTTAACCAGCACAACGTAAAGCCGCGCATTGCGGTGCGCAGCGGCCAGTGGGATTTTCTGGCGGCGATGGTACAGGCGGGCGTGGGGATTGCCATTCTGCCGCAGCCGATCTGCGAGCGGCTGGATAAAAACACGCTGCGCTGGATCCCGCTGGAGAGCGACCTGCACTGGCAGCTGGGGATGATCTGGCGTGAAGGGGTCTATCTGTCGCACAGCGCGCAGGCGTGGTTGCAATGCTGTGAGGGGTTTTGGGTGCCCTGACCCCTCACCCCAACCCCTCTCCCCATAGGGCGAGGGCTAGGGTGAGGGGGCAAAGCGCGCTACTGATTCTCTATCAACAACGCTTCCAGCAGGTCCAGATCGTGCAGCAGCTTTTGCAGCGTCTCGTTACTGATCTGCCGCGTCGCGCGCAGGTGATACAGCTCGGCACGCTCGGAGCGCAGCGCCGCCAGGCGGAAACGGCGTTCGAGGTTCTCTTCCTGCAACGAACTTTCCACGTCGTTACGTCCGTCAGCACGGCGACGCAAATTACCAATCACGCGTGAACTGACTTCCTTCAGCAGCTGGTTATCAATGTTCTCTTCGGCATCGGCGGCCAGACGCTCCTCCATTTTCTCGATGGCGACAATCGCCACTTCCGCCGTCGCCGCACGGGCAATCCGCTCTTCTTTGTGCTGTTGCGAGGAGTCACCCGCGTCAATATGTTGCAGCAGAATCGGCAGCATAATCACGCCGACAAACAGCGAGAAGAGGATCACGCCTGCCGCCAGGAACACCAGCTCGTAGCGCGCCGGGAAGACGTCGCCCGTCGGCAGAAGCAGAGGAATGGAGAGCACACCAGCAAGGGTGATCGCCCCGCGAACGCCCGCGAAAGAGGCAATCAGCAGCTCGCGCGTGGTCCACGAGCCAAACTCCATCGGCTTTTTGGTCAGGAAGCGAACGCTGAATTTCTTCATCGTCCACAGCCAGCCGAAACGTACCAGCATCAGCGCAAGGTAGATGAGCACGATATCGGTAAATAGCATCCAGACTTCAACGTTTGGATCCGCTTCGGCCGCAATCAGCGAGGATTCCATAATGCCCGGCAGTTGCAGGCCCAACAGCAGGAACACCATGCCGTTAAAGACAAACTCGAGCATCGCCCAGGTACTGTTTGCACGCAGGCGCATCGCCAGCGGTGCGCGGCGCATCACGCCGGAGCGGGTGATGGTCATCCCCGCAGCTACCGCCGCCAGAATGCCCGACACGCCGATATGTTCGGCAATCAGGTAAGAGGCGAACGGCAGCAGGAACAGCAGGACGATCTGCGTCGCCGGTTCATCACCACCCCAGCGGCTAAGGAAGCGCAGCGAGCGTCCGTACAGCCAGCTCACTACGAAGCCCGCGAGGATACCGCCAATCGCCACCTTGAAGAATTCCAGGGTCGCGCCGCCTACGGTAAAGACCATCGTGCCCATGGCAACCGCCACGGCAAACTTCAGGGCGACCAGGCCAGAGGCGTCGTTCATCAGCGCCTCGCCCTGCAAAATGCCCATGATTTTCTTTGGAATGCGCCCTTCACCCACAATGCCGGACAGCGCCACGGCGTCGGTAGGCGACAGCACGGCAGCCAGCGCAAAGGCGGGGATGAGCGGGATCCCTGGTACGGCCCAGTAGATCAGGAAACCAATCCCGACCACGGTGACGACCACCAGCGCCAGCGCCAGGCCGAAGATCTCTCGCCCGTGCTCCAGAAATTCGCGCGTCGGCGTTTTCCAGCCATCGGCAAACAGCAGCGGCGGGATAAACAGCACGAGAAACAGTTCCGGATCGAACTCCACGTGCAGACCGAACGTCGGCCACGCCAGCAGCGCGCCGATAGCTATTTGCATTAAGGGCAGGGGGACCTGGAAGGGCAGTACGCGTGTAACCACCCCGGATAATGAGACCACAAGGGTCATGATGAGTATTGTGAAGAAAATTTCCATGCGTTCCCTGTTTGCTGTGTTTCTTATAAGCCAAACCTGAGGCGTCGTGCCTCTTATTCTATCCTCTCCAGAGTAACGTAAAAGGCAACAGGATGAGTCCTGAAAATAAAAACGGGCGGCCTTAGCCACCCGTTTTCGCATAAAAAGTCAATTCAGATGGCCCAGCCGCCCGCGTAGAACGCCACCAGCGCAACGGCGATGACCACGGTCCCAATGTTCAGCTTGCGCCACTCACCGGAGACCAGACGCCCAATCACCAGCGAGGCGAAGCCGATCATAATGCCGGTCACGATGTTACAGGTCAGCACGATGAATACCGCAGTGATCAGGCCGGACATGGCATCAACAAAATCCGCGAAGTCGATTTTCGCCACGTTGCTCAGCATCAGCAGGCCAACGTACATCAGCGCAGGTGCGGTCGCGTAAGCTGGCACCAGATAAGAGAGCGGAGAGAGGAACAGGATCAGCAGAAACAGTACGCCAACGGTGATGGCCGTCAGGCCGGTTTTACCGCCCGCCGCCGTACCCGCTGCGGACTCGATGTACACCGCCGCAGGCGCCGCACCCACCAGACCAGAGAAAACGCTGCTCAGGGAGTCGGTGGTCAGCGCTTTGCCGCCGTCAATAATCTGTCCGTCTTTATCCAGCAGGTTCGCCTGACCGGCCACCGCGCGGATGGTGCCGGTGGCGTCAAATACCGCGGTCATTACCAGCGCCAGCACGCTTGGCAGGATCACCGGGTTCAGCGCGCCCATAATATCCAGGCTGCCAATCAGGGAGTTGCCTTTGTCATCGCTCAGCGACGGCATGGCGAAAATCCCGGAGAAATGAACGGTCGGGTCGAAGATCAGGCCGACGATGGACACGCCGATAATGGTCAGCAGAATGCCGCCCGGCACTTTCAGTTTTTCCAGGCCAATGATCACCGCCAGACCCACCAGCGACATGATCACCGGGAAGCTCGCGAAGTTACCCAGCGCAACCGGCAGGCCGTCCAGCGGGTTCTTGATGACCAGGCCGACGCCGTTGGCAGCGATCAGCAGCAGGAACAGACCAATACCGATGCCGGTGCCGTGCGCCACGCCCTGCGGCAGGTTGCGCAAAATCCAGCTACGAATGCCGGTTGCTGAAATTACGGTGAACAGCACGCCCATCAGGAACACGGCGCCGAGCGCTACCGGGACGCTGATCTGCTGGCCCAGCACCAGGCTGAAGGCGGTAAATGCGGTCAGGGAGATGGCGCACCCGATCGCCAGAGGCAGGTTCGCCCACAGGCCCATCACAATCGAACCCACACCCGCAACCAGGCAGGTGGCAACGAAGACCGCCGCTGGCGGGAAGCCCGCTTTGCCGAGCATGCCCGGCACCACGATGACGGAGTACACCATCGCCAGAAACGTGGTCAGACCGGCAACAACTTCCTGGCGCACGGTGCTGCCGCGAGCAGAAATTTTAAACATGGCGTCAAGTGAACCGCCGGTACGCGCAGATGGCGTAGACATAGAAAACATCCCCTGAG
Organism: Enterobacter cloacae complex sp. IR5459; assembly: GCF_049238005.1. Lineage (NCBI taxonomy): Bacteria > Pseudomonadati > Pseudomonadota > Gammaproteobacteria > Enterobacterales > Enterobacteriaceae > Enterobacter > Enterobacter cloacae complex sp. IR5459. The sequence continues at coordinate 44,663 of NZ_JBMKIG010000012.1, forward strand.
AGTTTTTTAGGAAGTCCGTAAGCGAGGTGGAGACGCCACTGCCAGCTAAACGTCAAATCCTTGTGTTGCGTTTGCGACGAAAGGGCGTCACAGAAAAAGCAAACGTTTAGCTCCGCGCTTACAAACGGGTGGTCAAATTAAGGCAAACGATTATCTAGCCTAATACCCGCCCTTTTCAACTGAACTTTCTCGTTTTTCGCTAAAATTGCCTCATGACGATGAAGAATTAAGCAGAGGATGCGCAAACGTTATCGTCCATGCGCAATTTCGTTAAATTTCATCCCTCGCCGGGGATCGTCAGCGGGCCGCCTTTCGCAAGCGTTGTCTGCCAGCCCGGACGTGCCTCCACTCTCTGTTTCCACGCCGCTATGTGGTCGAGATTGTCGATGCCGCCTCTCGCCAGCAGGGCGAAGAGGGGAAAACTCATCTGGATATCAGCCATGGTCAGCGTGTCGCCGGCAAACCAACTGTTTTCGGCAAGATGATCGTTAATAAAGTGCGCATGCGTTTCCAGCTGGCGGTTGAGATACGCTTTTTGCACCCCCTGCCCCAGCGCCTTACCCAGCGTGCGCAGGCCAAACGGGACGGGTGGTTTGCCGAGGCTGTTAAACACCAGCTTCATTAACAGTAGCGGCATCAAAGACCCTTCGGCGTAATGCAGCCAGAAGCGATACTGCACTTTATGGGCGGGATCTAACGGTTTGAATCGTGACGCCGAATCGTACGTTTCCTGAAGATATTCCAGAATCGCACCTGATTCGGCCAGAACCAGTCCGTTATCTTCGAGTACCGGGGATTTTCCCAGCGGATGCACTTTTTTGAGCGAGTCTGGCGCGAGCATGGTTTTTTCGCGCTGGTAGCGCACGATGTCGTACGTCAGACCCAGCTCTTCCAGCGCCCAGAGGACACGATGTGAACGAGACTGATTAAGGTGGTGGACCGTTAGCATGATGTTCTCCGATGATTCATACTTTTTAACTATAGAAAACTGAACAACTTCACGAAAAAAATTCGGCTAAAATCTCACCGTCTCCGGTGGCAAAAACGGCGGCCGGGCATAAAATTAAAGTGTCAGTACAAACCGGAACCTCCTTCACAAGCTCGACACGAGGGGTACTGATGTCGGGGGAAACCCTCCCGTGAGCCAGCGGGATAGAGAGAAAGACAAAGACCGGAAAAAACTAAAGCGCCCTTAGTGGCGCTTTAGTTCTTTATGTTTGTTGCCGGGTGGCGGCTGCGCCTTACCCGGCAAACACCTCTCAATCCTCCTCCAGCAACCGTGCCCCTGTTCCCTGCTCGCCCAGCCTGTCACCCGGGTTACGCAGCGGGCAATCGCTACGTGATAAACACCCGCAACCAATGCAGCCATCCAGTTCATCGCGCAGGGCCACCAGCGTGTGAATACGACGATCCAGTTCTTCTCGCCACTGGGACGACAGCTGCTTCCACTCTTTCGCGCTCAGTGAGTGCCCTTCCGGCAATACGCCGAACGCGTCACCAATGGTGGCCAGAGGAATGCCGATACGTTGCGCAATTTTGATAATCGCCACGTAGCGGAGCACATCGCGCGTGTAGCGCCGCTGGTTTCCGGCGTTACGGATACTTTTTATTAACCCTTTGCTTTCATAGAAGTGGAGCGCCGACACCGCCACACCGCTTCGCTTAGCCACTTCACCGGGGGTTAACAGTGCTTTGATGCGCGGTAATCTCTTTTCCATAAAACCTCTTTACCTCAAGTTAACTTGAGGAATTATACTCCCCCGCAGAGAAAATGACGAATCAACCAGGACAGATGTCTCCACAGAGGGGTAACCTTATGTCGCATCAGCAAATTATTCAGACACTTATTGAATGGATTGATGAACATATCGACCAGCCGTTGAACATTGATGTGGTCGCTAAGAAGTCGGGCTATTCGAAATGGTATTTACAGAGAATGTTCCGCACCGTAATGCATCAAACGCTGGGTGATTACATTCGCCAGCGCAGGCTCCTGCTGGCGGCGCAGGCGTTACGCTCAACGCAGCGGCCCATTTTTGATATCGCAATGGATCTGGGCTATGTGTCGCAGCAGACCTTTTCCCGCGTCTTCCGCCGCGAGTTTGACCGTACGCCGAGCGACTACCGCCATCAGCTCAATTAATGCGTGTTAACGCAAGGGTTGCTGCTGCCAGGCCATAAATGCCTGGGGCGGCATCGCTTTCGCGAAGTGCCATCCCTGGCAATACTGTACGCCACGCTTCAGCAGCCAGCTCACCTGCTCCCCCGTCTCGACCCCTTCCGCAATGGTTTTCAGCCGCAGGCTTTGCGCCATCTCAATGATGTGCTCGGCAATCAGGTGGCTGGTGCTGTTGGTGGTTAAGGTATCGATAAAGGATTTGTCGATTTTCAGGATATCGACGTTCAGTGAATAGAGGTTATGCAGGTTAGAGTAGCCGGTTCCGAAATCATCAATCGCCACTTCATACCCCGCCTGACGAAACGCCTGAATGACCGGCGTGGTTTTCGGCACGTCAATAAACCCCCGCTCCGTCACCTCAATTTTGATTTGCTGCGCGCGAACCGAGTAAAAGCGGGCTTTGTCGGAGATCAGGGCGATAAGACGCGAAGAGTGGAAATCTGACGCCGACAGGTTAATCGAGACATACAGATCGGGATGAGCGGCAAGAAAATGGCCCAGATCGCTGAACACCTCCTCAACGACGTAATCCGTAATGCGCTCAATCATCCCCTCTTTTTCTGCCAGGGGAATAAATTCCGCCGGGCTCATAACCTGACCGTTGAATCCAGGCCAGCGCAACAACGCCTCTGCCCCCACGCACTGGTTATTTTTAATATCAATAATGGGCTGATAATGGACGCACAGCTGGCGTTTATTCAGCGCCCGGTGCAGAAGTCGGCCAGGCGAATTGAATTCACGGTGTGTACGCGACCACACCAGCAGAATAATAATGCTGCAAATTATCCCTAGCGGTAGCGTCAGGGTAGCCTGATGATAAAGCGTTTTATAAAAACGGGCACTGGAGGTAGAAACGATGGCCGCAATGGGCCGCTGCTCTGATTTTACGATCGTATAAAAACGGTCATCTTTCTGAAAAGTCGTTTCCTGATGTCGAAGCATCGAATGCAATAAAGAAATATTGGCTTTCTGGCTCACAGAAAAGAATGCATTGCTGACGGTGTCATACACTCCCCACGACAGGGAACGATCGTCTGACATCACCTCACTGTACGAAAGCGGGTTGACCACTGCGACATAATTTCCGCGCTGCATATATATCATTTTATAACCATTAAAAAATGGTGTATCGCGAAAATAATAGATAGCAACGTCGGGTTTACGTGTGTAATTGGCAGCGGGGATGATGTAAGGGTGTTTCGGCGTAAAAAGGGTCGAGCAGAGAAAGTCCTGGCCATCAGCATAAATTAAATCGGCAACAAAAAGGCGACCGCGGGAAACGTTCAACATATATTGACGATGCTCCGGCGTACACACTTTGCCCTGATATTTTTCCGCGTCTTTCCGGGCCAGGTCAACCTGTTGAATAACCCGTTCAGTTTTATTTAAAGCAAGTTCAGCAAACGTGCGCAGCTGGGCGCTGATTTCCGACACTGCACTAAGCTGGGCAAACCATAGCGCAAGCATCACCGGCAGCATAACTACCATGATAATCCCGACCACTTTAAGCATTTTGCGCCGCGCGCTACGATTCATTTCCCGCTCTGTATCCCTGCATGTTGTACGCCTGTAGCAATGAAGACCGGCTGCTTTGATAAACAGGTGATTACGTTGCATGAATCATAGGAAGTTAGCAACTGACTTTTGGTATTAAAAATCCTAAAATTCGTGATGCCGATAATATTTTCCCGTAAGCCAAACTAAAAGTATTCATTTCGTTTCTGATAAGGAAAATAATTACCCGCGACAGGTGTGGAAAATTCGCTGGCTGAAATAGCCTGCTCTTTGTTCTTATGCTGATTTATAAATAATCAGACGCCAGGACCGTTTTTCCTCTTCCCGTACGCTTGGCGTCATATAATGCCTTATCGGCACGCATCAGTATGGCAGAAGTATCTCGTTGCCCCTGACAGACTTCAACCACCCCGGCGCTGAAGGAGAGTACCAGCGTTTTATCGCCCACACGCAGCGGTTTTGAGATCAGCGCGGCACGCAGGCGAGAAGAGAGCAACGTAGCGGCCATACCATCCGTACGCGCCAGCAGAAGAACAAACTCTTCGCCCCCCACCCGTCCCAGCGCTGACCCGGCCGGGCTCACCTCGCGAATACGGTCGCAAAAGTGAATCAATGCCGCATCGCCAACCTGATGTCCCCACCGATCGTTAATCTGCTTGAAATAATCGAGATCGAACATCAGGAGACAGAAGTGGCTACTGACATCCTGCGGCGAACTGGCTGCCAGCGCCATTTTGAGCTGCTGTAAGATTGTCGAGCGATTCAGACAGCCCGTCAGATCGTCCGTGGTGGCTTTGACGGTCAGCTGCTGTTCTGCTTTTTTACGTTCGGTGATATCCAGGCCAATATTGAGAATGGAGTTATCCGGCAAAAGGATGTTTGACCAGAGAATCGTTAACTGCGTCCCGTCTTTACGCACCGGGTGCCATTCGTACATATCCTTAAGTGGTGCGAAACGAACCGACTCCTGCACGCGCTGTCGCTCCTCGGGATCCGGATAAAACAGGGCCAGTGGATCGGGGTGCTCGTCGATTTCAGTCATACTCCAGCCAAAGACTTTTTCGCATTCGGCATTCCACAATACACACCGGTTATGCCTGTCAAAGGCGTTCATTAATACCGGCGCACGCTCAAATAAGGTTTTATATTGCGTGACGACACGCTGCATTTCTTGCGCCGTTTTTTCCCGCACGATGATGTCATCAAAATAATCTTTTAGCTTCTCAACCAATACCACCACGATATTTTTCAGTATCGGCAACGAGGTAAGTTTTCCATTAAAAGCCAAAAAGAAATAACCACTGCACTGTCTGCCATGCGCTGAGAGTTTACACAGAACGCCGCTTTGCAGCCGCGCATAGCCCGGGTGCTGAGGGGAAAATACCGCCCGGCCAATATGCGCTTTCCAGTAGATAACGCGCCAGGCGCGGTGATGCCGCTGCAACAGGGTGCTGGCAAGAAAATCCGCCACGTTGAAGGCGTGACACGTCACGTCGCCGGCACAAACCACGCGCGGCCCGTCTGCGGATTCGACACTGACCCACGAGAGATTTGCCCCCAGAGCGCTGTTGATGGTTTCCAGCATTTCCACCGGCGAACACTGCGCGTTGAGTTGCGGCATCAGCTTCGCCAGGGCGTGCAGCGCCTGCATGCTGTCGTTAATAATCTCGCGTCTTTGTTCTTTCATTATCTTTTCGCAGGTCATTAATCGAGAGAGCAACCGCAATAACTCATATCTGAATAAAAGAATAAGACCACGAAATCAAAGAGCATGCTGAGTGTAAAACAAAGAATATAAAATCCAAAAAAGGCAATTAATTCAATGCGATGAATTATTTCTGCGGGTACATTTATTGTTCCACACAAGCATAATCCATAGACATACTGCTGTAAACGCTATACAGCCGAAGGTGTTTTGCAAAGGTTTTGCTATCTGAATGAATTAAAAATAAAAATTCCGACCAGACGCGGATACGAGCGACGACGATATATTTTCCCTGGTAATAAACCCACTTTTACCTCACGCGGATACTGGCTAATAAAACAGCAAATGTGATATAGTTCACACATCTTATGTAACGAGAAACATTGTTTCATTCCAGTTCGTCTGTTTTGTCGAGGATGAGTTTTATGGCAACCATTACCACCAGCATGGTGCTCCTGCGCTGGCCGTTGTTGAGCGCGGTTTTGATGTTCCTGGCCAGCACGTTAAACATTCAGTGCCGAAAGTCCGACTACGCAGGTCTTGCTGTGATTAGCACCCTGTTAGGGTTAGGCGCCGCATGCTGGTTCGCAACAGGTTTGCTCGGTATTACGCTGGTGGATATAGCCGCCGTCTGGGAAAACATTAAAGTGGTGATGGTTGAAGCCATGAGCCACACCCCACCAGACTGGCCGATGGTGATTACCTGATAGCCTGTTATAAAAAAACCCAGACATTGTCTGGGTTTTTTGTGTTTAACGCGTCTGGATATCAGAACGGGATATCGTCGTCGAAGTCCATTGGCGGTTCGTTAGACGGTGCCGGAGCAGACTGCTGCTGCGGACGGGACTGCGCGCCGCCGCTAAACTGATTGCCGCCCTGCGGCTGCTGAGGCTGGCCCCAACCGCCCTGCTGCTGGCCGCCACCTGCCGGTGCGCCGCCGCCCTGACGGCCACCCAGCATCTGCATGGTGCCGCCAACATTCACCACCACTTCCGTGGTGTATTTTTCCTGACCGGATTGATCGGTCCATTTGCGGGTACGCAGTTGGCCTTCAATGTAAACCTGAGAGCCTTTACGCAGATACTCACCGGCCACTTCAGCCAGTTTGCCAAACAGCACAACACGGTGCCATTCGGTCTGCTCTTTCATTTCACCGGTCGCTTTATCACGCCAGGATTCGGAAGTAGCCAGCGTAATGTTGGCAACTGCGCCACCACTCGGCATGTAGCGTACTTCCGGGTCCTGGCCCAGATTACCGACGAGAATCACCTTGTTTACGCCTCTGCTGGCCATGTTCGTGTCTCCTGAATACGTTTCTTAATAGTGTAAACGCGCGAGTGTACCATTTCCATGCGACACTTTGATAGTTGCGTAGCATGTTCCAGAGTTCTCTCGCGGACTCGACATTGTTACACAGTGAATCAGAAAATGCATTCCAATACTGTATATTCAAACAGGTCATTTTGTGTCATAATTAGCCGTTTCTGACAGCCGTTTGTCCTTCAAACAAATCAGGCAATCCGTGTTCCAACCGGGAAAGGTGAATGGATAAGATCGAAGTTCGGGGCGCCCGCACCCACAATCTCAAGAATATCAACCTCATAATCCCTCGCGACAAACTCATCGTCGTGACCGGGCTTTCGGGGTCTGGCAAATCCTCACTGGCTTTCGACACTTTGTATGCCGAAGGACAGCGTCGTTACGTTGAATCGCTCTCGGCGTACGCGCGTCAGTTCCTGTCGCTGATGGAAAAACCGGATGTCGACCACATTGAAGGGTTGTCTCCTGCTATCTCCATTGAGCAGAAATCCACGTCGCATAACCCGCGATCCACGGTCGGTACCATTACCGAAATCCATGACTACCTGCGTCTGCTGTATGCGCGCGTGGGCGAGCCGCGCTGCCCGGATCACGACGTTCCGCTGGCGGCCCAGACCGTCAGCCAGATGGTGGATAACGTGCTGTCGCAGCCGGAAGGCAAACGCCTGATGCTGCTGGCGCCAATCATTAAAGAGCGTAAGGGCGAACACACTAAAACGCTGGAAAATCTGGCAAGCCAGGGCTATATCCGCGCCCGTATCGACGGCGAAGTGTGTGACCTGTCCGATCCGCCAAAGCTGGAGCTGCAAAAGAAACACACCATCGAAGTGGTGATTGACCGGTTTAAGGTACGTGAAGATCTGGCGACGCGTCTGGCGGAATCCTTTGAAACGGCGCTGGAACTGTCGGGCGGCACGGCGGTGGTGTCAGACATGGACGATGCAAAAGCGGAAGAGCTGCTCTTCTCCGCCAACTTTGCCTGCCCGATTTGCGGCTACAGCATGCGCGAGCTGGAACCGCGCCTGTTCTCGTTCAACAACCCGGCGGGCGCGTGCCCGACCTGTGACGGCTTGGGCGTTCAGCAGTATTTCGACCCTGATCGCGTGATCCAGAATCCGGAGCTGTCGCTGGCGGGTGGCGCCATTCGCGGCTGGGACAAGCGTAACTTCTATTACTTCCAGATGCTGAAGTCGCTGGCGGAGCACTACAAGTTCGACGTTGAAGCCCCGTGGGCCAGCCTGAGCGCGAACGTACATAAAGTGATCCTGTTCGGTTCCGGCAAAGAGAACATTGAGTTCAAGTACATGAACGATCGCGGTGACACTTCCGTGCGTCGCCACCCGTTCGAAGGGGTGCTGCACAACATGGAGCGCCGCTACAAAGAGACCGAATCCAGCGCGGTGCGTGAGGAGCTGGCGAAGTTCATCAGCAACCGCTCCTGCGCCACCTGCGAGGGCACGCGCCTGCGCCGCGAAGCGCGACACGTGTTTGTCGAAAACACGGCGCTGCCGACCATCTCAGACATGAGCATCGGCCACGCGATGGACTTCTTCAACAACCTGAAGCTCTCCGGCCAGCGCGCGAAAATCGCTGAAAAAGTGCTGAAAGAGATCGGCGATCGCCTCAAGTTCCTCGTGAACGTTGGCCTGAACTACCTGACGCTTTCCCGCTCGGCTGAAACGCTCTCCGGCGGTGAAGCCCAGCGTATCCGTCTGGCGAGCCAGATTGGCGCAGGCTTAGTCGGCGTGATGTACGTGCTGGATGAGCCGTCTATCGGCCTGCACCAGCGCGACAACGAACGCCTGCTCGGCACGCTGGTTCACCTGCGTAACCTTGGCAACACTGTGATTGTGGTTGAGCACGACGAAGACGCCATTCGCGCCGCTGACCACGTGATCGACATCGGCCCGGGCGCTGGCGTGCACGGCGGACAGGTGGTGGCAGAAGGGACGCTGAAAGACATTATGGCGGTGCCCGAGTCGCTGACCGGCCAGTACATGAGCGGCAAGCGCAAAATTGAAGTACCAAAACAGCGCGTGGCGGCGAACCCGGAAAAAGTGCTGAAGCTAACCGGGGCGCGCGGCAACAACCTGAAGGACGTGACCCTGACGCTGCCTGTCGGGCTGTTCACCTGCATCACCGGCGTGTCCGGTTCCGGTAAATCGACGCTGATCAACGATACGCTGTTCCCGATTGCGCAGACGGCGCTGAACGGCGCGACGCTGGCTGAACCTGCACCGTACCGCGACATTCAGGGGCTGGAGCATTTCGACAAGGTTATCGACATCGACCAGAGCCCGATTGGCCGTACGCCGCGTTCCAACCCGGCGACCTATACCGGCGTCTTTACGCCCGTACGTGAACTCTTTGCCGGCGTGCCGGAAGCGCGTTCGCGCGGCTACACGCCAGGACGTTTCAGCTTTAACGTGCGCGGCGGCCGTTGTGAAGCGTGCCAGGGCGACGGCGTAATCAAGGTTGAGATGCACTTCCTGCCGGATATCTACGTGCCGTGCGACCAGTGCAAAGGCAAGCGCTATAACCGTGAAACGCTGGAGATTAAGTACAAAGGCAAGACCATCCACGAAGTGCTGGATATGACCATCGAAGAGGCGCGCGAGTTCTTTGACGCCGTCCCTGCGCTGGCGCGTAAGCTGCAAACCCTGATGGATGTGGGTCTGACCTATATCCGTCTGGGGCAGTCAGCGACAACGCTGTCCGGTGGTGAAGCGCAGCGCGTGAAGCTGGCGCGTGAGCTGTCTAAACGCGGTACCGGTCAGACGCTGTACATTCTGGATGAGCCGACCACCGGCCTGCATTTTGCGGATATCCAGCAGCTGCTGGACGTGCTGCACCAGCTGCGCGATCAGGGCAACACCATCGTGGTGATTGAGCACAACCTGGACGTGATTAAAACCGCGGACTGGATTGTCGATCTCGGCCCGGAAGGCGGCAGCGGCGGCGGTGAAATCCTCGTCTCCGGTACGCCAGAGACCGTTGCAGAGTGCGAAGCCTCGCACACCGCGCGCTTCCTCAAACCGTTGCTGTAATCGTTACACGGAGAGCTGCTGTCGGATCGTTTCCGGCAGCAGTTCTACCGCCTGTTGATACGACGCATCCACCAGGTAGTAAATTTGCGAATCTGGCAGCGAGCCGTCGAGAAACACCGTACTCCAGTGTGCTTTATTCAGATGCTTGCTAGGCCTGACATCATCGTGCTGCTGGCGCAGTAAGTCGGCCAGTTCAGGACTGGTTTTCAGTGATGCCGCAGGCCGCGCATCCACCTCTTTCACCATCGCGAACAACACATCCCCCACTTTGATCTGCGTGGCTTTCCAGTCGCTGTGTACGCTTTGTTCCGCCCCCGGCTTGCTCATGCAGTACTGAAGTATCTCCGAAATTGTCATCTTTATTCCCCTTGTAGCGTTGCGATAATTTTACGCGAACCACCGTGAATGCGATGTTCTCCCAGCCAGATCCCCTGCCACGTTCCCAGCTGTAGCCGTCCGTTGTGGACCGGCAGCATCAGCGAGACGCCCAGCAGGGAGGATTTAATATGCGAAGGCATATCGTCCGCCCCCTCATAGTCATGCTCATAAGGCGCGTTGTCCGGGACGCTCTTCAGAAAATGGTGCTCCATGTCGGACCGGACGGTGGGATCGCAATTTTCATTAAGCGTGAGAGAAGCAGACGTGTGCTGAAGCAGCAGATGCAGCAAACCCGTTTTGACGCGCGACAGGTCGCGGATTTGCCCGATGACTTCGTCCGTCACAAGGTGAAATCCGCGTGGTTTTGCGCTTAAGGTCAGGGTCTGTTGATACCACATGTGCTGCTCCATTATGAAAGGTGAATCTTTCTAAGTGTGCAGCAAGAAAGCGAAAGGTAAAACCCGCGCAGCGAGATTTGCTTAAAAAAGCATTCACCCCGCCGTTAATACATCAGTATTCAGAGTTAACAATCACCTCTTCACCAAATTTTCCGGCCATCGGCAGCGGTCGGTAGGTGGAGTTCGAGGCGCGTAACACCCTGATGCCTCTGGCTCCCACGTCGTGCGCCGCGGTGATGTCGTTATCTGAATCCCCGTAGAACACTTTGATATTTTTCTTTTCCAGCCACTGGGTTTTGGTGTTTTGCCCTTCCTGGTCCCCGGCAAAAATGACCGGATTCATGCTGGCCGCCGGGATCAGAAAATCATCCTGTAGCGTTTTCGAGACGGTTTCGGTTTTGGTCTGGCTACGTCCGGTCACGAAGTAAATGCTGTCGCCGCGCTTTACGTGCATGGCGATCAGCGCGCGGGCAACCTCTTTCGGGATACTGAACTCATCCCAGCCGTTGTTCATCTTTTCCCAGAATTCCGGGTTTTTCAGATAGGCTTCGCTGTCCGGGGAGTACGTTTTTTTGCCGCGCCAGAAACCGGGGCTGGAGAAGAGAACGGTATCGTCAATATCGAAGCCCACGGCCATCGGCGGGCGACCCGTCAGGCTGTTTTCAATTTGTGCCACTGAAACCCAGTGAATGGGGGCCTGTTCGGCAAGAATGGCGGCGGTGGTGCCGGTGTAAAGCGGCGTGGGTGCAGAAGCCCGCGCAACAACGGTACTATTAAGCGAGAACAATAAGCAGGCGGCGCTGAGCGCCAGTGTGATCTTGCGCATATTTTCCCCTGAATATTCAGTTTGTTATCTTTTTATTTTGAGCGGATGGTCAAAAAACTATCCGACCATAACCCCAGCGGGAGGGGAAGGAAAGGAGTTTTTACTTATGGCGCTTAATAAAAAGAAGACGATCACAAAGTGTGGATGAGTGATGTAGGCCCGGTAAGGCGCAGCCGCCACCGGGCAAGATTTTCTGCGGTCTGATGCCCTCACCCCAGCCCTCTCCCACAGGGAGAGGGAGATAATAAGTAGTGAGTACTTACATCACAGCTGCAAACGCCTGCGCCACGCGCTGGACGTTGCTGGCATTCAGACCCGCCACGCACATACGGCCGCTGGCGATCAGGTAGACACCGAACTCTTCACGCAGGCGATCGACCTGCGCTGCGCTCAGTCCGGTGTAGCTGAACATCCCGCGCTGCTTGAGAAGATAATCAAAGTTATGCCCAGGCACGGCCTCTTTCAGGACGTTAACCAGCTCCTGACGCATCGACAGGATGCGCTTACGCATCGCTTCCACTTCCGCAAGCCAGGTGGCTTTCAGTGTTTCGTCACCGAGAACTGTCGCCACCACCTGCGCACCAAAGTTCGGCGGGCTGGAGTAGATCCGGCGGACCGTCGCTTTCAGCTGGCCGAGTACGCGTCCCGCGGCTTCGGCGTCTTCACACACCACGGACAGACCGCCAACGCGCTCGCCGTACAGGGAGAAGATTTTTGAGAAGGAGTTGCTGACCAGAGCGGGAAGCCCCGCGCTGGCAATCGCGCGAATGGCGTAGGCGTTTTCCTCCATGCCCGCGCCAAAGCCCTGATAGGCGATGTCGAGGAACGGGATCAGGTTACGCGCCTTCAGTACCTCGATCACCGCATCCCACTGGGCATTGGTGAGGTCCGCACCCGTCGGGTTATGGCAGCACGGATGCAGCAATACGATACTGCGCTCCGGCAGGGTGTTCAGTTTTTCCAGCAGCGCATCAACGCGCACGCCGTTCGTTTCGCTGTCGAACCACGGATAGGTTTCAACCTTAAAGCCCGCGCCCTCGAAGATCGCAACGTGGTTTTCCCACGTCGGGTCGCTGACCCACACGCCGGAATCCGGGAAGTACTTTTTCAGGAAATCTGCGCCTACCTTCAGCGCACCCGAGCCACCCAGCGTCTGGATAGTCGCCACGCGCTTTTGCGCGAGCACCGCGTGGTCCGCACCAAACAGCAGCGGCGCGATAGTGTTGCGGTAGGTGTTTAATCCTTCCATCGGCAGATAAAGCGAAGCACCGTGCGGGGTTGCGTTAAGACGCGCTTCAGCTTCGGCAACGGCTTTCAACTGAGGAATGATGCCGTCTTCGTTGTAGTAAAGACCAATGCTGAGGTTCACTTTGTCGCTGCGAGGATCTTCTTTGAAACGCTCCATCAAGGAGAGGATAGGGTCGCCGGCGTAGGCGTCTACTTTCTGAAACACGCGATGTTCTCCGGATTATTATGAGGCAGGGAATTCAACAATAAACCGGAAGCGGAAGAAGATCGAGGGGATGTTAACAGAAGCGGGATGCACCGCATCCCGCTCATGCTTAGTCGACATATTTCATCGCGACCCTTGAGGTAAGACGCGTGATAAGTTCGTAAGCACTCACTTTTGTTATTTCAGCAATACGTTCTACCGGCAGGCCTTCGCCCCACATCACCGCATCGTCCCCCGCTTTATCCTGCGCGTCGGGCCCCAGATCAACACAAATCATGTCCATCGCCACGCGGCCGACAATCTTCACTTCACGACCGTTGACCAGCACCGGCGTGCCCGTTGGTGCGGCGCGGGGATAGCCGTCACCGTAGCCCATCGCCACCACGCCAAGACGGGTATCGCGCTCGCTGATCCAGGTGCCGCCGTAACCTACCGGCTCTCCCGCTTTGTGCTCACGCACGGCAATCAGATTTGAAACCAGCGACATCACCGGCTTAAAGCCAAAGTCCGGCCCCCAGGGTTTGTGCTCCAGTGGCGATACGCCGTAAAGAATGATGCCCGGACGCGCCCAGTCGAAGTGCGACTGCGGCCACAGCAGAATACCGCCGGATGCCGCGATCGAGCGCATCCCCGGTTTGCCTTCGCAGAAGGTATTGAAGATATCAAGCTGCTGTTCCGTTGCGCCGCATTCAGGCTCATCGGCGCGGGCAAAGTGGCTGACGATGTTTACCGGCTGACGCACATTTTTGCACTGACACAGACGCTGATAAAACGCCTCCGCGCTTTCCGGCCGCACGCCCAGACGGTGCATGCCCGTGTCGAGCTTCATCCAGACGGTGACCGGCTCGCTCAGTTCGGCCGTTTCCAGCGCGGCCAGCTGTTCTTCGTTATGCACCGCCGTGTGCAGGTGCTGATCGGCAATGGTCGGCAGGTCCGAGGCTTCAAAAAAGCCTTCGAGGAGCAGAATCGGTTGCGTAATTCCACCTGCGCGCAGGCGGAGAGCTTCTTCGAGACGGGCGACGCCAAAAGCGTCGGCATCGGGGAGCGTTCGCGCGGTCTCAAGAAGACCGTGTCCGTAAGCGTTCGCTTTCACGACTGCAACGAGCTTACTGGCGGGCGCCAGTTCTCGCAGACGTTGCAGGTTGTGTCGCAGAGCGCGGCGGTTAATAACAACAGTTGCCGCTTGCATTTGAATTCCTTAGAAATTACTCATCATCATATTGAGGACCGGCATAGTTGTCGAAACGCGACCACTGGCCGTTAAAGGTCAGACGTACCGTACCGATGGGGCCGTTACGTTGCTTACCAATAATAATTTCGGCGATCCCTTTCAGGTCGCTGTTCTCGTGATAAACCTCATCACGGTAGATGAACATGATTAAGTCGGCATCCTGCTCGATGGAGCCGGATTCACGCAGGTCGGAGTTGACCGGGCGCTTGTCTGCACGTTGTTCCAGAGAGCGGTTAAGCTGCGACAGCGCCACCACCGGCACGTGCAGCTCTTTGGCTAACGCCTTGAGCGAGCGCGAAATCTCGGCAATCTCCAGCGTACGGTTGTCGGAAAGCGACGGAACGCGCATCAGCTGAAGGTAGTCGATCATGATGAGACCGATGCCACCGTGTTCACGGGCGATACGGCGTGCGCGGGAGCGCACTTCCGTCGGCGTCAGGCCGGAGGAGTCATCAATATAGATGTTCCGTTTTTCCAGCAAAATCCCCATGGTGCCGGAGATCCGCGCCCAGTCCTCATCGTCCAGCTGACCGGTACGGATGCGGGTCTGATCCACGCGCGACAGGGACGCCAGAGAACGCATCATGATCTGTTCAGAGGGCATCTCCAGACTGAAGATAAGCACCGGCTTATCCTGCAACATCGCCGCGTTTTCGACGAGGTTCATTGCAAATGTCGTTTTACCCATCGACGGACGTGCGGCCACGATAATCAAATCCGACGGCTGAAGACCTGCCGTTTTCTTGTTGAGATCGTCATAACCGGTGTTCACCCCCGTCACGCCATCGTGCGGCTGCTGGAAAAGCTGCTCAATACGTGCGACGGTGGCGTCGAGCACATCGGCGATGTTTTTCGGGCCTTCGTCTTTATTCGCACGGCTTTCGGCGATTTTAAAGACGCGGGATTCCGCCAGGTCGAGCAGATCTTCGCTGGTGCGCCCCTGGGGATCGAAACCGGCCTCGGCGATCTCATTCGCCACCGAGATCATCTCGCGGACAACGGCACGTTCACGAACTATATCAGCGTAAGCGCTGATGTTCGCGGCACTTGGCGTGTTTTTTGACAGTTCTGCCAGATAGGCAAATCCGCCGACGCTGTCGAGCTGTCCCAGACGCTCCAGCGATTCTGCGAGCGTAATCAGGTCGATCGGGCTGCCCGACTCCTGCAAACGCGCCATTTCCGTAAAGATGTGGCGGTGCGGGCGGGTATAGAAGTCTTCCGCGACAACGCGCTCGGCGACGTCGTCCCAGCGTTCGTTATCCAGCATTAAACCGCCCAACACCGACTGTTCCGCTTCAATCGAGTGCGGCGGGACTTTTAACCCGGCGACCTGATAATCACGCTCACGAGGTTCAGTCTGTTTGTTGAAGGGTTTGTTTCCTGCCATAGTGAATGGAGTTACCGAGATAAAGAG
The DNA here is from genome assembly GCF_049238005.1 of Enterobacter cloacae complex sp. IR5459. NCBI lineage: Bacteria > Pseudomonadati > Pseudomonadota > Gammaproteobacteria > Enterobacterales > Enterobacteriaceae > Enterobacter > Enterobacter cloacae complex sp. IR5459. Next base: position 60,129 of record NZ_JBMKIG010000012.1, read on the forward strand.
TGGGTCGAAAGATTACCACATTCTGGAGGAAGCATGGCAACACGTATTGAATTTCACAAGCATGGTGGCCCTGACGTACTCAAAGCGGTGGAATTTACCCCCGCTGCGCCTGGCGAGAACGAAATCCAGGTGGAAAACAAAGCTATCGGCATTAACTACATCGATACCTATATTCGCGGCGGCCTCTATCCGCCTCCGTCGATGCCGAGCGGGCTGGGCACAGAGGCGGCCGGCATCGTCAGCAAAGTGGGCAGCGCGGTTAAGCACATTAAGGAAGGCGATCGCGTGGTGTACGCGCAGTCGGCGCTGGGCGCTTACAGCTCCATCCATAACGTTCCGGCCGAGAAAGCGGCGCTTCTGCCAAATGCGATCGGCTTCGAGCAGGCTGCCGCCTCATTCCTGAAAGGGCTGACGGTCTATTATCTGCTGCGTAAAACCTACGAAATTAAGCCTGACGAGCAATTCCTGTTTCACGCAGCCGCAGGTGGCGTGGGGCTGATTGCCTGCCAGTGGGCGAAAGCCCTGGGCGCGAAGCTGATCGGCACCACAGGCAGCGCGCAAAAAGCGCAGCGTGCGCTGGACGCGGGCGCATGGCAGGTGATCAACTACCGGGAAGAGAGCATCGTTGAGCGGCTAAAAGAGATCACTGGCGGCAAAAAGGTCCGCGTGGTGTATGACTCGGTGGGGAAAGACACCTGGGAATCTTCGCTGGACTGCCTGCAACGTCGCGGGCTGATGGTGAGCTTCGGTAACGCCTCCGGGGCTGTCACCGGGGTGAACCTGGGCATTCTGAATCAGAAAGGATCACTGTACGTCACTCGCCCTTCCCTGCAAGGTTACATCACCAACCGGGAAGAACTCGAGGAAGCCAGCAACGAGCTGTTCTCGCTGATCGCCAGCGGGGTGATTAAAGTGGATGTGGCAGAGGCGCAGAAATATCCGCTGACCGATGCGCAACGTGCGCATGAGGTGCTGGAGAGCCGGGCAACGCAGGGGTCGAGTCTGTTAATTCCCTGAGCCATAAAAAGAAATTGGGCTTCCCGTGGGAAGCCCTTTCTTTTTTTAGTTCGGCTGTATGTAGGGTACAGCTCGATGAATTCTTTAGCGGCAGCCATAGTGACAGATTCGATAAGTAAATCCTATTCTGTTCTAAGGATTGCTGCCGGAAAAGTTGCAGGTATGTGACGTACCCCTCAATACCTTAGTAACGGAAGCGGTTATTACGCTGATAACTGGGCAGTTTTGGCGATTTAATCGCCCGTATCGCCCATACCACCGCAATCGCCAGAAGTAACCACGGCAAGAGTTTAATCGTCAGGGCAAATAAACCGCCGACAAACATCACCACCGTGGCCACAACGAGCGCGGCCAGGATACCGAGCAGCGACACGCCCGTGACCATCAGCATGATAAAGAAACCAATCACAAAAAGTAGTTCAAGCATGGTGCTCTCCCACGAGTTTCCGAATGATGCTGCGATCGTTACAAGAATCATGCCAAAAATAAGTTGTTGTTCTGAAAGCAAAACGCCCCGCAATGTGTTGCAGGGCGTGGCGTATTTGACCATCTTTTAGCGAAATTTAACGTTTATCCGCAACCAGACGCAGCGCGTGTTCCAGTACCTCAATATCCGCACCGGCTTTATGCGCGTTCTCGCTGAGATAACGACGCCACTGGCGCGCACCAGGAATGCCCTGGAACAGGCCAAGCATATGGCGGGTAATGTGGCCCAGATACGTACCATGACTCAGCTCGCGCTCAATGTACGGATACATGGCGCGCACTACGGCCACGGGATCGGAGTCAGCACCGTCAACGCCAAAGATTTCGCGATCGACCGTCGCCAGAATGCCCGGGTTCTGATACGCCTCGCGCCCGACCATCACCCCATCCATATGTTCAAGATGCGCTTTGGCCTCTTCCAGCGACTTGATGCCGCCGTTAATGGACATCGTCAGGTGCGGGAAGTCACGCTTCAGCTGATACACGCGCGGGTAGTCCAGCGGCGGGATCTCACGGTTCTCTTTCGGGCTGAGGCCAGAGAGCCAGGCTTTTCGCGCATGGATGATGAACATCTCGCATTCGCCCTTGCCGGAGACCGTATTGATGAAATCGCACAGGAATTCGTAGCTGTCCTGGTCGTCTATGCCGATACGGGTTTTGACCGTGACCGGGATAGAGACGACGTCGCGCATCGCTTTGATGCAGTCCGCCACCAGGTGTGCATTACCCATCAGACACGCGCCGAACATACCGTTTTGCACACGGTCGGACGGGCAACCGACGTTGAGGTTAATCTCGTCATAGCCGCGTTCTTCAGCCAGCTTCGCGCACTGCGCCAGCGCAGCCGGATCGCTGCCACCCAGTTGCAGCGCAACCGGATGCTCCTCTTCGCTGTACGCCAGATAATCGCCCTTGCCATGAATAATTGCGCCGGTAGTGACCATTTCGGTGTACAGCAGCGTATGGCGGGAGAGCTGGCGCAGGAAATAGCGGCAGTGTCTGTCCGTCCAGTCGAGCATAGGAGCCACGCTAAACCGACCACTCCAGTGAATGCCATAATTATCAGATGCCGCGCTGGTTTGGTTGGTTTTTATCATTTCAAGATTACCGTGCATTTTTTGACATTTACGTATATTTTTCTCTCATTGGGTCCCCACTCAGGCTCCCATGCGCATGGGAACCTGTCATAACGAGATGAGCGAATGGCCTATTATAACATAGAGAAACGACTTAAAGCCGACGGCACTCCCCGCTATCGTTGCACCGTCCTGATCAAAGAAAAAGGCGTTGTTACACACAGAGAGAGCAAAACATTTCCAAAGCAGGCGCACGCAAAAACCTGGGGAAATCAGCGCGTGCAGGAACTGGATCTTCACGGGCTCCCATCATCCGACGACGCAACAGGAATCACCGTTCGTGATCTGCTGCAAAAATACATCAACGATCCAAACGCTGGTGGCAAATCCGGGAGAACAAAAAGCTACGTCCTGAATATGCTCGTCGACTGTGATATAGCAGCCATCCCCTTGCTCTCACTGACCGCAAATGATGTGATAGAGCATTGCCGACTGCGGAATAATGCAGGAGCGGGCCCGGCGACCGTGAGTCATGATGTCAGCTACCTTGGAAGCGTGCTAGATTGTGCAAAGCCTGTGTATGGCATTAACTATACCAGCAACCCGGCAAAAGAGGCCCGCCCTCACCTTCTCAAACTTGGGCTGATTGGGAAATCAAATCGCCGTAGTCGCCGGCCAGCATCTGAAGAACTGGACATGCTGATCGAAGGATTAAAGCAACGTTCAGAACACAGAGTCTCAAAAATCCCGTTTGTAGACATTCTGATGTTTTCAGTTTTATCGTGCATGCGTATTGGCGAAGTTTGCCGCCTACGGTGGGATGATATCGACGAAAAGCAAAAATCTGTGCTTGTGAGGGACAGGAAGGATCCACGGAAGAAGGAAGGCAATCATATGAATGTCGCTTTGCTCGGAGAGGCGTGGGATATCGTTCAGCGGCAACCGCGCAAATCAGAGCTGATCTTCCCCTACATTAGCGGCTCAGTAACTGCTGGTTTTCAGAGGGTAAGGAGCGCGCTTGGAATCGAGGATCTGCGTTATCACGATATGAGGCGGGAAGGTGCGAGCCGACTTTTTGAAGCCGGATTCAGTATTGAGGAAGTTGCCCAAGTGACGGGGCATAGATCATTGAATGTTCTGTGGCAGGTTTATACAGAGCTATTCCCTAAATCGCTGCACGCTAGACTTGAACAACTACAGAAATCCAGAAGCAGCGACTAAACGAAATGCTGCGCTGCGGGTTCAACTCCGACCAGCCCACCAATCATGATTGGACTTTGCAAGGATAGCATCAGTAAAAACAGTAAGTTAGCAGTCTCGCCAAGGTACCGGCCATACGGTGATGAGGCAAAAAAGATACGTAAAGGAGCCGTAGCTCCTGAGCGATTAAAAATGCCCGCTTAAGCGGGCTTTTTTATATGTTTGAGCCTCTCGATCTTGCTTCAACATTTTTCTGGTAGATTGCGATGGCTTCATCCACCAGCGCTAATGGATACATAGTGTTTACTCCGATCCCTGACGGGCATTTAATCTTTTCCGCCCCTCTTTCGCTGCGTAATTTTTCACACCAATGCCAAAGCTCATCTATGGACATTACCTCAAGACTCAACTCCATTAAACGCTGTGGAACACTCCGAAATTGAGACAGGTCTCGCAAGCTCTCTAATGAGTTAACTTTGAGTTCAACGTCATTGACTCTGCTTTCCAGTTCCTCGCGTTTTGCAATTTCCATTACCAAAGCATTGACAGTCTGTTGAAGACTTGCAGCAAAAGCACTTATCTCAGACTGTTCTTTTTTCAGCGGAGGAGGAAATTGTCCAAATTCACGAATAGAGGGTAGTACTTTATGGAACAACCATCGCTGGAATTTCTTGCCAGCGGAGGATGTATCTTGAGCTAGGACTCGATAGAGACCTGGTTCCGTCAAGAACGCTTCACTCGTAGCCTGGCCATTCTCAATCATAGGGATGTTCTTGATTTCATCAGGATCCAGTGTTTGGATGACTGCCTTAATTACCGGAAGCAAGCTTTTTGGCGACTTACCATCCATCTTTCTGTTTTCAATAGAAAGCGTTTTCAAAACATCAGCTAAAGATACGTAAAACTGCCCTTTCTCATTGATACTGCGTATGTAGCTTTCACCACCTTCGCCTTCATAGCAAAGCTGTAATAAATTCTTATTCATCTGGATCCCCACTTTTTTTCCACGATTATAACGTGGATACCGGCGCTGTCATGGGGTGTCGGGGGTCGGAGGTTCAAATCCTCTCGTGCCGACCCAAAATACTCTTTAAAACCAACCTATTACGGTTGGTTTTTTTATACGTGAAATTTGGACGGGGAAAAACTGGGGAATAATTGGGGTGTTACGCCGACATGCAAAACCTTGACACTGTATGTATAACCAGTTAAATATTAACTGTATATCCAACCAGTAAAAGGAGGTTTTATGCGTGTCGAAATCAGTATTGCAAAAGAGAAGTTCTCGAAGCTTCCCAGCAAAGCTCCCGCTGCGCTTCAGGCTGAAATGGAAAGGCGCTTAAGCAAGGAATACCAGGATGTTGAGGTTATCGTCAAACCAGCCGGAAGCGATGGCCTGTCGGTTCTTCGGACGGTCGATAAAGACTCAGCTAAGAAGAATGTTGAAAATGTCCTGAAAGAAACATGGGAGTCCGCTGATGACTGGTTCTTCTAATATTGACAATATTATTATCGCAGGAGTTCGCATCTACTTCCCACCTGACAATCGGTTGCCGAATGCCTCAGGTGATATGCTCACCTTTGCTGTTGTCCGTGATCCAGACACCATTCCAGATTATTTGCTTTTCGTTCATAAAGATGGCCAATGGGGGCTTGCCTCACCCCGTTTTTTCAAAGAAGCGGCCCATGCCATTACCACTGCAACCAAAATTGCAAGCAGTCGTTTCCCGAACGTTACCTGCTGAGTGATCACTGGTAACATCTTCGCTGGCTGGTAACCATTCAATACTCGCACTATCGGACGATCACCAGCCACAGCCGCCCGCTCTTTCATACAGCGGGCGGTTCTTACTTCCTCTGCATTCATAACTCCTATAACCCTAAAAGCATTGACGACCAACCCTTAAGGGGTTATTATAACCCCACCAAGACGACACAGAGAGCCGGAGGATGGATAGCAGGAATGCAATAGCAATGATAGAAGCCGATGGGTGGTATCTGGTGAGAGTTAAAGGCAGTCATCATCAGTTCAAACACCCAACGAAAAAGGGGCTGGTAACGGTAAAGCATCCACAGAAAGACATACCGTTACCAACACTGAAAAGCATCAAAAAACAGGCGGGGCTCTAAGCCCCCCTACTGGAGGTTTAAATGTTGTACCCTGTTGCTATTGATAAAGGCGATTCATCCTTCGGCGTTCGCGTACCTGATATTCCTGGCTGCTTCTCTGGCGGTGATGATTATCAGGACGCGATTGAAAGCGTACGTGAAGCGATCGAGGCACACATCGAATTACTGGTTGAAGATGGCGAGAGCGTTCCAGAAGCAACGACCGTCGAAAACTGGCTTTCTGATCCAGAGTACGCCGGTGCGGTATGGGCCCTGGTTGACGTGGATATAACTCGTCTGATGGGAAAAGCGGAAAAAATCAATGTGACGCTTCCTTCACTGCTGATCCGACGTATCGATCAGTTTGTGGCCGCCCATCCTGAATACGGTAGCCGGTCTGGCTTCCTGTCTCGTGTCGCGGCAGATAAAGTAATTGGACGAGAAAAACGATAAGCCTCGAAAGAGGCTTTTAGCGAAAGCGCCCACTATGCATTCGCGGATCCAGTCAGTAAAAGTGAAAACGAGAATTTCAAAATGAGTAATCAACTATCGAAACGCCATTTACGTGAGTGCTTACAAGCTGAAGTAATGAAAAGCGACAAGAAATTCTCATGGACGCGCGTTTTTCATAAAGCATTAAAGTGCCCTGAGAGACGCTTTAATTTTTGGTGGCGAATTGCTTCTTATCTTTATAGTTCTGATGCCAAATGGAAAAAACAGTTGGCCAGAAGAATTAACAGGAAGCTTGTCCAAAAGTACAACACTGAGATACAGCTGCCAGCTACAATTGCACCTGGTCTTCATATAACTCACTTCACATCAGTTGTTATAAATGGATGTGTGATTATCGGACGAAATTTCAAAATAAGACATAACTGTACTATTGGCATTGGTGGAGGGGTGAAGAATGAAAACTCAAGCCCAAGGATAACAATAGGTGATAACGTTGATCTGGGAGTTGGGACCTCGATTATCGGTAACAATCTCACTATAGGCAACAATGTCACGATAGGCGCAATGACTTTTGTTAATAAAGACATTCCAGATAACACTGTTGCCTACAATGAGAAGAAGTTAATATTAAAATTTAAGCATTCCTGATTATCATGCTGGCAATACAGGCCACTCGATATCTGGTGCATGCGATGTATCAACCCGCATCAACAGCACCCTATATTGCTGCCATGCCAACAGTAAACCTTCCTCTTCATCTGTTGACATACCCAACTCAACGGCATCTTTCAATGGCTCAATTACGGCACTGGCAGAGTTCATGAGCGCTTCCTTCTGAGCATCAGCCTCGGCAAGGAGCTGCTCTTTAGTGGCGGTTGGCGGGTCTACAAGAACAGGCTGATCGTAATCATTTACAGTGATTACCTTACCTTTCTGTTGACCTTCCAACAGATACAGGAACCACTTCTCCGAAATTTCAAGTAAATCATTCGGCCAAGTACCCGCTAGTAAATAAGCTTGTTTATCTGATTCATGATAAAAACCAATTTCGCTAGGGCTAAAATAAATCCTCATTTCAATATCCTTTAGCAATTAGCATAAATTTGCCATCGGCGTTATGAGCATATAATGTGCATCCAGTACGTGAATAAGACGGAACATAAATTGCCGAATCATCGCCAGACCCATGCCCTGCCCCATTATATGTAATTACAACCCCTACACATGCATTTGGAAAAGCCGCAGGAAATGTCACGTTAACATTTGTTTTGCTTGGAACGTTGATATTACTCATAACGACTTCCATAACACCTGTTGAAGCATCTTTATGCGTCATGGCATTGGCTGATTTGGTTGCGGTATTTTTGAGGTTATACCGCGCATCGCTTTCCGCCTTCGTGTAAGCCTGCCCCGCGGGGGTATAACTCCCTTTAGGCTGAAAACGTCCGTCAGACTCTACTTTTGTATAAGCCTGACCTGCCGGGGTATAATTGCCCTTTGGCTGATAGGTATTTTTTAAATAGGCATCAAGCCATTGATTGCCCCATTTTGAGCCAAATATATTTCCATCAGCAGCAAAGCGTGCGCTCCCTCCTCCTGCCAGTACTTCACCACTGGAATAAACAATACTTCCATTGATTCGCCCATTTACGACTAACTGAACACCGTTTGAGGGATGACGCTCAATGTAAGCTTTCCAGCCGGCATCATCTGCAAACTCTATCCTGTTGCCGCGACTCGCATCACCGCCCCAGTAAATTCGGCCGTTTCGGGGGTTGGCACCAGTTTTCTCTGAAGTGATACCGCTACCGTTTTTAAAGGTGAGAGTGCTGCTTACTGATGCGCCTGCATTCATGTTGAAGAGCATATAACTCGTTATGCCACTGTTCAGGAATCGCATTACCTGCTTGCTGTTAGCATAAACATCCAGCACACCATCTCCGTTCTGTTTGAAGCCGGTGTCATTATCCCCCAGGGCAATAGAGTTCCCCCCAAGGCCGCTGACTACACCCAGCCCAAGACCGCCGTTAACAACCGCTCCGTTACCCAGCGTCACTCTGCCGTTGGTGAGGTCGATATAAAGCGGGCGTAGTCCACTTATACCGCCATCTTCGCCCTGGTCTTTTGCGGTCGGGATAAGGTAAAAATTATTTTCTGAACGGCGAAAAATCATACCGTATGCCGCATCGTAAATGCGCAACGCATCAGCAGCGCGAATCTTAAGCCCCCCGGTCATTGTATCGCCGCCCTTATTCACGGCATTAATATCAGCCGGGGAGGGTTTATTGGCCGCATCATACTGTTTAACCCAGGCTGACCACGTCCCGCTGTAAAGCGTGCGAATGTACGAGCGGGAGCTGTTATAAATCCGGTAAATCTGCGTGATACCGGCATGCTTATAAACTTCCAGCGAACCGGCGTTGGCTTCTGGATAATTCCTGCCGGTTTGAGCCTGCGCGTTCGCTGGCTGGTAATACAGTCCCGGCGTGGTGTAGGCGTTCAGGTCGGCGGCGTTGCCAATTGCCACGGCCTGCCCGTTGAAAATATCCTGCGCCGTAATGCTGATATCCGAAGCCAGCGCCCTGCCGTTTACCTTACGCGCTGATGGTACGCGCCCGTTAGCGTTGTCATTCACGGCCTTAACGGCTTTCGGCGTTGCCGCCAGCGCCTCCGAAGTACTGTCGGTTGCACTACTGAGCTGGACGATACCTTTTCTTGCTGTGGTAGCATCCTGTGCCGTGTATTTACCGTCCGCAAGATCGTATGCTGCCTTAACTGCCTTTGGTGTGGCCGCCATCTCCTCCGACGTAGTGTCGGTAGCATTACTGAGCTGCACCAGCCCCTTACGGGATGTAGTCGCATCAACGACGTCTATCGCTTCCCGCGCGCTTTTTTGTGCACTTGGGCCATTCTCAGCGATCTCCCCGAGATTTCGGTCGAGCCGCAGGAAAAGACCATCGCCCGTAGCCACTTTTAATTCAACGGCCGCCGTCTCTGATACCGCAAGTCGGTATTGTAGATTTACACTGACACCGTTTTCAGGCTTTTCAATGGCGGCACAATTTGCAACAGAATACAGTTCGCCAGCATCTGTCAGCAGGCCAACTTCCCTGACTACGAAGCCACCAACGTTAACCGGAAGGACCAGCTGAGCAATAAACTGGTTCGCCTGATCCGGAGAAATCTGTAGTGCAGAAATTGCGCTGCGATAGACCTCACGCACCAGCTTCGTCTGCGCAGGATCCGGTTTAACGGCCTGCCCGTTCCCGTCCCCCACAACAAAATCTTTGATGATGACGGGCTTCCCGGTTGCAGAGGATTGCGTCTCCAGCTCCTTGCCCCGGTTTGTCAGAATGCTGTAATACTTCTCAGCCATGGTTATTCTCCGGCCTCAATAACAACGTCAATCCAGGCGGTAACAGCACCGCCGGCATAATAAGTTCCCTTCGCACCCAGATCGGCGATCACATCGATAGTGGTCAACAGGCTGCGGAGGTTTTTGGCTTTATCGACCTGGCGCCGTATGCGCTGGTAAAGCGCTTCGTCAACAGCCTGTAAGCTGTAAACTTCAACCCGGAAGGTGTAGGGATCTTTGCGCGGTGTATCCTCCCACCACTCAATCACGGTGGTCGGGAGGCTGACGGCGCTCAGCGACCGCCTGACCGCCCCGGCGGTGCCCCGGTGCTGATGAACATAAGCGGCATCCCTGATCACCTGCCTTTTTTCTTCCTCGGTCCAGGCCTCCTCCCATGAATCCACCGCGAATTCCCAGGCCAGCCAGGGCAGCAAATGTGCGGGACAGGTATCAGGATTTTTCACCTTACGTACCATGTCAGTATCCAGCGCCGTGATCAGCTCTGTGCTTGCCTGTTCCTGCGCCCGTTCCGGGTGAATGGCTGAAGGTGGTAGCAGAGAACGAAAATTATCCACTCACACCTCCTTTACGGGTGACGTTTATCGCGCTGCACCATGGAGCCTGTCCTGCGGCCGCTTCCAGATCTGCCGTCGGGCTGATCAACCTGACCCGGGCCACACCGGGCTGCTGAAGCGCCGAGTAAATCGCGGAAAGCGGTACGATGGCATTAATACGATGGGAAAGCTGTGTATAGCTCGTCAGCGTACTGATCGCGTTTTCCAGCACCGTCTGTGCATCCGGACCGTCTGGTATTTCAAGTTCAGCCTTAACGGTATAGCTGGCGATACTGGCACTCTTCACACTGACAAAATCGGTGAGCGGCCTGACTTCATCCGCGCTCAGTTTATTCATCACTTTTTCGATCAGGATACCCCCGGCCTCGCCGTTGCCGGTTCGCGAGAGCACGTACACATCCACCTCGCCGGGCCGGTTATGGGTTTCAGGCCCGTAGGCGTCCGCATCCAGCACATCGTTATCCGCAGATTTGGCATGAAAGCGATAAGCGTTACGCGCGCCGGCCGTATTCAGCTGCGCCCACGAAAGCTGTATACGTTCCCGGAAAGCGTCGTCGTCTTCATAAACAGGATCGACAGGGGGAACCGCATCCGGATCGCCAGGATTAATCACCAGACGGGAAACGTTAAAGGCTGCGCCCAGCTGGTCGAGATCGGCCCCTCTTGCACTGGCAAGGAAAACTGCACGTACTGCGTCGTTAACCCGCTGGAACGCCAGGGTGAGCTGGTAGGCGTTGATTTCCCCCTGTTTATACGCCGGGTCAGATTCCACCAGCGCATCAAATTCCGGATCCAGTTCGCGCAGGCGCGCCAGCCAGCGGGTAAAAATGTCAGCGGCATCCGGTACCACGATGGCATCCGGCACCGCCAGGGCGGACAGGTTAATTACGTCATAGCTGCTTGCCATAAATCGGTATACCTCCGGTACTGACAGGAAGATTGTTCTCTTTATTGATCCCTTCGATATCCACCACACACCCCGTTTTATCTGCCGGGAAGGAGACGAGCACTCGTGTGACCTTAAGCCGGGGTTCCCAGCGTGCGAGCGCTGTGGCAGTCGCGGCGATAATGCGTAGCCGTGTCAGGTCATCACGCGGATTGTCCACCAGCGAAAACAGATCGCTGCCATAATCACGGACCAGTACGCGGCTGCCGACAGGCGTGGAGAGAATATCGCTGACGGACTGGCGCAAATGGTCGCTACCGGACAGGCGTTTCCCGGTCCGGCTGTTTACACCGTTCATAATTTTTTTCCGTATCAGGGTCGCCGGGCGGCGGCGTGTTAGCCGAAGTAATCCGGGCCGGTTTTATCCGAACTACCGGATCTTTTTGAGGATTTCGCAGGCTTGCGAATATCAACCACCAGGTTGTATGTGAAGCTGAAACCCGCAGGTGTCAGGGAAAACACCAGCGACTCAACCACCCAGGCGCGATCTTCCCGTTCGCCAAAGCCGGACGTGGATACGCCAGACTCTGCCGTGAGAGGAACGTGCCTGGGTCGGCAGGGCCCCGTTACTGTCATTTTTTGTTCATTGCGGCGGGCCTGCGTTTTTTTCGCTTTGGCCTGCTGATCGGCAGTAGCTTTTACAGGCTGGGTATACGGGTTAGCCATTGAGGGGCCATCATGATCAACCGTGGTGGTTTTGGTCTTCCCGTCAGCCTCATCGTAATAACGTACGCCGATTTTGCCTGAAGACTTACCACTGCTGGCGGTGGCCTTCCCTGTCGAACTGCCCCGCTCTCCTTCGCTGTAAGACCAGTTTGACACCTCTTCTGGTGTGATAATCAGAGCTGCGGTCTGTTCGCCGGATGCATTTGCCGTGGCTCCCTGACGCAGAAACAGCCAGTATCCGCCCGACGGTTTACTGACAGCATTCCATGTTCGGGCCAGGCGCGTCAGCAGATTGGCGTCCGATTCTGCCACCTGGTCAACGTGGTCGATATGGATATCGGCGAGCTCTGCGGCCACTTTCGGTACCAGACCGTTTTCAGTCGCTACCGTTTTAACCAGATCCGCCAGTCGCAGATTATCCCAGCTGCGTGTTTTCTGGCTGATCACATCACCCGGTTGTTTTTGCGCGTTCATTGGCGCAGCGGTGGCATAAATCTCGATACGACGTGGCGGGCCGCTGCTGGCCACGCCGGAAACCACAAACCAGCCCTTATCCACCAGCTGATCATTAAAACCCAGCGCCACGCGAAGACGAGCGCCTTTAGTCGGAAGGGAGAGCGTTTCCGAGAGAAGGGTGATTTTCAGTTCATCTGCTTTTGCCGTGGCACCGCCGTAATCAGTCAGCGTCAGCTCTGCCAGGCATTGTTGCAGCGCACGGGTAATATCTTTTCCTTCAGCGCTGACGCTGAAAGCGGGAGCATATTCCGGTTTAACAATCTGATCTGCCATTTTTAATCCCACAGGCTGTAAGCAGAAGCCTGAACCGGCGGAGCCAGATCCGGTAAAGTGATATACAAACCTGACGGATAAACGGCCCCACGGTCAGCCAGTCCAGGATTCGCTTCAAGAACCTGCGTCACAATATAAGAGAGGTTCTCCGTGCCGTAATGCGTCGCGCAGATCGCATCCAGAACATCACCGTCACGGGTTTGATATGTCGTCGGCATAATGTTTCAGCGTCATCGTCCAGTTTTTGTTTCGGTGGCCGCCGCCAGGCAGGAATCGGCTGGTCGTATCTGAGAAGTCGATTACCACCCACCAGCCCAGGACATCTCCTTCACCGCTGACCAGTTGCTGAGGCTTATTCTGGTCTGCCAGGTCGAAGAGATCGTTAACAGCATCCACACCCTTGCGAAAGAAAGCATGCGATTCTCCTTCAAGCCGGACGGTTCGCCCGGGCTTGCCGGTATACTGCAATAAATCCTGCTTCCCGATCCGCTCCTGTTCGCTCCATCGCCAGCTGGCCTCGCGGGTCAGCTGGTTGTATGCCGTGGTGTCGATCGAAAAGGCAAAATCGCCCAGCATCATCATCACCCGGGCGGCCTGAGCCCCCCGAGCAGCGCTGGACTGAAGCTGCCCGAAGTCTTCAAAGACAGGAATGATTTCACTCACCAGATTTGTCCTCCGTCCAGCATGCTGCTGTCACCGTTAAATACCGGACTGGTTTTAGTCACCGCGACAACTTCATCCCCGATCGCCCTTTCGTCCTGGCCAGGTGCGCCATGTATTTCATAATGAAATTCGAAACGACGGTTGTCGGTCAGTTGTCGGGGAGGCGGCGCTTTGTCCGCAAAATCCAGCTTCTGAAGTAATGTTTCCCAGTAACTGCTTTCCACTTCATCTGACAGTTCTGCCGGTCTGTCTGAAACAGGATCAGGAGACTGTCGGGAGTTAATCTCAGGCGGTAAGTGCAGGACGTCTGCGCTTTTATCCCTGTAACGTTCGTTACCCCTGAATGAACCCTGCGCTTTGCCAGTACCCGGTAACGAATCGACATCAACATTCACATCCGGGATAGGCTGTGCCGGGTATTTTGAATTCCCCTCAGATCCTTCCTCTGCTGCTGTCCAGTTAAGGGAAGGATAAACATCGACATTGACCACCGGCTTATCCGGTGAGATGTTGTCTGCGGATCCCTTCTGTTTTTCCGCTGCGGGCCAGACGCTACTTTTTTCAAACGAGGGAAAGGAAGGAAGTCTGTAGTTATTCCAGGCGCCGGCAGCCCTGTCAGATGTTTCATGTCCCGGTTGCACAGACGTCTCCTGGTTCTGGTTGAGTGCTGATTCCCAGGAGAACGGCGCGCCGCTGCTTTCCGGCGTCACGTATTTATCGAGCGTACTGTTAAAGGTATCATCGTCGTCGCGGAAAAATCCCCGGGTGTCCCGGTACGATTTTTTCACATCATCAGGCAGGTCCGGCTTTTCCTTCAGTTGCTGCTCAAACCATTCGCCCTGACCATTGCGTTGCGCCGTCATACGTGCAATATCAACCGAGCCGGTCATGGCCAGCGATTTGAGCACGTCCCGCTGATCGCTTCTCTCATCCGGTAAAAGCCAGGACAGTTTTTTCGCCAGCGCGTAGGCCACTTTCCCGACGAACACAATGCCCTGGCCGAACGTCAGCACACCGGGGTAAAGATCATTACGCAGGAAACTGACAATGCGTTTGATCCCGCCCCCCTTAAACCACTCCGCCATATCATCCGTCAGCCGGCGGATATCCGGTGCCAGCTCGTTTCCCAGCTGCCCTGAGATTTCCGCTACAGCGGAGGAGAAGACCGTGCGCAGGCTGGTGATGGCGCGGTTGCCCTCCATCGCCCCTTCAGCCCCCTCTTTCGTGACGAGGTTATAACGCCGCTGCTCGTCCATCAGGTCACGGTAGCTTTTTCCGGACTGCTTCAGCAGCATCAACAGCTTGCTGGCCTCGCCGCCAAACAACGAATCCAGTGCAAACGACGCTTTCGACTCGTCCTGCATGCTGAGCGCACGCTCGACGATTTTTTCGAACTGCGCCATATCGCTGAGGCCCGCAAAATCCCCCGCCTTAAATCCCAGCGTTTCAAACGCATCCTGAAGGGAACCCTGCTTGCCGTTCTGCTTGTACTCTCCTGCCTTGTGAAGATACTCCTCGAACAGGTCGCCGATGTTCTCCCCGTTCATGTCGTACTGCTTCGCGAGCGTGTCCCAGGCATCAAACGTCGGGATATCGACGCCATAACTTTTCGCCACACCAGCCCGTCGGGCCGTCTCCGCGTTGGTGGCCGCCGGGGCAATCAGGGTGCCCAGCGCGGAAGCCACCACGCCACCGCCGCCGATCGCCAGCCCTGGCGCCACCATACCGCCCAGCTGACCGGCCATACCAAGGCCACGGCGAAACAGCCCTTTCCCTGCCCCCTTGAAGGCTGCCAGCCGTTGTGCCTTCTGCATCTGCTGATTCAGCTTCTGCTGTTCGGCCTCCGTTTTGCGGATTTCACGGGAGACGTCGCTGTAGCGCCGTTTAAGATCGCCAAGACTTTGCCCGGCCAGCTTCGCGCGCTTAATCTCTGCCGCCAGCTTAGCCTGGTCTTTCGTCAGTTTTTCTGACTGCTTTCCGACGTCCTTCAGGCTTTTTTGCAGGCTGTTCGCTGAACGGCTCCAGGAGCTGTCGATACTGCCGCCAAAGGTAATGACGGCCTTAAGGTTCTGGCTTAATCCGGCCACGATTTACCGCCTCCACTTCGTCGGTGAGAAAATCAGAAAACACACTGAACGGCATATCCAGGTATTCCGTCATGGGAAAATGCAGGCGCCGTCCCAGAAAACGTATCGCCCGCATCAGCCCTCTTTCGGTCGCTTCTCGGGCGGGAGCATAAAAACATTAAACGCATCCAGCAGCTGGGCATAATCTGCCGCAGTCAGTTGCCAGATATCCTGTTCGCTGAGGTTGCACAGCAGCGCAATCATGCGCGCCTCTTTTTCTTCTTCACTGCCGCGGTCTTTGGAAAAGGCAATGCGGTCACGGACCAGCGGCTCGCGCAGCGTCACCTGTTCGAGCAGGCCACCGTTCTCAAAGGAAACAGGGGAATACAGTTTGATAACGCGTGTTTCACCAGGAAAAGACATGTTGATCTCCATAAAAAAACGGCCCGCAGGCCGTTGTAAGATTGTTTGAAGTTAAAGCCGCACTTTTGCCGCCAGGCCGGACAGAACATCCACGCCATTCACCCGGCGCGAGAAGCGCTCAGTATCTATCTCAAATAGCTCGCGACCGTCTTTGGTCTGACGGTAATAGCTCACGGCGATTTCCACCGTGACGGCATTTTCGGACAGGCTTTCCTTGCCACGCGCGTCGGGAGTGACGGTCTGCACAAAGCCTTCGATCTCCTCGATGGTACCCAGCGCGGTACCGTTAGCCAGATATCCCTGATAGGCCGTAAAGCGCGGACGGCTGCCGCTGACAAAACCGAAGGCGGTCAGCATATCCACGTCCACACCGTAAAACTTCAGCTGACAGGTGAGTGCTTCCATACCGTCATCAACGGGGGACGGCGCATCCTGTGCGCCGGTACGCAAATCCGTTTTGACAATGGACAATGCCGGCGGAGTAAATTCATGCGCCCCCTGTATGCGGATCCCCTGCCGGAAGAAGGTCCAGACGCGTAATGTGTTTTTTTCGCTCATGCTGCCAGCATCTCCTCAAGCGCATAGTTGTTATTCACCCGGACGCGCAGGCTGATAAGCTCAGTCGGCGATTTCGGACCAAAGTCATAGTTGATGTACAGCACGCCCGCCGCCATGCTCTCAGCGGTGTTAAGTTCTTCATCCAGCCAGGCGCGACCACCGAAAATGGCGCCGAGGCCGACCAGCTGGCGCATATAGGCGTTGATGGTGCCGATAATGTCGTCGGCATTCTCCCGGTCCAGCGGACGATCAACGTATTCCAGCATCGTTTCCTGAATACTGTCCTCGATGACGTCTGCGGTTCGGCGAACCGATTCAAAGCGCCACTGTGGATCGGTACCGCACAGACGGTTACCCCAGTGCTTAAACCCTGCCCGGCGGATGATGGTAGAGACGTTCTGCATGTTGAGCAGGTTTGCGTCGCAGTTTTCATCGCCGAGAATGAACTCGTCGATCTGTTCCACCCCGAGGATGTTATTGATGTCCTGGTTGGATTTACTCCACCACCAGCCCTTCTCAAAGTCGATTCGGGCACGCAACCCCGCCGCAAACGCAGAGTAAGGACGATAGATCAGCTGGCCGTCGGCATTGCTGACCTGTACGCGCGGGCGCAGCAGTTCGGTGCGGGTACCATAGGACTGCCTGCGCTGGACCACTTCTTGCAGCTTAGCGCCAGCGGCACAGTCAACATACGCCACCGCCCGCAGCTTGCCGGCAACGGTTTCCAGAGCCTTGCCCACGGCATCATCCTCACTGAACCCCGGCGCGATGACGATACGGGGCTGGTACGTTGTCACGGAGCGGGCAGATGACAGCGCGCCGATCCCGGTCAGCACCGCCGCACGCTGTTTAGCTGTATCGTTAACTTCAGCCACGCGTACCAGCACCGTCAGGGCATTTCGCTGGTCATTGATTTCCATCAGGGCCTGCTTCAGCGTGCCTTTTTCACCGAGCCGGGAAAGCATCGAGGTACCGACAATCGCCACAGGAGTATTCAGCGGGAAAGGTTCATCTTCGCCGCCTGTCAGCTGCAACCGGAACGGTGTGACCACGCCACTGCCGCTTCCCGTTGCGGTGACTTCCACATCATCCACCGCGCTTACGGCAGTGGCCACGGCTGAAGGGGTTGCCGTCAGCTTACCCGTTTCATCGCAGCCAAGCGTGATAGTCAGCGTTAATGCCTCCGTATTCCAGACGGCAGAAGTCTCAATCGCTGCGGGATTTTCTTCATCAGGGATACTGGCTACAGCCTCAACCACCACCACGTTTCCTGCCCTGCCAGCAACTGTCGCGGCAAACTCCACAACGTTATCCAGAATCGGGGTTCCTGTGCTGGCACTGGCCGGCGTTCCGGCAGAGGCATCAGGCGCAGTACCCACCAGGCCGATAATGGCCGTCTGGATCGTCGTGACCGCGACCGTACCGGATGTCAGTTCGATCGTTTCCACACCATGTAAATTCGCCATTTATTTTCTCCAGGCATAAAAAAACCTGCCGCGGCAGGTCACATTTTTTGATTGGGGGGATTCGTGGTTCCGCCGCCATCACCATTTTCTTTATGGTCATGGCCGTTGTAGGTTTCGCGGATCCCGCTCATTTTCCCGGTACCGTCCGAAATTTCCTGTGTTGCACCGATGTTTCCCTTCACATTCGTGTCGGAATTGATTTGCGTAACGCCCTGAACTGTGAGGGTGTCGGTGATTTCCACCGGACCATCGAGCGTTCCCTTTCCGATAATTTTGTAGGTCCCGCCCTCCGCCAGCGTGATGGTCAGGGCATGCGCGGCGCGGTCATACCGGATCTCAGTACCGTCACCGTAGCGGGTGATATGTTCGCTGTCGCTGCCCTCCGGTACCGGCAGACCGCCGGTATTCCAGCCGGGAAACACCCGGCCATTATTAAGCTCGCCCGCCTCCGACAGCACAGTGACCGCATCCCCGACCGCATACGGATTGGAGTCAGCCCGGTTTGCCCCGGAAAAGCCCTGGCAAAGCGGCAGCCAGGTAGTGGTGATGTCGCCCAGATCCACCCGGCACTTCGGTATACCGTCATGCTTAACGGAATGAATAACCCCGCGCCGCACAATATTCGCCAGGCGACGCTGTAAATCGCCCTCGATATCACTCATCGGGTTTCGCCTCGTAAATCAGCTGATAATCGTCCACATGCGCGCGCCCGATATCCGGAGCCTTACCAAGCCAGACGCCGTTCAGCGGAGAATTAATCTGCGCAAACGGATCCGCACCAAAGGCTGCTGATTGTGTGAAGGAGATCCGCCAGACCAGGTAATCATCCATGCGCGGATCAAACTCATCGCGTGACGCATCGATAAAGACGGCTGGCTCAAGACTGGTCAGGCCGAACTGCTGGCCGTCAATCCACTGAGTGATATCCGCCGCGGCCGTGCGCAGGAAAATTTCGGGTCGGCTGACGCCAGCGCCTGCCGCGTCCACCACAACGAACAAATCGCAGGACAGATTCACATTAAGCTGTCCCTCGTTGCCGCCGCCCTGCTCCCAGCCGTTAATGGAGAAATAGACCGCTGGGGTGGCCAGTCCGGTAAAGCGGGGCACGTTTTTTTCCGGGTAGGCATCGGCGTCACGCACCCACGCAATTTTTTTCAGCGCGCCGGTGACAGCATCGTGATACTGCCCCAGCAGTAATGGCTCAGCCATAGTCCACCTCAGACAGAAATACGGGCTTTCACACGCCCGCGCAGATCGGTTTCAAAGTGATGCATAAAAATCTCCATCGCCTCCGCAAAGGCGTTATCCTCGATGTAGTTCAGCATCGGCTCATAAATATCGACTTCCGCTTCGCGGGTACGACGGGTATCCGGATCGCGAATAACCACCGTCCGGCGGTTTTCACGGCGGGAGCGCGCCACTTCCCCGTTTTCAAATGTGCGCGGGGATAGCAGGCTGCCCTTTGGGGTGAATCCGGCGTTTTCTGCCTGGCGCCGCGCCTTTATATACCGCCCGGTGGATTTATCCCGCCGGGTATGGTGAGGCCTGACCCGCCCGTTAATCCTGCCTTTCAGGTCTTTTACCTTGATGGCGTTGAGACCAAACCAGAGACGAAAATTATCCAGTTGTGACTGAGAAGCGCGATCAAGACGAAAGGAAAGCAGACGCCGGCGCACCAGATCCAGGCTGCGCGGCGCCAGCCCGTCTTTCAGGTCAGCCATCGCTTTTTTACGCAAGGTGGCGGCGGTACGTTTCAGCGCACGGGAATACGCTGCCCGAAACTGTTTATGGGTGGCACCGATGTGCTCCGCTATCCGCCAGATGGCATCCACATCAATATCGACGGGCAAATCCCGCCGCAGTCTGGATTCACGCGCCATATCAGCTCCACTTATTGATGTCCGGCTGCACCTTACCCGGTGCGCCATACGCCAGCGTGACGCGGGTGCGGCCTTCTTCATCAGCGCCAATGTGCGTCACACGATAAGCCGTGCCGTTGATCTCCACGCCGTGGTGCTTCTCAAGCCCCACGATATCAGCGGTCATCGCGCTGAAGGCCGGAGAGCGATCCTGGATTTGCCCCCCGCCGGGCACGTCAACCGGGACATCAGGCGTCTCGAAAATCACGGTAACAGGACGCAACTCAGCGCCGACGGAAAGGACAGCAGGCACCTCTTCGGCAAATGCCCGGGATATCCGGGCATCCGCTTTTAACAGGCGTTGCCGAAAGCGGTTCATCAGTAACCAAGCCGGACCGGAACAGAATCCGCATCAGCCGCCGCCTCAGCCCAGGCCGTGCCCGCCAGAGGATTCGGAGCTGCCTCCTCACCCGCTTCCGCAGTCAGCTTACCGTCTGCCAGATAGAGCTTCTGGCCAACAGTGACCGCTTCCGCTGCTTTTGGCAGGACGAACACCCCAGTGGTATGCAGCACACCCCACAACCCAGCCGGAATGTCGTCGTGAGCAACGCCCACCAGCGCACCTGAAAGCACGGCGTCACCCGAATGAATATCGGTCGCACCGGTATTCTGAAAATCAAGGGTGTTGCCATCCTGCTGATAATTTTTCGCCATTTTTCTCTCCAGACAAAAAAGGAGCAGCCCGCGCTGCCCCGTAATAAAAAAACCGTCAGATGACGGTCGTTATTTTTTGGTGACTTTAACCATGCCGCGCCAGTCAAGCGGTGCCACACCTGCATCGATACGTACCTTGAACGCGGCACCGTCAACGGTGAAGCCCTGCTGCTGCTCAAGGTATGGGGTATCAATACCGTCCAGATATGCCACCTCAATGGTGTCGCGTCCCTGTGCAGCGGTCAGGTAGTAATCCGTCGGGCTGCTGTCATCGAGGCGAGCCTCAGAGGACACCGTCACAAAGTTCTGGATCGGGTTAACGATACCGCTGTTCGCGTCCGCGCCCGGTACGCTTGCAGATTTGATCAGCTGGTTAGCGCGGGACTCGATGGCCACTGGCGTCAGCATGTAGGCCGGGCGAATGTTCAGACGGCGGTCGCCTGATTTTTGCAGCAGCATCGCCTTACGCGCCGTATCGAGGCCTTCGATACTCAGATCGGCGGAGACCAGGTTGCCATGATCGGCGTGGAACAGCGGCTTGCCGTCGGACATTTTTGGGTTGCTGGTCAGAACTGCCCACACCAGATCGCCCACGGTGGCACGCGCTGCAAGGCCCATTGCCTGCGGGATACGGGTCAGCATGTCCAGGTCATCATTGATGATAGTCTGGCGGTCAATGCTGAAAAGTTCGCCGTAGGTTGCAAGCGCAATCGGCTCGCCGCGATCTTTGATGGTGACATATTTATATTCCGCCCCGGCGCGGACCTTGCGAAGCGATGCAAGTGATTCCAGACCGACGCGGTGCGCGGTTTTGAAATCAGTCAGGGTTCCTTTACGGGTCCACTGTTCGAATGATTCAGTGGCCTCGTCCCAGCCCATCAGTGCCGCCTTGTGCGCCACATCCATCAGGATATTGCCGAAATCGCTGCTGCTGTGGGTAAACGCAAGGCCGACCATCGCCTGTGCTGTCCCCGCACCTGAAATACCGATCCCGCGATCCACAAGGGAAGCTCGCGCCAGTTCACGCAGGGTATAACCGTTGTAGGCGTTATCTTTTTCAGCCTGCGCATAGCCCGCGCGGCTCATTACCGCAGCACGGATGGAGTCACCGACCAGATTGCCGTTTCCGGCATAAAGATGAATAGCGCCAGGACCGGCACTCGGCGTAGTTCCTGCCGCCAGCGCCTGGAGGAGTCTGTCACGGGCTTTTTCCGCCGTGCAGGAGAAGTCGGCCAGACATTCTGCCTTCAGCGTCGCGAAAGTCGGGAACGCCTCAAAAACAGCGGAAACCGTGTCCACGCGTTCCGCGTTTGCCGTCTGCATCTGCTGTTGCAGCTGCTGGGCCAGCGCAGTGATATCGATATTAGTCATCTGCTGCGCGGGCTGTTGTGGCGCTGGCGGGTTCAGGTTCGCCTGTACCGGCGCGGGCTGCTGTGGCTGATTCACCGGAGCTTCAGCGCGCGGCGCAAAAAGAGATTTAATCTGTTCTGGCATGTTCTGATAATCCTTAAGTTTATTTTCATTCACACAGGCCGCAGCCTGTAGTTCAGGTTCAAGCGTGTCAGCGAAACCTTTCTCCACTGCCTCGGCCCCGTTAAGCCAGGTCTCCGCTTTCAGCATCGCTTCCAGCTCCTCCTGCCCCAGTCCGGTTTTATTCATATAGGCGCTGAGCATCAGGGCTTCGTTACGATCAAGCCACGCGGCATAATCGCGCATGTCATCAGAATCCCCGGCGATACCGCCCCACGGTTTGTGGACCATGATCCAGGCGTTTTCCGGCATGTGCACCGTGGCGCCGGGCAGGCAGACAATCATCGAGGCCATGCTGGCCGCCACCCCGTCCACCCAGATATCCACTTTCGCTTTCAGCCGCGACAGGGTGTTGTAGATGGCAAATCCCTGCATGACATCGCCGCCGGGGCTGTGGATATGTAAATCCACCGCGCTGGCGTCAAACACCCCGGCGTCTTTACAGTCCGCGACGAACTGCTGGGCTGTGATGCCCCAGCCGCCGATCACGTCATAGAGGAAGATTTCGACGCGCCCGGCAGACAGCGCGCGGATTTCGTACCAGCACTGACCGTTTGCCGCATCGACACCCGCCAGGCTGGCGCGGGGGTTAATCATCATCGTCCGGCTCGCGCCGATCGTCTTTTGGTTTTGCCGTTGCATCTGGCATCGCTCCTTTGTCGTTGGCGGCGTCGGAATCAAACACCAGCCCGTGTTGACGGTTAAATTCGGTTTCACGCAGTCGCTGGCGTTTAACCTCCTGCGGGTTTTTACCCCGCGCCCGTGCCCATTCCGCTTCGGTACCAGCACCGCCACGAACAATGGCTTTCCAGGCATTAGCCTCTTTCCCCGGATCAATCCACGGCATCACCGGGCCGAGATAAAGCGCGTTATAGAGAGAATTTGGATCCACATCCGGCGGCACTTCAACGCCACTCAGCAACGCCATCGCCAGCCATGCGCGGTAAACGGGCCGGCTGTGCTGGCCGACAAACCACTGTTGCAGGACGTTGTACCCTTCGAAGCTCTCCACCAGCTCCTGACGCTGGGAGCTGTAGGTGCCGTTATAGTCCCGGGCAATGCTGGAATAGCTGCCGCGCGTGCCTGCGGCCACGGCCCGCATCTGTCCGTTTCGGAATTCATAGAGGTGAACATTCGGGCGATTTGATTCCACCATGCCCAGGTCTTCACCCGGGCGCAGATCGTCGTAAATCATGCCCGGGGCGATATCGTAATGACGCTGGCCGCCGGGAGGTGAAAACTCCCCGTCGTCACCAAGAGACTGCGCATCACCGCGCTTGATATAGAACCCCAGCGCGGCGGCAATACGGGCGGCGACGCGTTCACTCTCTTCATAATCCTTAATGTCAGAAAGACGGGTAATGACTCCGTGGATCAGGCTGATACCGCGCAGCTGGTGCAGACGCTTGCGCTGCGCAAGGTGAAGCATGTTTTCAGCTGAGACGGTTTTAAGTTCAGCGCTGAACCGCGTCATATTTGCCGGGTGGTACTTGTAAACGCGGTAGCCGACGGGACGCCCCCAGTCGTTCACGATGATGCCCTGGCGAACCTGCTGGCCGGCGGTGCTGTTAAGGTTGAACGGAACAAAATCCGCCTCCAGCATTTCCAGCGAGAACGGTACGGAGGTGGAATGTTGCAGACCCGGCACCTTCCCCCTGACCAGTTGCGTGAACACTTCCCCGTCACGCAGTGCTGAACGCAGCAGTAGGCGTTCGGCTTCCGGGCGGGTGAACATGCCAGTCACCTCAGGACGCACGGACCATTCAGCCCAGAGCGCCGAAAGTTTCCCGGCGAAATCGGAATGAAGATTCCCCTCCAGATCGAGGGGCTGAGGCTCAACATGGATCCCGTGGGCACCAATCACCCGGTCTTCCATTTTGTCGAACAGGCCGATCACCAGATCATGGTTTTCATCAAGCCACCGGGCCTGTTCCCGCAGGGACTGACCTGCTGCAAACACAGCGGTGTCCGCCGACTGGCTTTGCTTTTTCGCCTTGTGCAGCCGTGACGGATTTGCCGCTTCATAAGCATTAAGCCGGAGACGATCCCGCTCTCGTGCCGCGGCCCACCCGGGGGAAATTGCCCTCAGTGTTCTTTCAAGAATGCCCATAGAACGCCTTACAGAAAGTTAGCGAGTTTGTACGAACCACCACGGCTGTTGACCGCGCGCCAGCGACGCTCCCAGTATTCGAGCTCATCGCGCAGCGCCTTCGGATCGTGGTTGGTAATGGCGCGACCGTTTACGCCGGTGAAAGAGATACTCTTGCCGTCCAGCGAGTCCTGGTAGGCCTGACGCACCATCACCAGCGTTCTCCAGATGTCGTCTTTCTTCACAGCCAGCCTCCTCCCCTATCGGAAGATCCCAGCCAGCTGCCGGAAAGCGTGTTTTCTTTCTCAGGCTCAGCCCTGACTTGTGGCTGAACGGTTTTGTTTTTTTTCACGGTTATCTCCCTGGGGCGTTCCCCTTCATGAATATTTGGGTTGAGATCCTGCGGCTCAGCCCATGCAGGAGGTTTTTCCCAGTCGCGAATTTTTTCGTAGCCGCGCAGAACCGCGACGGCGTGGGCATAGCAGAACAGGTCAAAGGCTTCGTTGGCGCCCTTGCCTGGCTTACGCCATTTGCCATCCACGCCGCGCTCTTCGTAGGTCAGTTCCTCGTAGAACCACTCCCCCAGCCAGTCGGGAAAATGGATATAGCCTGCTCCGGGAGTCTCACGATCAAGGTTATTGCTGAGCTGATCCTTGAGCAGGTCGGTTTGCAGCAGATAGACCGGCACCTCGCCACGCGCATCAGCGCGACGGTCACTGCGTTCGGTGTTATTCGGGTGAGTTTTGGTAATAATTTTCTGGCGTTTTGTGCTGTCGCCCTTGATCAGATAGACACGCTTACCCAGACCATCCCGGCGACACTGGCGCCAGAATTTATAGGCATTATCTGTCACCCCTTCCTCACCGCCGCTGTCGACGGCCATGGCCAGCACCGGCATACGCCGCGTCGGGTCAGACTGAAGTGCGTAAGTTTTTTCCAGCACATCGGATACCAGCAGCTGCCAGTCCTCCGGATACGCGCCGGGATGGACTGGCTCCGCCTCGCCATGTTCATTGCAGCGCAGGGACTGGCGGATGTTGTAGCGATCCACAAGCCAGCGTTCACCGTTTTCGCCATAACCAATTATCTGCACGACGAAACGGCGCTTTTTCCCGCCCTGAACGTCGACGGCTGCCAGCAGGAAACGCACCTTCGGCGGAACCTGGCGTTTACCGTAATCCTCCGCACGCTGCATCAGCACATCGGCGCGTCGCTGTTCGCTGGCCGAGCGCGGCAGGTACGGCAGCCCCCAGTCGGTGTTGATAACCGCCTTGAGGGTTTCTTCGCTGCCGGTAGCCTCATACTCCTGCTCAGCCGTAAGCAGTTTGTACACCAGCTGCGCCCAGGTCTGGTACGCGGCTGCGGGCCCCTCCATCCAGAACGACGCTATGCGCGAGCGTCGCGCCTCACCGGAAATCTTGCCGTCCCGGTCAATACTCTGACCTTCACGCAACCAGACACCCACCCCGTTAAGCTCGCGCTTTTTATCTGCGGTGATAATGGTGCTGCAATGCGGACAAAGCAGATGAGCCGACTCACTGGCTTTTACCGGATCAGGTTCATCGCGGTATCCGGTCATCGCCTCCATCGCAGGCTGAAAATATTCACCACAATGCGGGCACGGCCAGTACCAGCGACGGCGATCCCCACGGTTGTACAGAGAAAGCGCGCCTGTCGTTGGTGGTGCTTCATGGGGAGACTTTCGGCGCCATTTGCTGTCGCGAATGTCCCGGCCTGGCGAACACTCCACCAGAGTCATCCCGGCGGACATAAAGGTGGTGGTACGCTTGGAAGCCAGGGTAAAACCGTCACCCTCGCCATCGATGTCCTCAGGGAAGCGGTCATAATCGGTGAGCGCTACACATTTGAAATCTGACGAGGACATGATGTTGATGGAAGGCCAGCCAATCTTGAGATAGTTGCCCGCCAGAAAAGTACGATCATGCACGTTGTTGTCGTTTCGCAACGGGCTCAGGCGTTTCGCCACTTCAGGACTGACACGAAACGTTCTCGCCAGACGTTTTTTAGAGTGCTCACGCGCTTTCTCTTCGGTCATCTGAACGACGAGCATATCGGACGGGTCACAGACAATGTTGTATACAACCCAGCCATCCACCAGGCCGATCGTTTTCCCCGTTCGTGCCGGTCCAACAAACACCACCGCATCGTATTCACGCATCGCGAGGCAGTTCATCGGCTCTATCACATAGGGAGCGACAGCAGGGTCCCACGGTACCGAGTTACCGGCTCCCATAGGTACGCGCATAAATTTTTGAACCGCCTCAGCCACAGGCATACGGCGCGGGGCTTTGAGAATGGCGGAAGCGTTACGCCTGACTTCCGCTGCCGTGGCCTGTCGCATGATTTACTCCTCTTCTGGCATATCCTCCTGTTCTGATGAGTCGGCCTGCTCAACTTTGAGGGCTATCTGGTCGCGCAGATCGTCAATAACCTGCTGCACCCTGACAACTGCGGAAGGGGTCATGGCGCAGTCTCGTTCAAGAATGTCGGGTAACGTCTCCAGCACCTGAACCATTGCTTTTGCCATGGAGGAAAATTCTCTGGTGACTTCTGACGCCGGGATCAGTTCCCCTGTTTCCTGCTGAAACTTGAGCCTTTCACGCTCAGACTGAAACCAGGCTTTACGATCGGGGGGAAGCATTTTGTCGACGTCCACCAGCTCCGACGGTGTGGTACTCGTCAGCAACTCCCTGAGGATATCGGTGATGGCATAAAGCTTAAGTTTCGGATTGCTGCCCGGTGCCGGCTGAACATTTGCAAGCTTGCTCGCGACCGTCTGGCGGTGCAGATCGCTAATGGCTGCCAGCTGCGTGATATTCAGCCGGAAATTTTTCAGTTCGTTATCCATGATGGTGAACAAAAAATAGTCATTTCGACATCCTGCAAAAGATCAGGACTGAAATATCAAAAGGTTAAACAGATGATGATGAAACCTATAAAATGCAAAAAACTAGCCGTTTCCCGCGTGTCCTCGCCCCCTCGGTATTAAGAATCGCCAGGAGTACCTTTTAAATTTCGTACTTTATAGTCGATATTTCACTGCCTTCGAGATTTGTTCTGGCCCACGCCATAAGCGGCGCCTAGCTTTTTATCCAAGGATTCATCTGGGCTGCTAGTTCAATGGCAAAACGGTTTGATGTTGTTATAACACTTGATGAACCAAACGATTTATTTGGTAGAGCCAAATAATAGCTCTTTTATTTAAAAACAAATGGTTGAGAAAGAAGAAGGTGGCAGAGGTATTTCGCCTGAATATTGTTATCCCTACCTCTAACGTATTCCTTATGGGTATCAGGCAAAGAACGGCAACAACTTACTACTCGAGGATATCTCTCCAGCATGTGCTCACATACAAGAAATGAATTCATTACGGCATTTAATTTAATTCTTAAATCTCTTAATTCAGGTCTTTTTTCAATGCGGATTTGCGGGGATGCAAGGTTTACAGGTAGCTGAGATAATGCATTTGAATATTCAGCTACTGCCATTTTAAGAGACATTTTAGCTTTCAAAGCTTCCTGTTGACGCCAAATACGCATTGCCCACCACGCTACGCCGACAGTTGCTGCTGTAAATATCGCAGATACCGCCGACCATATAGTTGACCATGACCAAGTGCAGATTTCTTGAAACATTTGAACCTCCTTCAAATTAGGAGGTTATTTTATACCATACGTGCTTAACAAATACCTGCCGTTGCAAGACTAAATGAATTTGCTACGTTTAAAATCCAGAGGAGATACTGTGTCAGAGCTTCACGGACGAGTTTCTATCTTGGATGACAGTTTACCTGCCACACTTTGTTATGCGCCAAGATGTCGCGCTTCGTCTGCCTGTCCAGTACATCCCAGTCGTGCGCTGTACCGTAGATGGGTTTAACCCAGTCGCAAGCCGTGTCCACTACCTCAACCCTTACGGGTCCAGTTGTCCCGCAACTCGTGATCAACATCGTCGCCAGGCATATGGTTAACAGTCTGCTGTACATTGCTGCCCTCTTTTGTTGCCTCTACCCGGCGTTCGGCTGCTGTGACCATTGCAGCTGTGTTATCTTCGTTGCGCTGCTGGTCAGCTTTTGCTTCCGCTTTGCTGGTGCCGCGAATATGGCCCATGCCAAAAGCTCCAGCTATAGCTGAAATCACCAACGCGACCAGCCCGATTATTGTCTCGATACCCACATTCACCTCACACCAGAACTGATTTCGCCAGATTAAACAGCGCGCGGCGTTTATCCAGCCCGTTGCGGCCGCCATTGATTAGCAGTGTCACGCGCTCCACGTCCCCGGAATGAAGCAGGCAACCGCGAGACGAATAGAACCATGCAGCTGAGCGCGCGGCGTATTCATCCTGTTCAAGCAGCTCCGGGTGGGTAACAAGGTCCAGTTTCAACGCCTGGCCACAACTGCGGTAGTTGCTCAGGCCGGTAACCTGTTTCAGACCACGACCACGATATTTCCAGCCATCACCGGCAACCTGATTGCCCAGGTGATCTTTTCCCCACTCACCACCGTATACCAGATTGGCGATCGCTTTCTGGTTTGCCGGTTGCGTTGCCGTTCTGCCAAGTGCAGCGGCCTGCTGTGAAGTGATGCGGTGGCTGCCGAACGTAGGGACCAGGTTTTCAGCCGCATAATTAAGATTTTCTACCAGCCGGGTAAATCTGGTGCTTTCATGCCCCATCTGGGCAATAAACATGGCCTGATCTAGCGGTGCGGTGATGCCGTATTCCCTCATAGCAGCGTCGATATGCGGAAACCAGCGCGCAGCTAACCCGGCGCTTATACCTGCCGCCTTTTGAAATTGTGTTTGATTCACGTTGTGCTCTCTCCAGTAATACGAGCGATATTGCCGCCCGCACGCCAGACAGCAACGCAGACAACAACATTGATGAGGATTTCACCGTAATCGACCTGAACGTAGTCACCATGCCAGATTCGAAAGGCTGTATAGGCTGGTGCCAGAATGAGGGCGTAAGCGAGGAGCTCCATTAGCCGCCGACGCCGCATACCCCGTTTCCTGAAGAACATCAGACGTATCGGGATCATGATGCAGGCCACTGCGTTAAGGTGAAGCAGCAGCCATGGTAAGTTCTGCATTAGCCACGTCATTCTTCCCCCTTCAGACCGGGTAAGTTTCCGGTCCGTGAACGCTTGAGCACCCTGAGCAGGACAGTCACTGAAACAGTGGATGCCGCCAGTGCGCCAATCGCAGGTGAAACTTTTATGCTGACAGGCGGGCTAAGCTGATTTAGTCCGGCGTTGATAAGGGCGGCGATAATTTCTGAAGCAGTACCGGCACAGTAAACACCACCGATGAAAGAAATCAGCGCAAAAATAATCTGCTTCCAGATTTTATGGTCCTCAGAACTGAGGATGTACAGCGCCGCCCCAGCGAGTGAGCAAACCATTACCGCAGGTGTGGCTTCAGGAAACAGCGTGGCGAAAGTAATTCCGGTAGTACCGGCGGCCACGCCTGCCGTTACCGTTGCAGATATTGGTTCTGCGGACATTTAGCCCCCTCTTCTTGCTGTGGATCCTCTCAGAAAAATTGAGGGGAAAGAAAAAAGGCCACCGGATGGCAGCCTTCTGAAAGATATTTGGATTGGTAAATCAGGTGAGATCGACGATATGACAGGGGTACTGGTGCTATACACCTTCGCGAATACCCCTGTCGTATCGCCGGAAAGCGAAAGCCCCGACTCGCGGGGCTTTCGTTATAATCAAATTGTCGCTTAGATTCGCTGCCATCGCGGCGCAGCTCTGCCAAGCATGGAAGAATTATCTAATTTCTTGACGCGTTTTCAACGTTTAATAACACAAATAGCATTTTTTGCTAAAAAGTGTTCTCAGGAAACTTTCTCAAGACCTCTTCGCACCGAAAGAAATACCTTTGCCCGGAATATCTCAAGACACCAACGCACACGTTCTCTGGCCTCTCTATCTGTCAACCATGGAGCTAAGCGCTGGAGTTCTCTGGAGATATCTGAGATTTTTTTGCGGGTGGTGTAATACTGGCACCCGACCACGTAAACCGGATCTGTCAACTCGAATGCCTGAAGAACCGCTTCCTCGACAAATTCTACGTCGTCATTGCTCATAGCCTCATCGATCACGCTGACTTGTGGTTCGGGCCAAAGAATTGAACGCGCACGCCTCATGGCCTGTTCTCCACGAAAGCCCTCTTCCCTCGCCTGATTCAGCGCAGTAGTGAAGCGCTCGATCGCTTTGTCAGACCAATTTTTCCCACGGATTACATTCCAGCATGAATGTCCGGTTGGTCTTCGGGGTGCAACATCACCTCTAACACCTTCACCCCAAACGCAAAGGAGTGATTTGATCCAGCCAGCCTGGATACCAGTAAGTAATACGGATTTCCCCAGATAGCGCTTATGCGTGGCATTCGCCACTGCGTTAAGAGCGTTAAAATGCTTGCGTCGTTGCTGCGGTGTCATTCTCAACTCCATACACTTACTTATTTATTATTACGCCGATTGCCAGCGCCCAATCCAGAAAACGGAACAGCAGCTCCAGCTGCGTGCCGTGCTTCTTCTCGAACGCCGCTACATCGGCATGAAGCTCGTCGTGACACTCTCTGCACAGAGGGAACACGAAGAGGTCGTGGGCCTTGGTGGCGGTGCCACCCATTCCATTCCCGATTATGTGGTGGGGATCGTCGGCAGGCCTTCTGCATCCAGAGCAAGGCTGAGCTTTAACCCATCGGGTGTAATCCTCGCAGGTCCAGCGCCGACGCTTTGGCCGGAGCATAAAAGATTCCGGTGACTCTGGATCCGCCCCCAGCGCTAATACCTTAGGCTGTTGTCCCTGAGCCTCCTGCTGGTTTGTTTCCGGCCTGCATCTTTTCAATGCCCCTGCTGCTTTTATCTTCCCTTGCAGGACAACGGTTGGCCTGTTGTCTACTGCCATAATGCTGCTTTCTTTGTAGACGGTAGGGAATGGCTCATACGGTAACTTAAGTGCTCTGGCGGCAAGACCTTCCGGTATTGCGTCTGCCGCACCGGCATACACGGCCCACCAGCACAGTTCTGCGATGGAAAGCTCACGATCTTTACCAGCGTGGAGCGACATCAATATCGAATCCACAACCCACTCGACAACGTTCTTACGTGCCAGGGCCGAAAGCCGCTCCGTTGACTGATCACGCAACTCATTATCACAATGCCAGCACAGCAGCATTGCGCCAGGCTGATATGGCATTGTGACCAGTTCTGCATGATGGTAATCGGAGTGTGCCCACTGACAATGCTGATACCTGCGGCGTAACCATGCCTCCAGAGCAGGCATTCCACCGGCAGCTTTGATCACTCGCGTATCAGTGAAAAAAGACTCGAGGGATTTATCTTCTGCAAGTGGCTGTCGGGCATCAGGCACCCTGCCAGAAGGCAGGTGTGACATTGATTTTGGTTCTGGCTCGACAAGAATGCGTCCCTGGTGAAAGAGGCTCATCAGTTCACTACCAGGCTTCAGTAAGACGACGCCCAAGCCGCGGGCGATGTCCGGCTTAAGCAACGCTCTCACGCTACCTCCCGCTGCTGTGAGCATATTTCAGGAAGATTTGCGCGCACGAGCGCCTCTGCAAAAGGCGGTGGAACTGCATTACCGCAGCGTGCAACCTGCTTGTCTTTTGCATAGCGTTTTCCACGGTAGTCCTGATCAATGATGTACCCCTCTGGGAATCCCTGCGCCTTATAAAGCTCATGCGGTTGCAGCATACGCATTCCGATATCGACGATCTGATACTTAACGCCCTCGATCGTCACCAGCCATTCATCCTCGCTTTCACCACAATAGGTTTCGAGGAATGTCCGGACCTCGCCAACGTGCTGGCCGCCAGCGGTAATAGTCGGCATAGGTGTATCCATCGTCTGACCGTCGCGGCAGGTTCCGCGTAACTTCACCAGGTGGGACGCTACTACCGCATGATGATCAACCGTAGTGACCGAATGCGCCGGTTCATCCAAACTGACGCCCGGGCCCGTATAATTCCCACCATAGTGTTTCGCCAGGAAAGCGCCCACTGTCGCAAACTTATTGCCACCAGCGGTGACAGTACCGAGCGGGTTATTCAGTTGCAGAACGCGAGGTTCTTGCCCTGGGCGCTCCCCATAGCCCATCTGTATCAATGTTGGCGTAACCAGCTGCGATTTGCCACCACCACCAGCAGTGATCGTTGCGCTCGGCTCGTCAGCCCGATGACCGATGCTGGCGCCAAACTGGCGGGCAATCACCGGCGCGACCACGCACGCACGTGACTGCTTAAGAATGGTATGAGCGGGTTTATCCAGCGGACGCGGCTTTGCCTGATACTCACTACCGCCGTTGCCAGCCAGAAAAGGAGTCAGTGCGGCCTCAACAACGCCGAGTGCATGCCCATTCCCGCCCGGGCGCGCCGATGTGCCAGCAGTAACAGTTGGTACCGGCTCGTTTACTGCCTGCCCGGTGGCGCCGGTGCGGAACTTAGTCAGATGCGGTACCGCCAGCGCATAGCCATGGGTTTTCGTGATGGTCTGTAAAGGAGCCTCCAGATCCTGCCCTCGGAAACAGTCATACTTGCCGCGTGATGTGGTGTGGTTGCACTTTACAATAAACGGCGAAGCGCTCACGATCACGAAACGCTGGATTCCCCGCGCGATCCTCTTCAGCGTATTTTCCGCCAGCGGCTTTTTGCGGTCGAAGATGGATAAAGCCGGGATATTCCAGTCAATGCACTCCGCAGCGGTACGCCATGGCGCCAGCTTGCCGCTCTGGACCTCCAGTGATTTCGGATCACCATGGGTCGCTTCAGGCCACTGAATCTGGCGGCCGTCACAGCGCATGACCATGAAGAAACGCTTTCTGATCGTCGGCGCGCCGAAATCGCACGCGCGTAGCTCGCGATAATCAACCTCATAACCAAGCCCGGTGATCAGCTGTTGCGCCTGCTGGCCGTGCGGCTCAATAGCAAGGAATTCACAAACCTCTGTCAGTGCAGGGTGATTCGCCGAGATCCCCGTCGACAGCATGCCGACAAATGCCGCGAATGTCTCACCTGCACGCGCTGGATCCGGGCGTAATTCCTCATCCAGCAGCGGGCCCCATGTCTTAAATTCTTCGACGTTCTCCAGCATCATGACGCGGGGACGTACCGCCAGCGCCCAGCGCAGGACAATCCACGCCAGACCGCGAATCTCTTTCTTAACTGGCTTAGAGCCCTTCGCTTTGGAAAAGTGGCGGCAGTCAGGGCTAAACCATGCCAGGCCGACAGGTTTACCGCTGGTGGCTGCGATTGGATCAACGTCAAACACCGACTCGCAATAATGCAGCGTGTCCGGGTGATTCGTCTTATGCATCGCAATAGCGTTTTCGTCGTGGTTGATAGCGATATCCACGCTACGCCCGATCGCCAGCTCAATTCCTGTACTCGCCCCGCCTCCACCAGCAAAGTTATCAACGATAATTTCACGCATTGACGGCCCCCTGCATGCTATTGACCAGGCCGCCAGCTACAGTGATGATTTCGCTGGTGGACATGCGCTCAAGCCAGAGCTGATTGATGTTTGCTTTAAGCTTGTTCTGCTGTGAAACAGGTAGAGCATCAGCCCCCTCAATCTGGTTAAACACCAGTCCAACCTCAAGAGGCCAAACGCGCGATTCGTTTAATTCCTTCTCCTTTGTTTCCTGCGTTTCACGTATATGGGCGCGGATCCCTCGAATATTCGACCATTTGGCTTTATCCAGGCTTTCCATGATTGCAATGAATTCACTGTGGTTGATGCCGTATTCTTTTGCAGATTCAACGGCAACCGTGCGAAGCCGCTCTGACATGTCTTGTTTCACGTCATCGCTATCAAAGGGCAATGTTTCCAGCCAGGCATTAACACCCACCAGAACGCTCTCGCTGATCAGCTTCTTCGCTCTGTCGATCGTCAGCGGTGAAACGTTGGTAAACTCAGGGTTTTCCAGTGAGTCAGCCGCCCAGGTATGTCCAAACTTTGACTCGCTGAAGGTGTACTCCTGTTTCTCGCCGAACGCCGCCACAACACAGGCCCACGCCTCTGCACCACTGATTTCCAGAATGGCTTTTTGGGTTAATGGCAGCTCAACCTCTGGTTTCTCCGGTTCTGCCTCGGCTTTCAGCTCTGGTGCAGCAGCATATTGCGTTCTTTCCACAGCAAATTGCGCCAGGGAGATCGAAGCACGACCTTTGGCCTCCAGGTCAGTTCGGTTGATGTAACTGAAACGCTCCCCTCGCCAGGTCTTGTCGAAGACCACGATAGCGCCAGCAAAAAATGCGCTGGTGGGCTGCTGCTTTTCGTCTTTCGGCACGAACCATTGAGGAAGATCGAAACCAATTCGGCCACGGATAAATGTGACGTGATCTGCCTCTTCAGGCCACCACGTCTCACTCGTCGCAGACTTAATGAGAAAAACGTACCGACCGCCCTTTTCTCGCATTTCCATGGCATGGTTAATGATGTGGGTCATCCCGGTGATCGCCTGCTTTTCGTGGTACTGAGAGCGGCTGTATGGCGGGTTAGCAAACGCGGCGCCACCGAGTTCAGCCAGACGCTCAGACCAATCCTGCATCAGCGCGTTATCTTCGGCGGTATACCAGGCAGGGCATTTTGCATTACTGTCGTCTGCGAACAGATCCAGAACCAACGGGCCAAATATCGAATTGATGCCCCAAAATAGTAGATCTGGTGTACGCCACTGATCACCAACCTCTTTCAATTCGTGCTCTGGTTTTGAACGGAGTTCAGCCAGTGCACGGCAGTATTTATTTTCCATCATCCTCTGAACCCCTCTGGAATCTTGTTATCAACCGGACCGAACTTCATCGGGTCATGTTTCTTTTCGCCCCAGCTGTCACGCGGTGGCCTCCCCTTCTTGTCCCAGCGGATCCCGCTTTGCAGATAACCTTCAAATTTTTTCGGGCCGAACAACGTTTCAGGGCGCATGTACTGGTACTGCACGTCATTGCCGTTCCAGTGCTCATGCTTAAGGTCAATCACCAGCTGTAAGTCGCTAACGGTGTAACCTTCACGCAAACGAGCACGGATGTTTTCCAGAGAGGTTTTTGATTTTTGATATCGTGAGCCGCTAACCAGGTTCAGATGATTCAGGACCAGAATGGCGTTATCGGTGATCACTACCTCAGGGTCGGGTTGCGACGCAACCGGACAAGAAGGTTTTTTATCTGATGGATCTGTAGTTGATTTTACTGACGGATCCCCGCCAGTTTCTGACGGGTCAAAACCGTTGTTTTTATCGGATTTTGATGCCTCAAATTTTGAGGGGGCAGAATTTGACGCGTCAGAATTTGAGGTGTCAGATTCTGACAGGTGAGAAAGAGCAGCAGCCTGAAGTTTCACGACATTCAGTTGATAGACGTTCGAGGCATTGCGGTTGCCCTGGCGACGCTGTTTGCGTGTTAGCCAACCTTCCTTCTCAAGCTTCGCTATCGCAGTCCTGACAGTACTTTCCCCAGCGCCAATCTGGCGGGCAATTGTCGCTATAGACGGCCAGCACACCCCCTCATCGCTGCTGAAATCAGCCAGGCGCGCCATAATGACCACGCTGGACAGCTTCATTCCTACGGCAGCACAACCATCCCAGACGTAGGAGGATAATTTCACACTCACTTGTCGATCCTCCTGAATCGTGCACGGAAAATAAGTAACGGCGCCGCGCACTCCCACTCGTACCCTGGGCGCTTATAGACAACCTTCTGACTGTCTGGCTCGTATCTGATAACGTTGACGACGATGCCATGGTTATCGCGGTAAAGCCGATCAAGAATCTGATGATTGTTGCTCACATCACCCTCCCATCAGCTCTGAGGCGTAACGCTGGGCAATCCACTCAACGCCACGAGGTGTCACACGTGTCTGGGTGTAGGCATGGCCGAAGTCAGAAGTGCCCGTTTTGACAGTGAATAGGCCTTCGCGCTGACGCAGTGCATGCGGCAGGAGATTGCCGGACTGACGAAACAGCACCTTGTCTCGCAGGAGAGCGTCGATCATTGCCTTTTCCGGCATATTGAGGATTTTCGCCGTTTCGCGGAGACTTTTTGCACCACCGGCTTCAACGTAATGTTCGACGAATGCAACTTTCGGCGCGTCCTGCTGCACTTTATTCACCAGCGCGGCATTCTGCTCTGCCATATCAGCTGCCAGGCGTAACGCTTCAGGCAAGGTCTGAGGAACTGACGGTGCCTCACCCTCAAGCTCACGCAGGCGACGGATGATCTTCATACGCAAAGGAGCGCTATAACCTGCAACGAGGCATTCGGTATGCTCGCGGTCTAAGCGATACTCGCGGTAAGTTTGTCCATTTTGGGGGTGTACGAAGTTTTGCGCATACCCTCTTACATCCTCTCCCAGTTGTTCAAACATTCGTTCAATGTCGCGAATCACATCTGAGTGACGCTTTTCTGTCAGCCTGGCGATCTCACGGCTTCCCATGGTCATAGGGCTGGAACTAAAAACTGGTAGTGACGCCGGCGCGCCTGTTTGGTTCATTTGCCGTACCATGCCGCAGCCCTCCGGTTGAATACCCCCACAATGAGAGCCGCGCGACTGTGGTTACATGGAACCCAGCGCCCTGCTACCATTCGCTCATACCTGAACGACGGTGCTTCCGGGAGCGGAATTGACCGAAGTTGCGGTAAATGAGGAATTGCGGTTAAATTGCTCATGCGGATTTCTCCATACACAATGATTTATCTGCCACGACGCCCGGAGCTGCACACTCGCGGGCGTCACTCTTTTCTGGTGTACAAAACACACGGAAAAGTAGCGTCAAATGTTCCTGCCACTTCGTCATAACCTGGTAGCTGTTCTCCTCTATCTGTGCCCGTTCAGATGCATCGATAATTCCGTCTGCCGTAGCTTTACGGATGTAATGTGAGTGCTTGCCGATCCACTCAATGGATTCCATTAAGCGCTGGTGAATATCACCGTTATCGATCTCTTCCACTTCTGCCAGCGGCACGAACACCCCGTGCGAATGCCGTGCTACCGCGTCAGCGATATGGTTTGACCCACCAGCACTCTGCAACACCATCGCCCAGCCAAGCGGGAATATCTGATCACCTTCAGCACGCAGGCGGTTAAACAGCGCGTTCTCTGTCACTCCCAACCATTCAGCTGCTTCGGAATACCCGCCGGGAAGTTCGGTGATCGTCTTTTTAATTGCGGCCACCAGCCAGGCAGGCTGCTTATCTACTTTCCATTCAGGCTCTTTACCCACGGTTAACCCCTTACTTCTGTGGTTACTTTGTCACTTCATTGGAATTAGGCTTTTCGTAAAGGTCTGGATGGAAAATCAGCCCTCCTTCAGTACGGTAAGCAGCTTCAGCTGCTCGGCCCTTAGGAATGAGGCGGCCAGGCCTATTGCGCCATTGGTAAACTGCCTCGCTTGTAATGCAAAAAAACTCGGCAACTTTTTCAATGCTGCCGAAGTACTTTTCAATTTCGTCGGTTGTCATGGCGCCCCCTTTTACTAAGTTTGGTTAGATATTAATTACCAATCCAACTTTGGTCAATAAAAACTAAGATTACTTAGTCTTTTAAAACATTGGTGCTTTCATGGAAACGGTTGGACAGCGCATTAAAGCCCTACGCAGAATTACAAAAACCTCACAAAAAGAACTGGGTAAGTTCTGCGGGGTGAGTGACGTTGCAGTTGGGTATTGGGAGAAAGATGTTAATGTTCCCGGTGGGGAATCGCTGATAAGATTGGCTAAATTCTTCAATACATCAATAGATTACATACTCTACGGAACAGAATTCGAAGGAACCCTCATTACAAAAATGCGGCGCGTTCCTGTAATTTCGTGGGTTCAAGCCGGACAATTTACTGAGTGTAAAGCAGCAGATCTTTTAAGCGATGTGGATAAATGGGTAGAAACATCACTTCGTATCGGAGATAACTCGTTTGCTTTAGAGGTTAAAGGGGATTCAATGACTAACCCTAACGGCCTTCCCACAATACCTGAGGGTGCAACCGTCATTGTAGATCCAGATGCTGAGCCACTTCATGGGAAGATAGTGGTCGCGAGAGTAGATGGCACAAACGAAGCGACGGTAAAAAAGCTAGTTATAGATGGCTCTCAGAAGTTTTTAGTCCCTTTAAACCCACGTTATCCTAACATTCCGATCAACGGAAACTGCCTTATCATTGGCGTCGTTAAAGGCGTTCAGTACGAACTCTAATCCATAAACTCCTCCCGCCCCCAAACATCAGGCTAAGTTTAGTTTGATGTTTCCACTTGACCATAAAACTAAGTTAAGTTAGATTTTGATTACCAACAGCGAACAGGCAGGACGCCCACGAAGTAGCCGCCCGGGGCATTTGAAGGCCGGGATGATTCGCCAGTGTGAAGTGGAGAAAGCCAATGGATGAGAAGTTAGAAGCGCTTTTAGAAAAAATTGCTCGTCTGGAGCTGGCAGCCAAACGAGGGTTGCAGTTCAACGAAGAGATTAAGCCTCATTTAACACAAGGCCACATTGTCTCAGTCGAATACTGCAACACAACGTTAAAGCACTGCGCTCTGTTCCGGGAATGGATCAACGAGTGCTTCGGATCATCAGAATAGATGCCTGCTCGGACATTCCGTGTCCCTGTACGTAGACTTTTTGGTGCTCTGCTTGGGTCAAGTTATAAAGGGTTTCATCGCCTTCAGAATGAATATTTCCTTCGATGATGTCACCTTTTACAACTTCATACCCGCCGGAAAGCTCAGCAACCGTGAATTCTCCGAACTGGTCACGGATAACGATGTAACCAATGCGGTGCTCATTATGTACGACGACTCCGCGCATGAAATTTTCCTTCTGGCTGTGTGAGAGCGACCAGAGTACCACCGAGCCTGAAGTGGTGAAAAGACAGGCGCACAACATGAAAGCGCACTCCATCAACTATCGGTTGTGGATGACAGGTAAGCAAACAGGCGGAGTGCGCTTCCAGTTGTGGTAATGCGGCTCTGCGCACGTGACGAGGCCGACAAGTTTTTATTTCAACATTTGAAATGAATACGTTTCTTGAGGTGTAGCGTCGCCGGTTCTGGCCGGTCCGGCAGGTGGAGGCACCACCGCCACAATATGTGAATTGCTGTGTGTAGTCTTGGCGGTACCAGTACCAACCTTAGAAGTCCCTGGTACCGCCCTTTTTACACAACAGACAAGGGCATCGCCGGGCGACGGGCTCATTCCCCAATCCACCCGGGCGCTATGGAAATGGACCTCCTACCCATAGCCGAAGCGCAGGTGCCCTTTTCTGTTGTGTATGGAGAAGTTCCACTGGCGGTGGCAGCCGCCTCACAGAGGGTAAAACCATGAGTAATGACCGCATGACCGTAGTGCCCGATTTCCTGGGCGAACTGGATGCCGGCGTGTTCATGAACAAGATCTCGGCAGCTTTAAACACTACCGCGCTTGGCGTTCTGAACAACGGTACCAAAGGCAAAGTAGTTCTCACCTTTGATATTGAGCGTATGGGTAATTCCGTCGAAGAGAAGCGCGTCAAGATCAAGCACAAGCTGAACTACGTCACCCCAACCCCGCGCGGTAAAGCCTCCGAAGAAGACACCACCGAAACACCAATGTGGGTTAACAAAGGCGGCAAGCTGACCATCCTCCAGGAAGATCAGGGACAGTTGTTCGGCATCAACGGCGGCGTTGACGGAAAGCTTAAAGCGGCTCAGTGAACCGCCTCAACCAATTCACTGCAACCACTTCGATCATTAGCAAATAAGGAATTTTATGTCTCAGCAATTAGACAGCAGCGCCATCAAACAGGTTAAAGACCTGGTTCTCTCCGGCTATCATCTGAATGATATCCATGGTCTGGCTTGCCCGACTGCATTGCTTCCGGACGGGACAAACGTCGAAAGCCTTGAGCGCTTCTCTTTGGAGCGCTTCCGCTTCCGTGGCGCCATGGGCACAACCAGCATTGAAGACTTTGTCCGTTACTCAAAGGGATACGCCAGCTCAACCGAGAAAGCTCGCTGCTTTATTGATGCTGACAAGATGACCGCCCGTTCCATCTTCAATATCGGCACGCTGGATAATCCTGGTCATGCTGACAACATTGCTTCAATCAGCCTGAAACAAACAGCTCCATTCCGCGCACTGCTACAGATCAACGGTCAACGACTGAAACAGAAGCAGATCGCTGAATGGCTGGAAGACTGGAGCGATTACCTTTTGGCATTCGATGCGGAAGGCGGGACCATGCAAATTTCCCAGGCTGCTCAGGCGGTCCGCCGTATCACTATCCAGCAGGCAACGCAGCAGGATCACGAAGACGGTGATTTCAGCGGTAAAAAATCCCTCATGCAGAGCGTTGAAGCCAATAGCAAAGACGTTATGCCAGTGGCGTTTGAATTTAAATGCGTACCGTATGAAGGTCTTGGCGAACGCCGTTTCAGCCTGCGTAACAGCTTACTGACAAATGATGAACCATGTTTTGTTCTGCGCATTGTCCAGCTTGAAGCGCAGGAAGAAGCTATTGCCAATGAGTTCCGTGATCTGCTGATCGAGAAATTCGACGGCGACACAGTTGAAACCTTCATCGGTAACTTTAAAGCGTAATTGCTCAGCCTTAATAACCCCGGCTACGGGGTTATTAGTGAAGCGTAATTCCTTTAAATATCGCCATCCGGCGAGGGATTCGTACAACTAAAAATCGCCGCAGGTGCAGCTGCAAAAAAATGGAGAAGATTCGATTATGAGTTATATACAAACGCTTTCCGGCAAAAAGTTTAATTTCATTAACCCAACTGCCGCCGACGTTGATATTGAAGATATCGCAAACGCTCTGTCCAACATTTGTCGCTTTGCTGGCCATCTTCCAGAGTTCTACAGCGTTGCCCAGCATTCTGTCTTAGCGAGCCAAATTGTACCGCCAGAGTTTGCATTTGAAGCCCTGATGCATGATGCGGCTGAAGCGTATTGCCAGGATGTACCGGCACCGCTTAAAGCCCTGCTTCCTGATTATCGCCGTATTGAAGCCCGCGTTGATGGTCTGATTCGTACTGTCTTTGGATTACCGGCAGAAATGTCGTCTGTTGTGAAGTATGCAGACCTCACAATGTTAGCGACCGAACGCCGCGATCTGGAGATTGACGACGGCACCGAATGGCCGTGCCTCAAAGGAATCCCCACCAGCGATATTATCCAGGTCATTCCTCTTCGCCCAGGCCAGGCTTACGGGCTTTTCATGACTCGGTTCAACGAGTTGATGGAGGTCCGTAAATGCAACGCATGAAAATTAAAGAACTGGTTGCAGCGGCATACGCCAGCTTATCCGAACTGCCACCTGAAAAAGCCCAGCTTATTTGTGAGCTGGCAACGCGTCTAGACGTGACATTTGCAGCTTTAACTGAGTCGCTGGATCAGCGTATGAGCCTCGACGCAGAAATTAACCAACTTCGCAAAGGCGGTGCAGCAGGAGGTGAAAGATGAATAAGGTCGAATTGCTTAAGAAGATATCGGCACTCGCTACTGAATGCCACACGCTAGCCTGTGAGCTTGATATTGGCGACGAGCGAACCGAAATG
This sequence comes from Enterobacter cloacae complex sp. IR5459, assembly GCF_049238005.1. NCBI lineage: Bacteria > Pseudomonadati > Pseudomonadota > Gammaproteobacteria > Enterobacterales > Enterobacteriaceae > Enterobacter > Enterobacter cloacae complex sp. IR5459. Next base: position 101,749 of record NZ_JBMKIG010000012.1, read on the forward strand.
TTCGCCATCTACGGTGTGCTACACAATCTCGGTCGAACCGGCTACGCCAGACAGGTAAGTAAAAGGATAAATCCCCTTTTGGCCTCATCTGACCACGTTGAGGATGATGATTGATGACTAAGACAATCATCGTAACCGCAGAAATAGATGTTCCGGATCAGGCAACAGATAAAGATATTTCAGATTGGGTAGACGTTGAGTACGGCCAGTGTGGTAGCCAGAAATTAGATAACCCGTGTCGTGGCGATGTGACGGAAGTAATAAACCATTCCTGGAAATTTGAGAGCTAAATATGAACCATTTAATGATCGATTTAGAAACAATGGGTAAGAAGCCCACAGCCCCCATTGTCGCGATCGGCGCGGTATTCTTTGATCCGCAAAGCGGATATATGGGCGCAGAGTTCTATGCTGCTGTGGATCTCACCAGCGCTATGGAGCAAGGGGCTGCTCCTGATGGTGACACCATTCTGTGGTGGCTAAAGCAATCGTCAGAGGCTCGCGCCGCGATTTGTACCGACGATACCAGGCACATCACTAAAGCTCTCTCCGAACTGAGCGCGTTCGTCAGCCGCAACTCTGACAACCCACGTCATCTGAAAGTCTGGGGCAATGGTGCCAATTTCGACAACGTGATTTTACGTTCTGCGTATGAGCGCGCCGGCCACATCTGCCCATGGCAATTCTGGAACGATAGCGATGTGCGCACCATGGTACTGCTTGGCAAAGAACTTGGTTTCGACCCAAAGCGCAATATGTCATTTGATGGTGTAGCCCACAACGCACTAGCCGATGCCCGCCACCAGGCGAAATATGTGTCAGCAATTTGGCAGCGCCTGCTGCCCACCTGACAGAAGAATAAACCTAAACGCCCGGGTGCAGCCGGGCTATGGAGAATCCATGAATACTCTTTTTTTTCTTATGGCTGAGTTCAACACCCCAAATATTGAACTTTCAGTGGTATGCCAGAAGTATTTCGGCATGAGTCCGGCAACAGCAGAGGCAAAAGCTAATGCCTGCCTGTTGCCTATCCCAACCTATCGTGTGGGAACCTCTCAGAAAGCAAAGCGCTGTATTAATATTCAGGATCTTGCAGAGTATATCGACAAGAGAAGGGAAGAGGGACGAGTTGAGTGGGAGAGAGTTAGAACAGCTAAACCGAAAAATAGTTAAAGGGCAAAAGATAACAAACCCGTTGAAAGCGGGTTTATTCATATTCCTGAAGAGCAGAAAGGATCGCTTTTTTGTGACGCGTAACCATGGTTTTAGAAACATTAACTGCATTTCGAACCTGTTGCATGCAAGGGTCCGTAATTCGCCCCTTCAAAATCCCACCATAATCTGTGGCTATTTGCTCTTTTATAACCTCCAGATCGAACGCTGCATGCGCTTCAATGCAATTCACAAAAGAATCCCAGTCAAGGAAATCATGGTCTTTTTGGTTAACAGCTACCTGACACGCCATCATTGACGCATTTCTCTGGATGAATGGGTTAACTTCAGAGTTTATCAAGAGAACTAGAAGAGGCTCACAGCAAACTACTACCATAAACTTCACTTTGGGAGGAGTAGTAAACTCGCAGTGAAGATACAAAACATCGCCAGGTGATATGCCTCTATCTCGACTAAAACTAGCCATAAATTCAGGAGGAAAGCTATCACCCAGCATAAGTATCAATATCCGTTATGAAGATAATCCAAAATCATTTCGCTATTTTGAAGCTGACCGATGATGGATTCAAGTGGCATCTCACCATTTCTATCAGCAGCTTCCCATGCAGCATCATGGCTCATGTTTTTGATTTCTTCGAAAGACATTTCACCGAGCATCTCGATTGACTTATCGATACACTCTAAATCGGACTCACTCAGAAAATCTTCATCTGGTTTACGACGAGGAACCACATTCATACCAGCGATACAGAATGCCTTACGCACTGAGTCAGTATCACATCCATTTGGAATGTAGCGACCGTCACCTCTGGCTATCTTAATGATGTCGTATGTATTGCTGGCAACCGGGCCATCTTTCATGGCGTTATACTGATCGCCAGTGATAAGACGACCAAACGCCTCCAGATGAAACCGGTCGGCATAATACAAAATCTTACCAACATGGTAGATGTCAGGAATTGGTGCTTTAGAGGCGACGTACAGAATGGCCTCTAAAGCCTTTTCTGAATCGAATCTAATATTTAGCATCAAGTTATCCTTCATCAAATGTGACTTTAAAACCTAACAACCGCAGTTGTTTTAAGTGATTTTAATACCTGTGGGCATATCCGGTCAATTTAATACCTGAGCAAATGATGCTCAATGAATAGATATGAATAGAAAAGTTAAGACAACAGGTTCCCAATAGAACCCCATGACACACCAAATCCACCGATTTAACTGAACTATCCGTCCTATCGAGCATTGGCGCAATGGAGAAACGGTGTGCAGGGAAAGCGGTCTGGAATTCTGACGACATGGCGAAGTTTTAAGCATCTGGTGGAAAAGGGGCGCTACTATAGCATAAAGAAAAGCCGGAGGCGCAGCGCCTCCGGTGGACTTTAGAACGTCATGCTCAACTGTGCCCCTGCGCCCCAGGTCTCGTCTTCGCCATAAAGCCCCATCAGGTCAACGTGGACGGCGTTGAACGGCGCGAAACCGACACCGCCGGTAAAGACGTTGCTGTCGTTCCCTTTCATATCCGCACGATAACCGGCGCGTACTGCCAGCCAGCTCAGCGGCGTGACTTCGGCACCGACGCCAACGTACTGGGAGGTGTCTTCGCTTTTAAAGCCCTTGGTTTCGGTCAGATCGCCGTCTGCGGTAAGCGTGACCAGATCGTTATGCCAGGCGGCCCCGGCAGTGACCAGCGGACGGATCTGATAGGTGTCTTTATAACTCACTACCTCTCCCGTGCGTCCGTTGCGAATGCGGATATCTTTGGTATCGATATCGCGCGACATCAGGTTTTGTCCGCTCACACCGACCGTCCAGTTTTCACCGAAATCAGCCGCAATACCGGCATCGACGTTGAAGCCAGTGTCGTCGGTACGGTAGCGGCTGTCGTTCCACTTATTACTGTCGTAATCGTAGATTGAGGTGGTGTAGTTATAGAGCCAGGTTTTTTGCAACTTCGGCGTGACGCCAACGGAAACCGGAACGCCGCCAAGATCGAACTGACGGGCCACCGCAATACCGTAGTCGGACACAATCGCCGCCCGACCAGACGCCGTAGAGTTAAGGTTTTTGGTGATCTGATCGGTACCGTTTAGCGCGGCATCCAGCGCCACACCGGCAGCCACCGCATCGCTTCGTTGTATACCGCGCAGATAATCAATGTCCTGCTGATCGATTGAAGAGCTGACCCGGCCATGGGCATAGCCTTTTGCCATAAAGGCCACGGAAAGAACATCGTTAGGGATACTGACGGCAATCCCCGCCCCTGCGGTGGCGTGTGCGGTCTTGCCTTTCAGGTAGTCCAGTTCATCAGCGAGATCTTTCGCTGCGCCCTGGAACTGATTGATCGAACCTAATGGATTGGTGATAACTTCAATGGGGGTCAGACTATCAACCACATCCTTGTAATGATTGATTTTGTCGTTAATGGTATCAATCTCGTCCTGAAGATTGTCTTCATCGGTCACCTGCACGCCAACGGACGGCAAAATAACCGTCACATCATCCTCGGGCTTAGATTTTGCCAGCAACGCGGGGTTGATTAACGCCCCGCTGCCATAGCTCCCTGCCGCGACACCCGTTCCGCCCATTGCGTCGCTACGCGCTTCCGTCCAGGTATTGGCTGCTCCCGCCTGATTTGCCATAAAAAAGGAGACAGCGATGCTAACCATCGAAAATTTAAAATGTTTTTTCACAGTGTGCTCGTAAATAGTTTGTTATTAGTTAACCCTGTCTGTTATCACCCAAACAGGAACGAACTATTGCTGTGAATAAGTGCAAAAAGACCCGCTATTTCCTTAAGTTAAATTCCATCCCGGCCTGTTGTAATATGTGACGACCATCAATATTTATAGAAGAGGAAATTATTTTCGCCCAGGTTTTCCATCGTGCGGCCCAAAAAACTGAGGCGGATGGTCGACCCAGCGGTCTTCGCGCGTCGCGGCATACACCGGATTGAGCGGATAGTAGATACGGTTATGTTTTTTATTGGCCTCACCCACCACCAGTAAGCGCACCTCTTCATCGGTATTGTTGATAAAGGTGTGACACACGCCCGTCCCGGCTGGAAATCCCACGCTGTCTCCGGGTTCGAGCTTCCATAAATAGCCATTGATCCAGGCCTCAGGGTAACCCTCCAGAACGTAAACAAACTCCTCTTCGTCGCTTTCCGCATGCGGATAAGATGTGCGGCGTCCGGGCGGCAGCCGTTCATGGTGAATACCAATGCGGCCGAGACCCAGTTTGCGGGCCAGCGGCGCGCCAATAGAAAAACGTTCGTTGCTGTCAGGATACGTTGCGTCATCAGCGCCTTCCACGTCCCGCCAGTGCCGAATACAGTCAGGTCTTTTCATTTTGCGATCTCCTGATTTGCGATGCGTCAGGTATAGCACAGCCTGGCGGATCTCGGTGTTTTTAGCAGAACATGATAAAGTGAGAGTTTTGACCCCTTACCACATCCGAGGTGCCCGATGGACAAGTCCACAAAAGAGCTGTTAGCGCAAGCTGAAAAGCTGTGCGCGCAACGCAATGTGCGCCTGACCCCGCAGCGCCTTGAGGTACTGCGTCTGATGAGCCTGCAACAGGGCGCCATCAGCGCCTACGATCTGCTCGATCTGCTGCGTGAAAGCGAGCCGCAGGCAAAACCGCCGACCGTTTATCGGGCGCTGGATTTTCTGCTGGAGCAAGGATTTGTGCATAAAGTGGAATCAACAAACAGCTATGTGCTGTGCCATCTTTTTGACCAGCCAACTCACACGTCCGCCATGTTTATCTGCGATCGCTGTGGTGTGGTGAAGGAAGAGTGTGCGGAAGGTGTGGAAGATATTATGCATACGCTGGCAGCCAGAATGGGCTTTGCGCTGCGACATAACGTGATTGAAGCCCACGGCTTATGTTCTGCCTGCGTGGAGGTGGAGTCATGCCGTCATCAGGATGACTGTCAGCACGATCACTCTATCCTGGTGAAGAAAAAGCCGCGTTAAAGCCAAAGAAAAAGGCGGCTCAGGGCCGCCCTTGGGGATAGTACCGGTTACCAGCGGTAGTCGTTACGGGTTTCCCAGTCTTTGACTTCGTTTTCCGCCTGATCTTTTTCGTAACCGTAGCGCTCCTGGATTTTACCTACCAGCTGATCGCGCTTACCTTCAATGACGGTCATATCGTCATCTGTCAGCTTACCCCACTGTTCTTTCGCTTTACCTTTGAATTGCTTCCAGTTGCCGCCGATTTCGTCTTTATTCATAATCGTGTCCTCGTGTTAAGCGTCTATGAGTATCGCCCGCTACGTTCTTTTCTGCTGGACGTGATTATTATTGTAGTTAAGGATTCGGTAGTTGTTTTTATATTCGGAATCTTTAACCGTTACGATATATCGTGCGGGGCTGGAAACCAGGTATTGTTTCGCCAGTGACGATGCCAGATAACGGCCAACGAAAGGCCACGCAGTGAGAGAAACACCGCTAGCGCCAGCCACAGACCATGATTGCCGAGATACGGCAGGGTCAGCAGCGTCAGGCCAAACCCCGCCGCCGCGACCGCCATGCTGTTGCGCATCTCCGCCCCTCGCGTCGCACCAATAAACATGCCGTCCAGCAAATAGCACCACACACCCACCACCGGTAATACTACCTGCCAGAGGATGTAGCGATCGGCCAGCTCACGTAGCGCGGGCAACGAGGTGAGTAGTGCGACAATATGCCCACCAAAACAGGCGTATACCAGAGCAAAGGCCAGCGCCACCAGACCCGCCTGACGACAGGCAGCACGCCAGACTTCACGTAACTGGCCGCTTTCACGCGCGCCATAGGCCTGCCCTGAATGCGCCTCGACGGCGTAAGCAAAACCATCCAGCGCGTAAGCGGTAAAGGTCAGTAACGTCATGAGCACTGCGTTGACGGCAACGATCTCAGGCCCAAGACGCGCACCAAAAACGGTTAAGGCGCCAAAGCAGAGTTGCAGCAGGAGAGAACGGAGCATGATGTCGCGATTAAGCGCCAGCAGCTTACGAATGTTGCCGCGCCAGGCCGATTTCAGCAGATCCAGGGGGATACCGCGCATCGCCAGCACGCGCCAGACCATCCCCAAACCGATCAGCAGCGTACCGTACTCGGCAATTGCCGTGGCCAGCGCCGCGCCCCGGACGTTCATGTGCAGCCCCATCACCAGCCACAGATCGAGCACAATGTTAAGCAGGTTGCCCACCACCAGCAGGATCACCGGCGCGCGGGCGTACTGCACGCCCAACAGCCAGCCCAGCAGGACCAGGTTTGCCAGTGAAGCGGGCGCGCTGAGCCAGCGAATTTCGAGGAACCGCCGGGCCTGTTCCAGTACGGCATCGCTGCCGCCCACAATATGGAGCGCAAGATCAATCAGCGGTGTACGCAACAGAACAATTAACGCGCCAGCACCGAATGCCAGAATAAGCGGCTGAACCAGCGCACGCGCCAGACGCAGGGGATCTTTTGCACCATACGCCTGAGCAGTCAGGCCTGTCGTACTCATGCGCAGAAAAAGCAGCAGCATAAAGAGGAAGCTGGTCGCCGTTGCGCCGATCGCGACGCCGCCGAGATAAATCGGCGAATCGAGATGCCCGATAACCGCCGTATCCACCAGCCCCAGCAGAGGAACGGTAATATTAGAAAAAATCATCGGTAGCGCAAGACGCCACAACGCCTTATCGGCAGAAGTTAGCAATGCCATGGAAATTACCGGAATCAGAAAACAGGCCAGGCTGTAGAGGAACTACAGCCTGTCAGGAAGAGATTACAGCCATTCACCGTTGCGGATAACGCCGACCGCCAGTCCTTCAATAGAGAAGCTCTGCTCGCGGAGATCCACCACAATCGGGGAGAATTCATTGTTTTCAGGCAGAAGCTGCACAGTATTGCCTTGTTTTTTCAGGCGCTTAACCGTCACTTCATCATCAATGCGCGCCACCACGACTTGCCCGTTACGCACGTCCTGCGTTTTGTGTACCGCCAGCAGATCGCCATCCAGAATACCGATATCTTTCATGGACATTCCGCTAACGCGCAGCAGGAAATCGGCGCTCGGCTTGAACATGCCTGGATCAACCTGATAGTGCCCTTCGATGTGCTGCTGCGCCAGCAGAGGTTCACCTGCCGCTACGCGACCCACCAGCGGAATACCGCTCTCTTCTTCCACCAGCAGACGAATACCGCGTGAGGCGCCGGAAACAATCTCAATCACGCCCTTACGCGCCAGCGCTTTAAGGTGCTCTTCGGCAGCATTAGGAGAACGGAAGCCCAGACGCTGCGCAATTTCTGCACGCGTGGGTGGCATACCCGTCTGGCCGATATGATCCCGAATGAGATCAAACACCTCTTGCTGCCTGGTCGTTAACGCTTTCATACCGCCCCCTGGGTGTATATACAGTTATGCTGTGAGTATATACAGTCAAAGGCGATTTTGGAACCAAAAACTGCACAAAAAACCAGGGACTTAATTATTCCTCGAGGCTCATCGGAAATGCGACCAAAGCAGCGTGACCCAGGTGATCGCCGCAGTGATAATCGCCAGCAGTACGGCAGCGGAACCCATGTCTTTCGCCCGGCCAGACAATTCATGGAATTCCGACCCGATTCGGTCAACAACGGCCTCAATAGCGCTATTAAGAATTTCCACTATCATCACCAGAAGGACAGATCCGATGAGCAGTACGCGGGTGATAGCATCAACATCAAGGAAGCAGGCGATGACAACGGCAACGATTGCAGCAACCGCCTCCTGGCGGAAAGCGGCTTCATTAACCCATGCAGCGCGGAAACCTTTCCATGAATAACCGGCAGCTTTAATGATTCGAGTTAACCCAGTGGTATTATTGGCCATTAAAAGAACCTTTTATGATAAATAGCGTCTGTAACTAAAGCCGCAGCGCGTTTTGCTGCAACCTGAAGTATGACGGGTAACAACAGAAATTTTGCGCGCTTTCTGTTATCCTTGCGCCGCAATTGCATTATTAACCAGAGGCTTTACATCGTTTATGTCCGGCTGGCCACGAATTTACTACAAATTACTTAATTTACCATTAAGCGTCCTGGTAAAAAGTAAGTCTATCCCAGCAGAACCTGCGCTGGAATTAGGGCTCGATACGTCGCGCCCTATTATGTACGTTTTGCCTTATAACTCGAAGGCAGACCTGCTGACGCTTCGCGCTCAATGTCTGGCGCACGATTTACCTGACCCACTTGAACCGCTGGAAGTCGACGGTACGCTGCTGCCACGCTACGTGTTCATCCATGGCGGGCCGCGCGTGTTCACCTATTACACGCCGAAAGAAGAGTCCATTAAGCTGTTCCATGATTACCTCGATCTTCACCGCAGCAACCCCGATCTGGACGTGCAGATGGTGCCGGTGTCGGTGATGTTTGGCCGTCGTCCGGGGCGCGAAAAAGGGGAAGAGAACCCGCCGCTGCGTATGCTCAACGGCATTCAGAAGTTTTTCGCCGTCTCCTGGCTGGGACGCGACAGTTTTGTCCGCTTCTCACCTTCCGTTTCACTGCGCCGCATGGCGGATGAACACGGCACTGACAAAATCATTGCGCAAAAGCTGGCGCGCGTTGCGCGTATGCACTTTGCACGTCAGCGTCTGGCGGCCGTTGGACCACGTCTCCCGGCACGTCAGGATCTGTTCAACAAGCTGCTGGCTTCCAAAGCGATTGCCCGTGCCGTAGAAGACGAAGCGCGCAGCAAGAAAATTTCGCACGAGAAAGCGCAGCAGAACGCAATCGCGCTGATGGAAGAGATCGCCGCGAACTTCTCCTACGAGATGATTCGCCTCTCTGACCGTATCCTCGGCTTCACGTGGAACCGCCTCTATCAGGGGATTAACGTCCACAACGCCGAACGCGTGCGTCAGTTAGCGCACGACGGCCACGAGATTGTCTATGTGCCCTGCCACCGCAGCCACATGGACTACTTGTTGCTCTCTTACGTGCTCTATCACCAGGGGTTGGTGCCACCGCATATTGCTGCCGGTATCAACCTGAACTTCTGGCCAGCAGGCCCGATTTTCCGCCGTCTGGGTGCGTTCTTCATTCGTCGTACCTTTAAAGGTAACAAGCTTTACTCCACCGTCTTCAGGGAGTATCTGGGCGAGCTGTTCAGCCGCGGTTATTCTGTGGAGTACTTTGTTGAAGGCGGTCGCTCGCGTACCGGTCGTCTGCTCGATCCAAAGACCGGCACGCTGTCGATGACCATTCAGGCCATGCTGCGTGGCGGTACCCGTCCTATCACGCTGGTGCCGATTTACATCGGTTATGAACACGTGATGGAAGTTGGCACCTACGCGAAAGAGCTGCGCGGTGCGACTAAAGAGAAAGAGAGTCTGCCGCAGATGCTGCGTGGGCTGAGTAAATTGCGCAACCTCGGCCAGGGATACGTGAACTTTGGCGAGCCCCTGCCGCTGATGACATATCTGAACCATCATGTTCCGGAGTGGCGCGAGTCTATCGATCCTATCGAAGCGGTACGTCCGGCCTGGCTGACGCCAACGGTCAACGGCATTGCATCCGAGCTGATGGTACGCATCAACAATGCTGGTGCGGCAAACGCCATGAACCTGTGTTGTACTGCGCTTCTGGCCTCTCGCCAGCGTTCACTGACCCGCGAACAGCTGACCGAGCAGATTGACTGCTACCTGGATATCATGCGCAACGTGCCGTATTCCGTGGATTCGACCGTGCCGTCTGCCACCGCCAGCGAGCTGATCGATCACGCGTTGCAGATGAACAAGTTCGAAGTCGAGAAAGATACGATTGGTGACATCATCATTCTGCCGCGCGAGCAGGCCGTGCTGATGACCTACTACCGTAATAACATCACGCACATGCTGATGCTGCCGTCGCTGATGGCGGCCATTATTACCCAGCACCGCCGTATTTCGCGTCAGGAGCTGCTGCGCCATATTCAGGCCATCTACCCGATGCTGAAAGCGGAGCTGTTCCTGCGCTGGAGTAAGGATGAACTGGCGGCAGAGCTCGATAAAATGACGGCAGAGATGCATCGTCAGGGGCTGATTACCATCAGTGATGATGAACTGCATATCAATCCGTCACGTTCACGTACCTTGCAGCTCCTGGCTTCCGGTGCGCGTGAGACGTTGCAGCGCTACGCCATTACCTTCTGGTTGCTGAGTGCAAATCCGTCCATCAACCGCGGTACGCTGGAAAAAGAGAGCCGGACGCTGGCCCAGCGCCTCTCCGTTCTGCATGGCATTAACGCCCCGGAATTCTTCGACAAAGCGGTATTCAGCTCCCTGGTGCTGACGCTGCGCGACGAAGGGTACATTAGCGATACGGGCGATGCCGAGCCGGAAGAGACGATGAAGGTTTACCAGATGCTGGCAGAGCTGATTACCGCGGATGTGCGTTTAACGATTGAGAGTTCGACGCAGGGCGAATGATGCTAAAGCCGGGTGACGCTAACGCTTACCCGGCCTACATGTTCCGCTAAATCGTAGGCCGGGTAAGGCGAAGCCGCCACCCGGCTTTTTTATGACCAGTAACTCATCGCCAGGCCCAGAAACAGCACCAGCCCGACGTAGTTATTATTCAGAAACGCTTTAAAGCAGGCTTCACGCTCGCGCTTCGCGATCAGCTTCTGCTGATACGCAAACAGCAGCCCCGCCACCAGTACGGACCAGTAAAACTCCCAGTTCAGCCCGTTCAGGCGACCAATCGCCACCATCAGCGCCAGCACCGCCACCTGTAATATGCCGATGATCAGCTTGTCGTGACGACCAAACAGGATCGCCGTCGATTTGATGCCAATCTTGAGATCGTCATCGCGATCGACCATCGCGTATTGGGTATCGTACGCAACGGCCCAGAGAATATTCGCCAGGAACATCAGCCAGCAGCTGAGCGGAACGGACTCGCTGACCGCGGCAAACGCCATGGGAATCGACCAGCCAAATGCCGCACCCAATACCACCTGCGGCAGATGGGTGTATCGCTTCATGAACGGGTAAACCCAGGCCAGCGCCAGAGCCGCAACGGACAGTAGAATGGTCATGGTGTTAAGGGTTAACACCAGCATGAAAGAGAGAAGCACCAGCACCACAAACAGAATGCGCGCCTCTTTCCCGGTCACCTGACCGCTCGGCAGAGGACGATTCGCGGTGCGCTTAACATGTCCATCAAATTTCCGGTCAGCATAGTCGTTGACCACACAGCCCGCAGCGCGCATCAGCCAGACGCCCGCCACAAATACCGCCAGGATCCACAGCGGCGGCACGCCCGGCGTGGCAACCCACAGCGCCCATAAGGTCGGCCACAGCAGCAGCAGCGCGCCAATGGGTTTATCAGTACGCATCAGGCGGTGATAGGCCAGCAGCTTATTCTGCGTCAGACTCCACTCCATTTTCTCTCCCTCTTAGTACAACGGCGATGCAGGCAAAAAGAGTTCCGTCAGTATTAACGGCTTGCCACTCAAACGAAGGCGGGAACGGCGCCCCCACAAATCGGCATCGCAACCAATTTCAATAAAATCACGGGTCAGTTCAGACGAGGTGAACAGATAGCGCCCCAGGGGCGTTTTGCCGAGGCGTTGCAATGCCAGCTCCGGCCCGGAAAGTGTAGACTCAGGAACCACCGTCCGCCCGGCAAGCCACGGCTCGCCATCTGCACACAGTAAAATTTCACGCAGCCAGTAGCGTTCTTCCTGCGGCAGCAGCGGCAGCTCGCTGGCAATCTCCGCAGGCGAGACAAACCCTTCCTGAATCATCGTCACCGTGACCGTTTTACCCTGTTGCTCAAAACGTTTTGTCATGGAATCTTCCAGCAGCAGCCAGTCCAGCTGTTCCGGGTCAAGCGCAGGGATGTGGTCGAAATAGCGTAGCGCACGCAGCTGCGTGAGCGCGGGGTGTGACATGCCAGACTCTCCGATACATAACGTAAAAGCATTGTATCGCAGATTGGCAAAATGAGGACGGACAAACAGAATTTAACGATCACTATCGCAACAATGGTGCAACTTAGCCAAAAAAAGTGCGCCCGTGAAGGCGCACCAAACGACTAACAAAATCAGCACTGTGGGGAGACGGTTACCCCTTGCCTTTTACACTGCTGATAAAGGTGGAACGGGCAGTGGTTGAACCTAAACGCTCGGCTTCATCAAGCAGTTTCAGCGCTTTATCGACATCGCCGTTTTTAACTGCCTGCTTGATGGCGTTGTTAAAGTACGTTTCAGTATCGTTAAGCACCGGCTCGGCTTTTTTCGCCGGGGCCGGAGCCGCGGCCGGTGTTGCGGCTGGCGCGGCATACACAGGCGCGGCAGTATTACCCACCGTTACCGGCCCCGGGCCAGATGAGCCAAACAGCGGGCCTACGAGTACGCTGGAGGCGCTGTTGGTGGAGACTTTCAGCTTGATCAGGCCGTCGGTAGTATGGCGAGCATGCGGATCCGGGATATCCGGGACAGCGTTACCGGTGCCTTTTGCGTAGGCTTTCGCCGGATCAATCAGCTTCGTTGTCTGTTGCAGATCTTTTTCAGTCGTGAACACCAGGACATAAATCTTCTGCTGACCCAGGGCTGGCGTCAGGCGCATAACGCCTTCCAGCCGATCGGCACTCATGACGCCAGGCTCCTGATAGCTGAAATAGTCGCTTGGGAAGAATGCGGATGGCGTCATGCTCTGATCGAGGATCAGCACGTTAGGCGCGAAGACGCTGGTCTGTTTATTGACTTCACTGGTTAACGTCAGGGTCAGCTCGCCGATATTCGCCGGCACGCTGAAAGCCGCAACCGGACCGCTGATACCCGGCACGTTCAGCGACTGACCGCCAGCGGCAAGCTGCGTGGTTTGAGTTTTCGACTGATCAACTGGCGTCCACACCAGTTGCTGAAGAGCCGCAGCCGGAATAGCTGGCGCAGCACTGGTATTTTGAGGAACAAAATTCACATCTGCATAGGTGAGCGCAGGCGCACAGGCCAACAGCCCCGCAGAGAGGCACAGCGCGACGAGACTTTTCTTCATTTTCATTGTTATTACCTCTGATAGCGTGAGCACTGCGGTGGCCAGGCAATAGCGCGCAGCACCCTAAGGAGAGAGGGGCTTACGCCCCTCTTTTCAGGTCATTACGTCAGGCTCGACGAATTACCACCAGATTTCCATCTGGGCGCCGAAGGTCCACTCATCGTTGTCGCCACGGCTGAAGGTTTTCGCGGAGGTGTCGCTATACGCTACGCCAGAGGTGTAACCTGCACCTGAGTCGTTGTTTGCATAGCCCCATTTCTCATCCCACTTCGCGTAGGTTGCGAAGACACGGATAGCCGGACGGGACCAGATGCTGTCGCCTGCCTGCCATTGCTGTGCCAGGGTGATTTTGTACTGGCTGTTTTTGTCGTCAGTTTTCTGAGACTTAACGTTGTCGTAGCCCACTTCCAGCAAGGTGCTCATGATCGGCGTCCATTTGAACATTGGACGAACACCCACGGTCCACCACTCGGTACCGTTGTTGTTGTCACGATCGATGTTCTGGTACATACCGACGTACATCAGGTCCCAACGGTCTGCCAGGGTGATTGCACCGTGGTCCAGCACGCGCCACATAGAGCCGTCGTTATCGATGCTGCCGCCCTGTGGAATACCTTTACCGTTAGAGGTCATGGAATCCGTACCGTATTGCAGTACGAACTTGTTGAATCCTTTCATCATGCTCTGGGTGTGTTCAGCGGTGAACAGCCAGCCATCTTTAGAGGCGCCAGGTTGCAGATAGTAGTCGTCAGGAATGTTGGTATGACCGTAGTCAACGCCCAGCTCCAGCGTACCGCCCGGGTTGGTTTCCAGACCGGCTAAACGGACGTCGAAGACATCGTTTGGTACCACGTTGTCATAAATACGGTCGCCGTTCGCATCACGATCGGCGAAGGTTGCAGAACCGCCGGACTCAGAAGAACGGGTCGCTGCCAGAGAGAGTTTACCAAAGCCCAGATCGATGTTTTCAATACCGGCACCAGGACCAGAGATATCCCAGTAGTAGAAGTCGATCATGTGTACGTCATGACGCTGATAGAAGCGCTTACCGGCCCAGATGGTAGAGCCTGGCAGCCATTCAATCAGGTTTTTACCCTGCACGTTAGCTTCACGGAAGGCCGGGCTGGTGGATTCCCAGTCATTCTGTTGAGAAACGGAGTACGCTACGTTGGTGTCGAAATAGAAGCTCTTGTCGCCTTCTTTCCACACTTCCTGGCCCAGTTTCAGTTCGGCGTAGGTTTCACATTCGTTACCGAGACGGTATTTACTTTGTGCGCCTGTTGCCTGGAAACATTGTTGTTCACCGCCACTTCCGGTCCAGCCAATGCCGGAACGAGCATAACCTTTAAAGTCTACGGCGCCCGCCTGGGCAGACAGGATGCCTGCCGCAATGGCGACAGCCAGAGGGACTTTGCGCAGAGTAATCATTATTCTATCTCCTGAGATCATTGCTTTTCTTTGTAATTGGAATGCTTAAACGCCTGGCTCTTTGTGCAACCGACGACATGCAGTGCCATCCTCACGGAACAGATGGCAACGCTCTGGCGGCAAACCGATAGCGAATGTGGCACCCTCTTCTACCAACACCACGTCATTCTGGCGGTAGACCAGGTTCTGACGGATGGCGGGGATCTGGATATGAATCTGTGTTTCGTGACCAAGCTGTTCGACGACCTGAACTTCACCTTCCAGCGTCACATCAGCGATGTGGCTCGGCAGTAAATGCTCAGGGCGGATACCGAGGGACATATTGGCCCCCACCTGTACGTTGGCGCTGTCGACCGGCAGCCAGACTTGCTGACGGTTTGGCAGCTCCACCTGTACCTGTTCGATTGCCGTCGCGGTCACTTTTACGGGCAGGAAGTTCATCTTTGGCGAGCCAATAAAGCCCGCAACAAAGCGGTCTGCCGGGTAGTGATACAGCTCCAGCGGTTTGCCCACCTGCGCCACGCGACCGGCATCCAGCACCACGATTTTGTCGGCCAGCGTCATCGCTTCGACCTGATCGTGGGTGACGTAAATCATCGTGCGTCCAAGGCGTTTGTGCAGACGGGAGATTTCGATACGCATCTGGACGCGCAGGGCGGCATCCAGGTTAGAGAGAGGTTCATCGAGCAGGAACACGCGCGGCTCGGCCACCAGCGTACGGCCGATCGCCACACGCTGACGCTGACCGCCGGAGAGCGCCTTCGGTTTACGCTCCAGCAGATGTGCCAGCTGAAGCACTTCCGCCACCTGGGTGACGCGCTGGTTAATGGTCTCTTTTTTCGCGCCGGCCAGCTTCAGGCCAAAGGACATGTTCTCGGCAACGGAAAGATGCGGATAAAGCGCATAAGACTGGAACACCATGCCCACGCCGCGTTCTGCTGGCGGGATGTCGTTCATTCGGGTATCACCAATAAATAAATCGCCACTGGTGATGGTTTCAAGACCGGCAATCATACGCAGCAGAGTCGATTTACCACAGCCTGATGGACCCACGAACACCACAAATTCACCTTCGTGGATGTCCAGATTGATGTCTTTTGACACCACTACGTCGCCCCAGGCTTTCGTTACATTACGCAGCTGTACGCTCGCCATGCCCTTCTCCCTTCGTTACAACCTGTCACCGACAGAAACATTCAAGATAAGTTCACTATGCGTGTTCCATTACTTTCGTGAATCCTCCACCCCCCGGCTTTTTTATGGGGGAGGAGGCGGGAGGATGAGAGAGCAGGCTCTGCGACCGCAGCTGAGGGGCCGAGGCGAAAATCGTGAAGCGGCCTGCAAAATTCAGTGGGTTTTTATGTGCGCCAGCACTCATAACTTAAATTTATGTTACAGGGATCACACAAACAGGGGGTGGGGCGTAGGGACTGGGAGGATGGAAAGAGGATGTCAAATAAGGAGACTGAGTCACGTTGAACCACCTTATGTATCCACGAGCACATCACCAATAAAGGATGGCAGATATGAAGATCAAGACTGGCGCACGCGTTTTCGCATTGTCCGCCCTCGCAGCAATGATGATTTCCGCACCGGCTCTCGCCAAAATTGAAGAAGGTAAGCTGGTTATCTGGATTAACGGCGACAAGGGCTATAACGGTCTGGCCGAAGTGGGCAAAAAATTCGAGAAAGACACCGGTATCAAAGTCACCGTAGAGCACCCGGACAAACTGGAAGAGAAGTTCCCGCAGGTTGCGGCAACGGGCGATGGTCCGGACATTATCTTCTGGGCGCATGACCGTTTCGGGGGCTACGCGCAGTCTGGCCTGCTGGCAGAAGTTACGCCAGACAAAGCCTTCCAGGACAAACTGTTCCCGTTCACCTGGGACGCCGTTCGCTATAACGGCAAGCTGATCGCTTACCCAATCGCGGTTGAAGCCCTGTCACTGATTTACAACAAAGACCTGGTGCCAAACCCACCGAAAACCTGGGAAGAGATCCCTGCTCTGGATAAAGAGCTGAAGGCGAAGGGTAAATCCGCTCTGATGTTCAACCTGCAAGAACCGTATTTCACCTGGCCGCTGATTGCTGCCGACGGCGGCTACGCGTTCAAGTTTGAAAACGGCAAATATGACGTGAAAGACGTGGGGGTGGACAGTGCGGGCGCGAAAAAAGGTCTGACCTTCCTGGTTGACCTGATTAAGAACAAACACATGAACGCGGATACTGACTACTCCATCGCGGAAGCGGCGTTCAACAAAGGCGAAACCGCGATGACCATCAACGGTCCGTGGGCCTGGACCAACATCGACAAGAGCAAAATCAACTACGGCGTGACCCTGCTGCCAACCTTCAACGGCAAACCGTCTAAACCGTTCGTGGGCGTGCTGAGCGCAGGCATCAACGCCGCCAGCCCGAACAAAGAGCTGGCGAAAGAGTTCCTCGAAAACTACCTGCTGACCGATCAGGGTCTGGATGAAGTGAACAAGGACAAACCGCTGGGCGCCGTTGCGCTGAAATCCTTCCAGGATCAGCTGGCGAAAGATCCACGTATTGCGGCCACCATGGATAACGCCCAGAAAGGCGAAATCATGCCGAACATCCCTCAGATGGCTGCATTCTGGTACGCCACCCGTACCGCCGTCATCAACGCTGCAAGCGGTCGCCAGACTGTCGATGCCGCGCTGAAAGATGCTCAGGGTCGTATTACTAAGTAAGTCTGAAAAACGGCGGGTGGCGCATGCGCTTACCCGCCCTACGACTACGGCACGATCCGTAGGTCAGGTAAGCGCAGCGCCACCTGACGATAAGTTTCCACCGTTGTAGAGGAAGAACCCCATGGATGTCATTAAAAAGAAACACTGGTGGCAAAGCGACGCACTGAAGTGGTCAGTGATAGGTCTGCTGTGTCTGCTGGTGGGTTACCTTGTTGTTTTAATGTACGTGCAAGGGGAATACCTATTCGCCATCATGACGCTGATTTTAAGCTCGGTTGGCCTGTATATTTTCGCCAACCGTAAAGCGTATGCCTGGCGCTATGTTTACCCGGGCGTTGCCGGGATGGGGCTGTTTGTCCTCTTTCCGCTGATCTGCACCATCGCGATTGCCTTTACCAACTACAGCAGCACCAACCAGCTCGCGCAGGAGCGTGCCACCCAGGTGCTTCTGGACCGTTCTTATCAGGCGGGTAAAACCTTTAACTTCGGCCTGTATCCTGCGGGTGATGAGTGGAAGTTAGCGCTCACTGACGGTGAGAGCGGCAAAACCTATCTTTCCGACGCGTTCAAATTTGGCGGTGAGCAGAAGCTGACCTTAAAAGAGGCTGCGGCCCTGCCGGAAGGTGAACGTGCCAACCTGCGTATCATCACCCAGAATCGCCAGGCACTGACTCAGCTCACCGCCGTACTGCCAGACGAAAGCAAAGTGATCATGAGCTCGCTGCGCCAGTTCTCCGGCACCCAACCGCTCTATACCCTGGCGGATGACGGCACGCTGACCAACAACCAGAGCGGCGTGAAGTACCGCCCGAACAACGATATCGGTTTCTATCAGTCTGTGAATGCCGACGGCAGCTGGGGGGATGACAAACTCAGCCCGGGCTATACCGTCACCATCGGCTGGGACAACTTTACCCGCGTGTTTACCGACGAAGGCATCCAGAAACCGTTCTTCGCCATCTTCGTCTGGACGGTGGTCTTCTCGGTGCTGACCGTGATCCTGACCGTGGCCGTGGGCATGGTGCTGGCCTGCCTCGTGCAGTGGGAGTCCCTGAAGGGCAAAGCGATTTACCGCGTGCTGCTGATTCTGCCGTACGCCGTGCCGTCGTTCATCTCGATTCTGATTTTCAAAGGGCTGTTTAACCAGAGCTTCGGTGAAATCAACATGATGCTGAGCGCGCTGTTCGGCATTAAACCGGCCTGGTTCAGCGACCCGACCACCGCTCGCTCGATGATTATCATCGTGAACACCTGGCTGGGCTATCCGTACATGATGATCCTGTGCATGGGGCTGCTGAAGGCCATCCCGGACGACCTTTACGAAGCCTCGGCGATGGACGGCGCGGGTCCGTTCCAGAACTTCTTCAAAATTACCCTGCCGCTGCTCATTAAGCCGCTGACGCCGCTGATGATCGCCAGCTTCGCCTTTAACTTTAACAACTTCGTGCTGATTCAGCTGTTGACTAACGGTGGCCCGGACCGTCTCGGCACCACCACGCCGGCAGGCTATACCGACCTGCTCGTGAGCTACACCTACCGCATCGCCTTCGAGGGCGGCGGCGGTCAGGACTTCGGCCTGGCGGCGGCGATTGCCACCCTGATCTTCCTGCTGGTGGGCGCCCTGGCGATTGTGAACCTGAAAGCCACACGTATGAAATTTGACTAAGGAGGGCACTGAACATGGCAATGGTACAACCCAAATCTCAGAAACTGCGCCTCCTCGCGACGCACTTAGGCCTGCTGATTTTCATCGCGGCGATCATGTTCCCGCTGCTGATGGTTATCGCCATCTCCCTGCGTTCGGGGAACTTCGCCACCGGGAGCCTGATCCCGGACGAAATCTCCTGGGAGCACTGGAAGCTCGCGCTGGGCTTCAGCGTGGAACACGCGGATGGCCGCGTCACGCCGCCGCCGTTCCCGGTGCTGCTGTGGCTGTGGAACTCGGTGAAGGTGGCAACCATCACAGCCATCGGCATCGTGACGCTCTCCACCACCTGTGCTTACGCCTTCGCCCGTATGCGTTTTCCGGGCAAAGCGACCCTGCTGAAAGGGATGCTGATTTTCCAGATGTTCCCGGCCGTACTGTCGCTGGTGGCGTTATATGCCTTGTTTGACCGTCTGGGCCAGTACGTGCCGTTCATCGGCCTGAACACTCACGGCGGCGTGATCTTCGCCTATCTCGGCGGTATCGCCCTGCACGTGTGGACCATTAAAGGCTATTTCGAAACCATCGACGGCTCGCTGGAAGAAGCGGCGGCACTGGATGGCGCGACACCGTGGCAGGCGTTCCGCCTGGTGCTGCTGCCGTTGTCGGTGCCGATTCTGGCGGTGGTGTTTATTCTGTCGTTTATCGCGGCGATCACCGAAGTACCGGTCGCCTCTCTGTTACTGCGCGATGTAAACAGCTACACCCTGGCCGTCGGTATGCAGCAGTATCTCAACCCGCAAAACTACCTGTGGGGCGACTTTGCCGCGGCGGCCGTCCTCTCTGCCATCCCGATTACCGTGGTGTTCCTGCTGGCCCAGCGCTGGCTGGTCAACGGCCTGACGGCGGGCGGTGTGAAAGGTTAAGTTTCATTTGTTATGCCACTGCAACCCTCAACTTTAGACGTATTGTATTGAACCAACTTGTGACTGTTGTTAGGCGCTCTTCGGAGCGCCCTTTTTTTATTCGCGTTTTAGCCGCTTTGAGTTGCACAGCCAGAGGGTGATCACCAGCAGCAGGATCGCCGCCGAGTAGATCAGCACGTCGAGCGGGGATTTATGATCGACGATGATCAGCCGCACAATGGCGGTGATGCCAATGTAGACAAAATAGCGCAGCGGGAAGTGAAAGCCGGACTGAAAGTACTTCACAATCAGGGCGATAAATTCAAAGTAGAGAAAGTAGACCACCAGGCCTTCCACCAGTGCGTATTTGCTGGTTTGCTCAGGAGCGAAGAGCACATCCGCCAGATGCACCGTCTCTTTACCCAGAAAAACGACCAGGATCAGGCCAAGGCTCAGCAGACCGAGGTTCAGTACGGTCTGGAGTATCGTTGAGATAAACTCAACGCGCGGACGAGTCAGGGATGTCATACAGCACCTCATTCTCCAGGGCGAGGTTCCTGTATAACGCAAAAATGTGACGGGGATCTATATTTTTTGTTTATGTTTGGCGCATTCGCCCGGTGGCGCTGCGCTTACCGGGCCTACAAAAACCGTAGGCCGGGCAAACGCAGTGCCGCCCGGCGTGAAGCATCAGCGGAAGTTAATGTTCTTATCGCTGGTCATATCATACAGCTGGAATTTACGTCCAAGCTGCTGACCGCCGTCGCGCGTCAGCGGCGTCCAGCCCACTGCCGCACGGCTGCGGGTTGGGCCTGATGAGAACAGATCCAGCGGAATCGACACGTACACCCCTTTGGTGAAGTCCCCTTCCCCGTACTCGTCTGGCGAAACGTTGGTGATGGTGGCATAGCCGCCCACCACAACGCCGCTGTCAAAGTGTTTGGAGATATCCAGCGTACCGCCCTTATCGCCCGCCAGATACTGGCCGACGCTGGCTTTTACCAGCACGTCCTGCGCGAATGACGGCGTCCAGTAGGCGGTCAGGTGGCCGGTTTTGACGCTGTAGTCGGTGAACTTCATCATGTCCTGCGCGCTGCGCCAGTCACGCTGTTTCACGTAGTTGGCATCAACCCCAAACGCCCAGTTGCTGTCGACAGGACGATAAAGCACTTCTGCCCCGGCGCCGCCGAACATGGTTTCCAGATAGCCACCGTAAACCTGGCCGTAGAAGCCATTGCCGAAGTACTGGAAGTAGTTGGCCTGGAGGTTATTCACGTAGATATCGTTCTGCACGTATTCACGAACGCGGGTACGCACGCGCGGCAGTTTTGAATCGTTCGGCGGGTTGGTGTAGTTAAATTTGTCGTAGTTGTTGGCAATGTTGCCGAACAGACTACCGGTGGTCAACAGGTGGTCGGTCACCCACAGATCCGCCGTCGCCATCGCGCCCAGCTGATACATATAGAAGTTTTCCGGCCCACCCACGGACTGGTTCAGCACCGGATCGATATGGAAATCGAAGCGCGATTTATCGATATACCAGCCCTGCTCGGTGGTTTCCGGCACCACCGGCTCAACGCGTTTTTGCACCAGCTCGGTTTCATGCCCGAGCGGTTCGCCTTCAAGATGACGCTTAAGGCTGGCAACATCGGTTTCGGTGGTGACCTGCGGCAGATTCAGGCGGTTCTCCGTCACGCGGATCGTGCGGATCCCCTCCGGCAGATCGTTCATGACGATCCGGTTGGCGCGCTCGATCCCTTCGCGGGAGTCGCGGTATTTCACCTGCTCGCCGGTAACATACAGCGTATCGCCTTTGGTCTGGATCTTCGGATCCGCCAGGCCCGCGTTATATTTCAGCAGCGTCAGCTGGTTCGCTACCACGGAGTGCTGAATGATCGCATCCTGCGGCTCCGGCTGATATTTTGGCCGCGGGTTGTCATTATAGTGCGGCCGCATGTCGTTAAAGTTAGTGCGCAGGGTAAAGCCAAACATCAGGGTATTACCGCGCTCATAGCTGAGGTTAACGTCGGCCCAGTCGGTGATGCGGTAAATGGCGCCGACGTTAAACTTGCTCTTCTGCTCAATTTTGCCGGCAAAATCTTCGCTGTAGTTATTACCTTCGTACTCCAGCTTCAGGCGCAGCGGCTGCCATGGCGTTTGATACTCTACACCACCAAACAGCGAGGCCGGGCCGTGGAACATCTGGTCGCCGTTGATGGAGCCCGCTTTCTGGTAGCTGTTATCACGGTAGCAGTATTTATCACTGTAGGAGCAGAACGGATTTTTGACGTTGCCGCTGGTACCCAGATAGCCCCATCCCAGACCGAGTGAGAAATCAAACGGTCCCCAGGCTTTGCTGGCCACGATGTATTCCGCGTCAAACAGGCCGGTCCCGCCAATGTCTTTCGCACCAACGGAGACCTGCGGCATCCAGTAACTCTCTTCCCACAGACGCAGCTTCACGTCGAAGGCTTTGTCTTTGTAGGTCTGATCGCCGGAGAAAGCGTCTACGCTGCTGTACTGTTTTGTACGCACGTCGGTGTAGCGCAGCGTGGTCTCCAGCCAGGGGAACAGCTGCACGGACGCAGAGTAGTAACGGTACTGATCGTTATCGCGATAGTTAAGGCTGATTTCCCCCTCGCGGGCCATACGCGCGGTTGGGGTTTGCAGTAAGCCCACGCCGCCAAAATCGGACTGCGACGGGCCGATGGGTGCCGGATACGTTTCTGCATGACAGGCGGCACTCACGCACAGTGCAAGCATGCTGTAGAGATAGGTTTTTTTCATTATTCCGGTATCCGCTGTATCAGGGAGCGAAGGATATCGGCATTAAGCCCGTCATACGCTTTCGTCCAGAAATGGTCGGCAAAACCGACAAAAATGATGCTGCCCGGCATAGGTTCGATATGGCGTTTATTCCAGTAAGCCACCGGCGCTTTCTGCGTATGCCCGTCCGGATAGACCACCCAGGCATAGCTTTTATCCGCTCCGCTGAGCAGACTTTGCTCGTCGAGATAGCTCGCCACGTCCCGGCCCGGCGTAAACGGCTTTTTGCCAGGGCTGCTGAGAAGCCCCATCACGGTGACGGTGGAAGGCTGAGCCGGAAGCCACAGGGTATAGTCCCCTTCCAGCGACGGATTGCCGTTTTCCGCGACACGCACTTCGTCGGGATCGAGATTCACCTTCTGGCGCCCCGTCACCTTAACCGCCTGAAGCTGCTGACGCAGGCTAGTAATAGCCGCGGCATCGTCGGCATCTTCCTGTTGTGCCAGCCCGCTCAGTCGGGCGAGCAGCGCCTGATGTTTTTGTTCCGCTACAATCGTCGCCTGACGCTCGCTGATAACCGCCCCGGTCCACCAGCTTTTCGCCAGCCTCGGCTGCCCCACCAGATCGAGCAGATGCCCGGCATTGGTTAAGGTTTTAGGTTTTTCGCTGTCCGGGGTGTAGACCTGTACCGTTCCCGCAGACCACGCCAGCGGCGAGGCCAGGCTGGCGAGAAACGCAATGTGGATGAACATTTTCATGATTTCGCCGCCTTGATCAGGGTGGTCTTCACCGGGAAGAATCCGGCACCGAGATACTGTAAGGACTGGCGGATTTGCCCCTCTTCGTCCACCCAGAAGCGGTTATGCCAGGTGGCCTGATCGGTTGTCACCTCTTCATCCAGCACGCGCACCTGCGTTTCGTCGCTGCCCACTTTGACACTATCCGTACCGTCCCAGCGGAAGGTGGAGCGGGCCGTGGCGTAGCGCACCTGTTTGTGCTCGGTCCAGCCCATCGTGCGCGTCCAGCTTGCGCCATCGACAATCTGATTCGGCTTGATGAGCGGATCTTCAGCCAGGTTGTTCACCTCAAGCAGGTTGTCGCCGCCGAGCAACGTTTTCACGATGCGGGAATGCTGCGTCACGATGGTGGCCTGATCCTGCGTCACCCATTTCTGCTGCCCGTTTTCATCGAAAGCGAGCACCACAAACAGTTGCGGACCATCGTTTAGCTGCATGTACTGGCTGGCATACGGCATGTTCTGAAGTTCGTCATCGGTCAGATGCACGCCCGGCGTGCCGAACATGCTGTCCCACAGTGAGTGGCCCAGCCCTTTGGTGGTAGCTGAGCACGCCTGCAACAGCAGGCAAATCAGGATGATTGCAGGTCGCTTCACGACTCTTCTCCGAAGGGGCGAAATAACCACACCGAAGTGTGGTTATGATTAAAACACCCGGTATTACTGGGTGCTGGTCGTCGTAGTGGTCGTGGTTCCGGTATTGGAGCCATCACCGCCACCGGTTGCCGCCAGCGCGACACCCACGGCTGAACTTACGGCGCTGGTGCTGGCTGCGGTAGAACTCCCCGCAGACGCAGACGTCGCTGCCGACCCTGCTGCTTCCCCGACCTGGACCGGAGCTGCATAGACAGACGTCGCCGCAAGCGCAGATATGGCAAAAATGCCATACAGTACTTTCTTCATAACAATTTCCCTTCAATGAATGAATGGAGATTTGCCCGAAAAGAAATTCAGGCGGATTCGAGTATACACAACTAAAGCAGTGGGTTTACCGTGGGGGTAAATAGGGATGAGGTTTTCAGACTAATGGTTAAAAATGGAAGGAGAAAAGAATCAAGTAAATATATAATCAATATAAATCAATAATTTATAATATAAGAACATTAAAGCATCACTCCGTATTTTCTTAAAATAAACCTCAGCAATTAACGGGGTTACTGTCTTTTTCGGATTAAACTCAGATTCAGAATTTGAGATAACTAACAGACATCAGGAATTATCCGATAAAAAATGCCGGCATATCGCCGGCATTGTTCATGACATATTTATTACGCACGCCAGGCTTTATAACGGTTAATCAGACCATTGGTGGAGCTGTCGTGGCTGTCGATCGCTTTATCGTCACCCAGCTCTGGCAGAATGCGGTTTGCCAGCTGTTTGCCCAGCTCTACGCCCCACTGGTCAAAGGTGAAGATGTTCAGAATAGCGCCCTGAGTGAAGATTTTGTGCTCGTAGAGGGCAATCAGCGCCCCCAGGCTGAACGGCGTGATTTCGCGCAGCAGGATGGAGTTAGTTGGACGGTTGCCTTCGAACACTTTAAACGGCACCACGTGCTCCAGCGTTGCCGGATCTTTACCCTGATCACGGTACTCCTGCTCAACCACCTCGCGGGATTTACCGAACGCCAGCGCTTCGGTCTGGGCGAAGAAGTTAGACAGCAGCTTCGGATGGTGGTCGGACAGTGGGTTGTGCGTAATCGCCGGGGCAATGAAATCGCACGGTACCATTTTGGTGCCCTGGTGGATCAGCTGGTAGAACGCGTGCTGACCGTTGGTGCCCGGCTCGCCCCAGATGATTGGGCCAGTCTGGTAATCCACCGCGTTGCCGTTACGGTCAACGTACTTGCCGTTGGATTCCATGTTGCCCTGCTGGAAGTAGGCCGCAAAGCGGTGCATGTACTGGTCGTACGGCAGAATCGCTTCGGTTTCAGCGCCGAAGAAGTTGTTGTACCAGATCCCGATCAGCGCCAGCAGCACCGGCAGGTTTTTCTCAGGCGCGGTGGTGGAGAAGTGTTTGTCCATCGCGTGCGCACCGGAGAGCAGCTCAACGAAGTTGTCGAAGCCGACGGACAGAATGATGGACAGGCCGATTGCAGACCACAGAGAGTAGCGGCCGCCAACCCAGTCCCAGAACTCGAACATGTTCGCCGTATCAATGCCGAACTCGCCTACCGCTTTACCGTTGGTGGACAGCGCCGCAAAGTGTTTCGCCACGTGCTTTTCGTCGCCCGCGGTTTTCAGGAACCAGTCGCGCGCGCTGTGGGCGTTGGTCATGGTTTCCTGAGTGGTGAAGGTTTTAGACGCCACCAGGAACAGCGTGGTTTCCGGGTTCACCTTTTTCAGCACTTCAGCGATGTGGGTCCCATCGACGTTGGACACGAAGTGCATGTTGAGGTGGTTTTTGTACGGGCGCAGCGCCTCGGTCACCATGAACGGGCCGAGGTCAGAGCCGCCGATACCGATGTTTACGACGTCGGTGATCGCTTTGCCGGTGTAGCCTTTCCAGCTACCTGAGATGATCGCTTCGGAGAAGGTTTTCATCTTTTCCAGCACCGCGTTCACTTCCGGCATCACATCTTTGCCGTCAACGATAATTGGAGTATTGCTACGGTTGCGCAGCGCCACGTGCAGCACGGCACGGTCTTCGGTGCGGTTGATCTTCTCACCGGAGAACATGGATTTGATGGCATCTGCCAGTTCAGTCTCTTTCGCCAGATCTTGCAGCTTCGCCAGCGTCTCTTCGGTGATACGGTTCTTGGAGAAATCCACCAGCATCAGGTCATCGAAGGTGGCGGAAAACTTGCTGAAACGATCGGCATCTTTCGCGAACAGATCCGCGATGGTGACGTCTTTCATTTCATCAAAATGTTTCTGTAGTGCCTGCCATGCAGCGGTCTGCGTTGGGTTGATGTTTTTCATAGCAATACTCTTCTGATTTGAGAATTGTGACTGCGGTCGATTGTAGCGCCTGCAAATAAAAATTGTGATGGTTTTTATGCCATTGCCCTGGTCTGCATCAAACGCAGGTGAAAAGACCCGAAAAGTATAGCTGCTGTCGCGCCCTTCCGGCGTGGCGAAATGTTGGTCAAAAAGGGGTAAAAAGGAGCATAAAATATGGGCCTGTTATAAGTCCTGTTTCTGAGGGGTACCCCCCCATGAAAAATCCGCATAATCCCAGCATTGACAGGACCTCCCCCGCATTTTATTTATAGGGCCGTATTTTGCGCCTGCACCTGTTCTCGCTTCATTCTTGTGCCAAGGTCGCTCTATTCATTCCCTGACACGAGGTTGTTATGACGAGTTTTGTGGTCGCCAAGTTTGGCGGCACCAGTGTGGCAGACTACGATGCCATGAACCGCAGCGCCGATGTGGTGCTGGCCGATCCGAATACCCGCCTGGTGGTACTTTCCGCCTCAGCCGGCGTGACGAACCTGCTGGTTTCTCTGTCTGAAGGACTGGAAGCGACCGAGCGTTTCGTGAAGCTGGATGCACTGCGCAAAATTCAGTTCGACATTCTCGAGCGTCTGCAAAACCCGAACGTCATTCGTGAGGAAGTGGAACGCCTGCTGGAAAATATCACCACTCTGGCCGAAGCCGCGTCGCTGGCAACCTCTACCGCCCTGACCGATGAGCTGGTCAGCCACGGTGAACTAATGTCTACCCTGCTGTTCGTTGAGATCATGCGCGAGCGCAATATTCAGGCGCAGTGGTTCGACGTGCGTAAAGTCATGCGCACCAGCGACCGCTTTGGCCGCGCCGAGCCGGACGTGGAAGTCCTGGCTGAGCTGACTAACCAGCAGCTTGCCCCGCGCCTGAATGAAGGCA
Organism: Enterobacter cloacae complex sp. IR5459; assembly: GCF_049238005.1. Classification (NCBI taxonomy): domain Bacteria; kingdom Pseudomonadati; phylum Pseudomonadota; class Gammaproteobacteria; order Enterobacterales; family Enterobacteriaceae; genus Enterobacter; species Enterobacter cloacae complex sp. IR5459. The sequence goes on from NZ_JBMKIG010000012.1 coordinate 128,994, forward strand.
TAGTGATCACCCAGGGCTTTATCGGCAGCGAAGCCAAAGGGCGCACAACCACGCTGGGCCGTGGCGGTAGCGACTACACCGCCGCCCTGCTGGGTGAAGCCCTGCACGCCACCCGCGTGGATATCTGGACGGACGTGCCGGGAATCTACACCACCGACCCGCGCGTGGTCTCTGCGGCAAAACGTATTGACGTGATCGCCTTTGAAGAAGCGGCTGAAATGGCGACTTTCGGCGCGAAAGTGCTGCACCCGGCCACGCTGCTGCCCGCCGTGCGCAGCGACATTCCGGTCTTCGTTGGCTCAAGTAAAGATCCAAAGGCGGGCGGGACGCTGGTCTGCAAGAAAACCGAGAACCCGCCGCTGTTCCGCGCGCTGGCCCTGCGTCGTAAGCAGACGCTGGTTACCCTGCACAGCCATAATATGCTGCATTCCCGCGGCTTCCTGGCAGAAGTGTTTGGCATCCTGGCGCGCCACAATATCTCTGTAGATTTGATTACCACTTCCGAAGTGAGTATTGCGCTGACGCTGGACACCACCGGTTCAACCTCAACGGGTGATACCCTGCTGACGCAGTCGCTGCTGATTGAGCTTTCCGAGTTGTGCCGTGTGGAAGTGGAAGAAGACCTGGCGCTGGTGGCCATCATCGGCAACAAGCTGTCGCGCGCCTGTGGCGTGGGTAAAGAGGTGTTCGGCGTGCTCGACCCGTTCAATATCCGCATGATTTGCTACGGCGCGTCCAGCTACAACCTCTGCTTCCTGGTCCCTGCCGATCAGGCCGAGCAGGTCGTGCAGAAACTTCATCAGAATTTGTTTGAATAAAATTCGTTAGCACGATAAACAATATCAATAAGCCGGGCACAGACCCGGCTTTTTTATAACAAAACAACACGACAATACTGCAAGGAATTCACTATGCTCTCCGCTATCACCCGGCTGTTCCCGTTATGGGCGCTGCTGCTCTCTGTACTCGCGTATTACACTCCCACCACGTTCACGGGCATTGGTCCGTGGGTCACCACGCTGCTGATGCTGATTATGTTCGGCATGGGCGTGCATCTGAAAATTGACGATTTCAAACGCGTGCTGTCTCGCCCGGCGCCGGTTGCCGCAGGGATTTTTCTGCACTACCTGGTGATGCCGCTCGCGGCCTGGCTGCTGGCGATGGCCTTTAAGATGCCGCCCGACCTTTCCGCCGGGATGGTGCTGGTGGGGAGCGTCGCCAGCGGCACGGCATCTAACGTCATGATCTATCTGGCGAAAGGCGACGTGGCGCTCTCCGTCACCATCTCGTCGGTTTCCACGCTGGTGGGCGTGATTGCCACGCCGCTGTTAACCCGCCTGTACGTGGACGCACATATCCAGGTGGACGTGATGGGCATGCTGCTCAGCATCCTGCAAATCGTGGTGATCCCGATTGCGCTGGGGCTGGTGATCCACCATCTCTTCCCGCGGGTGGTAAAAGCGGTTGAGCCGTATCTGCCCGCGTTTTCGATGATCTGCATACTGGCCATTATCAGCGCCGTGGTAGCCGGTTCCGCATCGCACATTGCTTCGGTGGGCTTTGTGGTGATCGTCGCGGTTGTGCTGCATAACACTATTGGTCTGCTGGGCGGTTACTGGGGCGGGAAGCTGTTTGGCTTTGACGAATCCACCTGCCGCACGCTGGCGATCGAAGTGGGGATGCAGAACTCCGGCCTGGCGGCGGCGCTGGGTAAAATTTACTTCTCACCGCTGGCAGCGCTACCGGGGGCGCTGTTCTCCGTCTGGCATAATCTGTCCGGTTCGCTGTTAGCAGGGTACTGGTCCGGTAAGCCGATTGATGACCAACCGAAAAAAGATGCGGTGAAACAGGGTTAATTGTCCCGGCTTGCTTTACACTGAAGCCTCCCCATCAGGAGGCTTCAGCAATGGCTACACCACGTTTGACCCAGAAAGACATGACCGAAGCCGAGCAGCGCGAACTTAAAACGCTTCTCGACCGCGCCCGCATCGCGCATGGCCGCACGCTGACGAACGCCGAAACCAATCAGGTTAAAAAAGAGTACATCGACAAGCTGATGGCGCAACGTGAAGCTGCGGCGAAAAAAGCCCGCAAGCTGAAAAAAGAGCAGGCTTATAAGCCGGATGCAGAGGCGACCTTTTCCTGGTCCGCCAATACATCAACCCGTGGAAGGCGCTAATTAGCGCCCTTTCTTTTTGCGCCCCGGCTGGGTAAAGCGTTTTCCGTTACCCGGCTTGCCCCGCCCTTTCTCTTCTGCCTGCGGTGCCTTCACCACCGGACGTTTAATCGCCTGCGTTTTCGGTTTGGCTTTGGCTTTCGGCTTCGCTTCGGACGAGGAGTTTTCGATAAGTTTGAACAGCTCGATCAGCTCGTCGTCCGTTAAGTCACGCCACTCGCCCAACGGGATCCCGGACAGGCTGACGTTCATGATGCGCGTGCGTTCCAGCTTCGTCACTTCGTAACCGAAGTACTCGCACATGCGGCGGATCTGGCGGTTCAGGCCCTGCACCAGCGTGATACGAAACGCAAACGGCGCCTCTTTTCTGACTTTACACTTCTTCGTCACGGTACCCAGAATCGGCACGCCTGCGCCCATCCCGCGAATGAACTCGTCCGTCACCGGCTTGTTCACCGTCACGATGTACTCTTTCTCGTGGTCGTTACCGGCACGCAGAATTTTGTTCACCAGATCGCCGTGGTTGGTGAGGAAAATCAGCCCCTGAGAGTCTTTATCCAGACGGCCAATCGGGAAAATGCGGCTACTGTGGTTCACGAAATCAACAATGTTGTCCCGCTCGCCATCTTCCGTGGTGCTGACAATCCCAACCGGTTTGTTCAACGCGATAAACACCAGGTCTTCGGCATCACGCGGTTCGATGACCTGACCATTCACTTTCACCACATCGCCAGGTACCACCTGATCACCAATGGTGGCGCGTTTGCCGTTAAGAAACACGTTACCCTGTTCAATGTAACGGTCAGCCTCGCGACGTGAGCAGATCCCGCTCTCGCTAATGTATTTGTTTAATCGGGTTGATTGAGTTGGCAGCATAGTTTCTCCTGTGAAGGGCGAAATATACCTTAGGTTTGGGCTGGAAAAAAAGATTAGCCGACGGTTACTGAGACGGGTTTTTTAGTTTGCGAGACGCTTTCAGGATTTAGCGTCAGGCTATTTATCCTTGAGCTAACTCCTTTTAGCTTTACTCTCCAGAGACAATTGCTTGTAGTTTATAAATCACAGGGAGTAATATGAAGGAGATCGTTCAGACAGAATCCTTCCGACGCTGGGAGCAAAATTTAAAGGACAGGCGGGCAAAGACGATTATCGCTTCCCGCCTCTTTAGGCTGGCAAATGGATTAGCGGGCGACATTAGACCCGTGGGGGAAGGTATCAGTGAACTGAGGATCCACTTGGGCCCGGGCTACAGAGTCTATTTTAAGGACCAGGGCAATTGCATCATCGTGCTGTTATGTGGTGGTGACAAAAGCAGCCAGGCCAGAGACATACTTATGGCAAAAATGCTGAGCAATGTATCCCAATGGCAGGAGTGAATGAGCATGCATAAATTAACACCCTACGATCCAGCCAACGCACTGGTGGATGACGAGGAAATCGCTGTGTTTATGGCTGATGCATTAGAGACGGGTGACTCAGCGTACATTGCTAAAGCGCTGGGCGTCATCGCCCGAGCGAAAGGGATGTCGACCATTTCCCAGCAAACGGGCCTGTCACGAGAACAACTGTATCGATCATTCAGTGATAAGGGGAACCCAACGCTCAAAACCACGCTGGCGGTCATGAAAGCATTGGGCCTTGGGTTAACAATCAAACCCTCTGGGGATTAATACTCATCCCGCTCGTCATCTTCATCCGGTTGCTCCATCACGCTGTACGCCACCGCGCAGAACAACGAGTTGAGACGTTTCATATCGCCCAGCAGCCCCAGATGGAGCGAGCTGGTTTCGATACTCTGCACGTTCTGCTGATGCAGACGCTCAACGTGGGCGTGCGAGTAGCGGCGATTAAGGATGCGGAAACGATGCTTGTTGCGGCGCAGGCGGCGCGCGCTCGGCACGTCGCTGGAGAAGAAGACCGACATCGCCAGCTTCAGGTTGCTGACCAGCTGTTCGTGCAGCGCTTCCAGCTCTTTCAGCCCTTCCACAGAAAACGCCCGACGTGCGGCCAGGGATTTATCCGCGATTTCACTGCCCATACGCTCGACAATATCCGAAGCCTGCTCCAGGTTAAGCGACATCTCAATAATTTCCGCCCAGCGGCGGGATTCCTCTTCCGCCAGCTCGTCCTGGGGGATCCGCGCCAGATAGAGCTTGATGGCGGTATACAGCACGTTGATATCGTCCGCCAGCCTGCGCAGCTCTTTTTCTTCGCGCGGCTCGCCGTGCATCACCTTTTGCAACCCTTCCAGCATGGTTTCCATCGCGTCACCCATGCGCAGCGTTTCGCGGGCGGCATTGGCGATGGCCAGTGCGGGCGTGTCCAGCACAGAGGTGTCCAGATGCTTCGGTTTAAGGCGCGCGTCCAGCTCCGGTTCATCACGAATTAGCCGCTCGCAGAAGCGGGCCATCGGCGCGGCAAACGGCACCATCGCCAGACAGCGCACCAGGTTGTAGAAGACGTGGAAGTAGATCACCAGTTCCGCTTTCGGCAGAGAGAGATTGTCCATCAGGTTCGCCAGCGGGTGTACAAACGGCAGAATGATCAGGCTGCCCACCAGCTTGAAGAGCAAACTCCCCAGCGCCACCCGGCGGGCGGCCGCGTTGGCGGCGCTGTTGTTGAGCATCGCCAGCAGGCCAGAGCCGAGGTTGGCACCGATCACCAGGCACAGCGCCACCGGGAAGGAAATGACCCCTGCGGCGGTTAAGGTCGCCGTCAGCAGGACCGCTGCCAGGCTGGAGTAGCTGACGATGGCGAATACTGCGCCGATCAGCGCATCCAGCATAATATCGCCGGTTAACGAGGCGAAGATGACCTGTACACCGTTGGCCTGGGTGATCGGCGTGACAGCCTGCACAATCAACTCCAGCGCCAGCAGGATCAGCCCGAGGCCAATACCGACGCGGCCAAGCTGCCCGGCACGGCTTTGCTTACGGCCGAGGAAGAAAATGACGCCGATAAAAATCAGCAGCGGCGACAGCCAGGAGAGATCGAACGTCAGGATACGCGCCATCAGCGCGGTACCGACGTCGGCGCCCAGGACAATCACCAGCGCCGGGGCGAGCGCCACCAGATCCTGCGCCACGAACGAGGTGACGAGCATGGTGGTGGCGTTGCTGCTTTGCACCAGCGCCGTGACGCCAATACCCGCGCAGAAGGCGAGCGGCTTCTTCTCAACGCTGCCGCTGAGAACGGTACGTAAACGTGCGCCAAACACACGCATCACGCCGGTACGAACGATATGGGTGCCCCATACCAGCAGTGCGACTGCGGAGAGCAGGTGTAACAACGTCAACACGGTAGGCATTCCTCCTTATCGTTATTCGTTTTCCTGAGGTTCAGTATAAGGGTTTAAACGTAAGAAAGAGACAAGGCACCATAGCGGTGCCCTGTTTGTTGTAAGGAAAAGTGACGTTAGTCTGCGTCGTAGCCTAAATTCGGCGCCAGCCAGCGTTCCACCTCTGACACGCTCATGCCTTTACGCAGAGCGTAATCCTCAATCTGATCGCGCTGAAGCTGTGCCACGGCGAAGTACTTGCTGTCCGGATGGCTGAAGTACCAGCCGGAAACGGACGCGCCCGGCCACATGGCAAATGACTCGGTGAGCTTCATGCCCGTATGCGCTTCTACGTCCAGCAGTTTCCAGATAGTGCCCTTCTCGGTATGTTCCGGACACGCCGGATACCCCGGTGCCGGACGAATGCCCTGGTAGTTTTCGCGGATCAGCTCCTCGTTGCTGAGGTTCTCATTCGCCGCGTAGCCCCAGTGCACCTTACGTACGCGCTCGTGCAGATACTCGGCAAAGGCTTCCGCCAGGCGATCGGCAATCGCTTTCACCATGATTTTGTTGTAATCATCGTGCTGCCCGTCGTACGCATCCGCCAGCGCGTCTTCTTCCAGACCGCCGGTTACGGCAAAGGCGCCGATATAGTCGGCTTTACCGGAGAGTTTCGGTGCGACGAAATCCGCCAGGCAGTAGTTGGCAAAGCCCACTTTCTCGGTTTGCTGGCGCAGATGGTGGCTCACGGCCAGCACATGGGTGCGGGTTTCATCGCGGTAGATTTCCACGTCGTCGCCCACGCGGTTCGCCGGGAACAGCCCCACCACGCCGCGCGGGTTGAGGGCTTTCTCTGCGCTCAGCCTGTCGAGCATGTCGTTAGCATCTTTAAACAGGCGCTTCGCCTCTTCGCCCACCACCTCATCTTCAAGAATGCGCGGATATTTGCCCGCCAGCGACCAGGTCATGAAGAACGGCGTCCAGTCGATGTAGTTACGCAGCGTTTCGATGCTGGCCGTCACGTCCTGCACGCCCAGACGGTGTGCGACCGGCGGCGTATAGCTGGACCAGTCGAACGCCAGATCGTTTTCGCGCGCCGCCTGAAGCGAAACCGGCGGCGTGCGCGGTTTCTTACGTCCATGCTGAATGCGGACGGTTTCATACTCTTTGCGGGTGCGGGCGACAAAGTCATCGCGCTGGGTGTCGGACAGCAGCGCGGAGACCACGCCCACGGTGCGCGAGGCGTTTTGGACATACACCGTCGGCCCGCTGTAGTTCTGCTCGATTTTCACCGCCGTGTGGGCTTTCGAGGTGGTTGCCCCGCCAATCAGCAGTGGAATGGTGAAGCCCTGGCGCTCCATCTCTTTTGCCACGTTGACCATTTCGTCCAGCGACGGCGTAATCAGCCCGGAAAGACCAATCAAATCCGCATTCACTTCGCGCGCGGTCCTGAGGATTTTATCCGCCGGGACCATCACGCCAAGATCGATAATTTCGTAGTTATTACACTGCAACACCACGCCAACGATGTTTTTGCCGATGTCGTGTACGTCGCCCTTCACGGTGGCGATGACCATTTTACCGTTACTGGAGCCCTTCTCTTTGCTGGCTTCGATAAAGGGTTCCAGATACGCCACCGCCTGTTTCATGACGCGGGCGGATTTCACCACCTGCGGCAGGAACATTTTGCCCTCGCCAAACAGATCGCCGACCACGTTCATGCCGTCCATCAGCGGCCCTTCGATCACTTCAATCGGACGGGCGGCCTGCTGACGCGCTTCCTCAGTATCCTGCTCGATAAACTCGGTAATGCCTTTTACCAGCGAGTATTCCAGACGCTTATTCACATCCCAGGAGCGCCATTCGGCCTGTTGAACGTTGGCTGATTCGTCAGATTTACTGCCGCGGTATTTTTCCGCCAGATCCAGCATGCGTTCGGTGGCGTCGTCACGACGATTGAGGATCACGTCTTCTACGGCGTCGCGCAGCTCGGCTGGCAGATCGTCGTAAATTGCCAGCTGGCCGGCGTTGACGATCCCCATGTCCATCCCGTTGCGGATGGCATAGTAGAGGAACACGGCGTGGATCGCCTCACGAACCGGGTCGTTGCCGCGGAACGAGAACGAGACGTTTGACACGCCGCCGGAGATCAGCGCATGCGGCAGTTCGCGTTTAATGTCTTCACACGCGCCGATGAAGTCCTGGGCGTAGTTGTTGTGCTCTTCGATGCCGGTCGCGACGGCGAAGATGTTCGGGTCGAAGATGATGTCTTCCGGCGGGAAGCCCACCTCTTCGGTCAAAATTTTGTACGCGCGGCGGCAAATCTCAATCTTGCGCTCGCGGGTATCGGCCTGACCCACTTCATCGAAGGCCATCACCACCACGGCGGCCCCGTAGCGACGCACCAGCTTCGCGTGGTGGATAAAGGTATCGACCCCCTCTTTCATCGAGATGGAGTTAACGATGCCTTTGCCCTGAATGCATTTCAGCCCTTTTTCGATGACGTCCCATTTAGAAGAGTCAATCATGATCGGCACGCGGGCGATATCCGGCTCACCGGCAATCAGGTTGAGGAAACGCACCATCGCCGCTTCGGCGTCGAGCATCCCCTCGTCCATGTTGATATCGATAATCTGCGCGCCGCTTTCCACCTGCTGGCGGGCAACGTCCAGCGCTTCGCTGTACTTCTCTTCTTTGATCAGACGCTTGAACTTCGCGGAGCCGGTGACGTTTGTACGCTCACCCACGTTCACAAACAGGCTGTCGTCGCCGATGGTCAACGGCTCCAGGCCGGACAGACGACAGGCTACCGGAAGCTCGGGTAGCTTGCGCGGTGGAAGCCCGGCGACGGCGCGGCTCATGGCGGCGATATGCTCCGGCGTGGTGCCGCAGCAGCCGCCGACGATGTTGAGGAAGCCAGATTCGGCCCACTCGCGGATTTGCGCCGCCATGGTGTCGGCATCCAGATCATACTCACCGAACGCGTTCGGCAGACCGGCGTTCGGGTGGGCGGTGACGTAGCACTCTGCGATGCGCGAAAGCTCCTGCACGTACTGGCGCAGCTCGTCCGGCCCCAGCGCGCAGTTCAGGCCGAAGCAGAGCGCTTCGGCATGGCGCAGAGAGTTATAAAACGCTTCGGTTGTCTGGCCGGAAAGCGTGCGCCCCGAGGCATCGGTGATGGTACCGGAAATCATGATCGGCAGGTCGACGCCCAGCGCCTCGAACTCCTCTTTCACCGCGTAAACCGCGGCCTTGGCGTTGAGAGTGTCGAATACCGTTTCAATCAGGATCAGATCGGAACCGCCTTCCACCAGCGCTCTGGTCGATTCACGGTAGGCAACAACCAGCTGGTCAAAGGTGATATTACGAAACGCCGGGTCGTTGACGTCCGGTGAAATCGACGCGGTGCGGTTGGTTGGGCCAAGCACCCCGGCAACGTAGCGCGGCTTGTCCGGCGTGCGGGCCGTCCACTCGTCGGCGCAGGCGCGCGCAAGCTTTGCGGCTTCAAAGTTGATCTCCGCCGACAGGGATTCCATCTGGTAATCCGCCATGGCGATGGTTGTCGAGTTAAAGGTGTTGGTTTCAACGATATCCGCACCCGCTTCGAAGTAGGCGTTGTGGATATCCTTGATCACGGACGGCTTGCTGAGCACCAGCAGGTCGTTGTTCCCTTTCAGGTCACAAGGCCAGTCGGCAAAGCGCTCGCCGCGGAAATCGTCTTCGCTCAGGCGATAACCCTGGATCATGGTGCCCATGCCGCCGTCCAGCACCAGAATTCGTTCATTTAACTGCGCACGCAGTTGCTCTACTTTGCTGCTCACACTTGCTCCCGACAACGCTCAACAAGGCCAAAAGGCTGCGTTCCATACTGGCACAATCTCGCAGGGTGGAAAAGTCGCTCAGCGGTAACATGAGACATGTTCACTATTACTCCTCCGATCAGTCAGGATAACGGTTGCAAATTCACCAAATAAAACGAAAATGATTTCCACGATACAGAAAAAGGAGATCGTCATGGTCGCGACCGTTCCCGCTAAACGCGGCAGAAAACCTGCTGCCACCACCGCTGCCGCACAACAGGGTGGACAGGTTCAATCGCTCACGCGCGGTCTGAAGCTGCTGGAGTGGATAGCCGAGTCGCACAGCAGCGTGGCCCTGACGGAGCTGGCCCAGCAGGCTGGCCTGCCGAACTCCACGACGCACCGCCTGCTGACCACCATGCAGCAGCTGGGCTTTGTCCGCCAGGTAGGCGAGCTGGGGCACTGGGCGGTGGGCGCGCATGCGTTTATCGTGGGCAGCAGCTTCCTGCAGAGCCGTAACCTGCTGGCGATTGTGCACCCGATTCTGCGCAAATTGATGGAAGAGTCGGGCGAGACCGTGAATCTGGCCGTGCTCGACCAGAGCGACCATCAGGCGATTATCATCGACCAGGTGCAATGCACGCAGCTGATGCGCATGTCCGCGCCGATTGGCGGCAAGCTGCCGATGCATGCCTCAGGGGCGGGTAAAGCGTTCCTCTCGCAGCTGACCGAGGAGCAGGTGACGGGGCTGCTGCACCGTAAAGGACTGCATGCCTATACCCACGCCACGCTGGTTTCGCCGGTGCATCTGAAAGAAGATTTGGCCCTGACCCGCAAGCGCGGCTATTCGTTTGACGACGAGGAGCACGCCCTCGGCCTGCGCTGTATCGCAGCCTGCATTTTTGACGAGCACCGCGAGCCGTTTGCCGCCATCTCTATCTCCGGGCCGATTTCACGTATGACCGACGATCGGGTCACTGAGTTGGGTGCGCTGGTGATTAAGGCGGCGAAAGAGGTGACGCTGGCGTACGGTGGGATTCGTTAAGCATGCATTGCCGGGTGGCGGCTTCGCCTTACCCGGCCTACATGATGCCCTCTGAAAACCGGATGCAAAACCGCTGCTTACGGCGGTAAGCGTACACATCTTCCACGTGCCCGTTTTTGATCCGCGTTTGCAGTCCCCGCCAGTAGCTGGCGCGGAACAGATCAGCATGCATCTCTTCGAATAGCGGCCCGATGCGCGGATCGGCGCACAGCCAGTGTCGAAACTCTTCGGGAAACACATCGCCCGGCGAAACGCTGTACCACGGCTCGCTGGAAAGCTCATCTTCCGGGTAGCGGGGCGGTGGGATATCGCGGAAGTTCACCTCGGTCATGTAGCAAATTTCGTCGTAATCGTAGAACACCACCCGCCCGTGACGGGTGACGCCGAAGTTTTTAAACAGCATATCGCCCGGGAAGATATTGGCGGCGGCAAGCTGGCGAATCGCATTGCCGTACTCTTCAATGGCGTCTCGTAAAGCCTGGCCTTCGGACTGCTCCAGCCAGATATTTAGCGGCACCATCCGGCGTTCGATATAGAGATGGCTAATCGCAATCTTATCGCCAAGATCGGTAATTTTCGTCGGCGCTTCCTGCATTAGCAGCGACATCAGCGACGGATCGATCTGCTGCTTATCCAGCACAAAGTTTTCAAACTCCTGGGTATCGGCCATTCGCCCGACACGATCGTGCTCTTTAACCAGCTGATAGCAGGCGCGAACGTGCGCGGCGCTCATCTCCTTCTGCGGGGCGAATTTATCCTTAATCACCTTAAACACGCGGTCGAAGCCCGGCAGTGTGAAAACCAGCATCACCATGCCGCGGATCCCCGGCGCTTCGATAAACTGCTCATCAGCCGTGGTGACATAACGCAGGTATTCCCGATAACTTTCCGTTTTGGCATGCTTCTGACAGCCAATCGCCATGTACAGCTCGGCGGTGGTTTTGCCCGGCAGGATCTCGCGCAGCCACTCCACCAGGGCGGCAGGCAGCGGAGCGTACACCATAAAATAGGAACGGGCGAAGCCAAATACGATACTGGCCTCAGCGCTGGTAGTCAGGCAGGTATCGACAAACAGTTCGCCGTCGTCGGTACGGTGAATGGGCAGCAGAAACGGCACGATGGCTGTCGGCGTAACCAGTTTGCCCACCAGCCAGGCGGCCTTATTCCGGTAGAAAAGCTCGTTGGCAACCTGCAAATGGCTGCGGCTGAGCACCTCCTCGCCGAAGGTTTCACTGAGATACGCGTGGATATAGCCGATATCCCGGGGTTTATTCTCCCACGGCAGGCGCAGCGGCAAATCCGTTAAGACACGGTGCAGGAGCTTTTCCCAGCCGCGATCGGGAAAGAAATCTTTCGCCAGCGGACGCGGAATGGTACGGAAGCGGCGCTCCGGCTGGGAGCTGAAGATAAATAACCGCTCAGGAGATAATGAGCGGTGGTCAAATAACCGGCAATAGACGGAGTTGAAAAAGCTCTCCGCAATCTCGAAGCGCGGGTAGTCGGGTAACAGATGGGTGTAATGCTCTTTCACGCGCAGTAAAAAATCCGCATCCGGGCTTTTACCGTCGGTGATACAGCGCAGTTGCTCCACCACCAGACCTACATGGTGATCATAAAGATGGATACGCTGCTTCATGGCCTGCTGAACCGCATGCCAGTCGGCGTGCTCAAAACGCTGTTGCGCGCCGGAGGTGACTTCCAGAAAGCGGCCATATTGGGCATCGAAGCCCTGCAAAATAGTTTGGGCAATCAGTAATTCCAGACCACGCGACATATATTCCCCCTCACCCCAACCCTCTCCCCGAGGGGGGAGAGGGGGAAAAGATTAGAACTGTGCTTCTTCCGTTGAGCCCGTTAATGCCGTGACGGAGGAGGCCCCGCCCTGAATAATCGTGGTCACATTATCGAAGTAGCCGGTTCCCACTTCCTGCTGGTGCGAAACGAAGGTATATCCCTCTTTGCCTGCCGCAAATTCTGGCTGCTGCACCTTCTCAACATAGTGCTTCATGCCTTCGCCCTGCGCGTAGGCGTGCGCCAGGTCGAACATGTTGAACCACATGCTGTGGATACCCGCCAGGGTGATGAACTGGTACTTGTAGCCCATATCCGACAGCTGCTGCTGGAAGCTGGCGATGGTGGTATCGTCCAGATTCTTTTGCCAGTTGAAGGACGGCGAACAGTTATAGGCCAGCAGCTTGCCCGGATACTTCGCATGAATCGCATCGGCAAAACGCTTCGCCAGCGCCAGATCCGGCGTGGAGGTTTCACACCAGACCAGGTCAGCGTAAGGGGCATAGGCCAGACCGCGGCTGATGGCCTGTTCGATACCGGCATGCGTGCGATAGAACCCCTCGCTGGTGCGCTCGCCGGTAATAAATTCGCTGTCGTACGGATCGCAGTCAGAGGTGATCAGGTCCGCCGCATCAGCATCGGTACGGGCAATCACCAGCGTCGGCACGCCGAGCACGTCAGCAGCCAGACGCGCGGCAACCAGCTTTTGGATCGCTTCCTGGGTTGGTACCAGCACTTTCCCGCCCATATGCCCGCACTTCTTGACCGACGCCAGTTGATCTTCAAAGTGAACGGCCGCTGCACCGGCCTCAATCATGGATTTCATCAGCTCAAAGGCGTTCAGCACGCCGCCGAAACCGGCTTCCGCATCGGCGACGATCGGCAGGAAATAGTCTATAAAACGCGGATCGTGGGGTTCGATACCCGCGGCCCACTGGATCTGATCCGCACGGCGGAAGGTATTGTTGATCCGATCCACCACTGACGGCACCGAGTTCGCCGGATAAAGAGATTGATCCGGATACATGCTGGAGGCAAGGTTAGCATCCGCCGCGACCTGCCAGCCGGAAAGATAGATAGCTTCAATGCCGGCCTTCGCCTGCTGCAATGCCTGACCGCCAGTCAGTGCGCCGAGGCTGTTGATATAGCCTTTTTTAGCTCCCCCATGCAGCAGATCCCACATTTTCGCCGCGCCGTTCTGCGCCAGCGTACATTCCGGATTAACCGAGCCGCGTAACTTCACCACTTCTTCTGCGCTGTACGGACGGCGAATGCCTTCCCAGCGCGGTTGGGTCCACTCTTTTTGTAACTCTTCGATCTGTTGGGTACGGGTTTTCATGTGCAGATGCTCCATATTGTTATGTGGTGAATTACGCCAGGAAGCGGTAGCCCGGCAGGGTCAGGAAGTCGATTAAGTCATCAGAGGTGGTGATTTGCTCCATCAGACGTGCAGCATCGTCAAAACGCCCACTGCTGAAGCGGTGCTCGCCCAGTTCGTCCTGGATGACCCGCATCTCTTCGGCCAGCATCTGACGGAACAGGGCTTTGGTTACCGGTTTGCCGTTGCTGAGCGTTTTTTGATGGTGGATCCACTGCCAGATGGAGGTACGTGAAATTTCCGCCGTGGCGGCATCTTCCATCAGGCCGTAGATCGGCACGCAGCCGTTGCCTGAGATCCATGCCTCGATGTACTGCACGGCGACGCGAATGTTGGCGCGCATCCCCTCTTCCGTGCGTTCGCCCGCACACGGCGCCAGCAACTGTTCTTCTGCGATTGGCGCATCGTCTTCACGGGTGACAAACAGCTGGTTTTTGTTGTCGCCGAGTACGCGGTTAAAGACTTCCATCGCCGTATCGGCCAGACCAGGATGGGCAATCCACGTCCCGTCGTGGCCATTACGGGCTTCCAGCTCTTTATCGGCTTTCACCTTGTTGAGCACCTGATTGTTACGCTCTGCGTCTTTGCTCGGGATAAACGCCGCCATACCGCCCATCGCAAAGGCGCCGCGTTTGTGGCAGGTCTTAATCAGCAGGCGCGAGTAGGCGCTGAGGAACGGTTTATCCATGGTGACAACCTGACGATCCGGCAATACCCGGTCGGCATGGTTTTTCAGGGTTTTGATGTAGCTGAAGATGTAATCCCAACGGCCGCAGTTCAGGCCCACAATATGGTCACGCAGCGCATGGAGGATCTCATGCATCTGGAATACGGCAGGCAGGGTTTCAATCAGCAGCGTGGCCTTAATGGTGCCGCGCGGCAGGCTGAAGCGGTCTTCTGCGTAGCTGAAAACTTCACTCCACCACGCCGCTTCCTGCCAGGACTGGGTTTTCGGCAGATAGAAATAGGGGCCGCTGCCTTTCGCCAGCAGGTTCTTATGGTTGTGGAAGAAGTACAGCGCAAAGTCGAACAGGCTGCCCGGAATCGCTTCTCCGCGCCAGGTGACGTGTTTTTCTGGCAAATGCAGACCGCGTACGCGACAGATCAGCACCGCCGGATTCGGTTTGAGCTGGTAAATTTTACCGGCTTCGTTGGTATAGCTGATGGTGCCATTGACGGCGTCGCGCAGGTTGATCTGCCCGTCGATAACTTTCTGCCAGTCCGGTGCCAGCGAGTCTTCAAAATCGGCCATAAAGACTTTGACGTTGGCATTCATGGCGTTGATCACCATTTTGCGCTCTACCGGGCCGGTGATCTCCACACGACGATCCTGTAAATCTTCAGGGATTCCGCGGATTTTCCAATCACCATGACGAATGGAAGCAGTTTCCGAAATAAATCCTGGCAACTTGCCGTTATCGATCCCCTGCTGTTGGTGAATGCGCGCCGCCAGCAGTTTATTACGCTGTGGCGTAAAGCGAGTCACCAGTTCAGTCAGAAACTCTACCGCTTCTGCCGTCAAAACTTGCTGTTCTTGCTCACCATTCGGCTGGGTAAAGGTCAGTTCATCGACCGTTGTTGCCTGTTGAGTCATCGTTCTGCTCCTCATCAAAGATCCAAATCACGCCCCCGACGCGAGCGAAAGATCGTTGTGTAGTTTTCGCTCAGCAGAATTAAGACTATCTATAATTTTTCCAAAATCAAAAACAATTTCCATTTTAATTTTAATTGCAACGCAACTTCATGATTACTATAGAGTTAAAGTTTCCTGGTATGTTGAACAGGATTTCGGAAATAAAAAAGGCACCCGAAGGTGCCTGATCTGAATAGCTGAAACGCTTTAGGATCGTTTAATGCAGACGATTACTCCAGCGTCGGATTCATGTGGCGAAGATCGTACGGCGTAATCTGGTAGACGTAATAGTTGAGCCAGTTGGTAAACAGCAAATTTCCATGACTACGCCAGGTTGCCCGAGGCGTGTTTTGTGGATCGTTTTTCGGGAAATAGTTGTACGGGACATCCGGATTCAGACCCGCTTCAACGTCACGAAAATACTCTGCCGCGAGGGTATGCGGATCGTACTCAGGATGGCCGGTAACGAACGCGATGCGTTTGTCTTTACTGGCGAACAGGTAGGCATCGCCGTCTTCCGTTTCGGCCAGGATTTCCAGGTCGGTGTAATCTCGGATCAGCTGTGCCGGAAAATCGGCGTAGCGAGAATGCGGGGCCAGGAAAGTGTCATCGAAACCACGCGTCAGCAGCGCATGCGGGTGAAGGATGTGGTGTTCGTATACGCCAGAAAGTTTGTCGCTGCGGGTTTGCTTGGGAATACCATACAGGATATTCAATGCGGCCTGTACCGCCCAACAGACAAACAAGGTGGACGTGACGTGATCTTTTGCCCACTCCAGCACCTGCCTGATCTGTGGCCAGTAGGCAACGTCATTAAATTCCACCAGACCCAGCGGTGCGCCGGTGACGATCAGCCCATCGAAATTCTCATCGCGAATATCTTCAAAATTACAGTAGAAGTTATTCAGATGCTCAGCAGGCGTGTTGCGTGACTCACGCGCGTCAATGCGCAGCAACTGGATATCAACCTGAAGCGGAGAGTTGGAGAGCAAACGCAAGAACTGGTTCTCTGTTTCGATCTTCTTTGGCATCAAATTAAGGATCAGCACCTTCAGCGGGCGAATTTCCTGACCAGAAGCACGCGAAGTAGTCATTACGAAGACATTCTCTTCACGCAAGAAATTGACGGCTGGTAGCTCGTCCTGCACCCGAATCGGCATAACCTTAAATCCTCACAGCATACGTATAAACGTTTAGACATCCAGACAGCTAACGATACCCAGAAACGGGGTTAATGTCGAGCCTGCAAGCATAAGGTGAGAAAGTTTCAAGGAGGGGACGGTGCGGTTTGATGCCCTCACCCCGGCCCTCTCCCACAGGGAGAGGGAGAAAAACAAAAGCAAAAAACCCCGCACCTTACGGTACGGGGTTTCTTTAATTGATGCCTGGCAGTTCCCTACTCTCACATGGGGAGACCCCACACTACCATCGGCGCTACGGCGTTTCACTTCTGAGTTCGGCATGGGGTCAGGT
>NZ_JBMKIG010000013.1:0-111665 GCF_049238005.1 Enterobacter cloacae complex sp. IR5459
CATGTGAGAGTAGGGAACTGCCAGGCATCAAACAAGTGAAGAGGCCATCCGCAAGGATGGCCTTTTTGCGTTTGTTTGCTGAAAAACGGCAGGCCTTAAGAAGCCGTCACCCGGCAGATTTCAGACTGCACACCACGCCGAAATAAACGCTGCAATCCCCTCCACATTATTTAAATCCAGAACCGGTACTTTCAGCGTCAACGCAACGTCACTGGCCACGGCAATCACATGTTCATCCAGCGTTAACTCACTTACGTCATGTCCGGCATCGCTTCTGAATAGCAGGATCTTCGCAACAGCCTCATGCTTAAACCCCTCAACCAGCACCAGATCCAGCGTGGAGTGATCCATCCGGCTGACAAGATAAGCTAGATCCAGCGGTGCTTCATCCGGTGTTTCTGTCATTAACGCCCAGCGCTGGTTACTCGCCACCATCGTTTGTGCAGCGCCAGCCTTACGCAGCTCATAGCTATCTTTCCCCGGTTTATCGACATCCATGTTATGGTGCGTATGCTTAATCAATCCGGGACGAATGCCTTTGGCGCAAAGTGCAGGTATCAGTTTTTTTAGCAGCGAAGTTTTCCCGGTGCCACTCCAGGCTGAGATCGCTAATACGGGTATCATTTTCTCTCCTGCATCATCTGCAAATCTTCCGTCGTGTTTACATTCACAAACGCCGATTTCATGTCGCTGAAATCAACGGAATGCCCTCCGGACTGGCGCATAAATACCATGACGCGTCGCTCTCCTGCGGCCAGGTAATCTTCCAGCGCGGATATTAACGAGCGATTAATCAATGCGATCGTTGGATGGTCGCGTTCACCGTCGTGTACCCAGACGACGGGAGCACCACCGCGCCGCTGCACCAGACGTTCAACCAGACAGGACGGGATGAAGGGCGTATCACATGAACAAAAGAGAAACCACTCTCCGTACGACTGCTGCATAACAGAAAGCATTCCCGCCAGCGGACCGGGGTAGTCCATCAGGTTATCCTGATAAACCGGATACCCGCTGCGCTGATAAATATCAACATGTCGGTTAGCGCTGATCGCCATCGATGACACCTGATCTGCAAGCGTATCAGCAACATGCTGCCATAATGGTGTGTTGTTCAGGAGCTGAAGTCCCTTATCCTTTCCACCCATTCGCGTTGCCCTGCCCCCGGCCAGAACAACCCCGATGATTTCCTGGCATTGATTCACGAATATCGCCTCTTTTATTGTGGGATTGACCCTGCTAACGTGTCTCTCTAAATGAAAGGAGCACTACCATGAAATGTAAACGTCTTAATGAAGTCATTGAGCTTCTCCAGCCGGCCTGGCAAAAAGAGCCAGAGCTGAATCTGATGCAATTTTTACAGAAACTGGCGAAAGAGTCAGGTTTTGATGGCGAACTGGCGGACCTTTCTGACGACATCCTGATCTACCACCTGAAAATGCGTGACTCGGCTAAAGATGCTGTTATTCCTGGCATTCAGAAAGATTATGAAGAGGATTTTAAAACCGCATTACTGCGCGCCCGAGGCGTAATTAAAGAGTAAAAGCTTGTAAGCGGAGCCACCGAAATCGCCACAAGATGATATCCTGAATCATTCGTATAATTTCCGGATGATCGGATGAACGACCAGGCTTTTACTTTCCAGACACTACACCCGGATACCATTATGGATGCGCTGTTCGAGCAGGGTATTCGGGTGGATTCCGGGTTAACCGCTTTAAACAGCTACGAAAACCGTGTCTACCAATTTCAGGACGAAGAGCGCCAGCGCTTTGTCGTAAAGTTTTACCGTCCACAGCGCTGGTCCGCAGAACAAATTCAGGAAGAACATCAGTTTGCCCACGATCTACTGGATGATGATGTTCCCGTTGCGGCACCGATTAAATTCAATAACCAAACGCTGCTGACCCATCAGGGCTTTTACTACGCGGTATTTCCGAGCCTGGGCGGAAGACAGTTTGAGGCAGATAATATCGATCAGATGGAATGGGTTGCCCGCTATCTGGGGCGCATTCATCAGACGGGACGTAAAAAACCGTTTGTTGCCCGTCCGACGATTGGTGTTCAGGAATATCTTATTGAGCCGCGACAGGTATTCGAAACATCGGCGCTGATCCCGAATGCACTAAAGGATAATTTCCTCACGGCGACCGATAAGCTTATTGATGCTGTAAAAGCCTGCTGGCGGGATGATATTACTACTCTGCGCCTGCACGGTGACTGCCACGCCGGGAATATTCTCTGGCGCGATGGGCCGCTATTTGTCGATCTTGATGACGCACGTATGGGACCCGCGGTGCAGGATCTATGGATGCTACTCAACGGTGATAAAGCCGAGCAGCGCATGCAGCTTGAGACCATAATTGAAGCTTATGAAGAATTTATCCCCTTTAATTCAGACGAAATTGCCTTGATAGAGCCTTTACGTGCGATGCGATTTGTTTATTATCTCGCGTGGTTAATCAGGCGTTGGGAAGACCCGGCTTTTCCCCGAAATTTCCCCTGGCTTACCGGGGAGGATTACTGGCGCAACCAGATATCCACATTTACCGAGCAGGTTAAGGTTCTACAGGAACCCCCTTTGCAATTAACGCCGATGTATTAATTGGACACACCCAGGAGAGAGTTGATCATGAAAAAAATTTGGCTGGCGCTGGCTGGTATGATTCTGGCATTTAGCGCAACTGCTGCGCAGTTTACCGACGGCAAGCAGTACATTACGCTAGACAAGCCTGTTGCTGGCGAGCCTCAGGTGCTGGAGTTCTTCTCCTTCTACTGCCCGCACTGCTACGAGTTTGAGCAGGTACTTCATGTTTCTGACAACGTGAAGAAAAAGCTGCCGGAAGGCACCAAAATGACGAAATACCACGTTGAGTTCCTTGGCCCACTGGGCAAAGATCTGACTCAGGCATGGGCGGTCGCGATTGCGCTGGGTGTGGAAGATAAGATCACCGCGCCTATGTTTGAAGCCGTACAGAAAACCCAGACCGTACAAACTACGGCAGATATCCGTAAAGTGTTCGTAGATGCCGGTGTGAAAGGTGAAGACTACGACGCTGCCTGGAACAGTTTTGTGGTGAAATCTCTCGTGGCACAGCAGGAAAAAGCTGCCGCTGACTTCCAGTTGCAGGGCGTGCCGGCGATGTATGTTAACGGCAAATACCAGGTGAATATGCGTGGTATGGACACGACCAGCATGGATATCTTCGTACAACAGTACGCTGATACCGTGAAATACCTGGTTGAGAAAAAGTAACAACCATAAAGAAAAACGCCGGTCACTGACCGGCGTTTTTGTATGAAGATTTAATCTTCGCTATCTGCTCGTCTTTCTCTTTCCAGAGTGTATTAAGCCAAAGCTGGAAACGACGTTTGAAGTTTTTATCGTTGACGTAATCCCCGTGCAGTTCAGTATTGACGGGCACCAGATCAACGCGGACAACGATACGCGTCAGCCTGCCGCTGAGCATGTCGTAGAATGGCGTCCTGTCGTTTTCCGGATAGCAGAGCGTTACGTTCAACAATTTATCGAACTGCTCACCCAGCACGTTGAGCGCCATTGCGATGCCCGCAGCCTTTGGCGGCAACAGGTTCTGATAAGGAGAGCGAGTTTGCTGGCGCTTCTCTTCGGTAAAGCGCGATCCTTCGACGAAGTTAACAATGGTGGTGGGATGCGCGCGAAACTTCTCGCAAGAACGGCGCGTGGTTTCCACGTCCTTACCGCGGCGTTCCGGATGACGAATCAAATAGCTGCGTGAATAGCGTTTCATAAACGGCATATCCAGCGCCCAGCAGGCCAGACCAATGAAAGGCACCCAGGCCAGCTGCTGTTTCAGAAAGTATTTATTCATCGGAATGTGTTTGCGAAACAGTACGCACAATACAACAATGTCGGCCCAGCTGTGGTGATTGCAGATCAGCAGATACCAGTTCTTTTTGTTCAGCTTCTCCAGACCCTGAACGTCCCACTTCAGCCAGGGGTTCAGATGCAGCAGGATCGCCAGGCCTTCACACCAGCAGTACATCATAAAATTACAAAAAGCAGACACCGCGCGCCATACCGGAGGGACAGGCAGCAGGAGCTTAATTATTCCGGCAACGATGATTGGCACAGAACAGGCGATAGTAACCAGAATAGTTAAAATGACGCTTAATAATAATGTTATCGCAGCGAGTATTCTCGACATGATGAATTTTTTCAGATAGTTAGCTGTAATTGAGCAGCCGGCTATCCGGTGCTGGGCGCCGATCTTATCAGAAATTCGCTCAGACCAGGGCGCTTTCACACCAGGAGGCCGCGGCTTTTCCTGGCAGGCCTCGAATTTTTCCCTATAGACAAGGTGCTTAAGCCTTATATCCACATAGACTAAATAACCATCAGTGAGGTGTGATCTTAATTGATCTTGTATTAATTGTTTGATTTAAATAGATAAATAAGTTTTCAATATCACTTTTATGAAGCTGTTATTCACCTGTATTAAAAATATGCACAAACTTATCCACAGTTTTGTTTTGCGAGCGATCTTCCCGATCGCAAAATCTTTTTCTGTATAAAGCGCTAAAACCTGATGTTTTCATCCTTCTGTGGCATCCTTTACCCATAAATTCATAACAGGCACGGACATTATGGTTCAGATCCCAGAAAACCCACTTATACTCGTCGATGGCTCTTCTTACCTGTATCGGGCGTATCATGCGTTTCCTCCTCTGACCAACAGCGCAGGGGAACCTACCGGCGCAATGTACGGCGTGCTGAATATGCTGCGCAGCCTGATTCTGCAATACCACCCAACCCATGCGGCCGTGGTGTTTGATGCGAAGGGTAAAACCTTCCGCGATGAATTATTTGAGCATTACAAATCACACCGTCCCCCTATGCCTGACGATCTGCGTGCGCAGATTGAACCGCTGCACGCTATGGTGAAAGCGATGGGGCTGCCACTGCTGGCGGTCTCTGGCGTTGAAGCTGACGACGTTATTGGTACCCTGGCGCGCGAAGCGGAAAAAGCAGGCCGCCCGGTTCTGATCAGTACCGGTGATAAAGACATGGCGCAGCTGGTAACGCCAGGGATTACGCTGATCAACACCATGACAAACACCATTCTTGGCCCGGAAGAAGTGGTCGCCAAATATGGTGTGCCGCCAGAGCTCATTATTGATTTCCTCGCCCTGATGGGCGATTCCTCGGATAACATTCCTGGCGTGCCGGGCGTGGGTGAAAAAACAGCTCAGGCGCTGCTGCAAGGGCTGGGCGGGCTGGATACGCTGTATGCAGAGTCCGACAAAATTGCCGGTCTTACCTTCCGTGGCGCAAAAACCATGGCCGGAAAGCTCGCCGATAACAAAGAGGTGGCTTATCTCTCCTATCAGTTGGCCACCATCAAAACTGACGTAGAGCTGGAGCTTACCTGCGAGCAGCTGGAAGTGCAGGAACCCGCCGCCGACGAACTGCTTGGTCTGTTCAGAAAATACGAATTTAAACGCTGGACCGCGGATGTTGAAGCCGGTAAATGGCTTCAGGCGAAAGGGGCTAAATCTGCGGCGAAGCCGAAAGAGACCATCGTTGTCGATGCCGTAGAGCAGGCAGAAGAAGAGGCGATAGCGCTCTCCTTCGACAACTATGAAACCATCCTGGAAGAGTCACGGCTCGTCGCCTGGATTGAAAAGCTAAAAAAAGCGCCAGTATTTGCTTTCGATACCGAAACGGACAGCCTTGATAACATTACGGCTAATATGGTGGGTCTGTCATTCGCGACGGAGCCGGGTGTTGCCGCCTATGTTCCGGTTGCTCACGACTATCTGGATGCGCCGGAGCAAATCTCCCGCGAGCGCGCCTTAGAACTACTGAAGCCGATTCTGGAAGACGAGAAAGCGCTGAAGGTCGGGCAAAACCTGAAGTATGACCGCGGTATTCTGCAAAACTACGGCATTGAGCTGCGTGGTATCGCTTTTGACACCATGCTTGAATCTTACATTCTGGACAGCGTGGCGGGCCGCCATGATATGGATTCCTTATCCGATCGTTGGCTGAAACACAAAACCATCACCTTTGAAGAAATTGCCGGTAAGGGTAAAAATCAGCTGACCTTTAACCAGATCGCGCTGGAAGAAGCAGGCCGCTACGCCGCGGAAGACGCTGACGTCACGCTACAGCTGCATCTCAAAATGTGGCCGAAATTGCAGAAGCACGAAGGGCCGCTGAATGTGTTCCGGAACATTGAGATGCCGCTGGTGCCTGTGCTGTCCCGCATTGAGCGCAATGGCGTTAAAATCGACCCAACGGTGCTGCATAACCACTCTGGTGAGCTGGCGCAGCGCCTGACCGAGCTTGAACAGAAGGCGCATGAGCTTGCTGGCGAGGCATTTAACCTGTCGTCACCGAAACAGCTGCAAACCATCCTGTTTGAAAAACAGGGCATCAAGCCGCTGAAGAAAACCCCAGGCGGCGCTCCTTCAACGTCTGAAGAGGTGCTGGAAGAGCTGGCGCTGGACTATCCGCTGCCAAAAGTTATTCTGCAATACCGCGGCCTGGCTAAGCTGAAATCGACCTATACCGACAAACTGCCGTTGATGATCAACCCGAAAACGGGCCGCGTGCACACCTCCTATCACCAGGCTGTGGCGGCGACCGGGCGACTTTCGTCAACCGATCCTAACCTTCAGAACATTCCGGTGCGTAATGAAGAGGGCCGCCGTATTCGCCAGGCTTTCATTGCGCCAGAGGATTACCTGATTGTCTCCGCGGACTATTCGCAAATCGAACTGCGTATTATGGCGCACCTGTCACGCGACAAAGGCCTGCTGACGGCCTTTGCCGAAGGGAAGGACATCCACCGGGCAACCGCTGCCGAAGTGTTTGGGCTGCCGCTGGAGAGCGTGACAAACGAGCAGCGTCGTAGTGCAAAAGCGATCAACTTCGGTCTGATTTACGGCATGAGTGCCTTTGGTCTTTCACGCCAGCTCAATATTCCGCGTAAAGAGTCGCAGAAGTATATGGATCTCTACTTCGAGCGGTATCCGGGCGTGCTGGAATATATGGAACGTACCCGCGCGCAGGCGAAAGAGAAAGGCTACGTTGAAACGCTGGATGGCCGTCGTCTCTACCTTCCGGACATCAAATCCAGCAACGCCGCGCGCCGCGCGGGTGCTGAACGTGCTGCGATTAACGCCCCTATGCAGGGCACTGCGGCGGACATCATTAAACGCGCAATGATCGCCGTCGATGCCTGGTTGGAAAAAGAGAAGCCGCGCGTGAAAATGATCATGCAGGTACACGATGAACTGGTCTTTGAAGTTCATAAAGACGATCTGGCGACGGTCTCTCAGAAGATCCATGAACTGATGGAAAACAGCATGAAGCTGGACGTTCCGTTGCTGGTGGAAGTGGGTAGCGGCGAAAACTGGGATCAGGCTCACTAAGGGTTAACGGAATAACGCGCGTTTTATGTAAGTAAGCAACATAAGTACGCGCGTTTTGTGACGATCATTAGAATTCCCTATGTAAAGAATGAAAAAAAACTACAAAAAGTGCTTTGTCCAGCGATAAAAAAAGAGTAGAGTTAACGACGTAGGGTACAGAGGTAAGATGTTCTATCTTTCAGACCTTTTACTTCACGTAATCGGATTTGGCTGAATATTTTAGCCGCCCCAGTCAGTAATGACTGGGGCGTTTTTTATTGCGGCAAAGAAAGTTTCAGGCGAAAAAAGCGCGGTCATCGCCGCGCCTGTTATTACTCTGCTTCCGCTTCTGTCGCCGGTTCCAGATCGTTAAACCAGCTGTCGAGCTTCTGACGCAGTTTATCCACGCCCTGCTTTTTCAGCGAGGAGAACGGTTCAACCTGTACATCACCGTTGAATGCCAGCACCGCTTCACGAACCTTATTCACCTGTGCCTTGCGCGCGCCGCTCGCCAGCTTATCCGCTTTTGTCAGCAGTACCAGCACCGCAATATCGCTTGCCACCGCCCAGTCAATCATCTGCTGGTCGAGATCTTTCAGCGGATGACGAATATCCATCAGCACCACCAGGCCTTTCAGACACATGCGTTTTTCCAGGTATTCACCCAGCGCACGCTGCCATTTGATCTTCATCTCTTCCGGTACCTGCGCGTAACCGTAGCCCGGTAAATCGACCAGGCGTTTGCCTTCAGCCACTTCAAACAGGTTAATCAGTTGTGTACGGCCAGGTGTTTTTGAGGTACGCGCCAGGTTTTTCTGATTGGTCAGCGTATTCAGGGCACTGGATTTTCCCGCATTGGAGCGGCCAGCAAATGCCACTTCAATCCCTGTGTCTGAGGGCAGGTGGCGAATATCGGGCGCACTGGTGACAAAATGCGTCTGTTGGTAGTTCCAGGTAGTCACGTGGTCGTCTCCAAAAATCGTAATCTGCGGGGATTATACCTGAATGCGGGCAAAAGGCTTTTCCCTTCGTCATTGACATGTAAGTGAAAGCCCTGCGAAATGTAAGAGATTTGCCCTTAAGCGTATGAGAAATTTAAGAGAAATCGCAGGGGCTAAAAAACTCAAGATATTAAAATTCAAAGAGTTATTAATGAGTAATTATCTGAAAATCCGGTTTTGTACCTTTTCGTTGCTTGTTAGTTTAAAGGAACAAGGTAAAGTGTGTGCTACGGCGAGGATGCCAACAGGATAACGACTTAAGGATAAGGGTCAGGAGCGCCAGGAGGCGAAGACTCAGGATTGTCAGGATGACCGGCGCCTGGAGGCGTTTTTAACAGGAAACGGAACCGTATCACGGACGGTAGTAGCCAAGGGATAAACAGGGTTTGTTGCAGGCAAACAGGGAATGTCTGACCCGTTAAGGGTTGTGAGTCAGGAAAAAAGGCGACAGATTGCTCTGTCGCCTTTTTTCTTTGCTTGCTTTCTGCTAGATTTCGCCGCAATTCTATACTGAAGAAAACGACTTAAAGATAAAACATCATGAAAAAACCGACCTCCGCTGCGGGCGCGAAACGCCCTGCAAAAGCACGCCGCAAAACGCGCGAAGAACTGAATCAGGAAGCGCGCGATCGCAAACGCGATAAAAAACATCGTGGCCATGCTGCGGGTAGCCGTGCTAACGGTGGCGGTGCCGCAGGCGCTTCTGCAAAAGGCAAACAGCAGAAAGATCCTCGTATCGGCAGTAAAACTCCCATTCCACTGGGCGTGACAGACACCCCGGTCACTAAGCAGCACAAACCAAAGAGCGAGAAACCTATGCTTTCACCGCAGGCTGAGCTGGATTTGCTGGAGAACGATGAGCGCCTGGACGCGCTGCTGGAACGTCTTGAAGAGGGTGAAACCTTGACCGCCGAAGAGCAGTCATGGGTGGATGCCAAACTGGATCGCATCGACGAGCTGATGCAGAAGCTGGGTCTGTCTTACGATGACGAAGACGACGAAGAAGAAGACGAAAAGCAGGAAGATATGATGCGTCTTCTGAAGGGTGGAAACTAACATTTGCACCCGGCAGGTACACTCGTCCTGCTTATAACCCTTCCGGTTATATGTTATCTGGTGTGGTTATTCGTTAAACTACGGCGGTTGTCGCGGCGACAGAAGTGGCTGCGCACCCGAATGATGGCCCGCAACGGGACCAGAACGGGCCGCCGTATACGAACGCGACACCAACGGAAGGAGTGAGCATGTCTGTACCATCTATCGACTGGGATTTGGCCCTGATCCAGAAATATAACTATTCCGGGCCGCGTTATACCTCATACCCCACCGCGCTGGAGTTTTCTGACGCTTTCGGCGAGGCGGATTTTCAGCATGCTGTGGTGCGCTATCCCGAGCGCCCGCTGTCGCTCTACGTCCATATTCCATTCTGCCATAAGCTCTGCTACTTCTGCGGCTGCAATAAAATCGTTACCCGCCAGCAGCACAAAGCCGATCAATACCTCGATGCGCTCGAACAGGAAATTCTGCACCGCGCACCGCTGTTTAAAGGGCGTCACGTTAGCCAGCTTCACTGGGGCGGTGGTACGCCAACCTATCTGAATAAAGCGCAGATCAGCCGCCTGATGGCGCTGCTGCGCGACAATTTCAGTTTTAACGACGACGCCGAAATTTCGATCGAGGTCGATCCACGTGAAATCGAGCTGGATGTGCTGGATCATTTACGCGCTGAAGGCTTCAACCGCCTGAGTATGGGCGTACAGGACTTCAATAAAGAAGTACAGCGCCTGGTAAACCGCGAGCAGGACGAAGCGTTTATCTTTGCCTTACTCAACCATGCGCGTGAAATCGGCTTTACCTCAACGAATATAGACCTGATTTACGGCCTGCCGAAGCAGACGCCGGAGAGCTTCGCCTACACGCTTAAACGCGTGGCTGAGCTTAACCCGGACCGTCTGAGCGTCTTTAATTACGCGCACCTGCCGACGCTGTTCGCCGCTCAGCGCAAAATCAAAGATGCGGATCTGCCTTCCGCCCAGCAGAAGCTAGACATTTTGCAGGAGACCATCGCCTCGCTGACCGAAACCGGCTATCAGTTTATCGGGATGGATCACTTTGCCCGCCCTGACGACGAACTGGCAATTGCCCAGCGCGAAGGTGTTCTCCACCGTAACTTCCAGGGTTACACCACCCAGGGCGATACCGATCTGCTCGGAATGGGCGTCTCCGCCATTAGCATGATTGGCGACTGCTACGCTCAGAACCAGAAAGAGCTGAAGCTGTACTACCAGCAGGTTGATGAAACGGGTAACGCATTGTGGCGCGGCATTGCGTTAACGCGTGACGACTGCATCCGTCGTGATGTGATTAAGGCGCTTATCTGCAACTTCCGTCTCGAATTCCGCGAGGTGGAGTCGCAATGGGATCTGCAATTCAGCGATTACTTTGCCGAAGACCTGAAACTCCTTGCGCCGCTGGCGAAGGACGGGCTGGTGGATGTGTCGGAAAGCGCGGTGGTCGTCACGCCGAAAGGACGTCTGTTGATTCGTAATATCTGCATGTGCTTCGATGCCTATCTGCGTCAGAAGGCGCGTTTACAGCAGTTCTCGCGGGTGATTTAAGTTGAAAAGCCGGGTAAGCGAAGCGCCACCCGGCTTTTCATCAACAGCTCGTTAGCTAAACAGCCCAACCAGCGCCGCACACAGCACCGCCGCAACGGCAGTTTGTGGCGTGTGGCTTTCTGCTGCTCCGCTCGAAAGCAAAGTCACTAATGATTCCAGCATGATGCTCCCCCCTGTTTCCGGGCACGATCATACAAAACTCATCGGAACAGTAAAGCGCAAAATAACGGCACTTTGCGCTCAATTAGTAACCTTTACACAGCGGAGTAAGATCACTCCATTCCCAGCTCTTTCAGCTTGCGCGTCAGGGTGTTTCGACCCCATCCCAACAGGCGAGCCGCTTCCTGTTTGTGGCCCTGGGTATGACGAAGCGCGGTAGTTAACAGCGTGCGCTCCATCTCAGGCTGCGCTTCGGAGAGCAGATTTTGATGACCGGAACGCAGCGCGCGATCTGCCCACTGCGCCAGCAGCGTCGCCCAGCTGTCCGGCAGCGCATGTCCGGCGGTGCTTTCGGGCACGGTGGCTTCAAACAGCTCGGCGGGGAGATCCTGAATCAACACTTCCTGTCCGGCGGCCATCACGGTCAGCCAGCGACAGGTGTTTTCCAGCTGACGCACGTTGCCAGGCCACGCCAGACGGGTGAGGGCGGCATCCGTTTCCGGATGAAGCTGCTTGGCTTCCACGCCCAGCTCGCGGGCCGCCACTTGCAGGAAATGGCGCGCCAGACGCGGGATATCTTCCCGACGCTCGCGCAGCGGCGGCAGGTGGACACGGATCACGTTCAGACGATGGAATAAATCCTCACGGAATTTCCCCTCCTGCACGCGCAGCTCCAGGTTCTGGTGCGTCGCGGCAATAATACGCACGTCCACCTTCACCGGCGCATACCCGCCCACGCGGTAAAACTGGCCATCTGCCAGCACGCGCAGCAGTCGGGTCTGAACATCCAGCGGCATATCGCCGATTTCATCCAGGAAAAGCGTGCCGCCGTCAGCCTGTTCAAAGCGTCCCTGACGAATGGTATTGGCTCCGGTAAACGCCCCTTTTTCGTGGCCGAACAGCTCAGATTCAATTAAATCCTTAGGGATCGCTGCCATGTTCAGGGCGATAAAGGGGGCTTTCGCCCGCGGGCTGTGGCGATGCAGGGCGTGTGCAACCAGCTCTTTACCGGTCCCTGATTCACCGTTAATCAAGACGCTGATAGACGAGCGCGACAGACGCCCGATGATGCGAAACACGTCCTGCATGGCCGGCGCTTCACCGATGATGTCCGTCGTAGGCCCGAAATCCGGCGCGTGGCGGGGCTGCTGTTGCTCCTGATAGTGGCTGATGGCGCGTTCGACCAGGGCAACGGCTTCGTCGATATCAAACGGTTTTGGCAGATAATCAAACGCCCCCTGCTGGTAGGCGCTAACGGCGGCATCCAGGTCGGAGTGGGCGGTCATTATGATGACCGGAAGCATGGGGTGGCGCTGTTTGATCTGCTTTAAGAGCGCCAGTCCGTCCATGCCCGGCATGCGAATATCCGAGAGCAGAACGTCCGGCGTTTTGGTGGTGAGTGCGTCGAGCACCTCGCTGCCGCTCTCAAACGTCGTGCAGCTTAATCCCGCTCCTGTGAGTGCGCGTTCAAGCACCCAACGGATGGAGCTATCGTCATCGACTACCCAGACTATCCCTCGTTGCATAAACGTCACCTTTATTTTTTAATCGGCAGGAAAACCGAAAACTCGGTATGTCCCGGCCAACTGGTAAATTCAATTTTGCCGGAGTGTTGGTCAATCAAATTACGGGCTATGGATAACCCCAGCCCGGTGCCGCCTTCGCGACCGCTGACCATCGGGTAGAACAGAGTGTCCTGGAGATGCGGCGGGATCCCCGGCCCGTTATCTTCCACATCAATACGTGCCGCCAGACGATAACGCACGCCGTGCAGCGTCAGCTGGAACGCGGTGCGGGTACGCAGAATAATTTCGCCACCCTCCGGGCCCAGCGCCTGCAACGCGTTACGCACAATGTTCAACAGCACCTGTTCAATCTGGTCCGGATCGTGCGCCAGCTCCGGCAGGCTTGGGTCGTAATCACGCACCAGCGTGACGTTATCCGGCAGCTCCATAGAGACGAGTTTCACCACCCGCTCCGCGACCTTGTGAATGCTTTCTGAAACATGCATCCCCGGCTGCTGTGGCCCGAGCAGGCGATCGACCAGATTACGCAGACGGTCCGCCTGCTCAATAATGACGTTGGTATACTCCGCCAGGGCAGGGTCAGGCAGCGCTTTGGTCAAAAGCTGTGCCGCACCGCGTAAGCCGCCCAGCGGGTTTTTGATCTCATGGGCCAGCCCGCGCACCAGGTCGCGCGCCGCAATCTGCTGCGCATGCTGAAGCTGCTCCTGGCTGAGACGACGTTGGTTATCCATCGGCGCCATTTCCAGCAGAATCATGCCATCTGGCAGGCGCTGTGCGGTGAGGGACAAAATATGCGAGCGTCCGTCAATCACCAGCGTCACTTCGTTATCGGTGAAGCCCTGACCCGCCTGCAAACTCTCCTGCATCAGACCAATATTCAGCGAGAAATAGCTCAGCAGTTCCGGCAGCGGCGTGCCAAACAGTTTTCGGGCGCTTTGGGCGAGCAGCTGTTGCGCCGCCGGGTTGGCGTAATGCACCGCCAGCTCGTCGTCGACCAGCAAAATACTGTTAATCAAAGAATTGAGGATCTGCCCAGCATCGGGCAGCGTGCCAGTTGCCATTCAGCAGTCTCCTGGAGTCGTTGCACTATTTTAGTGCAGTATAGCGTTTTAGAGGTAAAAAGCGCGTGAGATCAGGTTGTTGGTGGAGAAAAAAGCCCATCCGAAGATGGGCTAAAGTTTCCACGGCAACTACTCCCGACGCGTATGCGCCGGGTAAAACAAAACAATTAAACGCTGTAGTACAGTTCAAACTCAACCGGGTGCGGCGTCATGCGAACGCGGTCGTTTTCTTCGGTACGCAGCGCGATGTAAGCGTCGATAGCTTCATCGGTGAACACGCCGCCAGCGGTCAGGAACTCGCGGTCTGCGTCCAGCGCTTGCAGGGCTTCTTCCAGAGAGCCGGCAACCTGTGGGATCTCTTTCGCTTCTTCTGGCGGCAGGTCGTACAGGTTTTTGTCCATGGCTTCGCCCGGGTGGATCTTGTTCTTGATACCGTCCAGACCGGCCATCAGCAGTGCTGCGAAGCACAGGTATGGGTTAGCCGCCGGGTCCGGGAAGCGCACTTCGATACGACGCGCTTTCGGAGACGCAACCACCGGGATACGGATAGAAGCAGAACGGTTACGGGCAGAGTACGCCAGCATCACGGGTGCTTCGTAGCCTGGAACCAGACGCTTGTAGGAGTTCGTGGTCGGGTTCGCCAGGGCGTTGATCGCTTTAGCGTGTTTGATAACACCGCCGATGTAGTGCAGCGCCTGCTCAGACAGACCCGCATACTTGTCACCAGAGAACAGGTTGGTGCCGTTCTTGGACAGGGACATGTGGCAGTGCATGCCGGAACCGTTGTCGCCAAACATTGGTTTTGGCATGAAGGTCGCGGTTTTACCGAAACGGTGCGCAACGTTGTGTACAACGTATTTGTAGATCTGAATCTCATCCGCTTTTTTGGTCATGGTGTTGAAGCGGGTAGCGATCTCGTTCTGGCCAGCCGTTGCCACTTCGTGGTGGTGCGCTTCAACAACCAGGCCCATCTCTTCCATGATCAGACACATGGTAGAACGGATGTCCTGTGAAGAATCGACCGGAGGAACCGGGAAGTAACCGCCTTTCACGCCCGGACGGTGACCTTTGTTACCACCTTCGTACTTGGTGGAAGAGTTCCATGCGCCTTCGATGTCATCGATAGCGACGTGGGAGCCAGAAATGGAAGCGCCAAAACGGATGTCGTCGAACAGGAAGAACTCTGGCTCTGGCCCGAACAGAACGGTGTCTGCGATGCCGGTAGAGCGCAGGTACTCTTCAGCGCGTTTTGCGATGGAGCGTGGGTCACGGTCATAGCCTTGCAGCGTGCCAGGTTCCAGAATATCGCAGCGGATGATCAGCGTAGGTTCTTCGTAGAACGGGTCAATGAGCGCAGTGGTTGCATCTGGCATCAGAACCATGTCGGATTCGTTAATGCCTTTCCAGCCGCCAATGGAGGAGCCGTCAAACATTTTGCCTTCTTCAAAGAATTCGGCGTTCACCTGATGAGCAGGGATCGTGACGTGCTGTTCTTTACCTTTGGTATCGGTGAAGCGCAGATCAACAAACTTCACTTCATGTTCGTTCAGCATCGTCAAAACGTGTTCAGCGGACATACTTAACTCTCCAGATTGGTCATTGTCGTCGTGGTAACGAGGTCTTCAAATCGGCTGGGCTGCCATATTTTTACTGTATTTCTGTAAAGCGAAATCTGTGCCAACTTTTAAAACACCCCAAAAAGGCGTTATCATGCGCACCATAGTGCAGAAGGGCTGCACCACATTGGATTTGTTGCACCATTATAGTGCTTCTGTGTGAACATCGAGCACCATATTGGTGCAATTTACGTTAAAGTGCCCTTTTACCGCTCCGTGAAAGCGATCACAAAGCATCTCTGCAATACTTGTTTGCGGGGGATGTTTGTGATCCTGTTTTGTAGTGCGATTAATCCGTGTACAATAACGCGCTATTTCTAAATGCCTGAGGCAAAGTTGTGATCGAAAAATTGCGTAATATCGCCATCATCGCGCACGTCGACCATGGTAAAACTACCCTGGTTGATAAGCTGCTACAGCAGTCCGGTACGTTTGATGCTCGTGCCGAAACTCAAGAGCGTGTGATGGACTCCAACGATTTGGAGAAAGAGCGTGGGATTACCATCCTCGCCAAAAACACCGCTATCAAATGGAATGACTACCGTATCAACATCGTTGATACCCCAGGGCACGCCGACTTCGGTGGTGAAGTTGAGCGCGTGATGTCCATGGTGGATTCCGTGCTGCTGGTGGTTGACGCATTTGATGGCCCTATGCCGCAAACGCGCTTCGTGACCAAAAAAGCATTTGCCCACGGCCTGAAACCTATCGTTGTGATCAACAAGGTTGACCGTCCTGGCGCGCGTCCTGACTGGGTTGTTGACCAGGTCTTCGACCTGTTCGTTAACCTCGACGCGACCGACGAACAGCTGGACTTCCCTATCGTTTATGCGTCTGCGCTGAACGGTATCGCCGGTCTGGATCACGAAGACATGGCGGAAGACATGACTCCGCTGTACCAGACGATTGTTGACCGCGTTCCTGCGCCAAACGTTGACCTGGAAGGCACCCTGCAAATGCAGATCTCTCAGCTCGACTACAACAACTATGTTGGCGTAATCGGCATTGGTCGTATCAAGCGCGGTAAAGTGAAGCCTAACCAGCAGGTCACTATCATCGATAGCGAAGGGAAAACCCGTAACGGTAAAGTCGGTAAAGTGCTGACTCACCTGGGTCTTGAGCGTATCGAGAGCGACATCGCTGAAGCGGGCGACATCATCGCTATCACCGGTCTGGGTGAACTGAACATCTCCGACACCATCTGCGATCCGCAGAACGTCGAAGCGCTGCCAGCCCTGTCCGTTGATGAACCAACCGTATCCATGTTCTTCAACGTCAACACCTCTCCGTTCTGTGGTAAAGAAGGTAAGTTCGTTACCTCTCGTCAGATCCTTGACCGCCTGAACAAAGAGCTGGTGCACAACGTTGCGCTGCGCGTTGAAGAAACCGAAGACGCTGATGCATTCCGCGTTTCGGGTCGTGGTGAGCTGCACCTGTCTGTTCTGATTGAGAACATGCGTCGTGAAGGTTTCGAGATGGCGGTTTCCCGTCCGAAAGTTATCTTCCGCGAAATCGATGGCCGTAAACAAGAGCCGTTCGAAAACGTAACGCTGGACGTTGAAGAGCAGCACCAGGGTTCTGTGATGCAGGCACTGGGTGAGCGTAAAGGCGACCTGAAAAACATGAATCCAGATGGCAAAGGCCGCGTACGTCTCGACTACGTGATCCCAAGCCGTGGCCTGATCGGCTTCCGTTCTGAGTTCATGACCATGACTTCCGGTACCGGTCTGCTGTACTCCACCTTCAGCCACTACGACGACGTTCGTCCGGGCGAAGTGGGCCAGCGTAACAACGGCGTGCTGATCTCCAACGGTCAGGGTAAAGCGGTTGCGTTTGCGCTGTTCGGTTTGCAGGATCGCGGTAAGCTGTTCCTGGGTCATGGTGCTGAAGTTTACGAAGGCCAGATCATCGGTATTCACAGCCGTTCTAACGACCTGACGGTAAACTGCCTGACCGGTAAGAAACTGACCAACATGCGTGCGTCCGGTACTGACGAAGCAACGGTTCTGGTTCCACCGATCAAGATGACGCTGGAGCAGGCTCTGGAATTCATCGATGATGACGAACTGGTCGAAGTGACGCCTCAGTCAATTCGTATCCGTAAACGTCACCTGACTGAGAACGATCGTAAACGTGCAATGCGCGGTGCGAAAGAAGACTAATTCGGTTATGCCGTAGGCCGGGTAAGCGCATGCGCCACCCGGCAACGAAAAAGCCGCTGAGCGATCAGCGGCTTTTTTATTAGAACGAATACCGTAACCCTAAACGGATCCGGTACTGCTCCCGGTTGTAATCATTCCATCGGTCCAGCCACTGTAGCTCAAGATACGGCAGCCAGTTTCTGTCGATTTTATAGCTGAACTTGTTAGTAATTTCCCAGTGATGATCTTTGCCATTTTTGCTGTGGTAATCATTCACCCGCTGGAAAAAGTGCGGCTCAAATGTGTAGAAAAACGCATCCGTCACTTTGAAATTCCAGTAGTTGGCGAATTCATGCGTGTCGTTCTTATCCATCTGCCCGTTATAGTCCGGCGTATCGTAATTGTTATGGTTATAGCGATAGCGGAACGTCAGATTAAACCAGTCCGTAAATTTATAGTTAGTATCTAAATAAACCGCGCCACCTGATCCTGCGCTGCTGTCATTAATCAAGCCGCCGGGCTGGAAGGTCAGTTTGTCGGTCGGTTTGAAGAGTGGATACCACCCCTCAATTTCGTTATAGCTGTGCTTCAGTTCGTCCCATTTCCCCACGTTATAAGCGTTGGTGAACATCAGTCCCGCGCCCATATCGAAGTTATAGCCCGCACGCAGGATCACTTCGTGCAGCTCAGAGGCGGTGTTGTAGGCTTCGCGCGTTTCGACATAGGCCCCGGCAAAAACCGGGCAGGACACAGACGACACGATCAGTACGGTGATGATTCTTTTCATAATTTGTCCATGTATCAGGTACAGAAAGGCCTCCCTCCTGATAAACAGGAAGGACATACTGGCCGGATTTATTGTTATAAAGTGACTGCTGACGCTTTATTGTTGGTGGTTATCTCAGGGGTATTCGCGGTCTGTTTTTTCCGTTTTCCAATCTCCTCGATAATAAAGGCGAAGCGCGCTTCGTTGAGTTTATAAAATAGCCCCATGGTCACGGCGGCAACGATCGCCAGGCCGCACGGCCAGAGGAAAATAAGCTGACGCAACCCAAGCAGCGTGCCCGCGCTCTGCACGGCATGGGGAACGTAGCCAATCTGGGTCAGCATAATACCGGGCAGAAAACCGGCGAGCGCGGCGGAGATTTTGCGTGAGAAGGTATAGCCGGTATACACCGACCCTTCGGCGCGTATCCCGGTTTTCCACTCGCCGTAATCAACCGTATCCGGCACCAGCGCCCAGTTCAGGCTGTTCACAAACGCGGTGCCGAAAAAGGCCATGCAGGAAAAGAGCACGAACAGCAGGGAACTGGTCCCCCAGACGAAGTTCAGCACGTCGCCCACCGCCCACAGCGTCAGCCCGCCCAGATAGACCGGTTTCTTGCCAAAGCGCTTCACCGCGCCAGGCACCAGAAACACGCCAATCAGAATGCAGCCCATGCTGAAAAAGCCCATCCACGACAGGAGATGCACATCGTTCAGCACGTACTGGGTGTAATAGACCTGAATCGCCAGCTTGATGTTAAACGCGGCGAGGGTACATAGGTTGGCGATGCACAGCACCAGCAGCGGCGGGTTACGGAAAATCGCGCAGAACGATTTCAGAATGCCGGGCTTATGGTGATCGGGCGTAAGCTCGACGTAGCGCTCTTTCACCCCGCTGTAGCACCACCACATGCAGAACAGCCCCCCGGTGACAAACACCAGCGCGGCCACCAGATAGCCGAGTGAGGGCTGGCTGACGAACAGCGCCTGGATCGGCATAAAGCCGACGGTGCAGAGCAACAGCCCTACCGTTGCGCCGCCCTGACGCCACGCCGCAAGCTGCGCGCGCTCGTTCGGGTTTTTGGTGATGGCCGGAACCATTGCACCGTAGGCACAGTTCATCAGGCTGTAGCAGAGGCCAAACATCATGAAGAGCACGGTGGCGAGGGCCGTTTTCACCGTCAGGCTAAAGTCGTTGGCCATAAACTGCGCCGTGGCCACCAGCGCCACAGGAACGGAGGCGTAGAGAATGAATGGCCGGAATTTCCCCCGCGCGCCGATGTTACGCCGGGAGTCCAGCAGCACCCCGGTCAGCATGTCGGTAAACGCGGTGAAAAACTTCGCGACGAGGAAAATAATGCCGCCATAGAACGCCGGCATGCCCAGTTCATCGGTGTAAAACTTCAGCAGATACAGCGTGCCAATACACAGCATCAGGTTCGAGCCAAAATCACCCATCCCGTAGGCGCACTTCTCTCGCAGGCTCAATTTCAGGGTTAACGGATCAGTATTATGTGTCATGGTCGATCCTCAAAGCGCCCCGCAGGGCGCTCAATCACGTCATTTATGCCGTACGTTTGCGCAGTTCGATCTCTTCGACGATGCGCACATACATCTTCTCGTTGAGGTTGTAGAAGCAGCCCATCGCCACGATGGTGATGACCGCCAGCAGGCTCGGGTAGATAAATATCAGCTGCCGCAGCCCTTCAACCGTCCCGGCGGACTGCACCACGTTGGGCACATAGCCGATCTGGGTGAGCATGATCCCCGGGAAGAAGCCCGCCAGCGCCTGCGAGACCTTACGGAAGAAAGTAAAGCCGGTGTAGACCGTCCCTTCGGAGCGCACGCCGGTGCGCCACTCGCCGTACTCCACGGTATCGGATACCAGCGCCCAGTTCAGGCTGTTCACAAACGCGGAGCCGAAGAACGCCAGGCAGGAGAACGCCACAAAGCTCACCGAGCCGCCGCCGAAGAAGTAGTTAAGCAGATCGCCCGCCACCCAAATCACCAGCCCGCTGATGTAGACCTTTTTCTTGCCGAAGCGCCGCACCGCGCCGGGCATCATAAAGACGCCGATAAAAATACAGCCCATGCTGAAGAAGCCCATATACGACAGCAGGATCGGGTCGTTCAGCACGTACTGCGTGTAGTAGACCTGAATGGCGAGCTTAACGTTAAAGGCGCCCAGCGTGCACAGGTTAGCGATGCACAGGATAAACAGCGGACGGTTCCCGGCGATGGCGCGAAACGACTGCAACAGCCCCGGTTTCTGCGCCGGGTTAGCAGGCTGCGTCTCGACGTAACGCTCGGTTACGCCCTTATAGCACCACCACATAAAGAACAGCCCGAACAGCGAGAAGAGGGTGGCGGCAAAGATGTAGCCAAGCTGGTCGTTGCCCTCAATCAGGTTCATCACCGGGACAAAGCCCACCGTACAGAGCAGCAGACCCAGCGTGGCGCCGCCCTGGCGCCAGGCGGCCAGCGAAGCACGCTCGTCCGGGTTTTTGGTAATGGCGGGCACCATCGCGCCGTAGGAGCAATTCATCATGCTGAAGAACAGGCCGTACAGCATGAACAGCACCGTCGCCATCACCGTTTTACCGGTGATTTCAAACGGTGTGCCGACGAAGTTGGCAATCGCCAGCAACGTTACCGGGAAGGCTGCATACAGCACAAACGGGCGGAATTTCCCTTTCGGGCCGATCTTGCGCCGGGAATCGAGCATGATCCCGGTGCCCATATCGGTGAAGGCGGTAAAAAACTTCGCAATCAGGAAGATAATCCCGCCGTAGGTGCCCGGCAGCCCCAGCACGTCGGTGTAGAACTTCAGCAGATACAGCGTGCCGATATCAAGCAGGATGTTAGAGCCGAGATCGCCCATCCCGTAGGCGAGTTTTTCTTTAAACGGCAGGCGCAGGGTTGCCGGATCAGAAGTATGTTGACTCATTATTGTTCTCCGTCTGCCCGCAGGTTTTCCCGCGGGCGAGCCTTATCAGATATGACGTAAGGTGCTAAACAGATCAGCCCATTCGCTTTGCTGGCGATAGAAGACCGGCGGTTTGCCGAGCGGGGCATCAACGGTGATGTCACCGCCCTGGCAGGTTTCTCCGGTCCACGCATTGACCCAGGTGTCCTGCGGCAGATAGAGCGACCAGTCGCGGCGTCCCTCTTCATGGACCGGCGCCACCAGCAGATCGCGGCCAAACAGATACTGGTATTTCAGCGTGTAGGCGCGCGCGTCGTCCTCGTAGTGCAGGAAAAGCGGACGCATCACCGGCAGGCCGCTTTTCGCGTTCTGCGCAACCGCAGCTTTGATATACGGCTTCAGGGTGGTGAAGACGGTGGTCATGCGCGCGAAGTGGGCGATGGTTTCCGCGTCGCCGTCGAACTGCCAGTTATCGCCAGGGCGGTTGCCCTCGTGGGTACGCATCATCGGCGTAAAGGCGCTGAAATCACACCAGCGCAGCAGCAGCTCTTTGCTGCGCTTCATCTCGAAGAGCGTCGTATAGCCGCCAATGTCGCTGTGGTGCAGGCCGTGCCCGGTCATCGCCAGCGACAGCGCCGCCGGTACGACGGAAGCCAGACCGTCGTCCAGGCTCCAGTCGACGTTCTGATCCCCCGCCCACATCATCACCGAGTGCTTCTGGCTACCGGTGTAGCCTGCGCGCATGAAGAACAGGATCTCCCCGAGCTTGCCGGTCTCCTCCAGCGCTTCGTAGTTACATTTCGCCCACAGGGCAGGCCAGGCGTTATGCATGATCTCCGCGCTCACGCCGTTGTGCAGGAAGGTATCGGTCGGCAGGTACTCCCCGAAATCGGCCATCCAGCCGCCGCAGCCCAGTTCGATCAGGTTCTTTTTAATGACCTCTTTGTACCAGTCGTAGGCTGCCGGGTTGGTCAGGTCGATAACGCCCGCGTAGAACTCGCCGAACTCGACGTGGTAGTCCTTGCCGTCGGCGTTTTTGGTCAGATAGCCGCGTTTCGCGGCCTCTTCGCAGAGATCTTTATCGCTGGCGACGTACGGGTTGATATAGGAGAGGAACTGCACGCCTTCTTCTTTCCACTGCGCAATCCGCGCATCAAGCTGCGGATAGAGCGCGCTGTTCCACTTCCAGTTCCACATTACGCGTTTGCCGAAGGAGGTCATGCGGATGCCGGACCAGTCCTGCGCCCAGATGCCGTTCACCTTTACGCCGCCGTTACGCATGGTGTCGAGCTTCTGCTGGCACACCTCGGTGCCGCCCTGGATGCCCAGCGTCACGCCGTCGTACACCCAGTCCGGCAGCTCCGGCTGGCGTCCCAGCAGGCCGGTCAGTTTTTCCAGCAGATCGACGTACGTTTCCGCACATTCGAAGCGCAGCGTGGCGTTATCTTCCCAGAACGCCAGCTCGTGGAAGTCAGGGGCGCTGAAGTCAAAGTTCATGTAGCAGCTGTTATCCACGTGGCAGTAGTACTTCTGGGTGCTCACGAAGGTGGGCTGCGGGAAGAAGGTCCAGTAGTAGTCACCGCCTGCGTTCTCTTTGCAGTCGGCCTGCCAGGTGACATAGGTCTGCTTGTTGCGGCCCACGCCCTGCTCGCTGGTCCACAGCGGGAACGGCTTGCCGCGCAAATCGAAGTACGAGAACTGCTCGCCGCAGCCGTAAATATGATCTTCTGGCTGCGCCGCCAGCCGCAGCCAGATGCGGTTATGGCCGGGAGCATCATTTTTCAGTTTCAGCTCCAGACGGCCTTCCGCATCCACGCCCACCAGCAGCGTGGCGCTTACCGCATCGCCGCGGGTAAAGCGGATTGCCCAGCCCGCGCTTTGCTGCGTAACGGTCGCGTTCGTCAGGGCAATCTTTTCGTTGAGCTTGTCTTTGATGCTGAAGTTGCCGCGAAACATCTCGATATCCGCCTCACCTGCGCCAATCCACAGGCAAGGGGCATCCGCGGTGTGGGATAAAATCAGACGGTCCTGCCAGCGCAGGGTGAAGCCACTTTCGTTATTTTTCAGGTCAATATTGTGTAGGGTACGCATAAAAACTCCGTCTTAATTATTTGGCCTGGCTATCCAGTAATCCGGCGGCGACGGCAGGCGCTAAGCCCGGCGCCAGCGGCAGGCGGGGGATCA
This sequence comes from Enterobacter cloacae complex sp. IR5459, assembly GCF_049238005.1. Taxonomy (NCBI): domain Bacteria; kingdom Pseudomonadati; phylum Pseudomonadota; class Gammaproteobacteria; order Enterobacterales; family Enterobacteriaceae; genus Enterobacter; species Enterobacter cloacae complex sp. IR5459. Next base: position 23,396 of record NZ_JBMKIG010000013.1, read on the forward strand.
CCAGGCAGTGCAGCAGATGGTAAATATCCTGCTTGCCGTCCCAGACTTTGGTGGTCACTTCGTTATTGGTGTCCAGCTCCTGCCACCAGGATCCGTTTTCGTAATCCATCAGATACTTGATGCAGTAATCCCACCATTTCTGATACCAGGCTTCGTACTGCGCCTCGCCGGTCACGGTATAGAGGGCATAGGCCGTGCCCATCGCCTCGACGATTGGCCAGCGCACGCGTTCGCGCACGATTGGCTTGCCGTCCCAGCCCACGGAGTAGACAAAGCCGTCCGCCCCGTCGGGTGCCCAGGCGTCGCGGATGGTGGCGTGGAACAGTCCTTTCGCATCTTCCAGCAGCCACTCCGGCGGGGTTTCAAAGCGCGCTTCCAGGGCGGCGCGCAGGTGCAGCATCAGGCGGCCCCACTCAATCCAGTGCCCAGGCGTGCCGCCATAGGCGCGGAAGCGGTGGGCGGGGTTATCGATGTTATAGTCGCGGATCGGGTTCCAGTTGGTGTCAAAATGCTCGTTAACGCGGTACTCCCCTTTGCGCGCCACGTCGTGAATAATCACCGAGGCGATGCGCAGGGCGCGGTCGAGCCATTTGCGGTCGTGGGTCACGTCATAAACGATGAGGAAAGCTTCCACGGCGTGCATGTTGGCGTTACCGCCGCGATAGTCTTCCGTTTTGCTGAAGGCTTCGTCCCAGGACTCCAGGCACATCTGCTCCTGTTCGCTCCAGAAGTAGCGCTCAATCACCTCGATGGCGTCGTCCAGCAACTTGCGTGCCTGCGGATGGCCGGTGGTGACGGCGCTCGCCGCGCCCAGCAGAACGAAGAAATGCTGATAGCCCTGCTTGGACGCATCAATCACGCCTTCATCGTTTACGCAGGCGTACCAGCCGCCGTGCTGCTTGTCGCGCAGCGGACCGTTCAGGGCATTAATGCCGTGCTCAACCAGGGCGTACGCGCCGGGGCGCCCCATGTTCGCCGCCACCGCGTACACATGCAGCATGCGGGCGGTGATCCACAGATGTGTGCCCATATCGCTACGCACCTGCCCGTTATTGCCCAGCCAGCCAAAGCCGGTCGGTACGGCGGCGTTTTTACCGAAATCGAGAATGCGGTCGGTCTCTTGTTCGAGCCAGCGGTTATGGCTCAGGGTGTTAAACCATTTCATGTTCGGATCCTTTCTTAACGGCGAGCCATCATTTCGTCGACGATCTCACCCAGACGCTGAAGTTTTGGTACGGAAATATCACGCAGCATCAGCTCGGTGTCCGGCAGGCCAATCACAGAGGACCAGACGGCGCGACCGGCTAAAAAGCCCGATGCCCCCGCCTGCATCGCCACGCTCACCGCGCGCGGGAATAACTTATCGTCAACGCCGGACGAGAGGATCACCCACGGCATGGCGATGTTCTCGTTAAGCTTTTGCGAGGCCGCCAGCAGCTCTTGCTGCGTGCCCTTGCCAAACAGTGGCATCTCCACTTTGTAGAGGTCGGCACCGCTGTCGCCCAGCTCTTTGGCCGCGTCGATAATCGCCTGTTCGCGGTTAAACGCGGCACCGCGACGCGGTGGACGCACCACCGGCTCGATAATGCTCAGCAGACCGTTATCGTGGCACAGCGTATTGAACGCTTTCACCATCTCCAGGCGCTGCTGCGGATCTTCATCGCTGCGCCACAGCACCAGCAGCTTCAGTGCTTTGCCGCCATCGCGCTTGACCGCCTGCGCGTCGACGTTCTTGTCGATCGCCACGCTGTCGACCGGAATACCGTTCCCCGGGATAAATTCGTCGGCGGCCACAATCATCGCGCAGCTTTTGGCCACGGCCTGCTGCCCGACAATCTGGCGATAGCAGAACTGCTGGTCGACAAGGATCGCAGAGGCGTACGGCGACAGAATTTTTGCCGCGTTGACTTTAAAATCCGTCAGGTGCTGGTCGGTTACCGGTACCGGCGCGCCTGCCGCCGCAAACATCAGGCGCATCGCTTCGCGCTGATCCACGGCCAGCATCGCAAAACCGCCGGAAGGTCGGGTGATATCTTTCAGGGTGTACATCGTCATTCCTCAGTCCTTTCGTATCAGTGTGATTTTTTCAGCCCGGCAGATGCGCGAACCTGTTCAAGAATGGCCGTCCAGTCCTCGCGCCCGCGCCCGGCGGCGCGTGCCTGGTTGTAAACTTCGCGGGAGGCCGCGCCCAGCGGCATCGGAACGTGGAGCTGGTTGGCCACGTCGAGGGCGATCCCCAGGTCTTTATGCGCAAGGTCGATCATGAAGGCGGGAGAAAGATCCCCTTTCAGCACCTTGTTCGGCCAGGATGTCGTGAAGTGGCCTTTACCCGCAGGCGTACCGCTCATGACCTTGAGCGCCACGTCAAAGGAGAGGCCAAGCGCTTCGCACAGCACGGCGGCCTCGGCGGAAAGGGCGTTCAGGGCAATGCTCATGTAGTTATTGATAAGCTTCACGCGGATGCCCATGCCTGGCCCGCCGGCGTTAATCAGCTCATTGCCCATCGCCATTAAGACCGGGGTGGCGCGCTCAACCTGCTGGGCCGTGCCGCCTGCCAGCAGGAGCAGCGTGCCGGCGATGGCATGGTCAGAGGTGCGTCCGACGGGCACGTCCATCAGGCTGAAGCCTTGCTCAGCCATGTCGCGTATCAGCGCGTCGGTTTGCAGCGGGTGAATGGTGGACATATCAATGACCAGCGCGTCGCGGGATAACCCTTCGCACACGCCGTGCTCGCCGAACAGGACGCTGCGCACCAGGTCGCCGTTGGGCAGCATGGTGATGACGAACTCGGCATCCGTTGCGGCCTGTGCTGGCGTAGCCGCCGCCCGAGCGCCGCTCTCTACCAGCGCCTGAACCGCCTGCGGGTTCACATCAAAAACGTTAAGCTGGTGGCCCTGTTTCAACAGATTCTTCGCCATGGGCGCGCCCATCTGTCCTAAGCCGATAAATGCGATTGCTGACATGCCTCTCTCCTGTCACATTGTGTCAATTTTTGCGCGTTTGTAGTGTCTGTTTTTGATCGTATTTGTAATTTATAGTCAAAAAATTGACACGGGTCACTTTTTAAACATTTGGTGAAATTAAAATGAAGGCATCAGAAATCGCAGAAGGAATCACCATGACTCGCATCGTTTGTGTCGGCATTACCGTGCTGGATCGCATCTGGTATCTCGATGATTTACCGAAAGAAGGTGGGAAATATGTCGCAAAAGACTATACGGAAGTGGGCGGTGGCCCGGCGGCAACGGCGGCAGTGGCAGCCGCGAAACTGGGCGCGGAAGTGGATTTTATTGGCCGGGTGGGGGACGACGATACCGGCAGACGACTGCTTGCGGAGCTGGAATCCCTGGGGGTGAACACCCGCTATACGCGCATAGTTAAGGGAGCCCGATCGTCGCAATCGGCGGTGCTGGTGGACGCAGGTGGGGAAAGAGTGATTGCCAACTACCCCAGCCCCGATCTCCCTGCGGCGGCAGACTGGCTGCATGAAATCGACTTCTCGCAGTGGGACATTGTCTTAGCCGACGTGCGCTGGCATGACGGGGCAAAACAGGCATTTACCCTGGCCCGCCAGCAGGGCGTACCGACGTTGCTTGATGCGGATGTCACCCCGCAGGACATCGCGGATCTGATTGCCTTAAGCGACCACGCGGCCTTCTCCGCGCCGGGATTGCGGCGTTTAACGCAGCGGGATGAAACCGAAAACGCGCTGAAGAAAGCACAAACGCTCACAAATGGACATGTGTATGTTACGCAGGGGCGAGACGGCTGCTTCTGGCTGGAAAACGGCGCACTGTGTCATCAGCCCGGCTTTGAGGTGAACGTGGTGGATACCACGGGGGCGGGCGACGTGTTCCACGGTGCGCTGGCGGTCAGTCTGGGGCAACAATCGTCCACTTCAGACGCCGTGCGTTTTGCCAGCGCCGTCGCAGCGCTGAAATGCACAAAGCCCGGCGGGCGCGCGGGTATACCCGACTGTGATCAAACCCGCTCTTTTTTGTCACTTTTTGTATAAAATGCGGGGCGTGATGGTTTTCAGAGGACAGCCCATGAGCCTTACCGAACTGACCGGCAACCCGCGTCACGATCAGCTGCTGACGCTGATTGCCGATCGCGGCTATATGAACATTGATGAACTGGCGCAGCTGCTGGATGTGTCGACGCAAACCGTGCGCCGGGATATCCGTAAGCTCAGCGAGCAGGGGCTGATCACCCGTCATCACGGCGGCGCGGGCAGGGCATCCAGCGTGGTCAACACGGCGTTCGAACAGCGTGAAGTCTCGCTTACCGAAGAGAAACGGGCGATTGCCGAAGCGATTGCGGACTATATTCCCGACGGTTCGACCATTTTTATCACCATCGGGACGACCGTGGAGCACGTTGCCCGGGCGCTGCTTAACCATAATCATCTGCGCATCATCACTAACAGCCTGCGGGTGGCGCACATTCTTTATAAGAATCCGCGCTTTGAGGTGATGGTGCCCGGCGGTACGCTGCGCCCGCATAACGGCGGCATTATCGGTCCTGCGGCAACGGCGTTCGTGTCAGGATTTCGCGCAGATTACCTGGTCACCAGCGTCGGGGCGATAGAGCACGACGGCGCGATGATGGAATTTGACGTTAACGAAGCCAGCGTGGTGAAAACCATGATCGCTCACTCCCGTCACATTTTACTGGCGGCCGATCATACGAAATACCACGCCTCCGCGGCGGTTGAAATTGGCAACGTGGCGCAGGCGACGGCGCTGTTCACCGATGAGCTGCCCGGCCCGGCGCTGCAAAATCACCTCAAATCCAGCAAGGTTGAGGTTGTCGAAGTCAATTCCGGAGAAGAGCAGCAGGCTGGCTGATCATCCTATGGCCCGATATTGCGATTCGGGCCTTTCCTTTCTCTAAGCTGAATCTGGCGCATAGCTAAAGTTTCTCTTTCCCGCTACAGTTACTTCTCCACGGCGAAAGGAGATAAACATGCTTTATATCTTTGACTTAGGAAATGTAATCGTCGATATCGATTTTAACCGGGTGTTGGGCGCATGGAGCGATTTTAGCCGTGTTCCGCTGGCGACGTTAAAGCAGAATTTCGCGATGGGTGAGACTTTCCATCTGCACGAGCGCGGTGAGATCAGCGACGAAGCGTTCGCAGAGCGTTTCTGCCAGGAAATGGGTCTTTCGTTAAGCTACGAGCAGTTTTCCCACGGCTGGCAGGCCATATTTGTCGCGATCCGCCCGGAAGTGATCGACATCATGCACAAGCTGCGCGAGCAGGGGCATCGTGTTGTCGTGCTGTCTAATACTAACCGCCTGCATACCACCTTCTGGCCGGATGAATACCCGGAAATTCACGCGGCGGCAGATAAAGTGTATCTCTCCCAGGAGATGGGGATGCGTAAACCTGAGGCGCGCATCTATCAGGCAGTATTGCAGGAAGAAGGATTCACGGCAGCGGATGCGGTCTTTTTTGACGACAACGCCGATAATATAGAAGGGGCTAATCAGTTAGGTATCACCTCCATTCTGGTGACCGGAAAAGAGACGATACCGAACTACTTTGCGAAGCAGTTATGCTAAAAACCGTTCATCAAAAAGCCAATCACCACACGCGCCCGCTGAGGGCGTGGCTGAAACTCCTCTGGCATCGCATTGATGAGGACAACATGACCACGCTGGCGGGCAATCTCGCTTACGTGTCGTTGCTCTCGCTGGTGCCGCTGGTGGCGGTGATTTTTGCGCTTTTTTCGGCATTTCCAATGTTTGCCGATGTGAGCATGCAGCTTCGCCATTTTGTTTTCGCAAACTTTATTCCTGCCACCGGCGATGTGATCCAGAACTACATTGAGCAGTTTGTCGCAAACTCCAGCAAGATGACGGCGGTGGGGGCGTGTGGGCTTATTGTTACCGCGCTGCTGCTGATGTACTCCATCGACAGTGCGCTCAACACCATCTGGCGGAGCAAAAAAGTCCGCCCGAAGGTTTACTCCTTTGCCGTCTACTGGATGATTTTAACCCTTGGCCCATTGCTGGCGGGGGCAAGCCTGGCGATCAGCTCCTACCTTCTTTCGCTGCGCTGGGCGACCGACTTAAACAGCGTGATCGATAACGTGCTGCGTATCTTACCGCTGATTTTATCGTGGCTTTCGTTCTGGCTGCTCTACAGCGTGGTACCAACCACGCGCGTACCCAACCGGGATGCCGTGGTGGGTGCGCTGGTCGCGGCGTTGCTCTTTGAGCTGGGCAAGAAAGGATTCGCGCTTTATATCACCATGTTCCCCTCTTATCAGCTGATTTACGGTGTGCTGGCGGTGATCCCCATTTTATTTGTCTGGGTCTACTGGACGTGGTGTATCGTCTTGCTTGGCGCCGAAATAACTGTCACTCTCGGAGTCTACCGCGAACTCAAAAAAGCAGCAGAAGCTGAAAAACAACAAGAAGCAGACCAACCATGATTGCATTGATTCAGCGCGTAACCCGTGCCAGCGTCACCGTGGCGGATGAGGTGACGGGTGAAATTGGCCCAGGACTTTTGGTGCTCCTGGGTGTCGAAAAAGATGACGACGAACAAAAAGCTAACCGCTTATGTGAGCGCGTGCTGGGCTACCGCATTTTCAGCGATGCGGAAGGCAAGATGAACCTGAACGTTCAGCAGGCGGGCGGCAGCGTGCTGGTGGTTTCCCAGTTCACGTTGGCTGCGGATACCGAACGCGGCATGCGGCCGAGTTTTTCGAAGGGCGCGGCACCGGATCGCGCAGAAGCCCTATACGAGTACTTTGTTGAGCGCTGTCGCCAACAGGACATGAATACACAAACCGGACGATTCGCTGCGGATATGCAGGTTTCGCTGGTGAACGATGGCCCCGTCACATTCTGGCTCCAGGTATGAGCCAACTGGCGGTATGGCCGCGGGTAACAAGAGAGAGTACAGCTATGTATCACCTTCGAGTACCGCAAACGGAAGAAGAATTAGACGCTTATTACCATTTCCGCTGGGAAATGCTGCGCAAACCACTGCATCAACCGAAAGGCTCTGAACGCGACGCCTGGGACGCGATGGCGCACCACCAGATGGTGGTTGATGAAGAGGGCAACCTCGTTGCCGTGGGACGTCTGTACATCAATGCCGACAACGAAGCTTCAATCCGCTTTATGGCCGTTCATCCCTCCGTGCAGGACAAAGGCCTTGGAACGCTGATGGCAATGACGCTGGAATCCGTTGCCCGTCAGGAAGGGGTCAAGCGCGTCACCTGTAGCGCCCGCGAAGATGCCGTTGAGTTCTTTGCCAAGCTTGGTTTCGTGAATCAGGGGGAAATCACCGCCCCGCAAACTACGCCGATTCGTCACTTTTTGATGATCAAACCCATCGCCACGCTGGACGATATTCTCCATCGCGCCGACTGGTGCGGGCAGCTCCAGCAGGCGTGGTATCAGCACATACCGCTCAGTGAAAAAATGGGCGTGCGTATTCAGCAGTATACCGGACAAAAATTTATCACCACCATGCCGGAAACCGGCAACCAGAACCCGCACCATACCCTGTTTGCCGGCAGCCTGTTTTCACTCGCCACGCTCACCGGATGGGGACTGATCTGGCTGATGCTGCGCGAACGTCATCTCGGCGGCACCATTATTCTGGCCGATGCCCATATCCGCTACAGCGCGCCGATCAGCGGCAAGCCGAGCGCGGTAGCTGACCTGGGCGCACTGGGCGGCGATCTCGACCGTCTGGCGCGTGGACGTAAAGCACGCGTACAGATGCAGGTTGAGCTGTTCGGCGATGAAACGCCAGGCGCGGTGTTTGAAGGCACCTATATCGTTCTGCCTGCGAAGCCGTATGGCGCGTATGAAGAGGGTGGGAACGAGGAGGAGTAGTCTCCTTCTCACTCTCGCCCGGCATGGTTAATGCGCCAGGCAATATCTCGCATAATGTCTCGCGCTGACTGGCTAATTCCACCCAACTGGAAGAAGCCGTGAATTACACCCCGCCATTGTTGAGCGGTACACTTCACGCCTTGCGCCGTGAGGCGCTGATAAAGCGCCTCGCCTTCGTCGCGTAACGGATCATACTCAGCGGTAACAATATGGACCTTCGGCAGACCGCTAAAGTCGTTGCGCCACAGTGGACTGACTTCAGGATGCTGACGGTCGGCTCCAGCCAGATACATTTCATAGCCGCTCAAAAGGGTATCGCGAGTAATCACGTAATCCATGCCGTTGAGGGTATAGCTTTCAAAACTGGCCGTGGCGTCGAGCATGGGATAGATAAGAATAAGCTGCGCAGGTTGCCACAGCCCTTTAACCTTAAGCCGCAGCGCCGTTACCAGCGCCAAATGCCCTCCTGCGCTGTCTCCACAGAGGGTGAGTCGGTTCTTATCCACGCCTAATTCGTCTGCATACTGCCAGACCAGATTCGCACCTCTTTCAGCATCGTCATGTGCGGCGGGGAAGGTATGCTCCGGCGCCAGTCTGTACTGAATCGCAATCACCCGGCAATTGCCGTAGTAGGCTAACTGACGGAGCTGGTTGTCATGGGTATCAAAGCCGCCGCTGATAAAACATCCGCCGTGGTAGTAGATGGCAGCAGGCAATATTTCAGGCGCATTGAGAGGTGAAAATACCCGAATGGTAAGACCCTCAAGAACAAGCGTCTCCAGCTGAACGCGCGTTTCGGTCTTCCCGGCAAGCTCCGTGCTGGCAATATAGCCTGCTCGTCGTACCTCAATTGTCTGGCGACGCGATGAGGGGCGACCTGCAGCGATAAATCCTTGAACCAGCCGTTCAATACCCTTTTCCAGTGCCATGAAAACACCTTTTAACTGTATGAATGTACAGCTTTATAGCCTGGTTTGATTCAAAAGAAAACAAGAATATTATTGAGGGGAAAAGTCTTGAAAGCTGCTCGCAAAGGCGAGAGCTTTTTTATTATCTGCTTTCGTCACAGACATAAAGTGCGGATGTTGCCTGAGATTTGCCGTGGAAGCGATGCTAAAGCGATAACGCGTCTTTAGACGGATCCTGGACTACGGGCTGAAGAGCATCTGGCATATAAGACGGCAGGTATTGCTGTCGAGGTGTAGGCCGGGCAAGCTCGCGCCGCCCGGCACTGTCACAGGAGATTACTCCCCTTCACCCGGGAACAGGAACGGGTTGATCGAGCTGCGGGCAAAGCCCTCCTGCTCCATTTTGGCGTCCAGAATCAGCGAGGCGAGATCGTCGGCCACCGCTTCGACTTTCGGGTCTTTTTCCTGATACAGAATCTTCAGGTAAGTCCCGCAGTCGCCGCAGCTTTCGGCTTTCACCGCCGCGTCTTCGTTTTCCAGCGACCAGTAGTTCAGATCGCGGGTCTGCTCGCAGTTGCTGCACTTCACGCGCACCACGTGCCATTCGGTTTCACACAGGTTGCAGTGCAGGTAGCGCAGCCCCTGTGTCGTACCAATCTGTACCATGCTGGAGACTGGCATTGAACCACACACCGGACAGAACTGGCGCGCTTCGCCGTATTCGGCGCGGGCTTTGCCTGGGATCAGGCTCGCCATTTGCGCCCAGTAGAGCGACAGCGCAGCCCAGATGAACGGCGCTTTATCGCTGCTCACCAGCGAGAAGTCGGAGGCAAACAGCGCGCTCGCCATCTCTTCCAGCTCTTGCTCTGAGGCTTTTTCCAGGTTCTCAATGACCGCCAGCGCCGTACCGCTCATCTCCGGCTTCAGCTCGGCGATCAGGGAATGCAGCAGCTTATGCCAGTGCTTGTCGCGCGGCAGGACGTGAATATCCAGCGGCGGTTTGCCCTGCTCGTTGGCTTCTTTGATGCGTGCGGTCAGGTCCATTTGCAGCGGATGGTCGTACAGCACCACTTCCTGCGCATGGGCGACCAGCGCGGCAAAACGCAGAAAATCGCCCAGCGGGTTGTTCTCTGCCAGCTCGCGCAGACGCTCTGCGCGGCGGTTGTAGAGGTTCTTGAGTCTGGGGAATAACAACGGCGGAATATACTCCGCCGTACGTTTCTCGCTCGACCCCAGCTCATCTTGCGGGATTATGCGAATACTCATTCAGATGACTTTTCCTGTTTCTGGCGGACTTCACGGTACCAGCGCGGGTGATGTTTCTTCGCCCACGTTTTGGTGACCCAGCCTTCCACCATCGCGGTAATGGTGCCTTTCACCCAGAGGGCGGCGTAAATATGCACCATGATAACCACAATTAACGCCACTGCGGCAAATGAATGCAGCATTAGCGCAAATCGGATCACCGGGATTGAGAAAGCAGGCGCAAAGTACGGACGCCAGATGATCACGCCGCTCACCAGCAACAGGACCAGGAAGATAATCGCCGCCCAGAATACGCATTTCTGGCCGAAGTTATAACGCCCGGTATCACCCACTTCCTCGTTGACGACGATCTTACGAATATTCTTCGCCCAAAAGATATCATCCCGATTGATTAGGTTATGGTGCCAGTAACGGAAAAACATGATGATGAACGACGCGAACATGATGACGCCCACAAACGGGTGCAGTATACGCGCCAGCTGTGGTGTCCCCATGATCTGCATCAGCCAGTTGAAGGACGGGAAGAAGAACCCCAGCCCGCTTATCGCCGCCAGCATGAAGCAGAAGGCGGTGACCCAGTGGTTGATACGTTCCGGCGCGGTGTAGCGCACGATGGTGTCACGTTTTCTCATTTGCGCACCTCGTCTTTCTCTTCATGCAGGTTGTCGTCTTCCTCTTCCGCGCGGTTCGGACCAACGCCGACGTAGTGGAAGATGCTCGCTGCGAAGGTGGCAGCAAAACCGACCGCGGCCAGCGGTTTCCAGATACCTTTCCAGAACTTCACGGTGGCGCTGATTTCCGGGTTCTCCGGCAGGCCGTGATACAGGTTCGGCTTGTCGGCGTGGTGCAGCACGTACATGACGTGCGTACCGCCAACCCCGGCCGGATCGTACAGGCCCGCGTTATCGTAACCACGGGTTTTCAGCTCGCCCACGCGCTCTGCCGCCAGCGTTTTCATATCCTCTTTGGAGCCAAAGTGGATAGCGCCGGTTGGGCAGGTCTTCACGCACGCTGGCTCCTGGCCGACATTTACGCGGTCAACGCACAGCGTACATTTGTAGACGCGGTTGTCTTCCGGGTTCATGCGCGGCACGTCGAACGGACAGCCCGCAATGCAGTAGCCGCAGCCAATGCACTGCTCGGACTGGAAGTCGACGATGCCGTTGGCATACTGAATGATAGCCCCTTCTGACGGACACGCCTTCAGGCAGCCCGGATCCGCACAGTGCATACAGCCGTCTTTGCGAATAAGCCATTCCAGCTTGTCGTTCTGCTCCACTTCCGAGAAACGCATTACCGTCCAGGACTTGGCGGTCAGGTCCGCCGGGTTGTCGTACACCCCGACGTTGTGACCCACTTCGTCACGGATGTCGTTCCACTCAGAGCAGGCCACCTGACAGGCTTTACAGCCGATACAGGTGGTCACGTCGATAAGCTTCGCCACTTCCTGCTGGTGGTCCCGCGCCTGAGGCGCGGGCGTGAAACCGTTAGTCGCGGAACGACGGATAATGTCTTGAGATTGATAAGCCATAAGTCGTCTCCGTTACACCTTTTCCACGTTCACGAGGAAGGCCTTAAACTCCGGCGTCTGCGTGTTCGCATCACCGACGAACGGCGTCAGGGTGTTCGCAATGAACCCTTTCTTCGCCACGCCCTCATAACCCCAGTGAATCGGGATGCCGATGGTATCCACCTGCTGACCGTGAACGTTCAGCGTGCGAATACGCTTGGTCACCACCGCCTTGGCTTTGATGTAGCCGCGGTTAGAGGAGACCTTCACGGTATCGCCATGGGCAATGCCGAGTTTGTTCGCCAGCTTCTCGCCGATCTCCACAAACTGTTCCGGCTGCGCGATGGCATTCAGCAGCGCGTGCTTGGTCCAGTAGTGGAAGTGCTCGGTCAGACGGTAAGTGGTGCCGACATACGGGAACTTGTCCTTTTTACCCAGCGCTTCAAAATCGCTCTTGAAGATACGGGCTGCCGGGTTAGAGACCACGTTCGGGTGCAGCGGGTTAGTACCCAGCGGCGTCTCAAACGGCTCGTAGTGTTCCGGGAATGGCCCTTCCGCCATCTTATCGATAGCAAACAGACGGCCCATCCCTTCAGGCTGCATGATAAACGGCCCGACATCGCTGCCTGGTGCGGCAGTGCTGTAGTCCGGAATATCCACGCCGCCCCATTTCGCGCCGTCCCACTTCAGAAGCTGACGCTTCGGATCCCACGGGTTGCCCTGCGGATCAGCGGAGGCACGGTTATAGAGGATGCGGCGGTTAAGCGGCCACGCCCATGCCCAGCCCAGCGTATTACCGAGGCCCGACGGGTCGGCGTTATCGCGGTTGGCCATCTGGTTGCCTTTCGGCGTCCAGCTCCCGGCAAAGATCCAGCAGCCGCTTGACGTCGTACCGTCATCGCGCAGGTGCGCGAAGGTGCTGAGCTGATCGCCTTTCTTCGCCAGCACCGCACCGGTCGCCGGGTCGATAACGTCCGCCAGCGCTTTACCGTTGCTCTCCATGGCCACTTCTTCCGGCGCTGGGTTTTCCGGCGTCGAGTAGTTCCAGGTCATGTTCAGTACCGGCTCAGGCGTTGCGCCGCCCTCAGAGGCGTACATCTTACGCAGGCGTAAGAAGATGCCGGCCAGGATCTCGCCGTCATTCAGGGCGATGCCCGGGGCGTCTGCGCCTTTCCAGTGCCACTGCAACCAGCGGCCGGAGTTGACGATAGACCCGTTCTCTTCCGCGAAGCAGGTGGACGGCAGACGGAACACTTCGGTCTGAATCTTCGACGGATCGACGTCGTTCGACTCACCGTGGTTCTGCCAGAACGTCGACGTTTCGGTATTGAGCGGGTCAATCGTCACCAGGAACTTCAGCTTCGACAGAGACTCGACAACCTTGTTCTTGTTCGGGAACGACGCCACCGGGTTAAAGCCCTGGCAGATATAGCCGTTGACCTGGCCCTGGTGCATCATTTCGAAGTACTGAAGTACGTCGTAACCTTTGTCCCACTTCGGCAGCCAGTCAAAGCCCCAGCTGTTTTCCGCCGTCGCCTTGTCGCCGTAGAAGGCTTTCATCAGCGAGACGAAGAACTTCGGATAGTTGCCCCAGTAGTTCACCTGGCCTTCGAGCAGCGGTTTTGGCGTGCTGGCCGTCAGGTAGGTTTGCAGGTCAGTCTGTTTCTCGCTCGGCAGGTTCATGTAACCCGTCAGGCTCTGAGACAGCAGGCCGAGGTCGGTCAGACCCTGTATGTTGGAGTGACCGCGCAGGGCGTTCACGCCGCCGCCTGCCATCCCCATGTTGCCGAGGAGCAGCTGAACCATCGCCATGGTGCGGATGTTCTGCGCGCCGATGGAGTGCTGCGTCCAGCCGAGCGCATACAGGAACGACGCGGTTTTATCTTTCGCGCTGGTTTCCGCAATCAACTCGCACACCTTCAGGAAATCCGCTTTCGGCGTCCCACAGATGTTTTCGACAACCTCCGGCGTGTAGCGGGAAACGTGCTCTTTCAGCAGGTTCCACACGCAGCGGGGGTGTTGCAGGGTGGTGTCGCGCTTCGCAAAGCCGTTTTCGTCCAGCTCGTAGTTCCAGCTGGTTTTGTCGTACTTGCGTTTTTCGGCGTCGTAACCGCTGAACAGGCCATCTTCGAAGTGGTAATCCTCACGCACGATCAGGCTGGCGTTGGTATAGGCTTCGGTGTACTCGCGGTTATATTTTTCGTTGGTCATCAGGTACAGCAATACGCCTGACAGGAAAGTGATGTCAGTACCTGAACGAATAGGGGTGTAGAAATCCGCCACTGACGCTGTACGCGTAAAGCGGGGATCGATCACAATCAGCTTCGCGCCGTTGTGGATTTTGGCTTCCATCGCCCAGCGGAACCCGACAGGGTGCGCTTCAGCGGCGTTACCGCCCATCACCACAATAAGGTTGGCGTTCTTGATGTCGACCCAGTGGTTGGTCATCGCACCGCGACCAAATGTTGGAGCAAGACTTGCTACCGTTGGTCCGTGTCAGACACGCGCCTGGTTGTCGACCGCGAGCATACCGAGTGCGCGCGTAAATTTCTGGGTTAAATAGCCGGTTTCGTTACTGGACGCTGAAGCACACAGCATGCCGGTGGAGAGCCAACGGTTAACGGTGGTGCCTTCGGCATTCTTCGCGATAAAGTTGGCATCGCGGTCTTCTTTCATCAGCTTAGCGATGCGATCGAACGCTTCTTCCCAGCTGATTTGCTGCCATTTGTCAGAGCCGGGAGCGCGATACTCAGGAAACTTCAGGCGGCTTTCGGAGTGGATAAAATCTACCAGACCGGCCCCTTTCGGACAGAGTGCACCACGGTTTACCGGGTGATCCGGATCGCCTTCGATGTGGAAAATAGATGCTTTGGCGTTTTTCGCACCGTCGCCGAGGCTATACATTAACAGCCCACAGCCGACGGAGCAGTACGTACAGGTGTTACGGGTTTCGCGGGTGCGCAGCAGTTTATACTGCCGTGTTTCCGCCAGCGCTACACCGGGCGCAAAGCCCAGTGCCGCCGCCGTGGTGCCTGCCATACCGCCAGCGCAGATCTTAAAGAACTGCCTTCTGCTGACCTGCATGGGTCACTCCTTGGTTCATTACGACATTGCTATGTAGTTTTACTTTGCGGTTGAGAATTAACCGCAAAGGAGAAAAATTTGCGTTAATCCCTCATTTCTCCGAGGGATAAGCCCAGAATACCACAATGTCGGTACGCCTGTTCCAACGGGGTTAAAACAAAGTGAACGTATTATCACGGCATTGATTATAAAATGTGATATCAATCACATTTTAACCTGTGCATGTTAAAGAGGTGTAGCAGGTGATCGGTTGCACCCCTCCGTATTGAGTAGGAGAATGGTTGCTGAAAAGTTGATCCATACTATGCGTAAGGCCTGCCGTTTGTGTTGCAATAGCAGGCTCACTTCCGTGGTTGTTCAGGAATACCGTTGTGTCTAAACAAAACCGTGTTGCCCACGCGTCGCCACTGCCTGCGGGTATTGTGGAACTGTCGGTACACAGACCGCCTCACATTTCACATGCCACGCCGGATTTTCTGGCGGAAGAGGTCCCCGTTGCCCTGGTTTACAACGGTATTTCGCATGTGGTGATGATGGCCTCGCCGAAAGATCTGGAGCTGTTCGCCATAGGTTTTTCCCTCTCGGAAGGCATCATTGCGCATCCGCAGGAGATCTACGGCATGGATGTGGTTCATGCCTGTAATGGTCTTGAAGTGAAAATCGAACTCTCCAGCCGCCGCTTTATGGGGCTGAAAGAGCGCCGCCGGGCGCTGGCCGGACGTACCGGCTGCGGCGTGTGCGGCGTTGAACAGCTTAACGATATCGGCAAACCCATTATCCCGCTGCCGTTCACCCAGACGTTCAATCTGGCGCACCTTGATCGGGCGCTTGAGCACCTGAACGACGTGCAACCCATCGGTCAGCTCAGCGGCTGTACCCACGCGGCGGCATGGATATTGCCGTCAGGCAACATTGCCGGCGGTCATGAAGATGTGGGCCGCCACGTCGCGCTGGATAAGCTGTTAGGTCGCCGCGCTCGGGAAAGCAACGTCTGGCAGCAGGGCGCGGCGTTAGTCTCCAGCCGCGCCAGCTATGAGATGGTGCAAAAGTCCGCCATGTGCGGCGTGGAAATTCTGTTTGCGGTGTCAGCGGCAACCACGCTGGCGGTGGAAGTGGCGGAGCGCTGCAACCTGACGCTGGTGGGGTTCTGCAAGCCGGGTAGAGCAACTATTTACACCCATCCGCAGCGATTGATAGTTGATCAGTAATTTTGAATGAGTATAGCAAATCCTTCCGCTTTTAGTTGTTCATGATGAGGTCTAATATTTATCTCATCAAGGCACGGCGCCTTATCTAAACAACTTAACGAAAGGGTTTATCTCATGAAAAGCATCAAAACTTTTGTCGCAGTAATCGCTCTGGCTACCTCTTTTGGTTCTTTCGCTGCGCAGACAGTGACCGCATCCGCCTCTACCCTGGATGGTGCAGAAGCTAAAATCGCTGCACAGGCTCAGGAAGCGGGCGCGTCATCCTACAAAATTACCCAGGCATTCACCGGTAACCGCGTACACATGACCGCTGAACTGAACAAATAATTCCGCTATACCGTCGAAAGAGCGCCCCTGGGGCGCTTTTTAGTTTATGCCTGCCAGACGCAGCAGTGCGGTCACCACCGCCGCCGCGACGATCACCACAATTAACGGCATTTTGCGCCAGGCCAGAAACACCGCGAACCCCACGCCCAGCACACGTGCCATCCCGGCAAAATGGTCCCCTTCATAAAACGTTGTCGCCAACGCGACGGAGAACAGCAAAACGGTAGCCGCGTCTGAAAGCAGCGCCTGCGACCGTTCTGAAAGCGCCAGCCGGTTGCCAAGCTTCGCTCCGCCAAGACGCATCAGATAGGTTCCGGCAGAAAGAATGGCGATGCCGAGAATAAAGACCGTCATGTTTTCCATTATTTTTTCCTCGCGGCAAGGCCGAGCAAAGAGAGCAGCACCGGCAGACCCACCGGCGCAAACGGTACGGCGGCCAGCGACAACACTGCGCCGCTACAGGCGCGGATCAGCGTGGTACGGTTTTTAAATGCCGGCACCACTAACGCCAGCAGGATCGCCGGGAACACCGCGTCCAGCCCGATGGTTTCCGGGTCTGGCAGCAGCTTGCCGACCATCGCCCCCAGCACCGCCCCCAGCGGCCAGATAATTGCCACGCCCAGGCCGCACAGCCAGTAGGCCGCTTTACGCTGCTCGGCGGTTTTTTGCGAAAGGCCGAACACCACGCTTTCATCGTTCATGATATGACAGCCCAGAAAGCTCAGGCCGCGCTTGCCCACCAGGTCACGCACCGTTACGCCGAACGGCACATGGCGCGCGTTTACCAGTAAACCGGCCGCGGCCGCTGCCAGCGGATTGCCGCCGCTTGCCACGATGCCAATAAACATAAACTCGGATGCGCCTGCCAGCACCGTGAGGGAGAGGACAAACGGCACCCACAGCGGGAAACCGTAGGCCATCGCCAGTGAGCCATAAGACATGCCGACTACGCCCACCGCGAGGCAGACCAGGACGATCGCTTTTATCGTGTCGCCTTTCAGACAGGAGAGGTGTTTCTTCATACCATTTTAGCCATATCGAACGTATTTCCATTATAATGAACGCATCAAAATCGTTTTACAAGGCGAACGATTCGTTCGTTATAGAGAGAAAGAGGCCGTTTTATGACGCAGCCAATCAGCGTGATCGCCAAAAGCCTGGTACGAGAACGCCTGCGAACCGGGCTCTCACTGGCGGAAATTGCCCGCCGTGCCGGGATCGCCAAATCCACGCTTTCACAACTGGAGTCTGGCAACGGCAATCCTAGCCTGGAAACGCTGTGGTCGCTTTGCGTGGCGCTGGATATTCCGTTTGCCCGGTTACTGGAGCCGCAGCAACCCGTCACGCAGGTGATCCGCCGCGGCGAGGGCACAAAAGTCGTCGCCGGGCAGGCGAACTACGAGGCGATTTTGCTCGCGGCGTGTCCGCCGGGCGCGCGTCGTGATATCTATCTGCTGCTGACTCAGCCGGGGGCAGACCGTATTTCCCAGCCCCATCCGCCTGGTTCGGTTGAGCATATTATCGTGACCCAGGGGCGGGCGATGGTCGGTCTGATCGACGCGGCGGAAGAACTCGGCCCGGGAGATTACATTTGCTACCCTGCTGACCAGCCGCATATCTTTAAGGCGCTGGAGCCCGATACGCACGCGCTGCTGGTGGCGGAACAAAACTAAAGAAGATACGGAAAATCATGTCGCTTAAAGCCATTGCCAAAGAACTGGGGCTGTCTGTTACCACCGTCAGCCGCGCCCTCAACGGATATGACGACGTTTCTGCTGAGACGCGCGCCCGCGTGGAAGCGGAGGCCCAGCGCCGTGGCTACCGACCAAATACCTTTGCCCGTCGCCTGAAGATGGGCAAAATCGACGCCGTCGGGCTGGTATTTCCGGTGCATCCTGTTCCGCTCAATAACAGCGTTTTTATGGACATGGTCGGCGAAATTAGCCACGAACTGGCGCGACATGAGATTGACCTGCTGCTCATCGCTGACGACGATCTGGCGGACAAACACAGCTATATGCGCATGGTGCAGAGCCGACGCGTGGATGCGCTGATAGTGGCGCATACGCTGGATCACGATCCGCGTCTTGAGCAGCTTCAGGCCGCCGGGTTTCCGTTCCTGGCGCTCGGCCGCAGCCAGCTCCCGCAGCCGTACGCGTGGTTCGATTTCGACAACTATGCCGGTACGTATCAGGCCACCCGCTGGCTGATCGAGAAAGGCCATCAGCGCATTGCGCTGCTGGGCGAAAGCAACAACCAGGCATTCATCACCCAGCGCCGCCAGGGCTACCTGGACGCGCTGCGGGAAGCCGGACTTTCCAGCGAATGGCTGCGCGCCATGCCTCCTTCGCGCCGCGTGGGTTATGCCACCACGCAAGAACTTCTCTCCCTGCCGCAGCCGCCCACGGCCATCATTACCGACTGCAACACCCACGGCGACGGCGCAGCGATGGCCCTGGCGCAGATGGGACGCTTAACCGGTGAAAATGCCGTCTCGCTGGTGGTCTATGACGGCTTACCGCAGGACAGCATTGTCGATATCGACGTCGCGGCGGTGATCCAGTCTACCCGTCAGGGCGTCGGGAAACAGATTGCCGATATGGTGCGCCAGTTGATTAACGGCGACGACATTGACACCCTTCAGGTGCTCTGGCAGCCAGAATTCTCCCCAGGCCAGACGGCCTAATCACACGAAAAATTCCAAACCCGATCACAGATCCGAAACGTTTTGGTTTGTATCCGAAACGTTTCGGATCAAAACTCAGGACATCCCGATGACAGGAGATGTCCGATGCAAGATGCCATTTTTCGACTTGAAAGCAATACGGTTGACGTGGTGCTAAAAACTCACCCGTTCGCCGAAATTCTCTACTGGGGGCCGCACCTTCAGCACTTCTCGCCGCAGGATGTCCTGAGTATTGCGCGCCCGGTTGCTAACGGCAGGCTGGACGTCGACTCCCCCGTCACGCTGATGGCAGAGCTGGGGCATGGGCTGTTTGGCTCGCCGGGCATCGAGGGGCATCGCCAGGGGCTGGACGGATCGCCGGTATTTAAAACCACGCAGGTGCAGCAGGCGTTAAACGCCCTGACAATCACTGCTGAAGACGAGCATGCAGGCTTGCGCCTGACCAGTGAAATAACGCTGGATGCCAGCGGCGTACTGGTGGTGCGCCATGGGTTAACCAACCTGAAAACGCTGGCGTGGCAGGTGGATCGCTTTGCCGTTACGCTGCCGGTGGCCGAACGCGCGCAGGAGGTGATGGCCTTCCACGGACGCTGGATCAGGGAGTTTCAGCCGCACCGCGTTACGCTTGAGCACGACAGCTTCGTGATTGAAAACCGCCGGGGTAAAACCTCCCACGAACATTTCCCGGCACTGATTTCAGGTACGCCGTCATTCAGTGAAATGCACGGCCACGTCTGGGGTGTGCATCTGGGCTGGAGCGGCAACCATCGCCTGCGCGCAGAGGCGAAAACCGATGGCCGCCGCTATATGCAGGCCGAAGCGCTCTACCTGCCGGGTGAAATGGCGATTGAAGAGGGGGAAACGCTCTGGACGCCACGCCTGTATGCCAGCCACTCCCCGCACGGGCTGAACGGCATGAGCCAGCAGTTCCACCGCTACCTGCGCGATAACGTTATCCGCTTCCCGGAAGATAAACCGCGCCCGGTGCATCTCAACACCTGGGAGGGGATCTACTTCGACCACGATCCGGACTACATCATGCGCATGGCCGACGAGGCCGCAGCGCTGGGCGTGGAGCGCTTTATCATTGACGACGGCTGGTTCAAAGGCCGCAACGACGACCACGCCGCGCTGGGCGACTGGTATCTGGACGAGAAAAAATACCCGAACGGCCTTAAGCCGGTGATCGATCACGTTAAACAGCTCGGCATGGAGTTTGGTATCTGGGTTGAGCCGGAGATGATTAACTCGGATTCCGATCTGTACCGCGCGCACCCTGACTGGGTGCTGGCGCTGCCGGGCTACGCCCAGGCGACCGGGCGACATCAGCTGGTGCTCAATCTTAATATTCCTCAGGCCTTTGATTATCTGGTCGAGCGCATGAGCTGGCTGCTGGGCGAACACGCGGTCGACTACGTGAAATGGGACATGAACCGCGAGCTGGTGCAGCCAGGGCACAAGGGCAAAGCCGCCGCCGACGCCCAGACGCGCCAGTTTTATCGCCTGCTGGACGTGCTGGGCGAGCGTTTCCCGCACATTGAGTTTGAATCCTGCTCCTCCGGCGGCGGGCGAATCGATTATGAAGTGCTGACCCGCTGCCACCGCTTCTGGGCGTCCGACAATAACGACGCGCTGGAGCGCAACACTATCCAGCGCGGCATGAGCTACTTCTTCCCGCCGGAGGTGATGGGGGCGCATATCGGTCATCATAAATGTCACGCTACCTTCCGCCAGCACAGCATTCAGTTCCGCGGGCTGACGGCGCTGTTTGGTCACATGGGGCTGGAGCTGGATCCGCTCACCGTCGACGCGCAGGAGCGTGAAGGCTATCGACATTACGCCGCGCTGTATAAGCGGTGGCGCGGGGTCATTCATCACGGCACCCAGTGGCGCGTGGATATGCCGGACGCCACCACCCTGGCGCAGGGTATAGTGAGCGAAGACAAGACGCAGGGGCTGTTTTTGGTCAGCCAGCTCGCGATGCCGGATTACACCCTGATGATGCCGCTGCGCATGCCGGGGTTAGACGCCAGCGCGCAGTACCGCATCACGCTGCTCGATCACCCGAACATTCAGATTACGGGCGAGGGCGGGCACACCATGCGCAAGCTGCCGGCGTGGATGGACGCGCCGCAAACGGTAAGCGGTGAATGGCTGATGCAGGCGGGTATTGCGCTGCCGATTCTGGATCCGGAAACCACCATTCTGATTGGTGTGGAACGCGTGTAAGGGTGACGGGCCGGGCAACCGGCCCTCCGTTGAGGATAAAAATAATGAACACAACAACCTGTACCCACAAAGACAACCCTAACTTCTGGATCTTCGGGCTGTTCTTCTTTCTCTACTTCTTCATCATGGCCACCTGTTTTCCGTTCCTGCCGATCTGGCTGTCGGACATCATCGGCCTGAACAAAACCCATACGGGGATTGTTTTCTCCTGCATCTCGCTGTCGGCCATTGCCTTCCAGCCGGTGCTGGGGGTCATTTCGGACAAGCTGGGGCTGAAAAAACATTTGCTTTGGATCATTTCGGTGCTGCTGTTCCTGTTCGCGCCGTTCTTCCTGTACGTCTTCGCCCCGCTGCTGAAAACCAATATCTGGCTGGGGGCGCTGAGCGGTGGGTTGTATATCGGCTTTGTCTTCTCAGCGGGTTCGGGGGCGATTGAGGCCTACATTGAACGCGTGAGCCGCAACAGCTTTTTTGAGTACGGCAAGGCGCGCATGTTCGGCTGTCTCGGCTGGGGGCTGTGCGCCTCAACGGGCGGCATCCTGTTCGGCATCGATCCGTCGTATGTTTTCTGGATGGGATCGGCGGCGGCGCTGTTGCTGATGCTGCTGCTGGTGGTCGCGAAACCGAAGCCCAACCAGACGGCGCAGGTCATGAACGCCCTGGGCGCGAACCAGCGGCAGATCACTGCTAAAACCGTGTTCAACCTGTTCCGCCAGCGCAGAATGTGGATGTTCATCCTGTACGTGATTGGCGTGGCCTGCGTATATGACGTCTTCGACCAGCAGTTTGCTACCTTCTTCAAAACCTTCTTCGCCACGCCGCAGGAGGGGACCCGCGCCTTTGGTTTCGCCACCACAGCGGGGGAAATCTGTAACGCGATCATCATGTTCTGCTCGCCGTGGATCATTAACCGCATCGGTGCGAAAAACACGCTGCTGATTGCCGGGGTGATCATGGCGACGCGCATTATCGGATCGTCGTTTGCCACCACCGCCGTGGAGGTGATTGCCCTGAAGATGCTGCACGCGCTGGAAGTCCCGTTCCTGCTGGTGGGGGCATTCAAGTACATCACCGGGGTGTTTGATACGCGCCTGTCGGCCACCATCTACCTGATTGGCTTCCAGTTTGCCAAACAGTCGGCGGCGATCTTCCTCTCCGCCTTTGCCGGAAATATGTATGACCGGGTCGGCTTCCAGGAGACGTATCTGATACTGGGCTGTTTCGTGCTGGCGATCACGGTGGTGTCGGCGTTTACGCTGAGTGGCAGGCGGGAGATTGCTGCTACCGCTGGGGCAGCAGCGTTAACACATCAGTCCAGGTAAAACACCTCGTTCAGCGCCGCACTCACCGGGCTGTTGTCAGGGTTAGACGGCATAACGTCAGCCATATGTTTCCACCAGCGCTGGCAGACATCGGTGTTTGCCACCGCATTCCAGCGCTCCTCCGATTCAATCTCCACGGTTGCAAACAGCAGGTTGCGGGCTTTGTCGAGGTAAATGGCGTAGTGGTGCGCACCGTGGGCTTTCAGTACCGCTTCCAGCTCGGGCCAGATCGGGTTGTGGCGACGCGCGTACTCCTCGTGCGCGTCCGGGTTTACCTGCATCACAAACGCTTTGCGGATCATAAAGCCTCCAGGTACAGCTCGCGGACCTCATCGCGGCTGGCGGTGCGCGGGTTACACGGCGCGCACGGGTCGGCGAGAGCTTTATCCAGCCAGCCTTCAATATCGGCTTTGGTCACGCCGAGCTGGCTAAATCCGGACGGAATGCCGACCCGGGCGCTCAGGTCGCGAATCGCCTGAATGGCTGACATGCTGGCCGCTTCATCGCTCATGCCGCGCGTGTCAACGCCCATCGCCTGCGCCACGCGGGCAAATCGGACAACCGCGTTCGGGCGGTTAAAGTTTTCGATGATCGGCAGCAGAATGGCGTTGCACACGCCGTGCGGCAGGTTGTGCGTCGCGCCCGGCTGGTGCGCCAGGGCATGCACCAGCCCCAGACCGGCGCTGTTAAACGCCATGCCCGCCAGATACTGACCAAAAGCCATCTGCTCGCGCGCTTCCAGGTTGTGACCGTCGTCGACCGCTTTCGGCAGCCAGAGGTTGATCAGGCGAATCGCCTCCAGCGCGTTGGCATCGGTCAGCGGGTGCGCGCCGACGGACACGTAAGCTTCAATGGCGTGAGTCAAGGCATCCATGCCGGTTGCGGCGGTCACGGAGGCCGGAATATCAAGCATCACGCTGGCATCGTCCACGGCGATATCCGGGATGATGTTCGGGTCGATAATCACCTCTTTCACCTGTCGTGCGGCGTCAATGATCACCGCGTTGCTGGTCATCTCCGCTGCCGTGCCTGCGGTGGTGTTGATCGCCACCAGCGGCACGCCCGCGTTTTTCACCTTGCCGACGCCAGAGTAATCGGTTGACGGACCGGGGTTGGCGGTGAGGATTTTGATTGCCTTGGCGGTATCAATCGGGCTGCCGCCGCCAAAGGCAATCAGGTAATCACACTCCGCATCCTGATATGCCGCATAGCCTTTTTGCACCAGCGCTTCCGTCGGATTCGGGAATACCTCATCGAACAGGTGATACGACATCTGATGGGCGTCGAGCGCGGTAAACAGGCTGTCGAGCAGGCCCAGCTTCACCAGCTGACCGTCGGTGACAATCAGCGCTTTTCCCCACTGTTTGTTTGCCACCAGATTGACCATATCGCCGATCGCGCCCGCGCCGTGCAGGCTGATTTTGGGGAGTGCCAACATAAAGCTCATGATAATTCTCCTTAATTACTGTGAATTTTATGCCCGGCGGCGCTGCGCTTGCGCGGGCCTACGGTTAAGCAGGCCGGGTAAACGCAGTGCCACCCGGCTATGAGATCCGTCTTCGCTGCATAATCCGGCGGGTAATAATCGGCAGCGAAATCACCACGATCAGCATCGCGCCGATAATCACCGACATCACAATGCCGGGCACGTTGAGCAGGCTCAGGCCGAAGGTCACCAGCCCCATCAGGAAGGCGGCGATAATCACGCCCACCATGCTGCCGGACCCACCGAGAATATTGACGCCGCCGAGCACCGCCATCGTCACCACCGCCAGCTCCCAGCCCATCGCGATGGTCGGACGGGTGCTGCCCAGACGCGAGGTGAGCAGCACCGACGCCAGGCCGGACATCAGCCCCACCAGCGCGAAGAGGATCAGGTTGTGGCGCTTCACGTTGATGCCGGAGTACCACGCGCCGGTCGGGTTGTTGCCGATGGCGTAGGTGCGGCGGCCAAAGTTGGTACGGTGCAGCACAAAGGCAAACAGAGCGGCCAGGACGATAAACAGCGCGAACTCAAACGACAACGCGCCCCAGACGTAGCCCTGGCCGAACCAGGCAAAGCTCTCCGGGTAGCTGTTCAGCGCCTGGTCCCCGAGCAGGATGTAGGTGATCCCGCGGTATAGGCTCATGGTGCCGATGGTGATGACGATGGACGACAGGTTAAAGCGCGTCACCAGAATGCCGTTGAACAACCCGCACAGTAGCCCGACGCCTAATCCCACGCACACCAGCAGTGGCGTATCGACGCCCGCCGCCGCGCAAAAGCCCATCACCGTCGAGCTGAGCGCGATGGTGGAGGCCACCGACAGGTCAATTTCCCGGGCGATAATCAGCATCGCCATCGGCAACACAATGATCGCTTTTTCCGTGAAGTTGAACGTCGCGTCGGAGAGGTTCCAGATATTGAGGAAGTAGGGCGAGGCGAGCGCGTTCACCACAAATACCGCCAGCGTCACCGCCAGCAGGAAGCCCTCCCAGCACAGCAGACGCTGGAAGATGCCCGGCGCAGAAGTGGGTTTGAACTCTTCAGATGTCATCATTTTACTCATGGTTTCACCGCCAGTTTCTGACGTGCCAGCGCCGCGTCGCGCAGGATCAGCCTGCCTTTGCGCTTGTTGCCGCGCTCGTTCAGCAGCACAGCGATGACAATGACCGAGCCGGAAATCGCCATCTGCCAGAACGGGGAGACGCCGATCACCGGCAGGGCGTTGTTGATGACGCCAAGGAACAGCGCCCCGAACAGACAGCCGAGCACGCGGCCGGTGCCGCCCATGGTGCTGATCCCGCCAATCACGCAGGCTGCCACCACCTGCAATTCAAAACCGTTAGCGACGTCAACATACGCAACGGCAAAGCGCGATATCCACAGGTAGCCGCAGAACCCGGCCAGCAGACCGGAAAGGCAGAAGCTGATGAACTGCATTTTCCCGGCGTTGATCCCGGTGTAGTACGCTGCCGTGGCGTTCCCGCCTGCGGTGTAGAGCGCCCGTCCGGTGCGGCTGTAGCGCAGGAAGTAGCCCACCAGCAGCAGTACGGCGATGGCGCACCAGCTCAGCACCGGCAGGCCCAGCACTGACGCACGCGGCAGGCCGAGGAAGTCTGCACCCATCTGGTTGGAGTTCACCCAGCCGCCGCCGGAGAGCAAAAAGATCATTCCGCGGTAGATGCTCATGGTGCCGAGTGTTACCACAATCGCCGGAATGCCCAGCTTCCACACCAGCAGGCCGTTTATCGCGCCCATCAGCAGCCCAAGCGCGCTGGCGAGGATCAGCAGCGCCCAGACGGGCACGTCCGGGTAATGGAAGTTAATCAGGGCGACAATCATCCCGGTCAGGGCCAGATTGGCCGCCATCGACAGGTCGATGCCTTTAGTGAGCAGCACCATCATCTGCCCGAGCGCGAGGACGATCAGAATGGCGGTGTCGTTAAACATCTCCACCAGGTTGCCCGGCGCGATAAACGATGGCACGCGGCTGCCAATGGCGACGATCATCAGGATAATCACCGCGCCCAGCAGGGCTTCGCGGTGTTTTAAGAGTGAGCTAAGCATTTATGCCGCCTCCTGTTTTGCACCGCTGGCGGCGCTGACGATGGTTTCCGCCGTCGCGTCTCCCGCCTGGTATTCGGCCACCATCAGCCCCTCGTGCATGACGATAATGCGATCCGCCATGCCCATCACTTCCGGTAGTTCGGACGAGACCATAATCACCGCCAGCCCCTGACTGACCAGCTCGGACATAAACTGATGCACGGCTGCCTTTGAGCCGATATCGATGCCTTTTGTTGGCTCATCGAGGATGATCACGTCAGGGTGCGTCGCCAGCCATTTGCCGATCACCACCTTTTGCTGGTTGCCGCCAGAGAGGGTCTCCACCGCCTGCTTCCAGCTGAAGGCTTTCACTTGCAGGCGTTTGGCGTACTCGTTCGCCAGTTTCCATTCACGGTCGTCATGCAGCACGCCGTTCGGATTGAGCGTGCTAAGCTGAGGCAGGCTGATGTTCTGGGCAATCGGCAGGGCGATAATCGCCCCCTGTTTCTGCCTTTCTTCCGGCACGCAGACAATACCGGCTTTGATCGCATCCGCAGGCTGGCGGAAGCGCCGGGGCTGTCCGTTGAGGATAATTTCCCCGGACGATGGCCGAGTGACGCCGGAAAGCGCCTGCATCAATTCGGTACGCCCGGCACCCACCAGCCCGTAAAAGCCGAGGATTTCCCCTTTACGCAGGGAGAACGAGATATGCGCAAACTCGGTCGGATGGCAGAGGTTTTTCACCTCCAGCACCGTCTCGCCTTTTTCGCAGTCGATTTTCGGGAAGGTTTGGGTAATGGCGCGCCCGACCATCATCGACACCATCCGCTCCTCGGTGATCTCATTTATTGCCCCTGCACCGACGAACACGCCGTCGCGCAAAATGGTGTAGTGATCGGCCAGCTCAAAAATCTCGTCGAACTTGTGGGAGATAAACAGGATGGCTTTTCCCTCCTGCTTTAAGCGCTCCACAATCTGGTAAAACTCGAGGATTTCATGCTGCGACAACGCCGCCGTGGGTTCGTCGAGGATCACCACCTGTGCCTCAAACGACAGCGCGCGGGCAATCGCCACCATGTGACGCTGGGCGATGCTTAGGGTTTTCAGCGTTGCGCGCGGGTCGATTTGCACCTCAAGGCGGGCGAGAATAGCCTGCGCCCGGCGGTGCATTTCCGGCCAGTCGAGCTTTTTCAGGAAGCCTTTGTGAAGGTACTGACCAACAAAGATATTTTCGGTGACCGAGAGTTCATCAAACAGGACGGTTTCCTGGTGTATGGCGGTGATACCCATTTTATGCGCCGACTCCGGCGTTGGAAGGTGAACGGGGATCGCCTTGTAGAGAATTTCGCCCTCGTCGGGCTGGTATATGCCGGTCATCACTTTGACCAGCGTCGACTTGCCCGCGCCGTTTTCGCCGATAAGCGCCGTCACTTTGCCGGGCCACAGCGCAAGCTGCACGTTCTCAAGAGCACGTACGCCGGGGAACACCTTGGTGATGCCAGAAAGCTGTAGCAATGGGGTCATGATAGTTCTCCGTTTGGTTCACCCTCACCCCGACCCTCTCCCTTTGGGAGAGGGCTAGGGTGAGGGGGGAAAGGATCAAAAGATTTTCGAGAACTTATCAATATTGCTGGCATCGTAGACGAACGGCTCGGCCATCGCGCCGTTGCCGTCCGCATCCAGCTTCACTTTGCCCAGTTTGCCCATGCTGGCCTCACCTTTCGTGGCCGTGCCTTTCACCAGATCGTCCGCTAAGTAAGTCGCGGCATAGCCCAGGTCAATCGGGTTCCAGATGGCAAAGCTCTTGCTCGCGCCGGATTTCACCGCGCCCGCCATCTCAGACGGCAGGCCTAAACCGGTGACGTACACTTTGCCAATCTTGCCCTGGTCCTTCACCGCCTGCGCGGCAGCCACAATGCCCACGGACGACGGCGAGACGATGACTTTCAGCTCCGGGTAGGTTTTCAGCAGGCCGACCGCTTCGCGGTAGCTTTTGTCAGAGAGATCGTCTCCGTAGGCCACGGTCACCAGATTGACGGACGGGTACTTCGGCAGCACCTTTTTCATCTCCGCAATCCAGGTGTTCTGGTTGGTGGAGGTTGGCGTGGCGCTCAGCACCGCTACTTCGCCCTTCTCCACGTTCAGCGCTTTCAGGGCATCGGCGGCGAGCTTGACGTTGGTTTCGCCAATCAGGGCGTTATTGGACGGGTTGAGATGGATCTGACGCCCGGCTTTCGCCACCCCGGAATCCCACGACACAACCTTAATGCCGCGCTGCATCGCTTTTTTCAGCACCGGCACGACGGCGTCCGGATCGTTCGCGGAAATTGCGATCGCATCCACGCCCTGGGCGATCAGCCCGTTCAGCACCTCGATCTGCGCTTCCGCCGTGGTGGTGGTCGGGCCGGTATAAATCACTTTTACATCGCCTAACTCTTTGGCCGCCTCCTGCGCGCCGACGTTCGCTGCCTCGAAGAATCCATTCCCTAAGGACTTCGCCACCAGGGCGATTTTCACTTCTGCTAAAGCGGAACCGGACAACGCCAGAGCGGCAACGGTGAGGATCAAGCTTGCTTTTATTTTCATTGCTTTTACTCCACTGACTTGAGTTAGTTGTAGGGATTGCAGGTGGTTTTCGCCCCGTCTCGGTGAGCGGGGCGCGATGTTGTTATTGGTACAGATCTAACGCCGACTGCATCGGGGTGACGCCAAAGCGTTTGCCCAGGGCAATCAGCTCTTCCCGGGTGATGGTCTGCTTCATGCCGCCCATGGAATAGACCTTCACCAGCACCTCCGCGGATTTCTCGGCGGTGTCGATCAGGCCGAAGGTTTCATCCAGTGTCGGGCCGCTGCCGAAGACGCCGTGGAACGGCCACAGCACCAGTGAGTGCTTCTGCATGTCCGTCGCGGTCGCCTGGCCGATTTCGTCGGTACCCGGCACCATCCACGGCAGAATGCCGACGCCGTCCGGGAACACCACCAGACACTCGGTGCTGCCTTCCCAGAGTTTGCGGGTGAAGAAATCAGAATTATTTTCCAGCACGTAGGTCAGGGCGATCAGGTTGGTGGCGTGGCAGTGCATGATTACGCGGTCCTTGCCATTGGTCGCCTTGATGCGCTCGCAGTGGGAGAGGAAGTGCGCCGGCAGTTCGGATGTGGGTACCGCGTCGTCCGTCAGTCCCCAGAGAATGTGGTAACCCGCGCCGTCGCTGTCCACCTTCACCACGCCGAGGTTGGCTTCCGGGTCCAGCTGTACGTTGCGGAAAAACTTCCCGGAACCGGTGACGATAAACGGCGTGTTGGCGAGCAGCGGCATCGGCTGGCTCAGGGCGATATAGCGCGGCTTCTGGTGGAAATCGGAGGCAAATGGCTCGATATCCGCGTCGTCCAGGCGTAGCGTCAGGTTGCCGCCGTTGCGCTCATCCCAGCCCTTGAGCCAGGCGTCAGAGGTGGCTTTGATCATGCCCTGGACGAACCAGGAAGTGGTGATGGTCTGCATACTGTAGTTCCTTTGAAAATGCCGGGTGGCGTTACGCTTACCCGGCCTGGTCTTATCTGTAGGCCCGGCAAGCAACGCGCCGCCGGGCGATGTTTTTTACTGACGAGCGGCAAGAACCTCTTTCTCATACGCCCGCACGTTATCCAGCCACTGGCTACCCGCAGGTGCATCGTGACGCTGGCAGTACATCTCCCACACCGCCTGCCACGGCAGGGATTTCTGCTCTTCCAGCAGCGCCAGGCGCGCGGTGTAGTCGCCGTTTTCTTCCAGCTGTTTCAGGGCGGCGACAGGCTCCAGCAGCGCGCGCAGCAGGGCTTTCTTCATGTTACGGGTGCCGATAACCCACGCCGCGATGCGGTTGATGGAGGCGTCGAAGAAGTCGAGGCCGATATGTACGCGGTCAAAGAGGTTGTGGCGGATGATTTCGCTGGCAATGGCCTGGGTTTCGTCATCCAGCAGCACCACGTGGTCGCTGTCCCAGCGCACCGGGCGGCTGACGTGCAGCAGCAGGCGCGGCACGTAGAGCATGGCGGCGGAGATCTTGTCGGAGATGACTTCCGTTGGGTGGAAGTGGCCAGCATCCAGGCACAGCGCGGTCTGGCGGCTGGTGGCATAACCCATGTAGAACTCGTTTGAGCCCACGGTGTAGCTCTCTGCGCCAATGCCGAACAGCTTGCTCTCGACGGCGTCGATGTGGTGCGCCGGGTCCAGCTTCTCGCTGATGGCTTCATCCAGCGCGGCCAGCAGGCGCTGACGCGGGGCCAGTCGGTCTACGGTGATGTCCTTCATGCCGTCCGGGATCCAGATATTCATTACCGATGGCGTGCCAAGCTGCTCGCCAAAATAAGCCGAGACGCGGCGGCTGGCTTTGACATGGTCGATCCAGAACTGGCGGATTTCATCGTTGGCATGCGCAAGGGTAAACCCGTCCGCGCTCAGCGGGTGCGAGAAGCAGGACGGGTTAAAATCCAGACCCAGCCGGTTGGCTTTCGCCCACGCCACCCAGTTCGTAAAGTGTTCCGGTTTGATTTCGTTACGCGCGACCGGCTCATCGGATTCGAGATAAATGGCGTGCAGGTTCAGGCGCTTTGGCCCGGGGATCAGGCTCAGCGCCAGCTCCAGATCCGCACGCAGTTCGGTGGCGTTGCGCGCTTTGCCAGGATAGTTACCCGTGGCCTGAATACCCCCCGTCAGGGAACCGCCCGGGTTCTCGAAACCGGCGACATCATCACCCTGCCAGCAGTGCATGGAGACGGGCAGACGATCGAGCTGGCGCAGCGCCTCTTCGACATCCACGCCGACGGCGGCGAAACGCTGTTTAGCCAGGTCCCAGGCTTGTTCAAGTTGAGTGGTCATGCGCAAAGCTCCTTAGTCAGTCGTTTTTGCTGAAACTGCGCCCGGTAGCGGGCAATTTCATGGCAGGGATGGGGGGTGAAGGTGGTCAGGCTGTTATTCGCCGTCACCACCGAACGGAAATCGTCGACGTTGGACAGTTCGTCCAGGGTCATCAGCTGAATGCCGATATTGCCGAGCGTGGAGGCTTCAATCGGACCTGCCACCACGGTAATGCCGCATGCATCCGCGCAGAGCTGGTTCAGCAGTTGGTTCTGGCAGCCGCCGCCCACGATATGCAGTTGTGTGAACGGTTTGCCGCGAAGGTCAGCCAGCTCGCTCAGGATGTCGGCATACAGCAGGGCGAGACTGTCAAAAATGCAGCGTGCCAGCTCGGCGGGGCGGGAAGGTACCGGCTGCCCCGCTTCAAAACAGGCGGCCTGGATTTCGGCGCTCATGTGCGCCGGGTTGATAAAGCGGTCATCGTTCGGGTTAATCAGGAAGGTACAGGCCTTCAGCGTTTCGGTTTCGGCGATAAGCTCGGGCAGGTCGGTGATGTTCTGCTCTTTCAGCACCCGCTGGAGCAGCCACAGGCCCATGATGTTCTTCAGCACCCGGTAGCGCCCTTCGGCACCGCCTTCGTTGGTGATGTTCGCGGCCAGCGCGGCATCGCTGGTGTAGGGCGTTTTGCTCTCAAAGCCCATCAGCGACCAGGTGCCGGATGAGAGGTAGGCCGCATCTTTGCCGGCGAGCGGCGAGGCAATGACCGCGCTCGCGGTGTCGTGGCTGGCGACGGCGACAACGGGGATTTTATTCCCCTGCGGGCAAAGCCAGTGGCCGATCACATTGCCCGGATGGGTTGGCGCGCCAAACCAGGACGGCGAGGCGCCCGTCCAGGCCAGCAGATGTTCATCCCAGTTATCGGTGTTGATGTTGACCAGCTGCGTGGTGGTGGCGTTGGTGTATTCCCAGTTCATGTTGCCGGTCAGACGGTAGCTTAAGTAGTCCGGGATCAGCAGCGCATGCGCCACCTTTTCGACCAGCTCTGGCTGTTGCTCAACCAGCGCGCGCAGCTGATACAGCGTGTTAAACGGCAGAAACTGAATGCCGCTGCGACCATAGATGTTCTCCTTGCCAAGCTGGGCGATGGCGTGCGCCATTAGCCCATCGGTGCGGCTGTCGCGGTAGGAGACGGGCAGGCCGACGCGTTCGCCGTGACGGTCCAGCAGTACGTAATCCACACCCCAGGTATCAATGCCGATACTGTCGATGCGAATACCGTCTTCGCAGACGTTGTGAAGTCCGGTGCGGAGCTCTGCTTCCAGGGCGTCGATATCCCAGGTAACAAAACCGTCCTGTTTTTGCAGACAATTGGCGAAACGGTGCATTTCGCGAAGCGTAAGGGTGTGCAGGTCGCAGTCCCAGGTGGCGAGCATTACACGGCCGCTGGATGCGCCTAAATCGACAGCCACACAATGGCGAAAAGTCATGGTCGGGTCCTTTCTTAAGTCATTAGCGAGGAGTGTAAGAAAGGGAAGAAATAGCCACCTTCTCGCCACTGACAGCCCAAATCTCGCGCTGGCAAGAAAGCAAAGATGAACGTGAGGGAGTTCACAGTTTCCAGTAATGGCGGGGTTTGCAGGCAGTGTGACGCTGACCGCATTTCCCGATCTTTCCGCCTGTTTCTTGAAAAACCGACAGCTTTTGCGCGGTTTGCTGTCAAAAATTTAAGGTGAGCGTGAAAGGCCTTAATTACTATTTTGAGAACTTTTCTCATTGGTGGGGGCCGTTATGACCGTACTGCACAGCGTCGATTTTTTTCCTACGGGGGCTTCGCCGGTCGCGATTGAGCCACGGCTGCCTCAGGCTGCGTTCCCGGAGCATCATCATGATTTTCATGAAATTGTGATTGTTGAGCACGGAACGGGCATCCACGTGTTTAACGGTCAGCCGTATACCATCAGCGGCGGTACGGTGTGCTTCGTGCGCGATCACGACAGGCACCTGTATGAACATACCGACAACCTGTGCCTGACCAATGTGCTCTATCGTTCTCCGGATGCGTTCCAGTTTCTTTCCGGGCTGAATCAGCTGTTGCCGCAGGAGAAGGACGGCCATTATCCGTCGCACTGGCGGGTGAATCAGTCCACGTTGCAGCAGGTGCGTCAGCTGGTGAGCCAGATGGAGCAGAGCGAGGATGGACAGGAGACGCACGCCATTGCTACCCGCGAGCTGCTGTTTATGCAGCTGCTGGTGCTGCTGCGGCGCAGCAGCCTGGTGGAAGGGCTGGAAAATAACGACGCGCGCCTGAATCAGCTGATGGCATGGCTGGAAGATCATTTCGCCGAAGATGTCTGCTGGGAAACGCTGGCGGATGACTTTTCGCTCTCGCTGCGCACGCTGCATCGTCAGCTCAAGCAGCATACCGGCCTGACGCCGCAGCGTTACCTTAACCGTCTGCGCCTGATCAAAGCGCGTCACCTTTTACGTCATACCGACGAAAGCGTCACCGATATCGCCTATCGCTGCGGTTTCGGCGACAGTAACCACTTTTCGACGCTGTTTCGCCGGGAGTTTAGCTGGTCGCCGCGCGATATTCGTCAGGGGAAAGACGCGTTGCTTCAGTAACGCGAGGGCAGTCACCGTTTTTTTGCTGCAAAAAGGCTAATAATGTCCGGTTATTCGCCGTAGAGGTTGTGGTGTGGCTGCTCAGCTCATTCTTCGCAAAGATGATTTTTTTGCCTCCGCGAGTCAGGCCGTCGCGGTGGCCGACCGCTACCCGCAAAACGTCTTCGCCGAGCACACCCACGAGTTTTGCGAGCTGGTGCTGGTGTGGCGGGGCAATGGCCTGCACGTCCTCAACGACCGTCCCTACCGCATCACGCGCGGAGACCTGTTCTACATCCGCGCTGAAGACAAACACTCCTACGCCTCGGTTAACGATCTGGTGTTGCAGAACGTCATCTATTGCCCCGACAGACTTAAACTGAATGTCGACTGGGCGGGCAATATCCCCGGTTTTCATGATGCCAGAGGCGAACCGCACTGGCGCTTAAGCAGCAACGGCATGGCTCAGGTGCGCCAGACGATTTCCCAGCTGGAGCAGGAGAGCCAGAAGAGCGATCCGGTGGCAAACCAGATGTCGGAGCTGCTTTTCGCCCAGCTGGTGATGACCCTGAAGCGCCATCGTTACGCTACGGATAATCCCTCTGCCACCATGCAGGAAGCGTTGCTGGATAAGCTCATCACCCGGCTTGCGGGCAGTCTGAACAAGAGTTTCGTGCTGGAAAAATTCTGCGAGCAGGAGCAGTGCAGCGAGCGCGCGCTGCGCCAGCAGTTCCGCACCCAGACGGGGATGACGGTAAACCACTATCTGCGCCAGCTGCGCATCTGCCACGCCCAGTACCTGTTACAGCATACGGAGCTGATGGTGAGTGAAGTGGCGATGCGCTGCGGCTTTGAGGACAGTAACTACTTCTCGGTGGTGTTTAACCGTGAGGTGGGGATGACGCCGGTTCAGTGGCGTCATCGCAGTCGAAAGGCAGCGTAATCAGTTCGCCATGCCGAGGCCGACGATATTGGCCGCAATGATAATCACCACGCAGCCCAGGCTCAGCACGCCAACCGGACGACGCCCGGCGTTGTTCCACTCTTTCAGCACCAGCCCAACCAGCCCGCCGCACAGCACGTAGAAGCTCATGTGCAGCATCCAGCTCATGTAGTCATACTGCGCCGGAATACTGGCGTGACCCCAGGCGTAGAAGAAGAATTGCAGATACCACATCAGGCCGCCAAGGGCGGAGAGCAGGACGTTAGTGACGATCAGCGGTTTTGCCAGCGAGAAGTCGGCTTTTACCGACAGGTTGTTCACTTTTGCCAGACGAATAAAGCAGAAGCCGAGGTTTACCAGCGCGCCGCCGCCCATGATCACCACGTAGCTTGGCAGGGCAACGTACAGCGGATCGACGCCCAGCGCCGCAGCGGCGTCGTGCATCGGTTTGGCGGCATTCATGGCGAACGACATGCCCGCCGAGAAGACGCCGCACATCACCGCCAGCAGCAGCCCTTTCTTCAGGTTGAACTCTTCGGCTTTGATGCCCATCTTGCGTTCTTTCAGCTGGCCCGCGCGGGTGACGATGCCCACGCCGATCACCGCCACCAGCACGCCCAGCAGGGTCATTCGCCCTCCCTGGGTGTTGATCAGCACATCGAAGTTGCCGTTGAGGATTGGCGTCATCAGGGTGCCAACAATCAACGTTATGCCAATCGCGATGCCAATCCCCATCGACATGCCGAGGTAGCGCATGGTGAGGCCGTAGTTGATATTACCGATGCCCCACATCGCGCCGAACAGGAATACCGGCAGCAGGGTGGAGGCGTTGAAGGAGGAGAAGTAGCCCCAGAAATCGGGCAGCAGCATGGCGCTGATTGTCCAGGGCAAAATCAGCCAGGACACGGTACCGCCAACGGACCACATGGTTTCCCATGACCAGCCTTTCACCTTTTTAAACGGGGCATAGAAACAGGCTGCACTGGCCGCGCCTATCAAATGCCAGAAGATACCCATCGTAATCGCATGATTCATTTTTACATCCTCATCGTTTTTATAGCCGGAGGCTTCCCGCCGACTTGATGAGTGTAAAAATGAGGCGGTTTGGGAACCTTCAGAAGGTTGCCGCACTTTTGTTCAGGATGGCAATCAGCACGTTAAACACGTGAGCAGACTCACAATTTTGTCATTTATCAAAAACCGAATAACCTTATAAAAACTACGGCATTGATAATCATTTTCAATATCATTTAATTAACTATAATGAACCAACTGCTTACGCGGCATTAACAGCTGTGCCGCCCGACAATAATGGAGAGGATTATGAGTTATACACTGCCATCCCTGCCGTATGCCTACGACGCACTGGAACCGCATTTCGACAAGCAGACGATGGAAATCCATCACACTAAACACCACCAGACCTACGTGAACAACGCGAATGCTGCGCTGGAAAGCCTGCCAGAGTTCGCTAATCTGCCTGTTGAAGAGCTGATCACCAAACTGGACCAGCTGCCGGCAGACAAGAAAACCGTGCTGCGCAACAACGCGGGCGGTCACGCTAACCACAGCCTGTTCTGGAAAGGCCTGAAAACCGGCACCACCCTTCAGGGCGACCTGAAAGCGGCTATCGAGCGTGACTTCGGTTCCGTTGACAACTTCAAAGCGGAATTCGAAAAAGCCGCTGCAACCCGTTTCGGCTCTGGCTGGGCGTGGCTGGTCCTGAAAGGTGACAAACTGGCGGTCGTTTCTACCGCTAACCAGGACTCCCCGCTGATGGGTGAAGCTATCTCTGGCGCATCCGGCTTCCCAATTCTGGGTCTGGACGTGTGGGAACACGCTTACTACCTGAAGTTCCAGAACCGTCGCCCTGACTACATCAAAGCCTTCTGGGACGTGGTGAACTGGGACGAAGCAGCAGCGCGTTTCGCCGCTAAAAAATAAGGTTGCATTGACGCCTGTGAGAAGCGAGTCTGATGACTCGCTTTTTTTGTATCTGAAGGAGTGGAGATGCATTACCCGGTGAATGTGTTTACAGGCAAGGTAAGGGAGTACGAAGGCAGCCGCCCGAGTGCCATCGCCAAAGTGCAGGTCGACGGTGAGCTGACGTTGACCGATCTCGGGCTTGCGGGTGACCAGCAGGCTGAAAAGAAAATCCACGGCGGGCCCGATCGCGCGCTGTGCCATTATCCGCGCGAGCACTATCAGCACTGGAAAACCGAATTTCCTGAACAGGCTGACCTCTTCGTCGCCCCCGCGTTTGGCGAAAATCTCTCAACGGAGGGGCTGACGGAGAAGAACGTCTTTATCGGCGATATTTACCGCTGGGGCGATGCTTTGATTCAGGTCACCCAGCCGCGCTCACCGTGCTTTAAGCTTAATTACCATTTCGGCATTCAGGATATGTCGGCCCAGTTGCAAAACGCGGGTAAAACCGGCTGGCTGTATCGCGTTGTGCAGGCGGGACAGGTTTCGGCGGATGCGCCGCTTGAGCTGGCTTCGCGTTTGAGTGAGGTGTCGGTGTACGAGGCCTGCGCAATTGCCTGGCATATGCCGTTTGATGACGATCAGTATCACCGTCTGCTGTCAGCGGCGGGATTATCCACCAGCTGGACCAGAACGATGCAGAAGCGGCGGATAAGCGGCAAGATCGAGAGCAGTTCGCGGAGATTATGGGGGAAATAGTTCCCGCAGAAAGTAGGCCGGGTAAGGCGAAGCCGCCACCCGGCACATACGGTTACGAACGCTTATACAGCGGCAGCCACAGCGTTAACCTGAGCCCGCCCAGCGGGCTGTCATCGGCTTTCACCCAGCCACGGTGCTGTTGCATGGCGGTTTCCACAATCGCCAGCCCCAGTCCCGTACCGC
Organism: Enterobacter cloacae complex sp. IR5459; assembly: GCF_049238005.1. Classification (NCBI taxonomy): domain Bacteria; kingdom Pseudomonadati; phylum Pseudomonadota; class Gammaproteobacteria; order Enterobacterales; family Enterobacteriaceae; genus Enterobacter; species Enterobacter cloacae complex sp. IR5459. The sequence goes on from NZ_JBMKIG010000013.1 coordinate 60,577, forward strand.
CCGATTCCCGGTCGCGCGCCTCGTCGGTGCGGTAGAACGGACGGAATATCTGCTCGCGGTCTTCCGGGCTGACGCCAGGACCGTCGTCGTCGACGATGACGGTGATCCCGTCTTTATCCACCGAGAACGCCACCTCAATCTTCGTGTGCGAGTAGCGCAGGGCGTTACGCACGATATTTTCCAGCGCGCTTTCCAGCGCGTTGGGGTTACCGTACAGCGGCCATGGCCCCGGCGGGAAGTTAACGGTGAAGGATTTGCCCATCTGCTCCGCTTCAAACGCCGCGTTGTCCAGCACCTCATGCCACAGATGATTGGCTTTCACCGTTTCGCTCACCAGCGCGTTTTTCTGCTGATTGCGCGACATGACCAGCAGATCGTTGATCATGCTGTCCAGACGATGCGCTTCGGTTTCGATGCGCTCCAGCTCTTTGCTTTCTCCGCTGCGGCGACGCAGCAGGGCGGTACCCAGCTGTAAGCGCGTGAGCGGGGTACGCAGTTCGTGCGAGATATCCGACAGCAGGCGCTGCTGGGCCGTCATCATGCGATCGAGCGCGCTCACCATCTGGTTAAAACTGGTCCCGGCGGCCAGGAACTCCTGCGGCCCGGATTCCAGCTCCGGATGCTGCCTCAGGTTGCCCTGCGCCACTTCGTCCGCCGCATTTTTCAGCTTACGCGCCGGTTTCGCCAGGCTCCACGCCAGCCATAACAGCAGCGGGGAACTGACCAGCATCGTGACAATCAACAGCAAAAGCGGACGGTCAAACAGCAGGTTGATGAAGTCGGACTGGGAACTGCTCGCAGGGCGAATCAGGTAGAGCTGATAATTGTCTTCCCCGTCCCGAACCGAGAAAGGACCAACCATCTCTACCCGACCATATTTCTTTTTCTGTGGGTGATCGGCGTTATCCGCCTGGCCAATAAAGTTGCGGATAATCTGCATTTCATTGCGATCGGCCCCAATCACGCGGCCTTCACTGGTGACCAGTAAAAGACGTTGTCCGGGGGGCGCCCACTTGTCGATAGCGCGAAACAACCTGCGCCACCACATTAAATCGTTCGGCGGATCGTTTGCCAGCTCCGCTTCCACGTGCTGCTCGATCATCACGCCCTGACGTTGCTCGCTGTCTAGTAGCTCCGTCATCTGGCGTGAGTCGAGTTTTGGCAACATCAAAACGAGCATTAAAACCAGTGCCAGCGTCAGCCAGAAGATGGCGAAGATGCGGGCGGTTAAGCTGCCTATCATGAAGCGGAAACCATCAGATAACCACGACCACGCAGGGTTTTGAACCAGGGATGACCGTCTTTACGCTCCGGCAGCTTACGGCGCAGGTTCGAGATATGCATGTCGATGGCGCGGTCAAACGGGGTGAGGCGTTTGCCCAGCACTTCCTGGCTTAAGTGTTCACGCGACACCACCTGGCCGAGATGCTGCGCCAGCAGATACAGCAGGGTGAACTCGGTGCCGGTTAGCTCCAGCGTTTCACCGTCGAAGCTCGCTTCCTGTCGGCCCGGGTTCAGGCTCAGGGAGTCCACTTCCAGCGTAGGTGAGCTGTTGTCGGTATTCTGCTGCTGCTCGCTCCAGTGAGAGCGGCGCAGGATCGCGCGAATACGGGCCACCAGTTCACGGTCGTTGAACGGCTTAGGTAAATAGTCATCCGCACCCAGCTCAAGGCCGAGTACGCGGTCAAGCTCGCTGCCGCGTGCGGTCAGCATAATGACGGGGGTCTGGTGTGTCTGGCGAAGCTCTTTCAACGTATCAATACCGTTTTTCTTCGGCATCATGACGTCGAGCAAAAGTAAATCGATGCTGTCGTCAAGGAGACTCAGCGCCTGCTCGCCATCATGGGCAACCAGGACGTTGAAACCTTCCATGTCGAGCAACTCCTTTAAAAGAGATGTGAGCTCTCGGTCATCATCAACTAACAGGATTTTATTCATTGTTTAAATACCTCCGAGGCAGAAATTACGACATCAAGGCTATCTAATCCATGACTTTACGTTGTTTTACACCCCCTGACGCATGTTTGCAGCCTGAATCGTAGACTGTCTCTCGTTGAATCGCGACACGAAAGATTTTGGGAGCAAGTGATGCGCAAAGTTACCGCTGCCGTCATGGCCTCAACGCTGGCCTTCAGTGCGTTTAGCCAGGCTGCTGTAGCTATCATCAGTGATAACGGTTCCTCAGCAGAGGGCGCAACGCAGCACAGCAGCCAAAGCCATATGTTTGACGGCATAAGTTTAACCGAACATCAGCGTCAACAGATGCGAGATCTGATGCAGAGGGCAAGACACGACCAGCCCCCTGTTAATGTTAGCGAAATGGAGACAATGCATCGCCTTGTCACCGCAGAAAATTTTGACGAAAGCGCTGTACGCGCTCAGGCCGAAAAAATGGCGCAGGAACAGGTTGCCCGCCAGGTAGAGATGGCGAAGGTTCGCAACCAGATGTTCCACCTGCTAACGCCCGAGCAGCAAGCGGTTTTGAATACCAAACATCAGCAACGTATGAACCAGTTGCGTGAGGTTGCACGGATGCAGCGAAGCTCAGATATGACGCTTTTCAGTAGCAATAGCAGTACCCGTAGTAACCAGTAAACCCTGTTTTCCTTGCCATAGACACCATCCCTGTCTTCCCCCACATGATGTGGGGGTTTTTTTTGCCCATCGTTCCGGTTTGTTAACGCTTTATTCATCCTTTCACTCCACCACCATCCGTTATACTAGCGCCATGGCATGACAGGAGTGTTTATGAATCAATCCTATGGACGGCTGGTAAGCCGGGCCGCAATAGCCGCGACGGTGATGGCGTCGTGTTTACTGATCATTAAAATTTTCGCGTGGTGGTACACCGGATCGGTCAGTATTCTGGCGGCGCTGGTGGACTCACTGGTGGATATTGCCGCCTCGCTGACCAACCTGCTGGTGGTGCGCTACTCGCTGCAACCGGCGGATGAAGAGCATACGTTTGGCCACGGCAAAGCGGAATCGCTGGCCGCGCTGGCACAAAGCATGTTTATTTCGGGCTCTGCGCTTTTCCTGTTTTTGACAGGCATTCAGCATCTTGTTTCGCCGTCACCGATGAACGATCCGGGCGTTGGCGTGGTCGTAACGGTAGTTGCACTTATAAGCACACTTGTTCTTGTAACGTTCCAGCGCTGGGTTGTACGCAAAACACAAAGCCAGGCTGTACGGGCCGATATGCTTCATTATCAGTCTGATGTTATGATGAATGGGGCTATTCTTATTGCGCTTGGTCTGGCCTGGTATGGCTGGCATCGGGCCGATGCGTTGTTTGCGTTAGGGATAGGGATCTATATTTTATACAGCGCCTTGCGGATGGGGTATGACGCGGTACAGTCGCTTCTTGACCGTGCGCTTCCGGATGCAGAACGTGATGAAATTTATGCCATCGTGACCAACTGGCCCGGCGTCAGTGGTGCTCACGATCTTCGTACGCGGCAGTCAGGGCCGACCCGCTTTATTCAGATTCATTTGGAAATGGAAGACAACCTGCCACTGGTTCAGGCGCATATGGTCGCTGAACAGGTGGAGCAGGCGATTTTGCAGCGTTTCCCTGGGTCAGACGTCATTATTCACCAGGACCCATGCTCTGTCGTACCCAGGGCGTTTTGAGCTTTCGTAATTCGTTGTAAAAAAGTGAGCCAGAGCAGCATTTTGTGGATAAATTACCACCATATGGCCTGACCTGAATCAATTCAGCTGGAAGGGATTGATATACTATTTGCAGTATTCGACGGTTGAACAGTTTCTTCCGGCAGCAGATTTCAATTTTGCATTCCTAAGTTCAGAGGTAGTCATGATTAAGAAAATCGGTGTGTTGACAAGCGGCGGTGATGCGCCGGGCATGAACGCGGCAATCCGTGGGGTTGTCCGTGCAGCGCTGACGGAAGGTCTGGAAGTTTTTGGTATCTATGACGGTTACCTGGGTCTGTATGAAGACCGCATGGTTCAGCTCGACCGCTACAGCGTGTCTGACATGATCAACCGTGGCGGTACTTTCCTCGGTTCTGCACGCTTCCCGGAATTCCGTGACGAACACATCCGTGAAGTGGCTATCGAAAACATGAAAAAACGGGGTCTGGATGCGCTGGTGGTTATCGGCGGCGACGGCTCCTACATGGGTGCAAAACGTCTGACTGAAATGGGCTTCCCGTGCATCGGCCTGCCTGGCACCATCGACAACGACATTAAAGGCACCGACTACACCATCGGTTACTTCACCGCGCTGGGTACCGTTGTGGAAGCGATTGACCGCCTGCGTGACACCTCTTCCTCTCACCAGCGTATTTCCATTGTTGAAGTGATGGGCCGTTACTGCGGTGACCTGACTCTGGCGGCGGCAATTGCCGGTGGCTGTGAGTTCGTGGTGGTGCCGGAAGTGGAATTCAGCCGTGAAGATCTGGTCGCTGAAATCAAAGCTGGTATCGCGAAAGGCAAAAAACATGCGATCGTTGCCATCACCGAGCACATCTGTGACGTTGACGAGCTGGCGAAGTACATCGAAACCGAAACCAAACGCGAAACCCGCGCGACCGTTCTGGGTCACATTCAGCGTGGCGGTTCCCCAGGCCCGTACGACCGTATCCTGGCGTCCCGCATGGGCGCGTACGCGATCGAGCTGCTGCTACAGGGCCACGGCGGCCGCTGCGTCGGTATCCAGAACGAGAAACTGGTTCACCATGACATCATCGACGCCATTGAAAACATGAAGCGTCCGTTCAAAGGTGACTGGCTGGACTGCGCGAAAAAACTGTACTGATTGGCTCTGTTGCCCGGTGGCGGCAAGGTAAATGCAAAACGGTAACCCTTGGGTTACCGTTTTTTATGGTTGCTCCCTCTCCCGTGGGAGAGGGTTGGGGTGAGGGCATCAGGCCGCTCATTCATTTTTTTATTCCTTCACGTTATAGCCAATCTTTTTTTATTCTTTAATCATCGATTAGCTTTCTGGCACGCTGCATTCATCAAAACACTACACAAGAGAGCTGGGCGATGAATAAATGGGGCGTGGGGTTAACATTATTGCTGGCATCAACCAGCGTTCTGGCAAAGGACATTCAGTTACTGAATGTGTCGTACGATCCGACTCGTGAACTGTACGACCAGTACAACAAAGCTTTCGCGGCGCACTGGAAACAGGAAACCGGCGATAACGTGGTGGTTCGCCAGTCTCACGGCGGTTCCGGTAAGCAGGCGACATCGGTGATCAACGGTATCGAAGCCGACGTGGTGACCCTGGCGCTGGCTTATGACGTGGATGCGATCGCGGAGCGTGGCCGTATCGACAAAAACTGGATCAAGCGCCTGCCGGACAACTCTGCGCCATACACCTCGACCATCGTCTTCCTGGTGCGCAAAGGCAACCCGAAACAGATTAAAGACTGGAACGACCTGATTAAGCCGGGCGTGTCTGTCATCACCCCGAACCCGAAAAGCTCCGGCGGCGCACGCTGGAACTACCTGGCGGCCTGGGGCTACGCGCTGCACCACAACAACGGCGATCAGGCCAAAGCACAGGACTTCGTCAAAGCACTGTTTAAAAACGTCGAAGTGCTGGACTCCGGCGCGCGCGGCGCAACCAACACCTTCGTCGAGCGCGGCATCGGCGACGTGCTGATCGCCTGGGAAAACGAAGCCCTGCTGGCGACCAACGAGCTGGGTAAAGACAAGTTCGAGATCGTCACCCCGAGCGAATCCATCCTCGCTGAGCCGACCGTCTCCGTCGTCGATAAGGTTGTTGATAAGAAGGGCACCAAAGCGGTGGCGGAAGCCTACCTGAAGTACCTCTACTCACCGGAAGGGCAGGAAATTGCGGCGAAAAACTTCTACCGCCCACGCGATGAGGCCGTCGCGAAGAAATACGAAAACGCCTTCCCGAAACTGAAGCTGTTTACTATCGATGATGTTTTTGGCGGCTGGACCAAAGCGCAGAAAGAGCACTTCTCTAACGGCGGCACCTTCGACCAGATCAGCAAGCGCTAAGCGTTTTACAAAGAACAACACGGTAACCCGGTGTGAGAAATCCGCCGGGTTTTTATTTGGTCATCATTTTGCGTTACTCTTTTGCCTCTATTGAAAACAGGGAACGCGTTGTGAAAAAAATTATCTTACTGATTCTGATCGTTATCGCCCTTGCCGCAGGCGGCGTGTACTGGATGAAAGCGGGTAATCCGAATGCGTTGCGTCATATCGTTCTCGACCAGTGTGTGCCCAACCAGCTGCATAACCGTAACCCGGCACCGTGCGCGCAGGTGAAGCCAGATGCGGGCTACGTGGTGTTCAAAGACCGCAACGGACCGCTGCAATACCTGCTGATGCCTACGTACCGTATCAACGGCACTGAAAGCCCGCTGCTGACAGAGCCGCAGACACCGAATTTCTTCTGGCTGGCATGGCAGTCTCGTCATTTTATGAGCATGAAACGAGGGGCCGACGTGCCTGACAGCGCCGTTTCGCTAACCATCAACTCCCCGACCGGGCGCACGCAAAACCATTTTCATATCCACATCTCCTGTCTGCGCCCAGACGTGCGCGAGAAGCTGAACGCGTCGCAGGGGCAAATCAGCACCCAGTGGTTACCGCTTCCGGGCGGGCTGGAAGGGCATGAATACCTTGCCCGTCGGGTGACGGAGAACGAACTGGTGCAGCGCAGCCCGTTTATGATGCTGGCGGAAGAGCTGCCAGAAGCGCGCGACCATATGGGACGCTTCGCGCTGGCGATGGCGCAGCAGTCAGACGGCTCGTTTGTATTGCTGGCGACAGAGCGTAATTTGCTTACCTTTAACCGCGCGTCAGCTGAGGAATTGCAGGATCATCAATGCGATATCCTGAAGTGACCCCACCATAAATAGCGTTTACTCGCCCTGCCTGTCGCCGTAGACTTGCTGAAAAATTCTACAGGAGACAGGTATGTCGCTCTGGTTAACGCATCCTCTGCTGCTTCCCTCGCTGATCGTCGGCGTCACCATCGTGCTGTGGGCGACGTCGCTGTTGCCCGAATTTATCACCGCGCTGTTGTTTTTCACGGCGGCGATGACCGCCAGAATCGCCCCGCCGGAAGTAATCTTCGGCGGCTTCGCCTCGTCTGCCTTCTGGCTGGTGTTCAGCGGCTTTGTGCTGGGTGTGGCGATTCGGAAAACCGGCCTGGCGGACAGGGCCGCCCGGGCGCTGTCGGCAAAGCTTACCGACTCCTGGGTGCTGATGGTGGCAAGCGTTGTGCTACTGAGCTATGCCCTGGCATTCGTGATGCCGTCGAACATGGGACGTATTGCGCTGCTGATGCCGATTGTCGCCGCGATGGCGAAGCGGGCCGGCATTCCTGATGGCTCGCGGGCCTGGTTTGGCCTGGCGCTGGCGGTCGGGTTTGGCACCTTCCAGCTCTCGGCCACTATTTTGCCCGCCAACGTGCCCAACCTGGTGATGAGCGGCGCGGCGGAAGGCTCATACGGCATCCACCTGAACTATGTTCCGTATCTGCTGCTGCACACCCCGGTGCTGGGTATTCTCAAAGGCCTGATTCTGATTGGCCTGATCTGCTGGCTGTTCCCCGGCAACCCGAAACCGGCGAAGGATCTCGCGCCATCGGAACCGATGGGGCGTGACGAAAAACGGCTCGCCTGGCTGCTGGCGGTGGTGTTGACGATGTGGGTGACGGAGAGCTGGCACGGCGTGGGCCCAGCGTGGACAGGGCTGGCGGCCTCAGTCGTCGTTATGCTGCCGCGTATAGGTTTTATCACCGGGGAGGAGTTCTCGGCGGGGGTGAATATGCGTACCTGTATTTACGTCGCGGGTATACTCGGGCTGGCCATTACGGTGACGCAGACCGGTATCGGTGCGGCCGTAGGCGAGGCGTTGCTCCATATCATGCCGCTGGATGCAGATCGCCCGTTTACCAGCTTCCTGGCGCTGACGGGGATCACCACGGCGCTCAACTTCATTATGACCGCCAATGGCGTTCCGGCGCTGTACACCACGCTGGCGCAGAGCTTCTCGGACGCGACCGGCTTCCCGCTGCTGTCGGTGATCATGATTCAGGTGCTGGGGTATTCCACGCCGTTGCTGCCGTATCAGGCGTCGCCGATTGTGGTGGCGATGGGCTTAGGGAAAGTGCCTGCGAAGGCGGGGATGCTGCTCTGCCTGGCGCTGGCGATTGCGACGTATCTGGTGCTGCTGCCGCTGGATTATTTGTGGTTTAGCGTATTAGGACGTTTGTAGTGGTTTTGTAGGGCGGGTTAGCGAAGCGCCACCCGCCCCAAAGGCAATTACGCCTGCTTAGCCGCTTCTGCCGCTTTAACGATCACCGCGAAAGCGTCTGCTTTCAGGGATGCGCCGCCAACCAGCGCGCCATCGATGTCTGGCTGGGTGAACAGCTCAGCTGCGTTTGATGCGTTAACGGAACCGCCGTACTGGATGATGACCTGCTCCGCCACTTTCGCGTCTGCTTTTGCAATGTGGTCACGAATGAACTTGTGCACCGCCTGTGCCTGCGCTGGAGTTGCAGATTTGCCGGTACCGATCGCCCAGACTGGCTCGTAAGCGATAACCGCGCCTTCGAACGCTGCCGCGCCCTGGGTTTTCAGCACAGCGTCGATCTGACGTGCGCACACTTCTTCGGTTTTACCCGCTTCGTTTTCTGCTTCGGTTTCACCGATGCACAGAACCGGGATCAGACCCTGCTCTTTCAGCACAGCGAATTTCTTCGCGATGAACTCGTCAGATTCTTTGTGGTAGGTGCGACGCTCAGAGTGGCCGATGATGATGTATTTCGCGCCGATGTCTTTCAGCATTTCAGCGGAGGTTTCACCAGTAAACGCGCCAGACAGGTTAACGTCAACGTTCTGCGCGCCCAGAATGATGTGGCTGCCGTCAGCGGCACGTTTAGCCAGATCCAGGTACATATCCGGCGGAGCGATAGCAACCGCGCAGCCGGTCACGCCAGCCAGCTCTTTACGCAGGTTAGCAACCAGTTCGTTTACCATGTGGCGGCTGCCGTTCAGTTTCCAGTTACCCATCACTAAAGGATGTCGCATTTCAATTCTCCACGCTCAATAAGCGAATTAAGGAATATGGCCACCCTTAAGGGCAGCATGGTCTGTGAATCAGTATAGAGATTTTCCCTCGAAAGGCTTTGCTTTTTGTCATTAATTCGCCCCCTCGAGTGCGTCTGATAGGGCCAGCTTAATCGGTTCAACCGCGAAGGTCAGCCCCTTTTCGCCGTTATCTGCGACGACATAGCGAACGGCACCTTCCGTATCGGCGTAATAGCGTTTGTTTTTCCCCGCGGTAAGTAGTTTTTGCAGCTTTTGCTGGCTTTGTGCTTTCGTGAAGGTGGGGGTAAAGGCGCGCAGAATAGCGCTCATGTACTCCAGCGCTTTCGCTTTCGCCGCTTTCTGCTCTGGGCCCTGAATCGGCAGCCAGGTGATCTGCATGCTTTTGATTTTTAACGTTCCGCGCTCAAGGGCGGTAGAGGCATACAGATTCTCGTTAATTTTGCTGGCCGCGCGGGTCAGGGTCGGCGTATCGCGGGCGCTGTCAATCGCTCGGAACTCTCCCAACGGAAGTGAGGGGTTTTCTTTGTTGAAGGCTTCGCGGAACTGGCTGATAGATTGATCGAAAGAGGGAGCGCCCGCCAGAAGATAGGGGGCGGTGACCGGGGAAGCCGTTTCCGTGGCGTACAGGGAAAAACTGGCGCTCAGCATCGCTAAACACAAATAAAGAGAGTGTGCCGAACTTTTCATCAACATTGCCCCTGGCCGTCATTGCCCATGATTAAAACGATATCTGGTCGGCTTGTCAAAAGGTCACAACTCCAGGGTAAAATGCGGGCTAAACAATAATAAGGAACCTTACATGACCATACAGCAGTGGCTGTTTTCATTCAAAGGGCGTATTGGGCGCCGTGACTTCTGGATCTGGATTGCAACGTGGGTTGTCGCCATGCTGCTTCTGTTTTTTGTTGCCTACAACGCATGGCTGAGCACGCAAACCGCGGCATTTGCGCTGGTCTGTTTACTGTGGCCAACCGCCGCCGTGGTGGTGAAACGTCTGCACGATCGTGGCCGCTCCGGCGCATGGGCTTTCCTGATTATTCTGGCGTGGATGCTGGTGGCGGGGAACTGGTCATTGCTGCCCTCAATCCTCCCATGGGTGGTGGGCAGACTGCTGCCGACGGTTATCTTTGTAATGATGGTTGTCGAACTGGGCGCGTTTATCGGCACCCAGAGCGAGAACAAATATGGAAAAGATACCCTTGAGGTGAAGTACCGCTGATCACCAGTAGTGTTCGGCGGTCATGTGGCCCGGCCGACGGCGAAGGTGCTTCGTCATCTGCCGGGTATCCTTCAGCAACTGCTGCGTATCGCGCACCATCTGCGGGTTGCCGCACAGCATCACGTGGCTGGTTTCGGTATTCATCGGTAAACCCACCGCCTCTTCCAGCGCGCCGCTTTCAATCAACGCCGGAACGCGACCGGTTAACGAGCCAGCTGCGGTTTCGCGGCTGACCACCGTCTGAATTTTTAACTTTCCGCCATATCGCTGTTCCAGCGCCTGCATCTGCGGCAAATAGCTCAGGTCTGCGGCGTAGCGCGCGGCGTGAACCAGCACGATATTTTTAAAGCGCTCCAGATCTTTGCCGTATTGCAGAATGGAAAGATACGGGCCGATGGCCGTGCCGGTCGCCAGCATCCAGAGCGTGTCACAGTCGGGGATTTCATCCAGCACGAAGAACCCCGCCGCGTCGGAGACAATCTGCACTTCATCGCCTGGCTTCAGCGCGGCGAGGCGCGGGCTGAGCTTACCGTCCGGGACGGTGACCAGATAGAACTCAAGGTCCGGGTTATCAGGCGCATTAACGTAAGAGTAGGCGCGCTGTACGCGTTCACCGTCGATATCCAGCCCGAGTTTGGCAAACTGCCCGGCAGTAAACGGATGAACGGGAGCGTGCAGAGTGAGGCTAAATAGCGCATCGGTCCAGAACTGTACCTTTGTGACTTTACCTGTTACCCAGTCCGCCATGATCTTCTCCTGTGCTGTTTCTCTCTTCTATCTTCCGTACTTGTGGGAAACATTTCCAGCCCATTCGGGCCGGAAAGCTCTATCGATCAAACGGTTTTACAGAATGTGCGTCTGTACGTCCGGATCTTTACGATCGAGATAATGAATGGACTTAATGCGGCGAATAGTGCGGGATTTACCGCGGATCAGCAGGGTTTCAGTGGTGGCCATGTTGCCCTTGCGGGTGATGCCGTCCAGCAGATCGCCTTTGGTGATGCCGGTTGCGGAGAAGACCACGTTATCGCTGCGGGCCATCTCGTTTAGCGCGAGCACTTTATTGGCCTCGATGCCCATCGCCGCGCAGCGCGCCAGTTCGTCTGCACCAATGCGAAGGTTCTCGTCGCTGTCGCCTTTGACCTCATGGCGTGGCAGCAGACGCGCCTGCATATCGCCGTCCAGCGCGCGGATCACTGCCGCAGAGACCACACCCTCCGGCGCGCCGCCGATGCCGTAAAGCACGTCGACTTCGCTGTCAGGCATGCAGGTAAGAATAGAGGCGGCAACGTCGCCATCCGGAATAGCAAATACGCGCACGCCAAGCGTTTGCAGGTACGCGATGGTGGCGTCGTGGCGCGGTTTCGCCAGAATGGTCACGGTGAGTTCGCTGAGCGCTTTACCCAGCGCCGCAGCGATATTGCGCAGGTTGGCGTCCAGCGGCAGACTAAGGTCGATAGCGCCTTTAGCGCCAGGACCGACGATCAGCTTTTCCATGTACATATCGGGCGCGTTGAGGAAGCAGCCCTTATCGCCCACCGCCAGTACCGCCAGCGCGTTGGCCTGGCCCATCGCCGTCATGCGCGTGCCTTCGATCGGGTCGACCGCGATATCCACCGCATCGCCTTTGCCGGTCCCGACCTTTTCACCGATGTAGAGCATCGGCGCTTCGTCGATCTCGCCTTCACCGATGACGATAGTGCCGTCGATGTTGACCTGGTTAAGCACAATGCGCATGGCGTGGACGGCTGCGCCGTCTGCGGTATTTTTGTCGCCACGGCCCAGCCACTTGTAGCCTGCGAGGGCGGCAGCTTCGGTGACGCGGGAAAACTCGATAGCAAGTTCACGTTTCATGAGGTACTCGTACAATCAAAAGGAATTGCACGAAGTTTATCACAGAGTGGGGAGGGGCGAGGGGACCGGTGCGGTTGGAGCCCCTCACCCTAACCCTCTCCCCAGGGGAGAGGGAATATAGGCTTACTCGTCGTGCTCTTCCCACGCCAGGGCACGTTTCACCGCTTTCTTCCAGCCGCTGTAGCGGTAGTTGCGCTCGGTGGTTTCGATGCCAGGACGGAATTCGCGTTCGATAACCGCTTTTTCCTGAAGCTCGTCGAGGTTTTGCCAGAAGCCAACCGCCAGACCTGCCAGATACGCCGCGCCCAGCGCCGTCACTTCTCGCACCTCAGGACGTTCAACGCGAGTGCCCAGAATGTCGGACTGGAACTGCATCAGAAAGTTGTTGGCTACTGCACCGCCGTCCACGCGCAGGGCGTGCAGACGAATGCCAGAGTCAGCCTGCATCGCTTCCAGCACGTCGCGCGTCTGGTAGGCGATGGATTCCAGCGTCGCGCGAATGATGTGGTTTGAGTTCACGCCGCGCGTCAGGCCGAAAATCGCGCCGCGGGCGTACGGATCCCAGTACGGTGCGCCCAGACCGGTGAACGCTGGCACCACGTACACGCCGTTGGTGTCTTTCACTTTGGTCGCGAAGTATTCGGAGTCAAACGCGTCGCTAATCAGCTTCATCTCGTCGCGCAGCCACTGAATGGAGGCACCCGCCATGAATACCGCGCCTTCCAGAGCATAGTTCACTTCGCCGCGCGGGCCGCAGGCGATGGTGGTCAGCAGACCGTTTTCTGATTTCACCGCTTTCTCGCCCGTGTTCATCAGCATAAAGCAGCCGGTGCCGTAGGTGTTCTTCGCCATCCCTTCTTTTACGCACAGCTGGCCGAACAGGGCTGCCTGCTGGTCACCGGCGATACCGGCGATAGGAATACGCGTGCCGCCTTTACCGCCAATGTTGGTCTGGCCGTACACTTCTGAAGATTTACGCACGTCTGGAAGCATCGCTCGCGGAATGTCCAGCGCGTCCAGCATCTTGTCATCCCACTCCAGAGTGTTGATGTTGAACAGCATGGTGCGCGAGGCGTTGGTGTAGTCGGTGACGTGAACGCGTCCCTGAGTCATCTTCCAGATAAGCCAGGTATCGACGGTACCGAAGAGCAGCTCGCCACGACGTGCGCGCTCGCGTGAACCTTCCACGTGGTCGAGGATCCACTTCACTTTGGTGCCGGAGAAATAGGGGTCAACCACCAGGCCGGTGGCGCTGCGCACGTACTCTTCCATCCCGTCGCGCTTCAGCTGTTCGCAGATCTCTGACGTACGGCGGCACTGCCAGACGATGGCGTTGTAGATGGGCTTACCGGTTTCGCGCTCCCAGACCACAGTCGTTTCACGCTGGTTGGTGATACCGATAGCGGCAATCTGGTCAGAACTGATGTCGGCTTTCGCCAGCACTTCCACCAGCGTGGAGCTTTGTGACGCCCAGATCTCCATCGGGTCGTGTTCAACCCAGCCTGGACGCGGATAAATTTGCTCAAATTCGCGTTGAGACACGCTGACAATGTTCGCGTCATGATCCATTACGACAGCGCGGGAGCTGGTAGTGCCCTGGTCGAGCGCAACGATATATTTTTTTTCGGTCATGGTATGTGTCCCGTAGTCAGATTACAGCGAAGCTTTTTGTTGTGTGGTGGAAGTTGTCTCTTTTTCCTCTTCCACACAGGTGTCGCACGGTAAGTGGCGACCAATTAATTTGCGATAGCCGAATGCGCCCAGTGCCGCCCCTACAATTGGCCCGAACAGCGGAACCAGGAAGTAAGGAATGTCTTTGCCGCCCGTGAAGGCGACATCGCCCCATCCCGCAAAGAAGGCGAAGGTTTTTGGACCCAGGTCACGCGCCGGATTCATCGCAAAACCGGTCAGCGGACCCATGGATGCGCCAATCACCGCAATCAGAAGGCCAATCAGAAGTGGTGCCAGCGGGCCGCGCGGAATGCCGTTTCCGTCGTCGCCCAGCGCCATAATGACGCCCATCAGAATAGCGGTAATCACCATTTCAACTGCGAACGCCTGCACAAAATTGATATGCGGATTCGGATACGTTGAGAAAATGCCTGCCAGATCCAGACTTTCGACACTGCCACGCACCATATGATGCGTCTGTTCGAAGTCGATGAAAAGATTGTAATAAAGCCCGTAAACTAACGCCGCTGCGCAAAAGGCGCCGGCAAATTGCGAAATGATGAAAGGAACAACTTTGCGTCCGTCAAAGCACGCGAATAGCCACAACGCGATGGTCACCGCCGGGTTAAGATGTGCGCCGGAAACCCCTGCGGTCAGGTAGATGGCCATCGCCACGCCCAGACCCCAGATAATACTGATTTCCCACTGACCAAAACTGGCACCCGCCACTTTCAGTGCAGCGACACAGCCTACTCCGAAGAATATCAACAACCCGGTACCCAGGAACTCGGCAATGCACTGGCCTTTTAAGGTTGATGTCTGACTCATAATCGGAATCCTGCAAAAGAGTAATGTTTATTGTTTGCGTGACCGCCCGTGACAGTCACGATGCCCTGTAGACATAGTGTTAATTTATCGTTAACGAGCACAAACGAGAAATATCGAAATCGAAATGTGTGGTCTGTGTCAATAAAATGAGCGTTTTCGCGCCATAAGGCGCGTTTTTGCATCAGGTAATGATTGTGGGTTGAATCATTTCTTTAACTTATGGGTTAACAACTTAGGGGTATATGCGGCGAACGCACCAGGACGAGGCCGAAAAGTGTTGCAAACCGCGATCTGCGTGGCATGCCGCTGGACAGGGGCGACGGCGCTCCATACAATCGGAACATATGTTGTGCGCGTTTACGTTAAAGCGTCGCCTTGCAATTCAGGAGAGGTAGGATCATGTCTTTAGAAGTGTTTGAGAAACTGGAATCGAAAGTACAGCAGGCGATTGACACCATCACGCTGCTGCAAATGGAAATTGAAGAGCTGAAAGAGAAGAACAACTCCCTGTCTCAGGAAGTTCAGAACGCTCAGCACAGCCGCGAAGAACTGGAGCGCGAAAACAACCAGCTGCGCGAACAGCAGAACGGCTGGCAGGAACGCTTGCAGGCGCTGCTGGGACGTATGGAAGAAGTCTGATTTCCTTGGGAATGAATTGAACAGGCCGGGTAAGGCGTAGCCGCCACCCGGCTTTTTTATGCATCTCGCTTACCGATTAACTACTCAATATCCAGCGCATCCTCAGAAAGGATAATGCCGGTATTGTCAGCATAAAGGTGGTCACCCGAGAAGAAGGTCACGCCGCCGAAGTTAACGCGCACGTCGCTTTCGCCGATGCCTTCACCCGCTGCGCCAACCGGAATGGCGGCAATGGCCTGAATACCGATATCCAGATCTTCCAGATCGTCCACCTGGCGCACGGAGCCGTAGACCACAATCCCTTCCCACTCGTTTTGCACCGCAAGGCGAGCGAGGTCCGCATCGATCAGTGCACGGCGCACTGAACCGCCACCATCCACCAGCAGAACGCGGCCACGACCGTTCTCTTCGAGCAGATCGTACAGCAACCCGTTGTCCTCGAAACATTTCACCGTGATGATTTGTCCGCCAAACGACGACCGTCCACCAAAGTTGGAGAACAGGGGTTCAACGACGTTGACATCTTCCTGGTAGATGTCACAAAGCTCGGAGGTATCGTATTTCATAGGTTTAACGCTCTGTTGCTGCGAATGTGTTCAGTATATCGTGCGAAATGCGTTGTTGGCAAAATCATCAATTGTTAATTGATATTTGTCAGCTAACTCAGCGTCTGGCTTAAGACAATCCCGATGACGAACAGCAGGTTAGTCAGTAACGCGCCTTTTACCGTACGTTCCAGCATCGGTGGCATGGCGGCCGGGCTGCGTTCACGCATGACATAGCGGGCCTGCTTAATCAGCAGCGGTGCGGCGAGCACAAACAGCCAGCCCCACAGGCTGTGCAGAGAGATCAGATTGAACAGTGCCAGGCAGACCAGCGCGCCGATGAGCAGGAAGGCGTGATAGCGGCGTGCATTTACAGGACCCAGACGCACGGCCAGCGTGTTTTTACCGTTCTCGCGGTCGCTGTCGATGTCGCGCAGGTTATTGATATTCAGCACCGCCGTCGCCAGCAGACCGCAGGCGGTCGCCGGCAGGAACAGGGCAGGTATCACCGTATGCGCCTGCAAGTACCAGCTTCCCATCACGCTCAGCCAGCCGAAGAACACCAGCACGGAGATGTCGCCCAGACCAATATACCCGTAAGGACGCGTCCCGACGGTATAGGTAATGGCTGCAATAATGGCAAGCAAGCCCAGCACCAGGAAGCCAATGAAATCACTGGTGGTTTTCGACGCGACCGTCACCAGCGCCAGCCCGGACAGGCAAATCAATACCACGGTGATAATCAGCGCCCGTTTCATCTGTGCCTGGGTAATCACCCCTTTTTGCATCCCGCGCAGCGGCCCGATACGGTCAGGCTTGTCGCTGCCCTTTACCGCATCGCCGTAATCATTGGCGAGATTAGAGAGGATTTGCAGCAGCCCGGCGGTGACAAGCGCCAGGCCTGCTACCAGCGGATCGAAATGACCCTGCCACCAGGCAAGCGTGGTACCGACAATAATGGCGGCAAAAGCCAGAGGAAGCGTTTTAGGGCGCAGACTTTCGAGCCACGCCTGTGTACGGCTGATATCAGTCATAGTTATTTAGCCAATAAAAATGGGGGCCATAGCCCCCATCAACAGTGATGAAAATGCATTGAACGCGATTATAGAATAAAACGGCTCAGATCTTCATCTGCCACTAACGCATCCAGGTGTTTGCCCACATAGTCTGCGTCAATGGTAATGCTTTGACCGTTAAGGTCGCTCGCATCATAAGAGATGTCTTCCATCAGGCGTTCCAGCACGGTGTGCAGACGACGCGCACCGATGTTCTCGGTGGTTTCGTTGACCTGCCACGCGGCCTGGGCGATGCGCTTGATACCGTCATCGGTAAATTCAATGTTCACGCCTTCGGTCGCCATCAGCGCTTTGTACTGTACGGTCACAGAAGCGTTTGGCTCAGTCAGGATACGTTCGAAATCTTCGGTGGTCAGCGCCTGCAACTCAACGCGGATTGGCAGACGACCCTGGAGTTCCGGGATCAGGTCAGACGGGCTGGCAATCTGGAACGCACCGGAGGCGATAAACAGAATGTGGTCAGTTTTAACCATGCCGTGCTTGGTGGAGACGGTGCATCCTTCCACCAGCGGCAGCAGGTCGCGCTGAACGCCTTCGCGGGAGACATCCGGGCCGGACGCGTTGCCGCGCTTACAGATTTTGTCGATTTCGTCGATAAACACGATACCGTGCTGCTCAACCGCGTCGATAGCGTCCTGTTTCAGCTCCTCCGGGTTAACCAGCTTCGCGGCTTCTTCTTCAATCAGCAGCTTCATCGCGTCTTTGATTTTCAGCTTACGCGCTTTCTGCTTCTGCCCGCCCAGGTTCTGGAACATGGACTGCAACTGGCTGGTCATCTCTTCCATGCCCGGAGGCGCCATAATTTCCACGCCCATTGGCGCGGCAGCGAGATCGATCTCAATCTCTTTATCGTCCAGCTCGCCTTCGCGCAGTTTTTTGCGGAATGCCTGACGCGCAGCAGAAGGTTCAGACTGCTGTTCAGCCTGTCCCCAGTTGTTTTTTGCCGGTGGGATCAGCACGTCGAGAATACGCTCTTCGGCCATCTCTTCGGCGCGATAGCGGTTTTTCTCAATCGCCTGGACGCGCACCATCTTAATCGCCGAATCGGTCAGATCGCGGATGATGGAGTCCACTTCTTTGCCCACATAGCCCACTTCGGTGAACTTAGTGGCTTCAACTTTGATGAACGGCGCGTTAGCCAGTTTGGCCAGACGACGGGCGATTTCGGTTTTACCCACACCGGTCGGGCCGATCATCAGAATATTTTTTGGCGTCACTTCGTGGCGAAGCTCTTCGTCGAGCTGCATGCGACGCCAGCGGTTACGCAGTGCGATAGCCACGGAGCGCTTGGCATTGTCCTGGCCGATAATGTGTTTGTTCAGTTCGCTGACAATTTCGCGTGGGGTCATTTCAGACATGGGCGATCCTTACGCTTTAGACGGTAATTCTTCGATGGTGTGATTGTGGTTGGTATAGATGCAGATATCACCTGCAATATCCAACGCTTTCACCGCGATATCGCGCGCGTTCATGTCGGTATTTTCCAACAGCGCACGGGCTGCGGCCTGGGCGTACGGGCCGCCAGAGCCGATGGCAATCAGGTCGTTTTCAGGCTGAACTACGTCGCCGTTACCGGTGATGATCAGCGAGGCGTTTTCGTCAGCCACGGCCAGCAGCGCTTCGAGCTTGCGTAGCATGCGGTCGGTACGCCAGTCTTTTGCCAGCTCAACGGCGGCTTTCACCAGATGACCCTGATGCATTTCCAGTTTGCGTTCAAACAGTTCAAACAGCGTGAAGGCATCAGCCGTGCCGCCTGCGAAACCGGCGATCACTTTGTCGTTATAAAGACGACGTACTTTCTTCACGTTGCCTTTCATGACGGTATTACCCAGCGTGGCCTGGCCATCACCGGCAATTACCACCTGGCCGTTACGGCGTACACTTACTATTGTTGTCACGAGCAGACCCCCTGGTTACAGATTCGGGAAACAGAAGCCCTGAGCCTGTGCTCAGGGCTGAATTAAATGATAGATGGGGGGGATTTTGGGGGTTTCAACCCCCGGAGGCGAGTCGAATGCAGTTTGTGTGGCCAGCCACTTTCAAACGGGAAATGGTGCCATCGGCATTTTCTTTGCCTTTGACCGGTCCAATCACTACGCGATTCCAGCCGTTATTGGTGGTAATGCGTGAGTCAAATCCTTCAAATGCCAGCTGAGCACGCACCGTTTCTGCCTGTTCGGCGCCTTTAAACGAACCGCACTGAACCATCCAGCGGCGTTCATCTTTTTTCTCAGCCGTCTGCTTCGGCACCTCGGTCTCTTTGGTGACCGGCGCAGCCTGCTGCGTTTTTGGCTGTTGCGCAGTGGTATGCGCAGGCGTCTGCAACAGATCCTGATACGGCTGTGCCGTTTGCTTCTGCGGCTGCGCCTTCGGTTGCTGCTGGACAGGCTGAGTTTGTACGGTACGCGTCTGCTGCTGCGGTTGTGAACGCGGCTGCTGTACCGGCTGCGTCTGCGTCCACTGCTGCTGTTGCGTTTGCTGCTGAGCCTGACGCTGGCGCTGCAATGTTTGCTGACGCTGCGCCGGGGTTTGTTCGTTCCACGGCACTTCGTTCAACTGCGTAGGCTGCTGGCGCATGTCCGCCTGCATCTGAGCGAGCAATTGACGCTGTTCGTCCGTCAGCTGATCGGCATTCTTCACTTCACCCCCGGCAGAAGGCTCGGTAGGCGCACGTACGCCAGGCTGGCGGCTTTCCAGCTCTTTAATGTAGCGCCAGCGCTCTTCAGGCTTAGGAGGAAGGCCGTTGCCGACGACCTTGTTACCCTGAAGGGCTTCAGACTCTTCTTTTTTATGATGCGTAATGAAGTAGAGGCCGCCAATAAAGGCCACCAGCACGGCCGCAGCAATGGCGACCATGGCTGGGGAGACAGCAGACAGGCTACGTTGCTTGCTTTTTGAACTACTCTTTTTGCGTCGCGAAGGTGCCGGCTGGCCGCGACGTACATAATCTCGTTGTGCCACTATCGTTTCGCTGTATTTATTCGTTCGTCAGCCCGCCATGTTACTTAAGCGACGGGGCTTTGACCAGATAAGGGTGTCGAAAGGTATTTACTTTAAGTTAATGCCTGGGTAGAGCCGCGCACAATTAGCTCACAATCCAGTAGCCGTGACCCACTGCTAACTGTTTGACCGTGCAGCTGATCCAGCAAAAGCAGCATCGCTTCCCGGCCAATGTCATACCGCGGCTGTGCAACGGTCGAAAGCGGCGGATCGCAAAACTCCGAAAGCGAAATATTATCAAAACCGATTATCGACAGGTCCTGCGGCACACGCAGGCCGTGACGTTTGGCGTAGGATAACGCCCCTAGCGCCATCACGTCGCTGTGGCAGAAGACCGCGGTAGGCGGTTCTGGCAAGGCCAGCAATTTTTCCAGCGCCTGCCCGCCCGCTTCAAAGGTGAAATCACCGCGCGCAATGTAGTGCGGATCGACGATAGCCCCGGTACGGCGCAGCGCCTGAACGTAGCCCTGCAAGCGGTAATGACACAGCGGCATCTCTTCTGGTCCGGCGATACAACCGATGCGCTTATGCCCCAGTTCCTGAAGATAGTTCACGGCGTTGAACGCGGCGGTGAGGTTATCGATATGAACGGTTGGCAGCTCCAGCTCCGGCGCGAATTCGTTCGCCATGACCATCGGCGGTAAATTGCGCTGTTCTTCAATGCTGGCATCAAACGGCAGGCGTGAGCCAAGCAGCAGCATGCCATCAATCTGCTTGGTGATGATCAGGTCGATGAACGTTTTTTCCTGCTGGTTCTGGTGGGCACAATCGCCAATCAGCACCAGATAGCCCTGGGCGGCGGCCGTGACTTCAATGCCGCGGATGATTTCGCTGAAGAAGGGATCGCAGATGTCCGGCACGATCACCAGGATGGTGCGGGATTCGTTGCGTTTTACGTTACGCCCCATGGCTTGCGGAAAATAACCGACCTCAAGCGCCGCCTTTTCAACCCGGTTTCGGGTCGCCTGGGAGACTTTGTCAGGGTTCATCAATGCGCGGGACACGGTTGCTGTTGAGACTTGTGCTTTCTCGGCAACGTCTTTCATGGTCGCCGAGGCAACCTCTTTCCTGGACTTCAACGTCTTCTCCTCGCCTGAACACCGAACTGCGGACCGCACCATTTTTACAGATAGTTAATGGAATCGGTTACAGAATTTTCATAAAAAGTGTGAGGCGCATTAAATTTTTCGATCCGTCTTCAGCCTTCAATCGGATCGACGTCCAGAACCCACTTCACTTTTCGCGCTTCCGGCAGGGTATTGATCAGCGCCAGCGTGCCGCTGACGATCTGCTGTAAACGGATACGCGAGGGGTGCTGAAGTAAGAGTTGCCAGCGGAAACGGCCGCCGCGTTTCGGGGCGAGCGCGGGTACCGGGCCTAAAATCCACAGCTGATTATCCACCAGTGGGCTGGCTTGCAGGAGGTTTCTCAGCTGTTGCAGGAACAGCGGCGCCTGCTGGTTATTATGGTCTTCCGCACGGATGATAACGTGGCTGGTCCACGGGGGAAGCTGCATCGTCTGACGTTCGGCCAGCGCCTGGTCCGCGAAGGCGTCATAGCCTTTGTGCAGCAGGGTTTGCAGCAGCGGATGTTCAGGGTGGTGCGTTTGCAGCACCACCTCGCCCTGCTTACCCGCTCGACCAGCGCGACCGGCAACCTGGGTATAAAGCTGGGCGAAACGCTCGGCGGAGCGAAAATCCGCGGAGAACAGCGCGCCGTCGACGTCCAGCAGGGCGACCAGCGTCACGTCCGGGAAGTGGTGCCCTTTCGCCAGCATCTGAGTACCAATCAGGATACGCGCGCCGCCACGATGTACTTCCGCCAGTTGCTGCTCCAGCGCCCCTTTACGGCTGGTGGTATCCCTGTCGATACGGGAGATGGGCACATCCGGGAAGAAGGGCGCGAGCGCCTGTTCAAGCTGTTCCGTTCCCAGACCGACCGGCACGATGTGCGTTGAGCCGCAGGACGGGCACTGACGGGGGACCGGACGCTGGCTGTCGCAGTGGTGGCAGCGCAAATGGCGCTGAGCCTGGTGGAAGGTGTAGTAGTGATCGCAGCGCGGGCACTCCGCGATCCAGCCGCAGTCGTGGCACAGCAGCGCAGGCGCAAAGCCGCGGCGGTTCAGGAACAGGATCACCTGGTTGCCCGCCTGCAAATGCTGACGCATGCGGCTAATCAGCGCAGGCGCTAACCCGGCCTGCACCTGCTGACCTTTCAGATCCAGCACATGCTGAATGGCCGGGCGGGCATTTCCCGCGCGGCGCGTCAGGCGCAGCATGTGGTATTTACGCTGGCGAACGTTGTGCAGCGTTTCAAGCGCGGGGGTGGCAGACCCGAGAATAATGGGGATTTGCTCGCTGTGGGCGCGGTACACGGCTAAGTCGCGGGCGTGATAGCGCCAGCCTTCCTGCTGTTTATAGGAGCTGTCATGCTCTTCATCGATCACGATAACGCCGAGATTTTTAAACGGCGTAAACAGCGATGAACGGGTGCCGATCACAATCGCCGCTTCGCCGTTTTTCGCTTTCAGCCAGGCGCTGAGGCGCTCGCTGTCGTTCAGGCCGGAGTGCAGAACCTCAACGGGCGCATTAAAACGTTCACGGAAACGCGCGATGGTTTGCGGCGTCAGGCCGATTTCCGGCACCATCACCAGCGCCTGTTTGCCCTGCGCGAGCACGTTTTCCAGCACGCTCAGATACACTTCGGTTTTACCGGAGCCGGTGACGCCCGCCAGCAGCCAGGCGGAAAAACGATCGGCAGCGCTGTGAATCGCGCCTACGGCGGTGGCCTGCTCGGTATTCAGACGCAGACGATCGCCCGAGACGGAAAAGCCGTCGCGCCAGTCGTGAAGGGCAGGTGCTTCACTGGCCAGCTCGCTCAGCCCTTTCTTCCTTAATGCCTGCAACGCGGTTTCGCTTACCTCAAGCTCGTCGACCTGATGGCGCCAGATTTTTCCCTGGCGCAGCGCGGCCAACGCCTGCTGCTGTTTTTGCGAGCGCTTCAGGCTGTTAATGTCCACCGCCTGGCCCTGCTCGGTGGCAAACCAGTACCACATTGGCGCGTGGCTGGCGCTCTTACCCTGGCGCAGCATAATGGGCAGGGCATGGAACAGGACGTCGCCAATCGGATGATGATAATAATCTGCCGCCCACAGCAGCAGTCGCCAGGTGCTGGTGGAGTAAACCGGCTCGCTGTCCAGCACCTCAACAACCGATTTCAGCTCGTTAAGCGGCAGTTCGCTTTTGTCGCTGACGGACACCACGATCCCCACGCGCTGCTGTTTGCCAAACGGCACGGTCACGCGACAGCCCGCTTTGGCGCTCATGCTGTCGGGCAGCAGGTAGTCAAAGGTGCGGGGAAGCGGAACGGGCAGGGCAACGTGAGCGACGGGCATCGAATCTTCCTGACTTGAAAAGTGGCGCGTTAGTATACACATTAGTGAAAGCGGCGTGCGGATCAGTTTGCATACGTTGGTCAAATTCTGTATGATTCGCCGCCTTTGGTGTATTTTACGCCAAAGAACTTACATTCAACATCGCGTGGTGTCTGGCGTTAGGGCTGGAAGAGCGACGCGGCCTTAACTGAGGTTCTCCCATGAAAAAAGATATTCACCCGAAATACGAAATGATTACTGCAAACTGCTCTTGCGGTAACTCTATCCAGATCCGCTCTACCGTGGGTCACGATCTGAACCTGGACGTGTGCGGCAAATGCCACCCGTTCTACACTGGTAAGCAGCGTGATGTTGCAACCGGTGGCCGTGTTGACCGCTTCAACAAGCGTTTCAGCATCCCGGGCGCTAAATAAGCATCCAGAAGAAACCGCCTCCGGGCGGTTTTTTTGTGCCTGTAATATCTCTCCTGAATTAATTCTGTATTTATATTTTCTCTTCAAATATATATTTTAATTTTTCCGAAAAATAATCACCGTGTCTTAATATATTCCTATTTATACGGATAGTGAGCTTTATCTCTGTATTCTTGGCCTGTTTGCCATTTTATTGCCGGATATGGCAATAAATAAAAGGTTTCCCTCTGGGTGTAAAATTACACTGCGCTCGACATAAATTCTTATTTGCCATTTCAACAGCGATGGCTTTCAGGGTGTATTTACTTTGAGGGAAAAGGATGAAACTGAAGCAACTTTTATTCGTGCTTCCATTACTATCGTGCGCGGCGCAGGCGGGATATGTTGATTACCGACACGAGTATTACGACGATGGACGTAACTATGACCGTGTATACATGTCACACCGTTTCGGGACGGGCTTTGGTGTGGCCGTAGAGGCCGTCTCACGCTCAGACGAAAAGCAATCTAATGATGCGCTCAATAATATGGAGAGTAACAGCAACGAATATACTGCCAGCTACCAGTTTACCTGGCAGGGATTTATCTGGCAGCCGGGTGTCGCGGTTGAAATGGGTGACGACATGGCTATTTATAAACCCTATTTACGCGTACAGTATAATATTAATGACAGCTGGTGGACGGCGTTCCGTTATCGTACCGAATATACCCGCCGTAATGCAGACGGTAAAGATGACAGACTGGTATATCGCCCGGAAATGTGGCTGGGATATAATATTGATAACTGGATGTTTGAGCTGAACGGAATTTATAAATTCGCCGACAACGAAGATCTGTATAACAACAAAAAAGAGGATTACGAATATAACTTCCGCGTGGCGTATAACATCGATTCGTGGGTGCCATTCGTGGAGGTGGGTAATGTCTCTTCCGGCTATAACACTGCTACCACTGACGACCGACAAACGCGTCTGCGTGTCGGCTTAGGTTACAACTTCTGAGAAACCATCCCGCTGAGCACCCTCAGCGGGACCGCATCGCTGTTAGTATTCCCAGGTCTCCGGGTCGATACCCAGTTCACGCATGATCACCTTCGCCTCTTCCGGGATTTCGTCACTGCGTTCTTTACGCAGATCGTCATCGTTCGGCAACGGTTGGCCGGTAAACGCATGCAGGAACGCTTCGCACAGCAGTTCGCTGTTGGTGGCGTGACGCAGGTTGTTAACCTGACGACGCGTACGTTCATCGGTGAGGATCTTCAACACCTTCAGAGGAATGGACACCGTGATTTTCTTGACTTGCTCACTCTTCTTACCGTGCTCAGCGTATGGGCTGATATATTCGCCGCTCCATTCAGCCATGAGATACCTTTAATCCTCTCAGTCATTAATCTAAAGGTGCAAAACCCGTAACCATCAGTTTTGAACCGTAATCTTGCGTAGTTTACCGTAGAGACGATACCGAGGCACGGATATTGCCGCTGTAGCGTGTCCTAAAGCATATAATTTTAACGGCTATTTGCGCATTGCTCAATCTATACGCAAAGAAGTTTAGATGTCCAGATGTATTGACGTCCATACTTTCAATGTTTACTCTGGTGCCTAACTTTTCACCTCATTCGCCAGGAAGCCTCACCATGACGCGTAAACAGGCCACCATCGCAGTGCGTAGCGGATTGAATGATGACGAGCAGTACGGCTGCGTTGTCCCGCCAATTCATCTCTCCAGTACCTATAATTTCACCGGATTTAATGAACCTCGCGCGCATGACTACTCGCGTCGCGGCAATCCTACGCGCGACGTCACCCAGCGCGCGCTGGCGGAACTGGAAGGCGGCGCAGGGGCGGTATTAACCAATACCGGCATGTCTGCCATTCACCTGGTAACCACAGTGTTCCTGAAACCTGGCGATCTGCTGGTGGCGCCACACGACTGTTACGGCGGCAGCTATCGTCTGTTTGATAGCCTGGCGAAACGTGGCTGCTACCGTGTGCTGTTTGTCGATCAAAACGACGAACAGGCGCTGAAACAGGCGCTTGCCGAGCAGCCGAAGCTGGTTCTGGTGGAAAGTCCAAGCAATCCATTGTTGCGCGTAGTCGATATTGCGAAAATTTGTCAGCTCGCAAGGGATGCGGGAGCGATAAGTGTAGTGGATAATACGTTCCTCAGTCCGGCCCTTCAGAACCCACTGGCACTGGGTGCCGATCTGGTGTTGCATTCATGCACGAAATATCTGAACGGCCATTCTGACGTGGTGGCGGGCGTGGTGATTGCCAAAGATCCCGACGTTGTCACCGAACTGGCATGGTGGGCCAATAACATTGGCGTCACCGCGGGCGCGTTCGACAGCTATTTGCTGCTGCGCGGTATTCGCACGCTATCACCGCGTATGGACGTGGCGCAGCGTAATGCCCAGGCGATCGTGGATTTCCTGAAAACCCAGCCGCTGGTGAAAAAGCTTTATCACCCGTCGCTGCCGGAAAACCAGGGGCACGAGATTGCCGCGCGCCAACAGAAAGGATTTGGCGCGATGTTAAGTTTTGAACTGGACGGTGACGAGCAAACGCTGCGTCGCTTCCTGAGCGGGTTGTCATTGTTTACGCTGGCGGAATCCTTAGGGGGAGTAGAAAGCTTGATCTCCCACGCCGCAACTATGACGCACGCAGGTATGGCACCCGAAGCACGTGCCGCCGCCGGGATTTCCGAGACGCTGCTGCGTATCTCGACCGGTATTGAAGATTCTGAAGATTTAATTGCCGATCTGGAAAATGGCTTCCGGGTCGCAGCCAAGGGGTAATCATGAGTGTGATAGCGCAGGCAGGGGCGAAGGGTCGTCAGCTGCACAAGTTTGGTGGTAGTAGTCTTGCTGATGTGAAATGTTACCTGCGTGTCGCAGGGATCATGACCGAGTATTCACAGCCGGGGGACATGATGGTTGTCTCTGCGGCAGGCAGCACCACCAACCAGTTGATTAGCTGGCTGAAACTGAGCCAGACCGATCGCCTCTCTGCGCATCAGGTGCAACAGTCCTTACGTCGTTACCAGAGCGAACTGATTGCCGGTTTGCTGCCTGCGGACGTGGCGGACGGGCTGATTAGCGCTTTTACGCACGACCTTGAGCGTCTGGCCGCTCTGCTGGACAGCGGCATTACCGATGCGGTGTATGCCGAAGTGGTTGGCCACGGTGAAGTGTGGTCTGCGCGCCTGATGGCCGCCGTGCTGCAACACCTGGGTGTGGAAGCCGCCTGGCTCGACGCGCGTGATTTCCTGCGTGCCGAACGTGCCGCGCAGCCGCAGGTGGACGAAGGGTTGTCCTACCCACTGCTGCAACAGCTGCTGGTGCAACATCCCGGTAAACGTATTGTCGTCACCGGCTTTATCAGCCGCAGCAATGCCGGCGAAACCGTTCTGCTGGGCCGTAACGGCTCTGACTACTCGGCAACACAGATTGGTGCCCTGGCGGGCGTGTCCCGCGTCACCATCTGGAGCGACGTGGCCGGTGTGTACAGCGCGGACCCGCGCAAAGTGAAAGATGCCTGCCTGCTGCCGCTGCTGCGTCTCGACGAAGCGAGCGAGCTGGCGCGTCTGGCGGCCCCGGTGCTGCACGCGCGCACGCTACAGCCGGTTTCCGGCAGCGACATCGACCTGCAACTACGCTGTAGCTACACGCCGGATCAGGGTTCCACCCGCATCGAGCGCGTGCTGGCATCCGGTACGGGCGCGCGCATTGTCACCAGCCACGATGACATCTGCCTGATTGAGTTCCAGGTGCCTGCGGGCCAGGATTTCAAACTGGCGCACAAAGATATCGACACCATCCTGAAACGTGCCCAGGTGCGTCCGCTGGCCGTTGGCGTACATAACGATCGCCAGCTGTTGCAGTTCTGCTATACCGCCGAAGTGGTGGACAGCGCCCTGAAAATTCTGGATGAAGCGGGCCTGCCGGGCGAGCTTCGCCTGCGTCAGGGGCTGGCGCTGGTGGCGATGGTGGGCGCGGGCGTCACCCGTAACCCGCTCCACTGCCACCGCTTCTGGCAGCAGCTGAAAGGCCAGCCGGTTGAGTTTACCTGGCAGTCGGAAGAGGGCATCAGCCTGGTTGCCGTTCTGCGTAAAGGGCCAACCGAAAGCCTGATTCAGGGCCTGCATACCTCCCTGTTCCGTGCGGAAAAACGCATCGGCCTGGTGCTGTTTGGTAAAGGCAACATCGGTTCCCGCTGGCTGGAGCTGTTCGCCCGCGAACAGGTCACGCTCTCGGCGCGTACCGGGTTCGAATTCATTCTCGCAGGCGTGGTGGACAGCCGCCGCAGCCTGCTGAACTACGAAGGGCTGGATGCCAGCCGCGCGCTGGCCTTCTTTAATGATGAAGCCGTCGAGCAAGATGAAGAGTCGCTGTTCCTGTGGATGCGTGCGCACCCGTATGACGATCTGGTAGTGCTGGATGTGACCGCCAGCGAGCAGCTGGCCGATCAGTATCTGGATTTCGCCAGCCACGGGTTCCACGTCATCAGCGCCAACAAGCTGGCGGGCGCGAGCAGCACTGATAAATATCGCCAGATCCACGACGCGTTCGAAAAAACGGGTCGTCACTGGCTGTATAACGCCACCGTTGGCGCAGGTCTGCCGGTTAACCATACCGTGCGCGATCTGATTGAAAGCGGCGACAGCATTCTGGCGCTGAGCGGGATCTTCTCCGGCACGCTCTCCTGGCTGTTCCTGCAATTTGACGGCACCGTGCCGTTCACCGACCTGGTGGATCAGGCGTGGCAGCAGGGTTTAACCGAGCCGGATCCGCGCGTTGACCTTGCCGGTAAAGACGTGATGCGCAAGCTGGTGATCCTGGCGCGTGAAGCCGGCTACGACATTGAGCCGGGTCAGGTACGCGTTGAGTCGCTGGTGCCTGCGGGCTGCGAGGAAGGGTCCGTCGATCACTTCTTCGAGAACGGCGACGAGCTGAACGAGCAGATGGTGCAACGTCTGGAAGCGGCTAACGAGATGGGGCTGGTGCTGCGTTACGTGGCGCGCTTCGAGGCGAACGGTAAAGCGCGCGTGGGCGTGGAGGCGGTGCGTCCTGAACATCCGCTGGCGGCGCTCCTGCCATGCGACAACGTCTTCGCCATCGAAAGCCGCTGGTACCGCGATAACCCGCTGGTAATCCGTGGCCCGGGCGCGGGACGCGATGTCACCGCCGGAGCCATTCAGTCCGACATTAATCGTCTGGCTAAGCTGCTGTAACGTCTGCATTTCCCTCTCCCTGTGGGAGAGGGTCGGGGTGAGGGTATCAGACCGCACTCACCCCCATCATGAATGCCCTTCATCTTCCCTGAACAAACCTCACCGTTAATGTTGATTATTTCTGTTGACGTCATCCCGCTTTTCCGTCATTTTTACATCTGGACGTCTAAACGTATAGAAGTTCACAACACAACAGACAATGACACGCGATTGATAGGGGTAGGGTATGAGCTTTTTTCACGCCAACCAGCGGGAAGCACTGAACCAGAGCCTGGCCGAAGTAAACGGCCAGATTAACGTCTCTTTTGAATTTTTCCCGCCGCGCACCAGTGAAATGGAGCAAACCCTGTGGAGCTCTATCGATCGCCTGAGCAGCCTCAAGCCGAAGTTCGTCTCCGTGACCTACGGCGCCAACTCCGGTGAGCGTGACCGCACGCACAGCATCATTAAGGGCATTAAAGACCGAACCGGTCTGGAAGCGGCGCCGCACCTGACCTGTATCGACGCCACCCGTGATGAACTGCGCGCCATTGCCCAGGACTACTGGAATAACGGCATTCGCCACATTGTGGCCCTGCGCGGCGACCTCCCGCCAGGCAGCGGTAAGCCAGAGATGTTTGCCGCCGATCTGGTCGGCCTGCTGAAAGACGTTGCCGACTTTGATATCTCCGTGGCCGCCTACCCTGAAGTTCACCCGGAAGCCAAAAGTGCCCAGGCGGATCTGCTCAACCTGAAGCGTAAAGTGGAGGCTGGTGCTAACCGTGCGATTACTCAGTTCTTCTTTGACGTTGAAAGCTACCTGCGCTTTCGTGACCGCTGCGTCTCGGCAGGTATTGATGTCGAAATCATCCCTGGTATTCTGCCGGTCTCGAACTTCAAACAGGCGAAGAAATTCGCGGATATGACCAACGTGCGCATTCCGCTGTGGATGTCCAAAATGTATGAAGGGCTGGACGACGACCCGGAAACCCGCAAGCTGGTGGGGGCCAATATCGCGATGGACATGGTGAAGATTTTAAGCCGCGAAGGGGTGAAAGATTTCCATTTCTATACCCTGAATCGCGCGGAAATGAGCTATGCCATTTGCCATACGCTCGGTGTTCGCCCGGCGCTGTAAAGTAAAAAGCCCTCATAAAACGAGGGCTTTTTAATCGAACAGAGAGTTAAAAGGTATTAGCTATCGAATCTGTGGATTAATTCAACTATCTCTTATCGCTAGTGGTGTATATCGTAACGGTAACACTGTAAAGGGAGCATAGCGATGAGCATGTCAGACGAGACCAATAACGCGGCATCCGCCGGCAAATGTCCGTTCCACCAGGGCGGCGTCGATCACAGCGCGGGTGCAGGTACCGGCAGCAAAGATTGGTGGCCTAAACAACTCCGCATCGATCTTCTAAACCAACATTCCAACCGTTCGAACCCGCTGGGTGAAGACTTCGACTACCGCAAAGAATTCAGCAAGCTCGACTATTCCGCCCTTAAGGGCGATCTCAAAGCCCTTTTAACCGACTCACAACCGTGGTGGCCTGCCGACTGGGGAAGCTATGCGGGCCTGTTTATTCGTATGGCCTGGCACGGTGCGGGTACCTATCGCTCCGTTGACGGTCGCGGCGGCGCGGGGCGCGGCCAGCAACGTTTTGCGCCGCTGAACTCCTGGCCTGATAACGTCAGCCTGGATAAGGCTCGCCGTCTGCTGTGGCCAGTTAAGCAAAAATACGGACAAAAAATCTCCTGGGCCGACCTGTTTATCCTCGCGGGTAACGTGGCGCTGGAGAACTCCGGCTTCCGCACTTTTGGTTTCGGTGCCGGGCGTGAAGACGTCTGGGAACCGGATCTGGACGTGAACTGGGGCGATGAAAAAGCCTGGCTGACCCACCGTGACCCGGAAGCGCTGGCGAAGCGCCCGCTTGCGGCCACTGAAATGGGCCTGATTTACGTTAACCCCGAAGGGCCAAACGCCAGCGGTGAACCGCTGTCTGCGGCGGCGGCGATCCGCGCTACCTTTGGCAACATGGGCATGAACGACGAAGAGACCGTCGCGCTGATTGCAGGCGGCCATACGCTCGGTAAAACGCACGGCGCAGGCGAAGCCACGCATGTGGGCACTGACCCGGAAGCGTCACCGATTGAAGCGCAGGGCCTGGGCTGGGCCAGCACGCACGGCACCGGTATTGGCGCTGACGCCATCACCTCCGGGCTGGAAGTTATCTGGTCTCAAACCCCGACCCAGTGGAGCAACTACTTCTTCGAGAACCTGTTCAAATACGAATGGGTGCAGACGCGTAGCCCGGCGGGCGCCATTCAGTTTGAAGCCGTGGATGCGCCGGAAATTATGCCTGACCCGTTTGACCCGTCGAAAAAACGCAAGCCAACCATGCTGGTCACCGACCTGACGCTGCGTTTTGATCCGG
Organism: Enterobacter cloacae complex sp. IR5459; assembly: GCF_049238005.1. NCBI lineage: Bacteria > Pseudomonadati > Pseudomonadota > Gammaproteobacteria > Enterobacterales > Enterobacteriaceae > Enterobacter > Enterobacter cloacae complex sp. IR5459. The sequence goes on from NZ_JBMKIG010000013.1 coordinate 91,930, forward strand.
AATTCGAGAAAATTTCCCGTCGCTTCCTGAACGATCCGCAGGCCTTCAACGAAGCCTTTGCGCGCGCGTGGTTCAAGCTGACCCACCGCGATATGGGGCCAAAAGCGCGGTACATTGGCCCGGAAGTGCCGAAAGAAGATTTGATTTGGCAGGATCCGCTGCCTCAGCCGGTGTTCCATCCGACGCAGGAAGATATTGAAAGCCTGAAAGCGGAAATCGCGGCCTCTGGTCTCTCCGTGAGCGAGCTGGTTTCCGTGGCCTGGGCGTCGGCATCGACCTTCCGCGGCGGCGACAAGCGTGGCGGCGCTAACGGCGCGCGTCTGGCGCTGGCGCCTCAGCGCGACTGGGATGTGAACGCCGCGGCGGTACGGGCGTTACCGGCTCTGGAAGCTATTCAGCGCACCACTAATAAAGCCTCACTGGCCGATATCATCGTGCTGGCAGGTGTTGTGGGCGTTGAGCAGGCGGCGAAAGCGGCAGGCGTTTACGTCAACGTACCGTTTACCCCAGGCCGCGTAGATGCGCGTCAGGACCAGACGGACATCGAGATGTTTAACCTGCTCGAACCGGTTGCCGACGGTTTCCGCAACTACCGTGCGCAGGTGGATGTGTCCACCACCGAGTCGCTGCTGATCGACAAAGCCCAGCAGCTGACCCTGACCGCGCCGGAACTGACGGTGCTAATCGGCGGTCTGCGCGTACTGGGTGCAAACTTCGATGGCAGCAAGAATGGCGTGTTTACCAACCGCGAGGGCGTGCTGAGCAACGACTTCTTCGTTAATCTGCTGGATATGAACACCCAGTGGAAAGCGACCGATGACTCAAACGAGCTGTTTGCCGGTAGCGATCGCGCCAGCGGAGAAGTGAAATACACCGCCACCCGCGCCGATCTGGTCTTCGGTTCAAACGCCGTCCTGCGTGCGCTGGCCGAAGTTTACGCCAGCAGTGATGCACACGAGAAGTTCGTCCGTGATTTTGTTGCCGCGTGGGCGCGAGTGATGGATTTGGACCGGTTTGACGTGAAGTAACCCATGTGCCGGGTGGCGGCTACGCCTTACCCGGCCTACAAATTAAAGTGCCATGTAGGCCGGGTAAGCGCAGCGCCACCCGGCTTTTTTCGTTACTCCCACTCCTGTAAGAATCGCTGTCCATACTGGTCGGCCACCAGCAGCGCCGCATAGACCTGATCCGGCGTGACGCCGCCAGGCATGTTGTGAATGGTTTCACCTTCGGCGCAGGACGCTTCCGCGATCAGCCGCATTTTGGCCGGAATATCCTCTTTGATGTTCAGCTGCGCCAGGGTGATCGGCAGCCCAACGCTGTGGCAAAGCGCGGCGACGGTCTCAATTTCTTCAACAGGCGCGTTCTCCAGTACCAGCTGTGTCAGCGTGCCGAACGCGACTTTTTCACCATGGTAAAAATGATGCGCATCCGGCACCGCCGTCATGCCGTTGTGAATGGCATGCGCCGCCGCCAGCCCGCCGCTTTCAAAGCCCACCCCGCTGAGATAGGTGTTGGCTTCGATAATGCGTTCCAGCGCCGGTGTGACCACGTGCTGCTCTGCCGCCAGCATCGCTTTCTCGCCCTCTTCAACCAGCGTGTTGTAGCACAGCTCTGCCAGCGCTAACGCTGCCTGCGTGCACTTGCCACCCGCCATGGTCGTGGCGCCGCTGCGCGAACAGGCGCGCGCTTCAAACCAGGTTGCCAGTGCATCGCCAATCCCGGCGGCCAGCAGGCGCGCAGGTGCGCCTGCCACCACTTTGGTATCGACAATCACCATGTTCGGGTTGTGCGGCAGCATCAGGTAGCGATCGAACTCACCGCTGTCGGTATAAATCACGGAGAGGGCGCTGCACGGCGCATCGGTGGAGGCAATGGTCGGGGCAATGGCCACCGGCACGTCCATAAAGTGGGCCAGCGCTTTGGCGGTATCCAGCGTTTTTCCGCCACCGATACCCAGCACCGCCAGGCAGTCGGCGCTGTCGGCCAGTTTTTTCAGCCGATCGATTTCATTTTGCGAACATTCGCCACCAAACGGTGCAATTTCGGCATGGAGTCTGGCTTTTTTAAAACTCTGACGCAGGGTTTCTTCAGCAAAACCCAGCACAAATTTATCGCCCACCACCAGCCAGCGATTCGCCAGCGGCTTCAGGTAGTCGCCGAGGCGAGTAAGAACATCTGCACCCTGGATGTATTTCCCCGGCGATTGAATAATACGGTCCATAACAGTTCTCCCTTAGAGGTTGAGGTTACCAAACGCGTTTTTCCAGTCCTGCTCGAACTTCTCTATGGCTGACTCTACCGCTGGTGTGTCGAGCATTTGTTGCGCTACGTCTAAGGGAAGCGTGATTGCCTCACATCCTGCCAACAGGCAATCCAGCGCCTGGCGCGGCGTTTTAAAGCTGGCAGCCAGCACCATGCTTTCCGGCGCATGCAGTTCCAGCAGGGACTGCAGCTCCTGTACCATGCCAATATCGTCGCCGCCCTGTGCGTCGACGCGGTTGACGTACGGCGCAACGTATTTCGCGCCTGCCAGCGCGGCCAGTAAACCCTGAGCGGCGCTGTAAACGGCGGTGCCCAGCGTGGTAATTCCCTCTTTCTTCAGCGCCTTAATCGCGATGAGCCCCTGTGCAGTGACGGGAATTTTTACCACGATGTCCGGCAGGGCATTGTTCAGCCGTTTTGCTTCCGCCACCATTTCTTCGGCATCGCGGCTCATGGTTTGAGCAAACAGCGTGCCTTCCGGCCCGATGGCTTGTTGCAGGCGCGGCAGCACGTCCCAGATGGATTCACGGCTGGCGGCAATGATGCTTGGGTTGGTGGTGACGCCCGCGATGGGGAAGATGCGTGCAAGGCGTTCAACTTCCGCCACGTTGGCGGTATCCAGATACAGTTCCATTATTTTTCCTTAAGTCAGAAAGGTTGAATAAAGGGTAAGGCCCGGCTGAGTGCGGCGGATACAGGTCAATTTTGCCAAATACTGGACAAATGTAATGTCCTTAGCGAAGTGCGATAGCGATCACAATGCTATTTTTGGGCGATAAGCTGGCTGTGATACTGGCGACGATATTCGGAAGGGGAACGCTCGGTGTGCTTGCGAAAGAGGCGACAAAAGTAGTTGCTGTCAGGAAATCCGCAGCGTGCGGCAATATCTTTAATTTTGAGATCGTAGCCTTTCAGCAACTGGCGTGCATGTTCCAGCCGCGTTTGTGTCAGATACTCGTTGAACCCCACGTGGCCGATCTTCTGAAAGAGATGGGAAAGATAGTTCGGCGAGATGTAGAACGCCTGTGCCACGGATTCGCGCGTTAACGAAGAGGCGTAATTTTCTTCGATATAGCTACGAACGGCTTCGAATAGCGCCCGGCTGCGGTTAGCGGTGTGGATGTCACTCCCAAGCAGATCCCGGCAGTGGCTGAGCAAGCTTAATACCACCAGCATGGCTGTGTCTTGCTCGTCTGGCTGCATCTGTAATTCGGTGAGCGCTTGCAGAAGAAAAGCACCCGTTCTCGGGCCACGCCGGGGAACCTGCAGCTGCTGCAAAAGCGCGTTGTCACGCTGTAAATCGAGAGTCAGCTGCTGCTTACCGAAATGTATGCTCAGGGCGTTAGGCGGTGGAAGCGTGATGTGTCCAAAGGATGAAAATATCGCCTCACAGGGGGGAGCAAGGGTAATGACGAGGCAGGGAGATGTTCGGGGATGCTGTTCAGCCAGCGCTGAGAAATGAATCTGGCCCAGCGGTAACGTTCGGTTCACCAGGTCAGTCAAAATTCGGGTGATATCGGAATACATGAGAAGACTACCGAAACGTGCCGGGCGGCGCTAAAAACGCCTGCCCGGCATAAAGCATTACCCAGTGTTACGCATGCCCGCCGCAACGCCCGCAATCGTCACCATCAGCGCCTGTTCAACGCGTGGATCCGGCTCTTTACCTTCCTCTTCCGCCAGACGCGAACGGTGCAGCAGTTCAGCCTGTAAAACGTTCAGCGGGTCGGTGTAGATGTTACGCAGCTGGATAGACTCGGCGATCCACGGCAGGTCTTCCATCAGGTGGGAGTCATTGGCGATATCCAGCACCACTTTGATGTCGCCTTCCAGCAGTTCGCGCAGCTCTTTGCCCAGCGCCCACAGCTCCGGCTTCACCAGGCGCTGATCGTAGTATTCCGCCAGCCACAGGTCGGCCTTCGAGAAGACCATCTCCAGCATTCCCAGACGGGTAGAGAAGAATGGCCAGTCGCGGCACATGGTTTCCAGTTCGCTCTGCTTACCGTCTTCCACCACTTTTTGCAGCGCCGCACCGGCACCCAGCCAGGCTGGCAGCATTAAGCGGTTTTGCGTCCAGGCGAAGATCCATGGAATGGCGCGCAGGGATTCAACACCGCCGGTCGGACGACGCTTGGCCGGGCGCGAACCCAGCGGCAGTTTACCCAGCTCCTGTTCAGGCGTGGCCGAGCGGAAGTAAGGGACAAAGTCTTTGTTTTCACGCACGTAGCCGCGGTACAGATCGCAGGAGATGTCAGACAGTTCGTCCATAATCCGGCACCAGGATTCTTTTGGCTCCGGCGGCGGCAGCAGGTTGGCTTCGAGGATCGCGCTGGTATAAAGCGACAGGCTGCTGATGGTCACTTCCGGCAGGCCGTACTTGAAGCGGATCATCTCGCCCTGCTCGGTCACGCGCAGGCCGCCTTTCAGGCTTCCTGGTGGTTGAGAGAGCAGCGCCGCGTGTGCAGGCGCACCGCCACGACCAATTGAGCCACCGCGTCCGTGGAACAGGGTCAGCTCGATACCGGCTTTCTCACAGGTTTTGATCAGTGCATCCTGCGCCTGATACTGCGCCCAGGAGGCTGCCATCACCCCCGCATCTTTCGCGGAGTCGGAATAGCCGATCATCACCATCTGTTTGCCCTGAATAAAGCCGCGATACCAGTCGATGTTCAGCAGCTGGGTCATCACGTCGTTAGCGTTGTTCAGGTCGTCGAGAGTCTCAAACAGCGGTGCTACCGGCAGAGCATAGTCAATGCCCGCTTCTTTCAGTAGAAGGTGAACGCCCAGCACGTCGGACGGGGTCTTCGCCATGGAGATCACGTAGGCGGCCACCGATCCTTTCGGCGCATCGACGATCGCTTTACAGGTGTTGAGCACTTCGCGGGTGTCATTGCTTGGCTCCCAGTTGCGCGGCAGCAGCGGGCGCTTGGAGTTCAGCTCGCGGATCAGGAACGCCTGTTTGTCGGCTTCTGACCAGCTTTCATAGTCGCCGATGCCGAGGTAGCGGGTCAGCTCGCCCAGCGCTTCGGTATGACGGGTACTTTCCTGACGAACGTCGATACGCACCAGCGGCACGCCGAAACACTTCACGCGGCGCAGGGTGTCGAGCAGTTCGCCGTTGGCAATGATGCCCATCCCACAAGCCTGGAGCGATTTATAGCAGGCGTATAGAGGCTCCCAGAGCTGTTCGTTCTGGCTCAGCAGACCTTCCGGCTTCGGCAGGCGCTGGCCTTTCAGGCGCGCTTCCAGCCAGGCCTGAGTGGCCATCAGCTGACCGCGCAGCTTTTTCATCAGGAAGCGGTACGGCTCGCTGGCGCCTTCTGAACCGGCCAGCGCGCGCAGTTCCGGCGTCGCTTCCACCATCGACAGCTCGGAGATCAGCACCTGAATATCTTTCAGGAACAGGTCGGTTGCTTTCCAGCGGCTCAGCAGCAGGACGTGACGGGTGATTTCCGCCGTCACGTTCGGGTTGCCGTCGCGGTCGCCGCCCATCCAGGAGGTGAAGCGAACCGGCACAAAGTCGACCGGCAGGCGATAGCCCAGATTTTCTTCCAGCTGTTCGTTCAGCTCGCGCAGGTAGTTGGGTACCCCTTCCCACAGGCTGTTTTCCACCACCGCAAAGCCCCACTTGGCTTCGTCGACCGGGCTTGGGCGATGCTTACGAATTTCATCGGTGTGCCAGGACTGGGCAATCAGCTGGCGCAGGCGGCGCATAAGCTGGTTACGTTCGTAGTCGGCGATGTCTTTGTTATCCAACTGCTTCAGACAGTTGTTCACTTCCACCATTTTGTGGATCAGCGTACGACGGGTGATTTCGGTTGGGTGTGCGGTCAGCACCAGCTCCAGCGAAAGGGATTCCACCGCTTTTTTGATGGTCGCTTCGTTGAGGTCGGGCTGGTCTTTGAGTTTACGAAGGGTGCGGGCAATGACTTCCGGGTTGCTGGCCGCTTCGCCTTTTGGCGAAATGCTGTGGTATTGCTCAGCGGTGTTTGCCAGGTTTAGGAACTGGCTGAAGGCGCGGGCAACGGGCAGCAGCTCATCGTTGGAGAGGTTCTGCAAGGTGGTAAGCAGCTCCTGACGGTTGGCCTCATTACCGGCGCGGGAAGATTTGGACAGCTTGCGGATGGTTTCAACGCGGTCGAGGATGTTCTCCCCCAGTGCGTCTTTGATGGTATCTCCAAGCACTTTGCCGAGCATACTGACATTACTACGCAACGCGGAATATTGTTCGTTCATAAAAACCCAGTCACCCCATCATTTTTGTTTATGCCCAGGCGAAAATCTTCTGGACATTATTTTGTCATCTCCCTTTATAAAGCCACGTAAAACCCCCGTCGTCAATTGCTGCGAAAACGGTTCAGCAGACGAATAAATGCGGGCAATTTACGAAATTTAATTCGCATTGCGTCAGATAAGAGATGCTTATGGAAATGTGACGGTGATCATGCGATTTGTTGCCCTCACCCTAACCCTCTCCCACAGGGAGAGGGGACTTTTCGGTGCGGTTTTAATGCCAGCAGAAGTGATGCACAACCTGGGTAATGAGTTCGCGGGTGGGCTTGATGAAGCGGGTTTCGAGATATTCGTCCGGCTGGTGTGCCTGGTTGATGGAGCCAGGGCCCAGAACCAGCGTCGGGCACAGCGTCTGAATAAACGGCGCTTCGGTGCAGTAGTTCACCACGTCGGTTTTCTCGCCAAGCAGTTTTTCCACCACCTGAACCAGCTGGTGGTCAGGCGGGCATTCGTAGCCTGGAATCGGCGGATGCAGTTCGGAGACCGTCAGACGGCCCGGCCAGCGCTCGCTGACCGGTGCCAGCGCTTCGTTCAGTAAGCCATCCAGATCGCTCAGCGTCATACCCGGCAGAGGACGGATATCCATATGCAGTTCGCAGCAGGCGCAGATACGGTTGGACGCATCACCACCGTGCAGGCTGCCGAGGTTAAGCGTTGGGTAAGGCACGGTGAACGCCTCGTAGTGATAGCGCTCTTTCAGATCGTCGCGCAGGGTCATGATGCGGCCAATCGCGTCATGCATCAGCTCAATGGCGTTCACGCCGCGCGCCGGATCGCTGGAGTGGCCAGACTGGCCCAGTACGCGCACCGCGGTAGAAATATGGCCTTTGTGCGCCCGAATCGGTTGCAGAGAGGTTGGTTCGCCGATGATCGCGCAGTCAGGACGAATCGATGTGTTTTCAGAGAAATAACGTGCGCCCGCCATGCTGGTCTCTTCATCGGCGGTCGCCAGAATGTAGAGCGGTTTTTTCAGCTTCGTCACGTCCACGTCACGCAGCGCGTCGAGGATAAAGGCGAAGAAGCCTTTCATGTCGGCGGTGCCCAGACCATAAAGCTTGTTGTCATGTTCGGTCAGCGTGAACGGATCGCGCGTCCAGCGGCCATCATCAAACGGCACGGTGTCAGTGTGCCCAGCCAGCAGCAGGCCGCCCGCGCCATGTCCGGTACTGGCGAGCAGGTTAAATTTGTGGCGTGTTCCGGGGACGGGCTGAACCTCAACGTTAAACCCAAGATCGCTAAACCAACCCGCCAGCAGATTGATTAAAGACTCATTGCTCTGATCCAGGGCTTCTTCCGTCGCGCTGATGGAGGGTGTGGCGATCAGGGCGCGGTAAATCTCGATAAATGGCGGTAAGTTCATTTTCATTGTTGACACACCTTAGGTCGTGATAGTATCAATATTCATGCAATAAATGTGAATAAAAATACATTAACGTTGAGCATAAAGGAACCCGATGTTGAATACGCTGATTGTAGGCGCTAGCGGTTATGCGGGCGCAGAGCTTGTAAGCTACGTAAATCGCCACCCTCATATGACCATAACCGCTTTGACCGTGTCAGCGCAAAGCAATGATGCCGGAAAGTTAATTTCCGATTTGCATCCACAACTTAAGGGCGTGGTTGATTTGCCTTTGCAGCCCATGTCTGACATCAGCGAGTTTACCGACGGCGTTGACGTGGTGTTTTTAGCCACCGCACACGAGGTCAGTCACGACCTGGCGCCGCAGTTCCTGGCAGCCGGATGCGTGGTGTTCGATCTCTCCGGCGCGTTCCGCGTTAACGACGGCGCGTTCTACGAAAAATATTACGGTTTCACCCACCAGCATCCGGATCTGCTTGAAAAAGCGGTGTACGGCCTGGCGGAGTGGAGCGCAGATAAACTGAAAGAAGCGAACCTGATTGCCGTTCCGGGATGCTACCCGACGGCGGCGCAGCTTTCCCTGAAGCCGCTGATCGACGCCGGGTTGCTGGATCTGAACCAGTGGCCGGTGATCAACGCCACCAGTGGCGTGAGCGGCGCCGGGCGCAAAGCGGCAATCTCCAACAGCTTCTGCGAAGTGAGCCTTCAGCCGTATGGCGTGTTTAACCACCGTCATCATCCTGAAATCACGACGCATCTGGGCGCGGACGTCATTTTCACCCCGCATCTGGGCAGCTTCCCGCGCGGGATCCTCGAAACCATTACCTGCCGCCTGAAGCCGGGTGTGACCAAAGAACAGGTGAACGAGGTCTTCACGCAGGCGTATGCGGATAAACCGCTGGTGCGCCTGTACGACAAAGGCGTGCCGGCGCTGAAAAATGTGGTCGGCCTGCCGTTCTGCGATATCGGCTTTGCCGTGCAGGGTGAGCATCTCATCGTGGTGGCAGCAGAAGATAACCTACTCAAAGGCGCTGCCGCACAGGCAATGCAGTGTGCAAATATTCGTTTCGGCTTCCCTGAAACGCAGGCTCTTATTTAAGGTGTGATGATGAACCCATTAATTATCAAACTCGGTGGTGTACTGCTGGACAGCGAAGAAGCGCTGGAGCGCCTGTTTAACGCACTGGTGAACTATCGTGAATCACACCAACGTCCGCTGGTGATTGTGCACGGCGGCGGCTGTGTGGTGGATGAGCTGATGAAAGGGCTCAACCTGCCGGTGAAAAAGAAAAATGGCCTGCGCGTGACGCCTGCCGACCAGATTGACATCATTACCGGCGCGCTGGCGGGCACAGCGAACAAAACGCTGCTGGCGTGGGCGAAGAAACACCATATCGCCTCCGTTGGCCTCTGTCTGGGCGATGGCGATAGCGTGAAAGTGACCCAGCTCGACGAAGAGCTTGGCCATGTTGGACTGGCGCAGCCGGGTTCGCCTAAGCTGATTAACACCCTGCTGGAAGGCGGTTTCCTGCCGGTGGTGAGCTCAATCGGCGTGACCGAAGAGGGCGAGCTGATGAACGTTAACGCTGACCAGGCGGCAACCGCGCTGGCGGCCACGCTGGGCGCAGACCTGATCCTGCTCTCCGACGTGAGCGGCATACTGGACGGCAAAGGCCAGCGTATTGCGGAAATGACCGCCGCCAAAGCCGAGCAGCTGATCGATCAAGGCATTATCACCGACGGCATGATTGTTAAAGTGAATGCGGCGCTGGATGCGGCCCGCACGTTGGGTCGCCCGGTGGATATCGCCTCCTGGCGGCACGCGGAGCAACTCCCGGCGCTGTTTAACGGTACGCCGATTGGTACGCGTATTCTGGCTTAAGTTTCTGTGCCGGATGGCGCTTTGCTTATCCGGCCTACGTGAATTTTGTAGGCCCGGTAAGCGCAGCGCCACCGGGCAAAAATATCATCATTAAGGAAATTCGTTATGGCACTTTGGGGTGGGCGTTTTACACAGGCAGCGGATCAGCGGTTCAAACAGTTCAACGACTCTTTGCGCTTCGACTACCGCCTGGCCGAACAGGATATTGTCGGCTCTGTGGCCTGGTCCAAAGCGCTGGTGACCGTTGGCGTGCTGACCGCAGACGAACAGCAGCAGCTGGAAGAGGCGCTGAACAATCTGCTGGAAGAGGTGCGTCTGGATCCGCAGCAAATCCTCCAGAGCGATGCTGAAGATATTCACAGCTGGGTGGAAGGCAAACTGATCGACAAAGTCGGCCAGTTGGGTAAAAAGCTCCATACCGGGCGTAGCCGTAATGACCAGGTGGCGACCGACCTGAAGCTGTGGTGCAAAGAGACCGTCGGCGAACTGCTGGCGGCGAATCGTCAGTTGCAGGGCGCGCTGGTGGACACCGCGCAGAACAATCAGGACGCGGTGATGCCGGGTTATACCCACCTGCAACGCGCGCAGCCGGTGACGTTCGCGCACTGGTGTCTGGCCTATGTTGAGATGCTGGCGCGTGATGAGAGCCGTTTACAGGATACCTTAAAGCGTCTGGACGTGAGCCCGCTGGGCAGCGGCGCGCTTGCCGGCACGGCTTATGAAATTGACCGTGAGCAGCTGGCAGGCTGGCTGGGCTTTGCCTCCGCCACCCGCAATAGTCTGGACAGCGTCTCTGACCGTGACCACGTGCTGGAACTGCTCTCAAATGCGTCTATCGGGATGGTGCACCTGTCGCGCTTTGCCGAAGACCTGATCTTCTTTAACTCTGGCGAAGCCGGGTTTGTGGAGCTGTCCGACCGTGTGACGTCCGGCTCCTCCCTGATGCCGCAGAAGAAAAACCCGGACGCGCTGGAGCTGATCCGCGGGAAATGTGGCCGCGTGCAGGGTGCGCTGACCGGTATGATGATGACCCTGAAAGGGCTGCCGCTGGCGTACAACAAAGACATGCAGGAAGACAAAGAGGGGCTGTTCGACGCGCTCGACACCTGGCTGGACTGTCTGCATATGGGCGCGCTGGTGCTGGACGGCATTCAGGTGAAACGTCCGCGCTGCCAGGAAGCGGCGCAGCAGGGGTATGCTAACTCTACCGAACTGGCGGACTACCTGGTGGCGAAAGGCGTACCGTTCCGCGAGGCGCACCATATTGTGGGTGAAGCGGTAGTGGAAGCGATTCGTCAGGGTAAAGCCCTTGAAGAGCTGGCGCTTGCCGACCTGCAAAAATTCAGCGCGGTTATCGGGGATGATGTCTACCCGATTCTGGCCCTGCAATCCTGCCTGGATAAGCGTGCAGCGAAAGGCGGCGTGTCACCGAAGCAGGTAGCGCAGGCGATTGCGGATGCGAAAAACCGGTTGGTTTAAACCGTGCGGGCTGGTGCCCTCACCCCGTCCCTCTCCCACTGGGAGAGGGAGAAAAACGGAGCCTGGCTTAGTGCTGGGCTTTTTTTTACGCAAAAAAAAGCGGACCACGGGGTCCGCAAAAGTTCACGTTGGCTTTAGTTTTTCGAGTTTTGAGAGAAACTCGCTGACGGTGCGGGGACGTCAAGGGTCAAACACGTGCCGCCTCGTCTATGTGATGTATTATTCAACAGAATGCTTGATAGGGATAATCGTTCGTTGCTATGCTATCTATCGCCATGAACTATCGTGGCGACGGAGGATGAATAATGAATATTCGTGATCTTGAATACCTGGTAGCGTTAGCTGAGCATCGCCATTTTCGCCGCGCGGCAGACTCCTGCCATGTCAGCCAGCCAACGCTGAGCGGTCAGATCCGCAAGCTGGAAGATGAGCTGGGCGTGATGCTGCTGGAGCGCACCAGTCGTAAAGTACTGTTCACGCAGGCAGGTCTGCTGCTGGTGGATCAGGCGCGCACCGTACTGCGCGAGGTCAAAGTGCTCAAGGAAATGGCAAGCCAGCAGGGGGAAGCGATGTCCGGCCCGCTGCATATTGGCCTGATCCCAACCGTTGGCCCGTACCTGTTGCCGCACATCATTCCGATGCTGCACCAGACGTTCCCGAAACTCGAAATGTACCTGCATGAAGCGCAAACCCATCAGCTGCTGGCGCAGTTAGACAGCGGTAAGCTCGACTGTGCGATTCTGGCGCTCGTTAAAGAGAGTGAAGCGTTTATTGAAGTACCGCTGTTCGATGAGCCGATGATGCTGGCGATCTATGAAGATCACCCGTGGGCGAACCGCGATCGCGTACCGATGGCCGATCTGGCCGGTGAAAAACTGCTGATGCTGGAAGACGGCCACTGTCTGCGCGATCAGGCGATGGGCTTCTGCTTCGAAGCGGGTGCCGATGAAGATACCCATTTCCGCGCAACCAGCCTGGAAACGCTGCGTAATATGGTGGCGGCGGGAAGCGGTATTACGCTGTTGCCGGCGCTGGCGGTGCCGCACGAGCGTAAACGTGATGGCGTGGTCTATCTGCCGTGTATTAAGCCGGAGCCGCGTCGCACCATTGGTCTGGTTTATCGTCCGGGGTCACCGCTGCGCAGCCGCTATGAGCAGCTGGCAGAGGCCATCCGCGGTGCGATGGATGGCCATTTTGACAGCGCGTTAAAACAGGCGGTTTAAGCCGTTCAGCGCAGCGACCCGATAAGCTTCCGCCATGGTCGGGTAGTTAAAGGTGGTGTTAACGAAGTACTCAATGGTGTTGCCACCACCTTTTTGCTCCATGATCGCCTGGCCGATATGAATGATTTCCGCCGCGCGTTCACCGAAGCAGTGAATACCGAGGATCTCTTTCGTCTCGCGATGGAACAGGATCTTCAGTGTACCCACGCTCATTCCCACGATTTGCGCCCGCGCCAGATGTTTAAACTGGGCACGACCCACCTCGTAAGGCACCTTCATGGCCGTAAGCTGCTGCTCGGTTTTGCCGACAGAACTGATTTCCGGAATGGTGTAGATCCCTGTCGGGATATCTTCAATCAGATGCGCCGTCGCTTCACCTTTCACCAGCGCCTGTGCGGCGATGCGGCCCTGATCGTAAGCGGCGGAGGCCAGGCTTGGGTAACCAATCACGTCGCCCACCGCGTAAACGTGCGGCAGCGCAGTCTGGTACATGCTGTTGACCTTGAGCTGACCGCGGCTGTCGGTTTCAAGCCCGATATTCTCCAGCTGCAATGAATCCGTGTTGCCGGTACGGCCGTTGGCATACAGCAGGCAGTCGGCTTTCAGCTTCTTACCGGATTTCAGGTGCATGATCACACCGTCATCGCAGCCTTCGATTTTCTCGTACTCTTCGTTGTGGCGAATCACCACGCCACTGTTCCAGAAGTGGTAGGAGAGGGAATCTGACATCTCCTGATCGAGGAACGCCAGCAGCCGGTCGCGGGTGTTGATCAAATCAACTTTGACCTCCATTCCGCGGAAGATCGACGCATATTCACAGCCAATCACCCCCGCACCATAAATGATCACATGGCGTGGCTCGTGGTGCAGGCTGAGGATGGAGTCGCTGTCGTAAATGCGCGGGTGCGAGAAATCCACGTCTGCCGGATGGTAAGGACGGGAGCCGCAGGCGATCACAAATTTTTCAGCGGTGAGCGTCTCAACCGAACCGTCGTGGCACTCCAGCGCCAGGGTGTGTTCATCCACAAAATGCGCGTTCCCTTGCAGAATTTCACAGTGGTTGCGCTCATAGAAACCCTGACGCATGCGCGTCTGCTGGTTAATGACCGTGTCTGCGTGATTCAGGATATCGGCAAAGGAGGAGCGAAGAAGTCGGGAGTGGTCGCTGTAAAGAGGGTTCTGGTTAAATTCGATAATGCGGCTAACGGCGTGGCGGAGGGCTTTCGAAGGGATGGTGCCCCAGTGGGTGCAACCGCCGCCGACATTATGGTAGCGCTCAATAACCGCTACTCTGGCTCCCTGTTTTACCAGACCCATAGCAGCACCTTCGCCGCCGGGGCCGGAACCAATAACTATTGCGTCGTAATCGTAGGAATGTGGCATGGCAAGGCTTACCTGTTCTTATACATAAAAGCAACAGAATCATAACATCATTGCCAGGGTAACCCAATTATCGTTGTGCTTTTTTCGGGCAGTGGAGCACAAACCGCGCGTAAACAATCATTCACAAAGTCAGGTAAACAGATTAATTTTATTCTCTGGTATAGTGCCAACGGGCCTTTGGAAGGATTCAACTATCGTGATGGGCGTAAGAGCACAACAAAAAGAGAAAACCCGGCGTTCGCTGGTGGAAGCCGCATTCAGTCAACTGAGTGCTGAGCGGAGTTTTGCCAGTTTGAGCCTGCGTGAAGTGGCGCGCGAGGCCGGGATTGCGCCAACGTCCTTCTATCGTCATTTCCGTGATGTGGATGAACTGGGCCTGACCATGGTCGACGAGAGCGGTTTGATGCTGCGCCAGCTTATGCGTCAGGCGCGTCAGCGTATCGCCAAGGGCGGCAGCGTGATCCGCACTTCCGTGTCGACATTTATGGAATTTATCGGCAATAACCCTAACGCGTTTCGCCTGCTGTTGCGTGAGCGTTCCGGAACGTCAGCCGCGTTTCGTGCCGCCGTCGCGCGTGAAATTCAGCATTTCATCGCGGAACTTGCCGACTATCTTGAACTCGAAAACCATATGCCGCGTGCGTTTACTGAAGCACAGGCTGAGGCGATGGTGACGATTGTGTTCAGCGCGGGTGCTGAAGCGCTGGATGTCAGCATTGAACAACGTAAGCAACTCGAAGAGCGACTGGTATTGCAGCTGCGGATGATTTCTAAAGGCGCGTACTACTGGTATCGCCGTGAACAAGAGAAGTTGGCACATCAAAACGATGAGTGAAGGTGAGTAATGAAACAGTCAGGTCAGGATAAAGGAACGCTGTTGCTGGCATTGATCGCTGGCTTATCCATTAATGGTACGTTTGCGGCGGTTTTCAGCTCAATTGTACCGTTCTCGATTTTCCCGATTATCGCGCTGGTGCTGACGGTGTACTGCCTGCATCAACGTTATCTGAACCGCACGATGCCAGTTGGGTTACCGGGACTGGCCGCAGCCTGTTTTATTCTGGGTGTATTGCTTTATAGCACGGTGGTGCGCGCGGAGTATCCGGATATTGGCTCTAACTTCCTGCCTGCGGTACTGTCTGTGGCGCTGGTGTTCTGGATTGGCTCTCGCATGCGTAGCCGCAAGAGCGAGTTGCCGGAGTAGAGAAGGGTTTTGTAGTCGTTGTAGGGCAGGTAAGCGAAGCGCCACCTGCCAAAAAATGCCGGATGGCGCTACGCTTATCCGGCCTAAAGATTATCGTGCAGTAAGCAGTACGCCGCACTCCATATGGTGCGTATACGGGAACTGATCGAACAGCGCCAGACGTTCAACCTTGTGCGTCTGGCTCAATGTTTCCAGATTCTTGCACAGCGTCTCCGGGTTACAGGAGATGTACAAAATACGCGGGTACGCCTGCACCATCTTCTCGGTTTCGCTGTCCAGGCCACTGCGCGGCGGATCGACAAAAATTGTCTCACACTGGTAGCTCTTCAAATCAATCCCTTGCAGGCGGTTAAACTCGCGTACGCCGTTCATCGCCTGGGTAAACTCTTCTGCCGCCATACGAATAATTTGTACGTTATCAATATGGTTAGCG
The DNA here is from genome assembly GCF_049238005.1 of Enterobacter cloacae complex sp. IR5459. Classification (NCBI taxonomy): domain Bacteria; kingdom Pseudomonadati; phylum Pseudomonadota; class Gammaproteobacteria; order Enterobacterales; family Enterobacteriaceae; genus Enterobacter; species Enterobacter cloacae complex sp. IR5459. The sequence continues at coordinate 107,452 of NZ_JBMKIG010000013.1, forward strand.
GCGATGTTGTACTGCGCGGCTGCCACCGACGGTTTGGCGATTTCCGTCGCCAGCACGCGTTCGAAGTTACGCGCCAGCGCCAGCGAGAAGTTGCCGTTACCGCAGTAGAGTTCCAGCAGATCGCCCTTAGACCCTTCCGTCGCCTTCAACGCCCACTCCAGCATCTGCACGTTCATGGCGGCATTCGGCTGGGTGAAGCTGTTCTCCACCTGACGGTAAACCATCTCTTTTCCTGCCACCGGCAGACGCTCGTCGATGTAATCCTGGTCCAGCATGATTTTGGTTTTGGTCGCGCGGCCAATCAGGTGCACGTTGATATTCTGCGCGCGCAGCGCATCGCGCAGGGCTTCTGCCTGCTCGCGCCACTCGTCAGTCAGTGCTTTGTGATAGAGCAGAGAAACAATGGCCTGATTGCTTTGGGTGGTCAGGTAGTCAATCTGGAACAGCTTGTTGCGCAGTACCGTATTGTTGCGCACACCGTCGATCATCAGCGTCATCAGCTGGTTGATAAGCTCACTCGCCGCCGGAAAACTGTCTACGCGAATACGGGATTTCGTCTGCTGATCGAAAATGATGTGGTACAGGTCATCGCCATCGTGCCAGATGCGGAACTCAGCGCGCATACGGTAGTGGCTGACCGGAGAACGAAACACCTCGGGAACGGGCGCGTTGAAAGGCGTCATCATACTTTGCAGGCGGACAACTTTTTCTGCCAGCTGTGCGTCGTACTGTTCTGTCGGGAGGTGTTCGGGGGTCATGATGCGTCCTGAGTGATAAAGAATTACGCGGGGATTGTAGGGATTGTGCAGTGGATGTCCAGATTTAATGGCTAATAGCTATCTGGACATCTATACGTGTCTAATTGTAGCATTCTGTTTCCGGTCTCCTGAGAGTGAAAAGGGAATCCAGTGCAAATCTGGAGCTGACGCGCAGCGGTAAAGACTGGCGGGATGAGAGTTGCAGACACTGTGAAAATGGGAAGTCTTCATCCGTATAACGCCACCCAGCCCGAAGACCTGCCGGGATCACGTCGCATTTGGTTTCATCATCGCGTGCTATCGGTGAGGCCTGCGGCATCCTTCTTATATTGTGGATGCTTTAACAATGATTAAAAAAGTATCGCTGTTGACGGTGTTTTCCGTCACGGCATTTTCGGGCTGGGCGCAGGAAAGTGCCGACTCGTTGGTGGTGACAGCAAACCGTTTCGAACAACCAGCAAAAACCGTTCTGGCTCCGACCTCCGTCGTGACGCGTGAGGATATTGAACGCTGGCAGGCAACGAGTGTTGTGGAAATCATGTCACGCCTGCCGGGTGTGGACATCGCACAAAGCGGCGGGATGGGGTCGACCTCTTCAACGTTTATTCGCGGTACGGAATCCCGCCATGTTCTGGTACTGATTGATGGTATCCCTCTGAATAATGCCGGGATCAGCAACGTTCCCGATTTAAGCCAAATTCCGACGTCGCTGATTCAGCGTATTGAGTACATTCGCGGCCCACGTTCGGCGCTGTATGGCTCCGACGCGATTGGCGGTGTGATTAACATCATTACCGGGCGCGACAAGCCGGGTGCGGAAATTTCTGCGGGTGTCGGTTCAAAGGGGTATCAAAACTATAACGGTGCCTTCCAGCAGGTGTTCGATAAAACCAAAATCACCATGGCCGGTGATTATACCTATACCCGTGGTTTTGATATTGCCGCAAAAGATGCCCCGCGCCAGCCAGACCGCGATGGTTTTATGAGTAAATCGCTGTTTGGCTCGGTGGAGCAGCAGTTTACCGACAGCGTCAGCGGATTCGTCCGTGGCTTTGGCTACGATAACCGCTCCGCGTATGACGGTTACGATCACTATGGCGCGACCGGCATTGATGGGCGGCCGGACACGCGTCAGGTTTACAGCCAGAACTGGGACACCGGGTTGCGCTATAACCAGGGTATTTTCCAGTCACAGCTGGTGGCAGGGTATGGCCGTAGCAAAGATCAGAACTATGATCCGAAAAAAGGCCGCTACGCTGACTCCGCAACCATGGATGACGTGAAGCAGTACACCACCCAGTGGCTGAATACGGTTGAAGTGGGGCACGGCAATATCGGCGCGGGTCTGGACTGGCAGAAGCAGAAAACCCAGGCGGGTACGGGCTATCTGGAAAAAGGTTACGAACAACGTAATACCGGCGTGTTCCTTTCGGCGATGCAGCAGTTCAACAGCGTGACGCTGGAAGCGGCGGCGCGTAATGACGATAACTCTAACTTTGGCAATCATGCCACCTGGCAGACCAGCGCCGCATGGGAGTTCATCGACGGGTATCGCATCATCGGTTCTTACGGCACAGCGTATAAAGCGCCGACCATGAGCCAGATCCACAGTAAGGATTACGGCAATCCGGACCTGAAGCCAGAAGAGAGTAAGCAGTGGGAAGGTGGTTTTGAAGGCCTGACGGGGCCGGTAAACTGGCGCGTGACGGGTTATCGTAATGATATTGATAACCTGATTAACAGCGACCCGCGGACCTACCGTTATTACAACGTGGATGAGGCTCGCATCAAAGGGATTGAGGTGACGGCGCAGTTCGATACCGGACCGGTAGGGCACCAAATTTCCTATGACTACGTTGACCCGCGCAATGCGAAAACCAACGAAGTCCTGGCACGTCGCTCAAAGCAGCAGGTTAAGTATCAGCTTGACTGGCAGGTGTGGGATCTCGACTGGAATCTGGCGTACCGTTATCTGGGCACTCGCTATGACGTTGCCGTTGATCCGAATACCTATGCAACAGAACGCGTGAAAATGGGCGGCGTCAGCCTGTGGGACGTCGCGGTTTCATATCCCGTCACCTCTCATCTCACAGTTCGTGGTAAAATAGCCAACCTGTTCGATAAAGATTACGAGACAGTTTATGGCTACCAAACTGCAGGACGGGAATACACCTTGTCTGGCAGCTACACCTTCTGATCCGCGTCCCACCGTGCTGGTGTTTGATTCCGGCGTCGGTGGGCTTTCGGTCTATGATGAGATTCGGCAGCTCCTGCCGGATCTCCATTACATCTACGCCTTCGATAACGTCGCGTTCCCGTATGGGGAAAAGAGTGAAGACTTTATTGTTGAGCGTGTGGTTGAAATCGTCACCGCGGTACAAAAGCGTTATCCTCTGGCGCTGGCGGTCATTGCCTGTAATACGGCAAGCACGGTCTCTCTTCCTGCCCTGCGCGAAAAATTCCCGTTCCCGGTTGTGGGCGTTGTGCCGGCAATTAAACCTGCTGCGCGTCTGACGGCGAACGGCATCGTGGGTTTGCTGGCGACGCGTGGTACGGTAAAACGTCCTTATACGCGCGAGCTTATTGAGCGCTTTGCCAATGAATGCCAGATCGCCATGCTCGGTTCCGCGGAGCTGGTGGAAATGGCGGAAGCGAAGCTGCACGGCGAGACGGTCTCGCTTGAAGAGCTGCGCCGCATTCTGCGTCCATGGCTGCGGATGCAGGAACCCCCGGATACGGTTGTTCTTGGATGTACCCATTTCCCGCTGTTACAGGAAGAGCTATTAAAGGTCCTGCCTGAAGGAACCCGGCTGGTGGATTCCGGTACGGCGATTGCGCGTCGGACGGCCTGGCTGCTGGAACACGAGGCGCCGGATGCGAAATCAGCGGAAGCGAACATCGCTTTCTGTATGGCGATAACAAAAGAAACTGAACAACTTTTACCCGTTTTACAGCGTTACGGCTTCGAAACGCTCGAAAAACTGGCGCTGTAGCACGGTTTTGAGCAAAAAAGAGACGGTTGAATGTTTTTTTTCAAAGAGGGGTTGTCAACGTCTGAGAACTCCCTATAATGCGCCTCCACTGACACGGAACAACGGCTTGCAAGCCGCCGGGGCAGCGGGGTTCAGAGATGAACGCCAACAGAGAAAAGTGAAAATAATTGCTTGACTCTGAATGAGGAAAACGTAATATACGGGACCTCGCAACGATGTGCTGAAAGCCGCGTTGCAACTGCTCTTTAACAATTTATCAGACAATCTGTGTGGGCACTCAAAGTGACATGGATTCTTAACGTCCTCGGACGAAAAATGAATGCCAAGTCTCTGAGTGAACACGTAATTCATTACGAAGTTTAATTCAAGAGCATCAAACTTTTAAATTGAAGAGTTTGATCATGGCTCAGATTGAACGCTGGCGGCAGGCCTAACACATGCAAGTCGAACGGTAACAGGAAGC
>NZ_JBMKIG010000014.1:0-86365 GCF_049238005.1 Enterobacter cloacae complex sp. IR5459
GCACCGGATTGACAGGAAAGTACGCCGCCATTGGCATCACGGCTTATCAGGCCGTTAGGGTAACAGGCCATGCCTGCAACGTTGACCTGACCCAGCTGCAAAACACCGCCAGCCGAAAGGTTGCCTGACGCTTTGACTGTGGCACCAGATACCTCGTTTGTTGCCGTAATATTTCGTCCGGCGCTGATGTCGCTTTCGGCACGTACCGTAGCTCCTTTTACTTGTGCTCCCGCTGTAATATTTTGGGTGAAATTACCGTTCGCTCCGCTGACGTTACTGGTGAATATTCCGTTTGAACCACTTACGTTTCCACTAAATGCTCCTGTCTGACCATTAACGGTGCCAACGCTGTTCAGGTTATTTCCACCCATATCGATGGCTGTGTGCATCTTATTCAGGTCGGGGCGGCCATTAACCTGAAAACGGTACAACCTGTCGTTATCCTCCTGTGCACCAGATAACTCATCTGTTGAGAGAAGCACGACGATATGCCCGTTTCCTGAAGTAGCTCCGTAGCTACTCAGCGGGATTTTCCACGTCCGCAAGGCACCAGTGGCAGTTTTACCGTCATCGATGTATCCTCCGAATCCGGTTTTGATATCCCGCGATATCAGCCTCAATGCTTTGGCCGGATATACACTGCCACCGCTTGATACCACCATTCCCTGCAACAATTCCGTGTTCTGCCCGTTTCTGACCAGGTACGTGTTCATACGCTGACCCTGGCTGTTTGTTTCGGTAAAACCGGACGGCAGAAAACCGGTATTTTTAAGCATGGCTGTGGTGATCACTGTCGGCGCAGTAGTGCTGGTTGCACTTAACAGTGTGGCATAGTTTCGCCCGACGTAGCCACGCGCAGCTGCTGCGTAGGTACTGATATGGGCTGCTTCAACCTGCCAGTTTTTCTCCTGTTGCCAGTCCTTGTATTTAGTGAGTCCAAAGACGGCCATTGCCATCACAACCAGGAGCGACAGAGCGACATCAAGATTTGCCCAGCCACGATCATGCTTTTTCATAGAATCGATATCCATACAGGTTGATACAGAAGAGTGAGCTGGAAAATACTCCCGCTAAGACAAAGCCAGGGTCCCAGCGGTCCCTCTTTTTTCCCCGATACATGCCAGGTTAGCAGCCAGAGAACAAAGGCTGCTGCTCCAAACAGAGTGACCAGTGCAGCATCTTTCCCCCCCATCCAGGCAGTCAGGCCAGTTATCAGCCATAAATCCCCCTGACCCAGACGCTGAGTGCCCCGATTTACCAGGACACTCAGTAGCGCCATCAGACTGACTGTTGCTGCGATCTCCGCCAGTTGTGTAGATATACCTTCAACTGAAACGTCTGATGCTGCTCCCCAGAGCAATCCTCCAAGTAAAAGCCGTACTGTGAAGGTTCGTGGCAGATATCCACTGACTGCGTCTGTGCTCCCGGCCTGAAGAAGGAAGGCCATCATCACTATGGCAGCTGCCCGATCAGCAACAGGAACCGGTGCAAGGGCGGCGATCATACTGAAAGTAGCGAAGAGCCAAATCCCTGCCGTCAAGGTTGTTTTCTGTTCCTTAACGTTCATCGGGTGCTCCTCCAGAAATTCGAGCACGCGGCACATCAGGCCTCTGCCAATGAGTGCGAACCCCAGTAGTAACGGCAGACTCCATGCTGTCGTCAGACTCGTAACTATGATGGTTCGCATATTCGCTTTCCTTTCACCTGTCGACAGACTCGAAGACCTTTCAGCTCCAGATAGAACCCCCAGATACGGTTGGCATATTGCTCACGAGTTTCGTGCCGATCCTTACGGAATCCAGCGTTGTAAGACCCGAGGCAATTCCAGGTCACACCACATACCTGAAAGTGGCTGGCCAGGATCCACGCCCCTATCTGAATGTTCAGACAGGGGCGCTTCAGCAGGTCTTCTGCCCCCTGGATGACACCCATCCGGACGAGCTTCGGCACATGGATTGAGTTAATCTGCATCAACCCATAGTCCGTGCTGACCGGATTACCCTTTTTATCCCGGTTGGTGTTTGTGACCCATGGACGGAACGAGGACTCCCCTTTGGCCACAGCCTTAAGCAGCAGTGGCTCGATCTGGTATCGGGCACCGGCATTGTTAAAGCAGGCATCAAAAGTCGCAGGCGGGGAGTTCGTGCTGGCCATCAATGGGCCGGAGGAAAAGGACAGAATGAGCAGCGTCATTAACAGGTGGCAGGAGAGAATGCGTTCTCTCCGCATGTTGTCTCCTTAGCTGTTCATCGTGAAGATCAGCTTGTTGGTACCTGTGCTGCCATTGTCAGCTGTGCATTGCGCGCTGGCTTCTTCAGTTGTCACGACCCCATCACTGTGCGCCGTGGAGTTGACGGTGATCGCATCAGCAATTTTGGCGCGACTGAGTTGTGTGACTAGCGAGACGCAGGCACCCTGAGGAACCATTTCGTAGGTCAAAGAGAACCCATTTGAGAACCCGGAGACTGTGACAGGTGACAGTGTCACGGCTCCACCCCATCCATTATAAAGCGTGGCAGTCCCGGAAGAGGGGGTACCACGTACAGTCATACTTTTAGGCTGAAGTTTCATCTGGATAAGCGAGCCCATCATTTTGGCACCGGAAGTGAATGTGTATCCATCTCCTCCTTTCATCATGTTTTGGGTGCTTGTGATGAGCGACTGAATGTTCGACGACTCCTTACCTACGTTGACGTTATTTTTGAGGGCGAAGTATCCCGCAAGCACGAACCCGATGACGGCCAGCACGATTAGAGCAAGACTGCCCTGCTCCAGGTAGCCCCAGCCGCGGGGGTGCGTAACCGTCTTGGTTGGTTTGTATAGCTGAGAAGTTTGTTCAGAATTAAATTGCATGGTTTTTCCTCATTTAAAAAGAGCCCGACGAGTTGCTAAGGGCATTGATATCCATAACGACAAAGACCAGAAGCAGAAGCATCATGATCATTGACAGGAACATGAATCCGCGGACAACGACAGCACGTTTTGCTACGCGCTCCAGGGTTTGCTCAAGCCAGCGCTGACCGTAGTTGATGATGATTTCATCGTCTCCATCCCCCTGGAGAAGGGAGAGGAAGTTGGCCGCTTCCTGCGACGGGAAATCGTAACCGCAGTCCTTCAGGGCCAGTCCGAAATGTTTACCTTCACGTACGTGTTCGGTAATTGCGTCGATTCGGACTGCAAGCCAGGGGGATGCAGTTTCCTGCAGGATCTCCAGCGCGTCTTTGGTTCTTACGCCGGACTGTAGCAGTGCACCAATGTTCAACAGGAAGGTCGCGCCCTGAATATCCTTATAAACCGACCATGGCATCAGCCCGTCGAATACACGACGAAGCCTGTCAGGGCGATGCCAGCGCGGGAGGGACCAGACCGTCCAGATAATTAACGCGGTGGCCACGACGCCGGTTATCACACCATACTCACCGAAAAACACTGAGATCCCGTAAAGAAACCCTAGTGCCCCGGTCCAGCTCTCTGGCGGGCTGATTTCTGTCAGCGTGGCAAGTAGCTCGGTATTCAGTACATAGATGGAACTGGACAACATGATGGCAAAGCCAATCGGATAGATGGCCATCTGCCATACAGCTGCACGAATACGCTTACCCGCGTGTGTCAGGGCACAGGCGTATCTTAGTGAGCGTGGAAGTGACTCACTGCGTATGCCGGCGCTTATAACGGAAGCTTCTGCGGCAGGTAGCCATCGGGTGAGTGTACGCTCAAGCGTTTTATCCCCGCTGTTTTCCCTTAACGCATCAATGCAGTCGTCCGTCAGCTCAACGTAGGGATGCCACTTCTGTCCGAAGTTCGTCCAGGCATTGCGCATTTTCTCCAGAGAAGGCTTTAGTTTCTGTCGGTTTTCAATCAGAAACCGCAGCGCTTCATAGAACTGAACTCGGTACTGTCCGCTGAACGTTTTACGAACCAGGGTATAGCGGAGTCGTTTCAGGAAATGCATTTCACGCATCATCCACCTCCAGACGTTCATCTTCATCGAGTGGAATGATCCGGTTGGCCATCAGCGGGTCGACCAGTCCGTCGTTGATTTTATGAAGGACGTGCCGGACACGGCTGATCCCCTGCATGTTGTTTATCCAGAACTGGCGAGCTGCGACCTTGCCGTCAGTTTTCAGCAGTTTAAAAAGACGGTTATTGGTCTCAATAACCTCGGCAATGACAGTACGTCCCCTGATACCCTGACCGACTTTGCCACGCACCTGGCCGTTGATCTCCACCACCTGTGTGCAGGCTTCACACCCGGCCGGGTTATGGAAATAGAGCCTGTCGGTTGAACAGACGCCTTCAATATTGCAGTATTTCTCCAGCCAGTTCTTTTCCTCCTCACTTAAGGTGTTGACCTTATCCTGCCAGGATATACGACATTCCGGACATAGCGTGGGTACCAGACGCTGACTGATTAGCCCGATTAAAAGTTGGGCATCACACAACAGATTTTCGTTAACACCGAGCGTAACCATACGCTCCGGGATGCCAAGTGCTGAGTTTGTGTGCAGGGTGGTCATCACCAGGTGCCCGGTCTGGGCTGCATAAATGGTGGCCAGCATCGAGACAAGATCACGCATTTCACCCTCCATAATGGCGTCCGGATCCAGTCGCAGCGCTGACGAGATAGCTTTTCCCCAGGCGATACGTACTGCTTCCTCATCTGATTTGTCGCAGATGATCGGTGTCTGAACTGCTCCCACGACCTGCCCCTCAAGTGGGTCTTCGATGGTCAGAAGGTGTTGCCCGGGGTTGGTATCCAGATATACACGGCAGGCGGTACGGAGTGTGGTGGATTTACCGGAACCAGTTGGTCCCGAGAGGATGATCTTCCCTTCAGGTCGGTCAATCATGCGTTTAAGCAGCTTGATTTGTTCGGGTAGATAACCCAGTTGCAGGAAGTCAGGTACGTTGTTACCGTCATCCGGAATAAGTCGCATAACCGCAATCAGCCCATCGCCAGTTGGACGGTGACTGTAGCGGGCACCAAACAGTCCTATTTTACGCATCATGGCCGGGGAGAGTCGTGCATCCTGTTCCCGGTGTGGGTAGAAGCTGGTTTCTGACACATCCGACATCGAGAGAATACAGGTGGCACAGAGGGACATTCCTTCCTCCCGCCGACGTTCATCCACCACATGTAAATAGCCGTGGACACGCATTTTGACCTGGAAGAGCGAATCAGAAATCAGAAAGTGAATATCTGAGGAACCGAGCTTTTTGGCCACTGAAAAATAGTTCAGGATCCGTTGCTCACTTTGGCTGCTGTCTCCATCCAGGTCTGCCAGAGTTAATCCTGTCTTGGCGCTGGCCTGCGGTTGAGCTTCCTGCTTTTTCCGTGCCTCTCGTAAGTCTGAGAGAGTGACAAACCGATGTTTGATCCCCGGGTGTTTGTTCATTAAGTCCATCAGCGCGGCCTGTACACTTGGGACGCCTCGCTGGTTGGTATCGATGAGGATTTCTTTCCTGTCACCGTCATCAAACAGCAGAAGAGATTCTGCAGTAATAGCGCTCATGGTTAGTCCCCAAAGGCAAGCAGTGTGCCATCGCTGAGTGTGACGCCGGCTAGCGTAATGCTCTTGACTGTGCTCTCCATCCCTGGAATACGGCTTCCCGGCGATACAACCAATGACTGTCCTGATTGGAGTTGCAGTGTGGCGCGGAGGTTTTTATCGCGGCCGTTAATCTCAAGAACGACAGGGCGATTATTCATGGTAACCGGGCGTGCAGGCTGACCGGGCAGTGAAGTATCGCCGAAGGAGGCACCGGGAAGAGCGGTGGCAGGAGTGCTGGCGCTGGATTGATTTTCCTCAAGCTGGCGCTGCAGTTGCGCCCCCTGAACTTCTGCCTGAAGAATAACGTTTCGTATATGCAACTGTTCAAGCTGCCCTTTTGTCACACCGGGTGTCAGATTCCCTGCTGGCTGTGATACCTGTTGGTTCGTTGACTGAGAGGCCTGAACGGGTAAAGGCCCGAATATTGACAGCAGGAGCCAGAGTGTCGCCTGCCGAAGAAATTTACTTTGCTGACGCATAAATTTTACCTTCAGTGGTATAGCTGAACGCACTTCCGTTCAGCTCGAATGTTAAACGGGTAAGTCGGATACCAGTTTCATCCAGACCGTCGAATAAGATGATGGCGGGGAGGGGCGCGGAAAAACTAAACGCGTATTCCTGCCAGTCCTGCACAGGAGGCGGTTCTCCGTTCGACCCCGGCAGGACTGGAGGCATGGCTACATCGGTGATGTTGAGTGTGATTTGCTGACGCTGGAACCAGGAGAGGATGCGGATGAGCTGCAATGAACTGTCAGGCACTGCTTCATCTCTGAGTGGTCTGTCCGGGGGCGGTAATGAAATTCGGGCTTCCCGCCCCCCCTCCTTGAGATTGAATAATGGCGTGACACCGAAGACCTCCTGACTGCGAGCGAGAAACCCTTCAACTGTGCCACCGGGCATAATCTGGTACAAAAGGGTTATCCCGTCAGGAGAGCAGGTCCCGGATGCCAGTTTCCAGCTCCCCAGAACATGTAGCGCCGGATCGGTCTTTCTCTGACAATCCTCGATCAGAGCCTGGGCTGTTACCTCGCGTGCCCAGGGATGAGGCAAAACCTTAGGTTTTGCCTGACTGGCGAACATTGCGCGCGCCCTGGCCTGTATTTCTTCAGCGGTGAGTACCGGTTCCTCCGGTGGTGTGGTCGTCTGCCACCAGGCAATGGCGCCTGAGCCGAGCAGCAGTATCGCGCAAGCCAGTAACCAGCGCTGTCTCTGGAGCCCATCTACATGCACACGGCATTGCTGTCGCCTGCGTGCAGATAGTCCGGCAAAGAGACTGTTAGCATCAAGGGGGGTTTCCACTGATGCCAGACAGTCCCAGCCTTCTGGGGGCGGTTCGTTCATGCTCAGGAACAGTGTCAGCAGCTCCTGCATTTTGTCCGCACTCCCTGTTTTATCGGCAGTGACGGCAGGCACACCATTAATACTGGCCAGAAACACGAAGTCGGTACTACTCAGCCGATAAATGCCGTATCCATTTCGTGTGCTGGCACAGAACGCGAGTGCCAGCGAAAAGAGCTGGTGACGTCGATAACGGACGGGCAATCTGCCACTCCCTGCGACTGATTGCCCTTTTTCCCGTGTATTGAATTGTCCGGTTGAGGTGTGGACGCCAACGCCGTCTGTTCTTCCGGAACGTGATTTTATTAGTTGAAATGACGGCAGCCGAAATTTCTGTTTTTCCGTTGGCGCCCAGTCCATCCCCGCCAGCCAGTAACGGCTGCGGGATTTTCCATCCCGGATTGTAAACAGGTAATCCTCATCCTTCATTTCAGCCTCCGGAACTTTGCGGGAATGTCGGTGTGATCACGATGACCAGGGTGGTCCGTTCGTTTTTACCTGACTGACTTCCGCCCAGGAGCGGGTTCCCTGGCGTAAAGGTGCCGGATTTATTGACGGAGGTATTGTTCTGATCAAAACCAGTAAGGATCAGCGATTGCCCGGCCCGGAGATTTGCCTTCTGGCTCAGAGAGCGCAGTTTGGTATATGGCATCTCGATGTAAGAGTTCCCGTCTTTTGACGTGAAGTTACGGATGGTCGGTGGATCTGACAGGTTGAAGTTTACCTGTAGCTGAACGTTACCTGTTTCCTGAATCAACGGTAACAGGGTCATGTTGAAACCGGTGGTGATCATCCCAGGAGTCAGCGTTGTAGTGGCGCCGACATCGGTGGTTGTCGTTGTAGCCGACTGCGCTACATAGACCGTCTGATCTGCCATCTGAATAGGCACGGGCGTCAGGTTAGTCACGGTACTGGACTGAGAAGTGACGACGCTGACATCGCCCTGTTCTGACAACGCTTTCAGCAGAAGGCTGGAGCCAGCAAACTTCGCGGCATTACCAGTAGCGGTATCAAGAATGGACGCGCCGGCAGAAATACCGCCAGTGAGATCCCCTGTCGCGTTGTTAAGCGTGGCGCCAGCAGAGTGCAGAGACTTGTACACCAGGTTCCAGTCAATCCGGAAATCTTCGTTTCGTGAATTACCGACGCTCAGGACTTCAACATTCAGGGCTACCTGCCTGTTCATGATGAGATTTTGCTCGTTCACATAACGGGCCACAGCGGCCTGTACTGACGGCGTGTCCGTCACAATCAGTGAGGAGCTGGAGGAGGACAGCCAGTAGCGACCTTTGTTCGGGGTCAGCATCGACTCCACAGCTTTTCGCAGATCAGCATACAAATCGTATTCCTGCCCCGTGGTTGTGCTCTGGGAGGTTGTGGATTCGCCGGAGGCGGAGTTATCTGTACCACTGGTGGCTCCCATACTGCTGGTCGTCCCTGAGCTGACGCTCGACGTGCTGGACGTTTTAGTGTTCAGCATGGCCAGTGAATAGGTCCGGGTTTCCATCAGATAGAACACGATAGTTCCATTATCCATTCGCCAGTAGAGACCGCTACGGCTGGCCATCAGATCCAGAAGTCCGCCCAGGTCTCCCTGCCACATCAGTCCGGTAAGGTTCAGGGGCTGGCTGGTTCCTCCAGTCGGCAAAGAATTTACGACCCCCAGACTGGCCAGTGGCGTCCGACCGCTGTCATCAGGTGGTGGTAGTGTGCCACTCATCTGGCGTGTGACGCCGGTACTGACGCTGCTCTGGCTGATATCAAGGGCGTCAGGAGTAAAAATAACGGGGGTTCCACACAGCGCGGTGATGCGTTGTGCCAGTTCCTGTAGCGTAATTGTATTTTTTGCCTGGGTGATATTACATGACGGAGCCTGGTGGTTCCGTTCACGAACGGCGACCGGGATAGGACTCGGATTAATCCACTGACGCTCCGTCCAGGTCAGTGGTTGTTGATGTTGTGTTCGCGGGAGCTGTGCCTGTGCGCGGGCTACCGTGGCGTCAGATTGTGCCTTAGTCTGCATTTTGTTGATTTCAGAGAAGGTACAACCTGCGAGCATGGCAAAGCAGGACGCCATCAGCAGGCGTCGCAAAAGGGTTTTCTTCATGGGGGAAATCCGGATTAGTTGAGGTAAACCACAGCGCCTTCAGGAACGCCCTGTGGAGCCGTGAGCCCGGTGGCCAGACCGGAAAGCCAGATTAACTGGCCGCTTCTCATGGTGCCGATGAGTGCCGAACCTCGACTCTGTGCCCGTAGGGCATCAACGAGTCCAGCTTGTTCCGGCATCCAGACCCACAATCTACTCTGAAGTAACCGGTACTGGATCCGGGCGTCGGGAGTAAAGGGAAGACCCAGCTGGTCAACTGGAACTGTGCCGTTCGTTTGGCCAGTTTTGTAACGCCAGTCGTTAACGCGGTTGGCGATAGTCAGGATCTGGGAGGCATAAAGCTGGCCGCTCTGCGTCTGTATTGCAGTCCGGCTGGTCTGATTTTGTTGCGAATCTATATCACCGACAATCAGAAAAAATATCATGCTGATTGCCAGTATGACCCAGCCCATCACCGACCTGCCGGAGTGTCTGTGACAGATACCACGCACTGCATGCGGGAAGCTTCAGCATAAAGCGGTTTCTGTGCTGAGCGGTAAAGGTCGAACATCTGACCGAGCATGGTTTCAAATGAGCCGCGGAAGGTCAGTGGTGCGTCAAGCCGATAATCCGTCACGGATACTGGCCAGATAACCGTCCAGTGCGATGATGCGCCTGATTCACAGCGGGTATCCTGCGCCCATTTCATCAACATTTCCCGAAGAGTCGTTCCCGATGGCGCCAGCCAGGTTTTACCCTGAACCACAGGTGCGACTGGTTCCCCGGTGGCTGGTTGTGCTTTAACTACCGCTGTTGGTGCCTTCACCGGTTTTGTTGTTACAGAGGATGTGCTGGTTTTAACCGCTGCCGGCGGTATGGGTTGGGTCACCTCCGGTCCGCTGAACGGATTTCTCGGCGCGCCAGACGCCTGTGGCGGAGCAGGGAGGTTTCCAGTGGACAGTGCAGGGACGGTCATCTGAGCGGTTTGCCCCTTTCGCTGCAATGTGACGGTATGACGATCCCAGTCCAGCTGACCCTGGATGGATTGCTCTGTCAGCAGACGGTTGAGCACCCTGGTCCACTGGTCATTGGTATCGACCGAGACGATACGGGTATTCAGTACAGGTCGCAGGGCATTCTCATAGTTCAGCGTCCATCCAGTCGGAATGATGCGCCTGACCCACTGTTCGAAAGTGAGGTTACGCACCGGTGATAATGACAGAACGGCAACGGGACCTGGTGTGCCTGTAAACGTGAGTGCCGGCAGCGCCGGATTCATGATGGGGCTCACTGAGCTGGCTTGTTTTGCGGAGGAGGCCATCATTGTTGGTTGCGGCAGCGGGGAGGTCTGCGATGTTACCGCTACAGATGTCGGCTGGCGTACAGGAACGGGAGTGGCCGCCGGAGGCGCAATTCGCCGCTGTGTCTGTGTAATGATATCGGCACTATCGCTGATCTGGCCGTCGACAAACACGAGCGCAGGTGTGTCAGGAGCGATGTTACGGTTATTAAATCCCGCGCAACTGCTTAACAGCGACGGTATTAACAGGGGCAGGGCAAGTTTATTCATGATGATCCCCGGGGGTTATTCGGTGGGGTGAACGGTAATACGTGGAAAAGCACAGTTCGCGTCAAAACCGGTACCGCTGATCAGAACATCGTCTCCGCGCGCTATCAGAATTTTTTGCTGTTGAGTTATGTAATTTTGCGAGGGCTGGTCTATCCCTTCCTCGGCTGAGCCAGCTGGGAGTTTTGATAATTCGGGATGGCAGGCGTGTCGTACCGCCAGTGAAACGAGTTGTTTGTCATCCCCTGCATCGCTGACGACAGCCCTGACCGTGGTTCCATAAGAGAGAGTGCGGTATTCCTTACTGACGATTTTCCCATCTTCCGTAGTGACCGAATTTACATAGCGTACGCTGTCTGAGTTGTCGAAAGTAACAGGTTGGCTGAGCGGCGCATCCATCCTGAGAGAAATCACTTTTTGGACAGAGGCTGGTTTGCCGTGAGTAATGTCAATACGCTGATCGGGCTGTGAGGACGAGCAGGCGCTCAGGATAAGCGGCAATACGGCAAGGGTAATATGTTTCATGTTTTTACTCCGGAGTTAGTTGTTAGTGAAATACAGGTATGAAAGGGAGCAGGAAGTGACGAGTCGGGACGGTTATGTTTTTTGAGAGATGATAATGAGGCGGTTCGTTTCGTCATTGAGGGGAAGAGCAACACTGAGCTTCTGTCCACCTTTTAATCTGAGAAGTTGTCGGAAGTTGATAGCGTAACGGGAATATTCATTTTTTGAGCTGCCAGTGGTCCGGGAAAGCTCTACGGTCATCTGCATTAATGCAGAGTCTGCGGAAAGAGCCGGCGTTATCACTAATGAGAGATCATCCACGACATTTTCTTTCTTCTTCTCCCCTGTCGTTGCGTGTTGTTGAGCGGAGTAATTTGAAACAGAGAAAAGTAATGCCTTGTTGTTGGTTGTGACTCCTGACATATCGTAGAGCAGCCTGACGTCCCCTTTAGCGACCAGTTCCGTGAGTTCGTCTCCCAGTGAAGCGCTGACCGGTCTTAAAGATATTTTTGCACCTGGCTGTTCAAGCAATTCCTTTAGTTCAGGCGTTACGGGAGTGGAAAGCTCGTAAATACTGGCTCTGACAGGAATGTATGCAGTTTCGTTTTTCTGATACTGCCCGATTTCATTACGGTGATGAGCCTGGTTTGAAGTAGTAGCTCCGTTGCAGCCATATAACGCCAGCAGGGAACATAGCACGCCCAATGTATGCGTTTTCATGATTAAGCCTCGGCAAAAAGATTAATGAAGGTCAGGGCGCCATACATCTCCGTAGCGGACGCCTTCACGGGCACCCCATGCTGACTCCGGCAGTGTGTGATGTCCGATATAGAGTGTGCGAAGAGTGGCTTTGGGTAGTGAGATATCGCGGCCACGGACAACAGAGAAACGATCGAGATAGAAAGACTTTTCTACCTCATCATCTTCATTTTTTTTCAGGAGGAGTTGAAGCGTGACGGGGGAAGTCATTGAGCCTGTCGCGGTAAATGCTTCTTCCATACGGGTGAACTGTAGGATGTGGTTCTTACGATTTCGCTGGCGTTCCATGATTTCAGTTACAACCTGCTCAGGCCAGGGGCAAAGGCAGTGCTTCCAGCCAAGGCCGAGAAGTGAATTAAGAACTGCCCGAAAACGAAACAGATCACAGTTCCCGGTTGAAACAGCGTTGGTCCAGAGCGCAGTCAGGACGTCATCAATGGGACGATTTCGTTCGTTTTCGAGCAACTGCCGGATAGTCATAAACTCGCTACCCATCCCTTTGAATGTTGGTATTCTTCGTGCTCCGCTTAGCCATTCTGCGATGAATCTACGTTTGCCACGCTCTGAGGTTATGTGATGGTTTTCGACTGCCGTACGTAAGGCTACGAGAATGCACCACAAGAGATGGCTGACCTGTTCCTGGGTGGACTGCATGGTTTGTCTCTCTCTGGTTCCGGTTTCTGGCAATGACGTCTGTACCTTCATTCCGCCAGAATGAAAGAAGCCTGAAAGCAGGCTGGCTACAGGAACAGAGGGTGTTCATTGGGCAGGGCCAGCCCAGACGTCATTGCCGGAAAACGGTGAAAAAAAGCCCCCGTGAACGGGGGAAACTAAAGGGATGGTGTAAAACTGGTTTGGACCAGCTTTAGAGGCTCGGTTAAGTACATTTTAAAATCCCCACGCATCAGCATGGGTGATCATATCGAACAGCATTGCAGTCCGGGATATGGGATGATCCGTTTTATCTAACTGGGTAAGGCGTTTGTATTGGCTTTTTGTCAGCCAGATATCTGATGCCGCTTCGAGTTCAGCTCTTGCCGCAGGGTGATGAGTCGGGTCGGGGTATTTCTTCATTAACGCTTCGACTACCCTTGTATTCACAGGGGCAATTTTACTGCCGAATTTTACAAAGTCGCAGAATGCAGAGTGCGCCCGAATCATATCTATTTTCTGTGATTCAAAATCTGCCTTAAGGAAGAAATATCCTGGGAAAACGGCCGAGATCCTTTTTCTGAAAACATGCGGGGCATCCGCACGCCGTATTTGCGTTAAGGATAAAGGTGTCCAGGGTGTTATTCTCCTGTCGTGTAGCCAGTCGAATAAGTTCTCGCGGTTTTTGCCCCCGGTAATATAGAGAGCAAGATACCATTGTTGGTTACATACAGTCTCAATATTCATTTTTTGAACGCTTCGCGCAGAATTGATCCATGAAAGGATAATTCAAGTTCAATGGGGTCGAACATACTCAACCATGAAGGCTAAACAGTCTTACTAACAAACACTTAAGTTTGCATGCTGTAGTTCGAACGCCTTCATGGCTCAGGATGCTCTTGTCATGAGTTTCAAAGTTATACTAGGCCGGATCAACTTATAAAACTCAGTTTAATGATCTTAATTTTTTTATTTGTTGTAAAGTAAAATGAGATGAATCTTAAAAAATGTACCCGTTAGGGTACATTTGATGATTATTTATTGAGCATTATTACAAATATTGTAGAGAGTAAAGCAACCCTCAGTGCATCACTATTATCCAGTTCGAGTTTCTGCACGCTTCTTTTTATATTCTGCTTAACCGCCTCAACAGTAATATTATAATTACTGGCAATAATACTTTTGGCTACTCCAAATGTATGAAGGAGACAGATTTCAAGTTGCTTTCTCGAAAGTGGTTGAAAATGTTTGTGTACCATTTCAACTGCTTGATTTTGCATAATATTTTGTAACATACCTGTCTCCTATTTAACATAAGTGAATAGGAGTTGACGGTAGAACAGGCAGTTTCTTTAATCTTTTTACGAAAGGGTAAAGCCCTGCATTGAGAATAGGTTTTGTGGATCTGTTCACGTCTGGAACAGCTTTGGGTGATTGGATTGATGTGAAAAATGCTAGGCAGGTAGCAAATGTGGCCATCGTTTCAGCCTCCACGTAGATAGTATCGAAAGCTACCTCGAAGTTTCCACGCTTCTGGTGGTAGCCCAGGCAGGGGTGGAAATACCGGTTACGTGTACCCGGCCAACCTTGACGGTTGCCCCACCTGAGCCACCATTGAGATACAAACGGCGACAGGCAATAAAAAACACGCAAGCGCGTGTTTTTTGTACACGTAAAGTCGGGTTTCCACGCCCGGTTGGACATCTATTCCAACTATTACAGGCTACTCAGGAACTAACGTTCAGTCAAGACGGTGGTTTTAAGTTTGTTTTAGATCACAGATCGTTTAAAGATCAACGATAATAAGACTTTCTAAAGTCTAATTGTGGTTCTATACTGAGTCGCATTAGTTAGCTATCTTGTTGTGAGGGCTCTCAATGTCGCGAACGATTCTTTGTAACCGTGTTGCAGGTGTTTCTGAGCTTAAGGCTAATCCAGAAAAACTTGTGACATCGACTGCTGGCGAGGCTCTGGCGATTTTGAGCTACAACAAACCAGTGTTCTACTGTGTGCCACTAGAGCTTTTTGAGAAGATGAAAAAAGCTCTGGAATCCCAAGATTCTCAGGCACATGGTTAATGGTTAGCTCTTGGATTTCTTTAAATTGATCGTTTGGGATCTTAGTGTTAGAGTCCCGACGATTGAGTTCAGGTATGATTGGTAGCCAAGCCATAAGTTGGCAGGATCTGGGGTAGTAAATATCAAACTCCAGATAAAACAAAACCCCGAGAATCTCTTCACCTTGGCCGGACGAGAAGATTAACGGGGTTGCTTTGAAACATACAGAAGTTGTTGCTTCTGTATGGGAGTATAACCCGTGCGCGAAAAAAGACAAGAGATTCCGTGCTTACTCCTTCTGTGCAACATAAGCGCAGGAAGTGGTGAGTAAGCAGAAATATGAAACCACTACACTTTACCGTCAGGTCAAAAACCCGAATCCGGTATTCACGCCGCGCGAGGGGAAAAAGACACTGCCGTTCTGTCGTAAGCTGATGGCGAAAGCCGAAGGCTTCACGTCCCGTTTTGACTTTTCCATCCATGTGGCGTTCTTACGCTCGCTGGGTAAACGTCACCGGATGCCGCCACTGTTGCGCCGCCGGGCCATCGATGCCCTGCTCCAGGGGATGTGTTTCCATCATGACCCGCTGGCCAATCGTGTACAGCGCTCCATCACCAATCTGGCCATCGAGTGCGGTCTGGCCACCGAGTCAAAAAACGGCAATCTGTCCATCACCCGTGCCACGCGGGCGCTGAAGTTTATGGCGGAGCTGGGGCTGATTACCTACCAGACCGAGTATGACCCGCAGATAGGCTGCAACATCCCGACCGATATCACCTTCACGCCGGCACTGTTCTCTGCGCTCGACGTCTCTGACGTGGCTGTTGTGGCTGCACGTCGCAGCCGCGTTGAATGGGAAAATCAGCAGCGCAAAAAGCAGAACCTGAAGCCGCTGGAGATGGACGAGCTGATAGCGAAGTCCTGGCGGTTTGTGCGCGAACGGTTCCGCAGCTATCAGTCCGAACGTAAACAGCATGGCCTAAAACGCGCCCGTGCACGTCGTGACTCGGACAGAACCCGTAAGGACATTGTGACCCTGGTGAAGCAACAGCTGACGCGGGAATACGCCAGCGGGCGATTCACCGGTGGTCTTGATGCCATGAAGCGGGAGCTGGAGCGCCGCGTGAAAGAGCGCATGCTGATGTCGCGTGGCAACAACTACACGCGGCTGGCCACCGTCCCCATATAACCCTTCCTGTGTGAAAAATCCGGCTGGCGCCGGAGGGTTTCGCACGTCTGCAGCTCCCGGCTGACGGTTTTCTGCACGAAATGACGGCCGTCCTTCCTGACATTCACCCCATCTCGCCATCAGAATGGCCAGAAATTGCATCAGAGAGTCCACATCTGGTCGCCAGATTTAGTTACCCACAAATAACTGCAAGGGACCTTTCCATAAGGTTACAACCGTTATGCTTACAGAGCGCCAGCCGACCTGATTTCAAAGTGCGTGGTTTCCTTTAAAAACCTGCTCTGTACTTCTTTTAAATATCTTTTATTTCATTCATATAAATATATAACCTGTTCGTCGCCTGACCTGTGGACAGGCTCCTGAAAATGCCCGCCCTTGCAGCGGACTATGTCCGCGCCGGTTCGGTTCAGGCGCTCTGCGCCTGGAGGTAGCACCCGCCAAAAATGGCGGGCAGGGTGCAGTACGTTACAAAGTGCCAATGGTCAACCATCGATCTCCTGTATCCTCAGCTCCACATATAGACCCACCACTGAAAAGCGCAGCCACCCGGCCCGAAGGGCCGGAAGACATCGCTTTTAATAATGGATGTTGTAACTAGGATCTGAGTCGCTTAAATGCATTCTGCTGCCAAGTTCTGTGTAACACGCCCGTAAGCGGTCCTGACGGCCCGCTAACGCGGAGATACGCCCCGACTGCGGCTACGCCTTGTCGTGACCACTCCGACGGCGCACATCAAATTCTGTGAACGCTGAAAGCGGGTTATGGCTTAACAGGGGGAAGTGATGGATTGGTGGGACCTATCAATAATGTAACCGGCTTCGCCGGGTTACGGCGCCATTTACGCAGGAGCAATATTCAGCGACAGAGGGCGCCTTCATGCGCCTTCGGCGCATTTATTGAATGCCTGCGCGCTGCTCGGCATTCTCACACCAGAATCTGGTAGCTGCGTTACCGGCTTTGTCGGACGACTGCGCTACTGGCCTTCATTTTCATAGTTAACATTCGCTGGCGCCTCCATGTAGCCAGGCGGCATACTGCTACTTAGATCCTCCGACTCAATAAGGTCTGACTGAAGGTGCCAGTAATGCAGCTTTTTCACGGAACCAGACAGCGTTTTGATAAGTTTGATGTGGCCTACAAGGGAACAGGTGAGTCCGGAAACATCGATGCCTGCTGGTTTACGGATAATTTTAAAGGAGCCAGTAATCATGCGTTATTCAAAAACAGAAATCCCGGACAGCCACTTGTTTGCCGGTGTGAACTGAACTCCGGGGCGATTATCGCTAATCACCGGCTGCCGCTCGCAGAGCAGCCCGATATCGCGGCACGTCTGAGAGATGGACTTCCTGTCAGCATCAGTAGCCAACTCAGTAAAGGCCGGGACTGGCATGCCCTGCGTGAGCCTCATTACAGCACTTACAAAGGGCGTATGTTTTATGTGGGTAACAGGCATGTGGATTCAGATGAAATGATCCGCCTGTACCTGAATTGTGGTATCCAGGGCGTTTATGACTGGGAAGGTATATTTACGGACAGCTATCTTCACGGTACAACTACCGTGATATTTGATACCAGTGCAGTGGCTATTATTGACAAAATCGAATACGGATCTGACGACTGGCATAGCTGGCTGAGTGAATACCGGGAGAAGAATTGTGTTCTGGAAAGGGAACAGGAAGTACAGCAGGCTCACCACGGCCAAGAATAACTTTGAACATCTGCTGTCGGTTGCGTCTTCGCTTCCGGTCCAGGCTTTGCCGGATTTGATTCGCGCTATGGTCCGCCCTTTGCAGAGTGATTTCCTGCTCGCGGTGGCAGAAGAAGGAACCGATGCCCGTCCGGATTTGACACCCGGGGCATTTTTCTTTAATGCCATCACAGAGGTTCAGGACTATAGCCGTATGAAGGCGGGAGAAGTTAATCCAGAAGATTACCCGCTTTCTCTGGCCAGTGATATGGTTCTTCCCTGGCCGTGGAGTCTTTCCCGTTATATCGATAATGTGTCCCGGATTGGTACGGCAAAAGGAAGAGTATGGCAGCAGGATCGTACTAATCATTATGTTGAACTCTGGCTGCCCTGGCGCATTGGTTTTGTTCGGGGAGGTAATCACTCCATCACGGCCGGTATTCTGGCGGGGGAAGGAACGTTAATCCCTGAACACGTGTGGGATATGTCTTTTCTTTTTGAGCGAATAAATACCGACGGGCTCCACTGGTATGTTGACGGTAAGAAAACTGAAGACGTGAAGTCCTGGCGCGCAGCTGCAATATTTGAGACAGGCCGGCTAATGGCTTCTTGTCCTGACGACAAATAAGGAATATGTAATGGATATCGCGCTTTTTCCCGGGCAGAGCCGGCGTCAGTGGGTTGATACAATGATCAATCTGGAAGCCCGTAAGCTTGTGAATACCGCAAATACCGTCGCGGCCATGCACCTCAGTGATTCACTGACCCGTCTGAAATTCGTGGATGAAATAAGACAGGTTGTCATGCAACAGTTTGACGCGGCGAGAAGAGCAAGGAGCGATGAAGAATGCATTGCCTGCCTGAAGAACCTCAGGGCTGAGAATGAGTTCCTGCTTGAACAGTCGCGCATGCTGAAAACCGGTTATGCCCGGATCTACGCTGAAATTCAGTATGTAACAGAGCAGAATAAAATTGTCGGATACTTCATATCCGGAATTAAGGTCGTTCTCGCCGGCGTTCAGGCTGTGTTTGGCGGTGTGATGATCGCAACGATGACGCCTGCTGGTATGCTTGCCGGTGCCGTTCTGGTCGGTGATGCCCTTAATACAGTATCACGGGAGGCAGCCCGTCAGTTCCTGAATGAACCTGCTTCAGAAGGGATCATTGCGGACGGCGCCATGTCCGTAGCGGAGTTTATGGGCTTCAGCCGCGATGTCGGCCTGGGGATCTTTAATGCAACCACGCTTGCAGCCAGCGTTTATGGTGTGTTTGGTCTGACCGGGAAAGCTGAGGCCTGGCGTCTTTTCCGTTATCTTCCCGGAGACTATTACCGCAAGGTGGAAACCATGTCTCCGGGCAAACTGACGATGAAGGTTCTGGGATGGGGGGTCAGTGCAAAGGTGGTACTGGAACTCCTTACCCGTGATGACCGGAATCGCTGATATGTGATCTCATCAGCTTCCATGATTTATAGCCAAGTCTGACCGGCATCACCAGAAGCAGCACAATCAGCAGAAAGACGACGGCAACCACGCAGGAGATAATATGGCTGGCGCTGCCAAAGAACGCGGTGAGCAGGGTGATGATGGCCATCCCGCCGGTGATCCAGGCTACCGACAGGAAATAGCCGGCCAGATCCTTCAGAACCTTTTCCTGCGAGTCCCCCGTCGCCTGGTGACGTTTGATTCGCTCGATATCCTTACTGGTGAATCCTGCCGCGATAAGTTCCTGGTTTTTCACTGTCATTCACGTCTCCTTTAACCTGATAAAAAGAATACACTATTTAGACGTCCCGTACCTTCCTGCTTTTGCCCCCCTGTCCGGATCGTTGTGCCGTTGCCGTTAAACAATCCATGCTTCCCATTTTTCCTATACTTACCATTTAACGGCAGGAAACGCTTATGTGTGGACGTTTTTCTCAGTCTCAGACCCGGGCTGAATATCTGGCTTATCTGGCCGGTGAGGTTGATGCCAGGTTTTCTGCCGTACCGGAGCCTGTCGGACGCTACAACGTGGCGCCGGGGACCCGGGTGCTGTTGCTCAGTGAAAGCAATGACCAGCTGCAGCTCGATCCTGTTCTGTGGGGATACTCCCCGCCGTGGTGGCACAAAGCGCCCCTGATTAATGCCCGTGCCGAAACAGCAGCTGAGGGACGTATGTTTCGTCCGCTGTGGGAACGCGGACGCGCCGTTGTGTTTGCTGACGGGTGGTACGAGTGGGTGCGCCAGGGGAACAAAAAACAGCCGTATTTTATTTACCGCAGGGACGGTCAGCCCGTGTTCATGGCTGCCATTGGTGCGCGGCCGTTTGGGCTGAGGGATGACGGGGAAGGGTTTGTTATTGTCACGGCAGCTGCGGACAAAGGGCTTCTCGATATCCACGATCGTCGTCCTCTGGTGCTGACGCCGGATGCCGCCCGGGACTGGCTGCGCGAGAGTCTCAGTGGTGACGAGGCGGGCAGGACAGCCAAACAGGGGGCGGTGCCTGCTGAGGCATTCACCTGGCATCGGGTTTCCCCGGCGGTCGGCAACGTGCGGAATCAGGGAGCGTCTCTGACAGAACCTCTCTCCTGATGATGGCTCCGCCAGCGCCAGGGTTCTGTCTGACCCGGAACTGACCAGAGCCCGATACCCTGCCGGCGGGCTTCGGCTTCCAGCTGAGCGTAGTCAGCCCGGGCCGGTTTTCCGTGGTACCGGTATACCCAGGCCAGCCCTTTGCGGATCTGCGCGGCATTCACATCCGTCGCGCCAAGCCACACGGTGCCCAGCCGCCGCCCGTAGCGATCCGTTTCTTCACCCGTGATGGTTACGTTACGCTGCGCCACCATTGATGTGAGCTCCTGCTTGGACCGCTGGCCAAAGGGCTGGTTCTTTTCCGGCGCATCGATGCCGGCAAGACGAACGCGCGTCAGGCGGTTCCCCGTTTCAAGAACCTCAACGGTATCCCCGTCCAGCACTCGAACGATCCGGCCGCTGATATCTGCGCTGGCCGGGAAGATCACCACGAACAGGAGCATGGCACTGAGTTGCCGGCTCATGCATATACCTCACCTGCTGTACTGCTGTTCAGTTTTTCATTACCAATGATCTGCAGGGCGTAACTGACATTCAGTCCGGTCATGTTGGTATTCAGCTCTTTCATCATGTCTGCGCTCGTATACCGGACACTGTCCTTCAGGCCGCCCTGGTAGCCTTTGGAGGTGACAACCTGCAGCTGTTCAGGCGTACGTAACGCGTCCCTCCCCGCGAGCAGGTCTGCTTCAACGGCACGCAGGTACACCGGAGAGGCGGCCACCACAAACCGATCGTCAGGCCTCGCCTGCATCAGCGTCCTCAGGGAAGCATACCGTCGTTCAGCAGGCGGGCAAGCTGTCAGGCTTTCCCACAGTCTGCTGTGACTGAACGGCATCGAGGAGAACGTTGCCTCATAAGGGACCACCGGGTCTGATACGTGCAGCAGCCCCAGACCTGCTGAAATCACCCACAGCTCCGCGCCGGTACGTTTTGCAGCCGCAGCAGCCCTGCTCCAGTGCTGGCCCGTATACAGTTCACCGGCTGTTATGGCAGCGCCGTCGTTCCGCGCCCTGGCCAGCCTTTCCAGCCAGACTTCATAAGCATTTCCGGCGTCGTGTTCATATGGAAAGATGGTTTGACCGGCTGTTATGGTTTTGCGGCGCGTGCAGGTGACGATGAGATGGACGTTGCCTGTGTTCATGACGGCATCCCCGCGCTGCCGTCGTTCCAGACGATAACCGTGGCCAGATGGTCCGCCACCTCCTGCCCCGTGTAAGCGGCCAGGATCGCCAGCGCCCGGGCGCCTGCGTCACGGGAGAGCGGACTCCGGAACCCGAATCCGTCCGTCATCAGGAGCCAATGCAGACGGTCAGTCCAGCGCTCGCCGGGTTTACGGACCGGCGAAAACACAATCTCCGTCAGCTGTTCGCGGTTGCAGTACAGCTGGCGCTGTACAAGTTCGTCCAGCAGGCTGTTCAGTTCGCGCCGGTCAGCTTCTTCCTGACTCATCTGCGGCCAGCGGATGCGGTGCCACAGCAGCTCCTGCGCCTGGTCGCCGGTGAACCCCGCGCGTGCCAGCAGGTCAGTCAGCGCGGCCTGCGTGTCTTCTTCATACCTGGCAGCCGTGAGCGGGAACGCCTCCGGGCTTTCGCGCAGAACGTGCAGCAGGCGCGCCGGTGCCGGCAGCGACCGCAGGGATACTTCAGGCCTGACCACGGCCAGGCGAATATCCTCAGTCAGCCCGGTGATCCCCTCCGCCTGCAGCGCGGCGTCCAGCCGGCGGTACCAGGTGCCGGTCAGATCCGCCGGCGCGGTAGCGTTCAGCGTGCCCGCCTCCGGCGTGGTGCTCTCATTAACCTGCACCCGGACCGCAATCCCCGCCCCGTGGCAGGCCTGGAGCCACTGCGCCACCTGAAGGGGATCGCCCGTCAGACGCGTCACCTGCCCGGCCGTGTTCCACAGCTGGAGACAGGTGGTGCCGTCAAGGCGGATAACGTAGTCCCCCCGGCACGCCAGGTGCCAGCGACCGTCCAGCTCCACCGGCCGGTCGTCAGCCTCCCCGGCCTGGCCGGGCGGGACCAGGGGCAGAACCCGGACCGTTGTCGCGCGCTGCTCCGCCAGGACGCGCGCCTGTTCGTCAGCCAGAAGCGGGGCGGCCAGCGCCCGGCCGGCCTCCGTCAGCTCCACGGCCAGCTGCAGGTTCGGGGCGCGCAGGGTGCGCAGCCAGCCCGCGGCTTCCATCCGGCGGCAGGAGGCGCGCAGGTTCGGCCCGTACACCGGGGCGTCCCCGCCCTGCTCCAGCACCCGCTCAATATCCCGTGTGGCCACCGGTCCCGGACGTTTCGCACCGAGGGCGGCCAGCACAATCAGCACCCGCCGCTGCAGCGGTGACGGACGACGTGCGTTGGCTGTAGTCATGCTGCGTTGTTCCCGTTCCGGATAAGCGCGTCCAGGCGCTCCCAGTCTGCGTCTATGCGGTCATAGAAACGGGCATCCGGTGCTCCTGTCTGCCCTTTCAGCGCCAGACGGTGCCAGAAAGCCAGGAAGTCCCGGGCTTTGTTCAGCTCCTGGAGGTAGTAAGGGCCAGCCTCGCGGAGATCGCAATTTTTAATCTGCGCTTCCGCTTCCTGCAAAAGCTGCTCATAGCTGAGTGAAAACGTCATTTCCTGATCCATCCTGCACGCTCCGTCTGATAATGTCGGTTGAGTGAAAAATCATACCCTGAATGATTTTCTATTAAACGAGTAAATATCATATCAGGTATGATTTCATGATTTATGATAAATATCACACTCAGTATGATTTTATACTATTTGCTTTATTATCATATCTCTTGATGGATTCCCGCCGCACAGATCCGATTTCTGGCTTAGTAGGAAATGCCGTATCTGAGCCGTCAGGCTGGCCGGATGATATAGTGGATCCTCGAACCGGAACGGGAGGGTTAAATGGGAAATTATTCAGATTTTGAGACCGATTTTGTTCAGCGAACACTTGCGCTTATCGATCAATATAACGAAATGATTGAGGTGCTGGGCAAACCCTTCAGGGAGCAGTACAACTACACGTTGACCCTGAATTGCCTTCTGGGTCTTATCGTGTTACCGAAAGAGAGGGCGCTTTCTTTCCTGCCTGCCGACCGTTTAACGCGGCAACTTAAAGCTGAAATGGGATTACATGAGTCACAGCTGCCCGGACCGGAAATGAACCTGCGGGAGTTGATCCATAAGATGCGGAATTCAGTTGCTCATTTCTGCGTCCAGGTAGAGTCAGCCAGCGATGCACACCTTGTAGACTGGATTGTTTTCAGGGAATCTCAGGGAGATGGAGAAGTCTACGCCAGCTTCAGCGCTCCGGAGCTTTTACCCTTTCTGAAATATTATGCGACCCTGCTGCTCGACAATATGGCCCGCCGTCGAGCCCCCGCTGTTAACATATTGGATTTGTAAGGGATTTACACCATGTTGATTCTCGATTGCTCCTCACGAACTCAGGCGTTGCATACATTATCTGCCGGGTTTGCCTGTCCCCCTGAAAAGCTGAAAAAAGTGCTGCTTTCGTTCGATCTTGAAAGTATCTACGAGCTTAATCCTCGCCAGTTGGTTGATGCACCTCAGTATCTGAGAGAGTACGTCTGTGCGGAACTGGGCGAACCGGGACCATTCACCCGGGCTCTGTGGTTTCATGGCACCCGGACTTTCGCCGATAATACTTTTCCGGCGGGGTTACTGGCGCTAAATCAGTCAGAATCCCTCGCCATGAAAATGCTGCTCGACCTGGCCCCGAATGAGATGGTCCGTACACACCTGAAGGAATGGGATGTTCCGGGGGGCGTCCCGGATGAGATGTTTCAGCTCAGAACCGGCGATAAAATCCACTGGGGGCCTTTTGGCCATTTAGTCCGGGAATTACATTTTAACGCCAGTGAAAATGGACTGCATGATTACCTCTGGCTGCCGGAGCTGGTAGAGGATGTCTGTAAGGCCTACCAGAAGAAATACGGCCACGATCTTACACCGCATTATCTGAGCGTGCTTCATCCCTGTATTGTCTGGTTCGAGGCGGATATTGTTTATGAAAAAGGGGTTCTTGAAACGGCTCTGTCATATGCCTATACATCAGTCCGTGACCTCCCGCCGGACGGAAACGCAACTTTCGGCATAGACTGTGACGGGAAATCTGTGTCGAGGTCGGCCATTGCCAGAATCGAGTTTCTGCAGCCCGGGCAGATGTAATCCCTAAAAAACGGGTCTGTGATCCGGCCCGTTTGTTCATTGCCGTGAACCCAGTATTGAGGTCATTAAAGCCTTAAGCGGATCACTTGCAGCTGGCTGCAGAAAGGTTTTACATTGACCCGGATTATGCCGTTTCCCTTCCTCCTGCCTGGTAAAGGATCTCTGAATGCACTTTTATGTGGATGAAACAGGCCAGACTGGCCGAAACCTTTTTGACAAAACCCAGCCAGTCCTCTCCTACGGAGTGCTGTCGTCTGATGCTAATCTGGATAAGGTTGCTGAAGCGGATCTTGCCGTATTACGCAAAACGCTTGGCGTGCAGCGCCTGCACGCTGCGGAACTGGGCTTGCACCGCCTTTCTGACCTTGTAGATACGCTGCTGGTTCTGCAGAAAAAGCACCGGATACGGTTTGACATCTGGCAGGTAGTAAAGCGCGATCATGCCATCATTTCGTTCTTCGACCAGGTATTTGATCAGGGAATGAATCCGGCCGTTCCCTGGTCTGCATACTGGACCCCTCTGCGCTACCCCCTGCTGCTGAATCTGGCCAGCCTGTTTGATGATGAACTTGCTTCAAACGCATGGACGGCAAGGCTGGAGGCGCATGATGAGCGGGCGTCGGAACTTTTTTGTACCGTCAGTGATGAACTGATCAGCAGGACGGCAGCAAGCGCGCTGGACCACCGGTCGAAGCAGCTGATCACCGATGCCCTGAACTGGGCGTCAGCCAATTTTGAACAGCTGGGCTATAACTGTAAAACCAACAAGGAAAGGCTGCGGATTATGCCCAATATGATTGGCTTTCAGTCCGTATTGCACGGGATCTGTTCCCGCCTGGGGGCACCAGAAAGAAAGGCCAGTATCATTGTTGACCAGCAGTCACAGTTCAACACCACCCAGCGTGAACTTAACGAGTTTTACTACCAGATACGGGAGATGCCCTGGGAACTGGGCCCCGGGTTACCTGTTATGAACATGAAAAATATGCCGGCTGAACCACTTGTATTCCAGTCCGGTACCAAGAGTGCAGGTCTGGAGCTGGTAGATATTTATCTCTGGACATTCAAGCGATTCATGGAAGACAAGGCGCTGACAAAGCCACTTTCCCGCCTTGTTTATACCAATCTGAAAACAGCCAGGACCAACAGCGTGTCAATCCAGTCAGTTGCCAGTCGATTTAAGGAACTCCTGGGTAAACTCCCGGTACCAAGCGCAGAGATCATGAGGCAGGCGCAGGAGCTGCGGGACTTTGATGAAGCCAGACGCATGCCATATGTGGTGTCGGGATCACCCGACTGATGCCGGATAGTTATCTGCTTTCAACTGCCCCTCTCAGGGGCAGGTTTTCAGGTTAACCGGCAGCTGTGATCCACGACGCCGCTTACAGTCATGCTGCGATGCCAGAATGTCAGCAACCTGATAATCGGTCCCCATCGCCACATCGTGCAATAGCAGGAAAAAGTCCCCGTCACTGCCGCCCCTGCGCGAATCCAGATACCGCTGCAGCCATCGGGCATGATAAAGAACGTGGCGCTGTTCGCGCTGCAGCCATTTCAGCGGCAGACGGGACGTCATATCGTCAAGGATGCGCATTTCCTGATGAAGCGGCGCAATAACAGCGGAAAATTCCTCTCTCAGTATCCGGGCAGGTTTCTTCTGTCCGAACAGCGCGGCCATATTGCTCAGGACATCCTCGATCGTCCGGCTGACTTTCTGGGCCTGATCACGGGAGGCCTGATAACGCGTAAACCAAAACTTACAGTAGAACCCCGCAGCGGCAAGCAGCGCCGTAAGGATCGATCCAATCAGACTTGTGTCCACAATATTCTCCTTAAAGATGGTCATGAGGCCACCTGAAGCAGCCGATGACGCAAATATACCCCGCTTTAGCAATTAGTGCTATCCGTGAACACAAAAAGTGCTATTCGTTGTTTTTGGTATTGATATTTTAATTGATGTGTGCATTTTGGTTTTCTTTCAGTTTTCTCCACTGAGATCCGAAAAAAGCATGTTCCGGATCCTCCTGAACCGCCCCGCCGTGCGGCGGCACGAAAACACAATATATGCCACTCGGTCAGCTGCGATTTCTTCTATATATAGTGTTTCACCCCCGATCCGTGACCCGGCGCGCTGCAGCAGAAAACGCCGCTTTGCTTATTCCCTGACCGTGGTACACTTCCGGAAAGTTGAGATGTGCAGGAAAGTCGGATCTGCCGGAAACAGCCCTCCGGTAATTTAAAGGCGTGGTTATATGGCTGCTTATTATCAGCCTGAAAATGATGACGGCAGGGAAAAATCATCCGGGTGACAGACGCAGCCCTGTGCGCAGTGGTTTGTGCTGCGCGTCATCATTACTCTGAGTGATTATTTATAATTTAATAAAAAGGAAGTCATGTGATTGATGACGATAAATTAGGCCAGCGGGCCTTTCAGGTTGGCGCTCTTCTTGTTGCGAGTCTGCTGGGTATCGCGCTGTATCATTATTATCATCCGGAGAGCAAGACCGCGGGCAGCATTGCCAGCTGCTCCCTGCCGACGGGCAATTTTGAGATCATCCCCCGCGACGGTCGCCTGGATGCGGTGAACACGGAAACCGGTATGACGCTGGGCGTGCCCGAACGCCGTCCTGATGGCAGTGTCCTGCTGGTCACTAACGGCGGTAGGGTCCGGGACGTGACGGAGTGTCTCGGTGAGAATAAAGGGTGGTTTACGCCGCGCTGGCCTGGCGCTGCGGACAGGTAGCACAGGGCGGGGTTTCCCAGTAAAGGAAAGACTATGTGTGATTTTTGCAGGGCGGACGGGAATTACTTCCATACGCCGGAATGCGTTTACGACCAGCTGGTCAGTGAGTACCCCGTGATGTGGCTGCGGGACTCGACCCGGATCGGCGCCTGCTACACCCTCCGCGAACTGCTGTCGCCGGAGGGGATGGTGCTGGCCATACAGAACGCGCCACCGATGAAGGGATGGCGGCTGCGCATGCGGTATAACGAGGCCACTGACGAAGAGATCGACCCGCAGTGCGGGGACTGTATCGAGCTGCTCTCCAGGAGGGATGCCCTGCTTGCCTTTGAGCCGTTCCGTGGAGGCGCTGCGTCAGTATGACCGGCGGGATTTTTCAGTAAGGGAACAAATATGGCTGACTGGTTTATTGCGACCGAAGGCGTGAAGGTGGTGAAGGACAGTATTGGCCTTGCACCACAAATTATCACGGCTGTTACGTCGGTTGGGGCTGCATTTGGCGGTGTAGCGCTGACGCATTACTTCACCCGCAAGCGTGAGGAAAGAGCTGCAGAAGAGAAACTGGTCCGCGAGCGCCTCTTTATCGGCACAGAGCTGATCTGCCTGCTGGAGCACTTTGCTGACCAGTGCAGTGATGTTGCCTGCGATACTGAGCCCGACAAAGAAAACTGGTCGGCCAAAGATCTGCCTCTTCTGAGTCTGGAAGAAATCGAAGGTGACTGGCGTTCGCTTCCATCCGAACTGCTTTTCCGTATCCGTAACCTGCCGGCGCTGAACAGGGAGGCCCGGTACGTTATTGAAAGCGTATTCCGGTACGAATCACCACCTGACGTCGCGGAATCCGCCCGGTACCAGTATGCCCGTCTGGGGCTGAAAGTGCTGCTGACAGCCTGGCGTCTTCGCCGGATCTGCGATCTTCCTCCCCCGCGCGAAGGGGAACTGTGCAGGCGGATCGGATCCATCCTGTGGCGTAACCGGCGCGCGTTGTGGCGCCAGCATGTGCAACGCCAGCGGCAGATACAGAAAGACCTGTGCCCTGATGAGAAAGGATAACCAGTGAAACCCAATTATCTCAACGATCCGCATGCAAACGAAGCTGCCGATGACATTATTGGCCTGCTGAAACTGTGTCAGCAGCTACAGTCAGAAAAGGACGGCAGGGAACGGCCGGAGCCCGGGACATATTCCCGCGATGAGGATGCGTTTGCCGATCGTATCCGTTCCGCATGCGCTCATGCCCTTCAGCTGCACCGGCTGCTGCCGGTAGCGACGACCCTGAGCGCCATCGGCGCCGAGATGGAACGCCGGGGAGAAATCAGTGTGCTCCCGGGGGAGGATTACGCGCAGAAAGCACTGGCACGACTTACAGAGCAATACCTGTCCGGCAGGGATAACAAGCAATGATGCCGACAATCCCAGGCCAGGGCGTTTCTTTTTCTGCCACGCAGCTGCCGGTGGCCATCGACTACCCTGCCGCACTGGCCCTGCGCCAGATTGCGCTCGTTCAGGACGAACTGCCGAAATATCTGCTGGCGCCGGAAGTGAGTGCCCTGCTCCACTATGTACCCGATCTCCACCGCAAGATGTTGCTGGCAACCCTCTGGAATACCGGCGCGCGCATTAACGAGGCGCTGGCGCTGACCAGGAGTGATTTTTCTCTGGCGCCGCCCTACCCGTTCGTGCAGCTGGCCACACTCAAGCAGCGGGCGGAGAAAGCGGCCCGAACGGCCGGCCGCTCACCTGCCGGCAGTCAGGCTCACCGGCTGGTACCGCTTTCCGATTCGAACTATGTCGGTCAGCTGGAGATGATGGTGGCCACGCTGAAAATACCTCTTGAACGACGTAACAAACGCAGCGGCAGAACCGAGAAGGCGCGCATCTGGGAGATTACCGACCGGACTGTCCGCACCTGGCTCAGCGAAGCGGTGGAAGCCGCGGCGGCCGACGGGGTGATGTTCTCAGTACCGGTGACGCCCCATACATTCCGCCATTCCTACGCGATGCACATGCTGTACGCAGGCATACCGCTGAAGGTGCTGCAGAGTTTAATGGGACATAAGAGCATCAGCTCGACGGAGGTGTATACGAAGGTGTTTGCGCTCGATGTGGCGGCACGGCACAGGGTACAGTTTCAGATGCCAGGTGCTGATGCGGTAGCTATGCTCAAAGGGGGGCTTTAGCACGTCATGGTTGCATGGTAACAGAGAGACCCTCTCCCCTCATTTAAAGTAGCCATAGAGTGATCGATTATTTCAGTGAATATCTTATATGGATATCTATGGGATATCCATTGGATATATTTTTGATATGCCTGGGATATCTAAAAATCATTGACTCATAACAAGCCTTAGGTTAAAAAGGGTACGTTAAATACATCCATCGGATATCCCATGAATATCTTAAAGGGGTTAGATGGGTATCAATAGAGGATAAAAGGGATACACCATGCCAATCATTGCTAATGCTCACCCTAAAGGCGGTGCCGGTAAAACCACTTCATCAGTTAATCTGATTGGTGAAATGGAAACAGATGCTTTGGACCTTGATACGCATACCGGTCTTTCAATCATTCTTGGACTCCGTCCATCAGGGAAAGAGATCTCCGTTAAAATTCCAAATACCGTTGAAGAGCTGATTGAGATAATGACACCTTACAAAAACAGCGATAAGACGTTGTTTATAGATTGCGGAGGTTTCGACTCGGATCTAACCCGAACTGCAGTGGCATTCGCTGATTGTGTCATCGTTCCATCTAAAGACTCTCTCACAGAACGAATTGGGCTTATGCACTTTGATGCCGTTCTCGATGAAATCAGTGCAATTATGGAAACTGATATCACCGTCAATCTTTATCTGTGCAAGGTTAACCCAAACAAAAAGAGCTTCCCAAAACTGGAGGCTCTACTCCCTTCCTTAAAACACGTGAAGTTGATGAATAGTCGTATTTCTACACGTACCGAATTTGAAGAAGTTATCGAAAGCGGAATGGGGATAACCGAAACTGTACATGGACGAGCCACTCCGGGCGGCAAAGAAGTCATAGCCTTAGTCCAGGAAATTAAGCAGTTATTAGCCGGTAGAAATTGAAATATTGGATATTCGAAGGGTATCCAATAGGTATTGAAATTGTATCCAGTGGGCATTCATTGAATCCCCTCAGAACATCCTGAGAAAATTATGAGCAAAAATAAATTTAACGAACAGGCAGAGAAACTCAAAAGCTTAGTTGGATCTGCTCGGCTACAAACGTCTGCGCCGGTTGCTGTTACGAATGATGCGACCAAAGTAGGTGAGATCATTGGCAAAGAGGCGAATGTAGAACCTGAAAAAACGACTCTGGTCTCCGAACGTCCTGAGCAAACCAAGACTAAAGCTAAAAATCTCAAGGCTATTCCTCTTTCATACTTTGAGGCCCATGCTGAACTTAAGGCAACCAGTAAAACGTCTTTGGACTTCAGTTCATATATCATCGAAGCTATCAGAGAGAAACTCGAGAGAGATGGTGCTATTGGTAAATAGGTAAGATATCCGAAAGATATTTATTATGTATATTTAAGATGTCTGAGGGGTGTTTGTTGCACCCCTAAAGGATATCCAGAAGATATCCTAAAAACATCCATCAAAATCCACTCCGGTTTGAAGCTGGTTTTTATATCCATTAAATGTATTTTAGATATCTACTGGATATCCCTGGGATTCCTTAGGGGGCCGCTTTGGATGTATATCAAATACCCAGCTAGCTCTCTCTGAAAGGCGAAATTTAGCTGATCCTCGCAACGGGGATATCTTTCCAGCGAGTGGTGTAAGCAGGGGAGAGCATATCGCGTTTCATCTGCCAGGATGGTGCAATCCCACGTCCGGCAAACCAGACCTGTCCCAGACCGGAATGATTAATGCCATCGAGAACCTTCATCAGCTCAGCGCTGTGAGGACGTGGCGGACGTTCGTCGAACAGTTGCAGCTGCGAAACACCGGATCCGGTGAAGTCATTCAGCATCACACCGGCTTTGGCATACCGGTGCCCGTCTTTCCAGATACGCTCCAGAGCCGTAGTGGCGGCCGCAATGATGTCCCGGGTGTCCTGAGTGGGGGTAAGCAGTTTCTCCGTGGCCACGTTGCCGTAATAAGGTTCTTTAACAGCGAACGGAGACGTTTTGATGAATACGGAAATATGCCGGCAATACTGGCGCTCTTTACGCAGCTTTTCAGATGCCCGCTCTGCGTACTGACAGACAGCCTGGCGGAGCGAATCGTACTCCGTGATTTTCTCTCCAAAGCTGCGGCTGCAGACAATCTGTTGTTTCGTAGGCGGGGCTTCCTCGAGCGACATGCAGCTTTCCCCGTTCAGTTCGCGTACTGTTCGCTCGAGAACTACGGAGAAATTTTTCCGGATGAAGGCCGGGTTCGTCAGGGCAAGATCGAGCGCGGTCCTGATGCCCAGTACATGGAGCTTGCGTGCAATACGGTTTCCAACGCCCCAGATCTCTTCGACCGGCTGCAGTGAAAGCAGTTTCCGCGTTCGCTGAGGATTCCCCCGGGTCAGGGCGAGCACGCCACGAAACTGTTTCCACTCCTTTGAGGCCCATTGTGCTGATTTTGCAAGGGTTTTCGTAGGCGCAGCCCCAATTCCGATGGTCAGACGGGTACAGTCATATACGTGCTGGCGCAGCTGGCGGCCGAAGTCCTCCAGAGCCATGCAGTGCTCCACGCCGGTCAGGTCGAGGAACATCTCGTCAATCGAATACTGTTCCACCCTGGGGGCCAACTCCTCCAGACAGCTCATCACGCGCGCCGACATTGAAGCGTAAAGCTCATAATTACTTGAAAAGCAATATATTTGTTCCGGGTAAGGCTCGTTTTTTATCTGGAACCAAGGGGTGCCCATTTTAATCCAGGGTTTCGCCTCGGCGCTGCGTGCGATCACGTTTCCGTCGTTGTTGCTCAGGACGACTATCGGCTTTCCTTTCAAATCCGGACGGAAAACACGTTCGCAGCTGGCATAAAAGCTGTTTACATCGGCCAGGGCAAACATCAGTACATTTCCCTGGGACGGTGAATGATGTGCGTGACGACGCCAAAGATATCCAGATCGTCCGGGTCGGGAAAAATCGGCGACCAGGCCGCGTTCATGGGCTGCAGCGTCAGTCGTGGCGTCAGCAGCAGCCGTTTAACCGTAAATTCCCCCTGCACGCTGGCCACAACAATATCGCCATGCCGGGGCTTCTCGGCACTGTCCACAACCAGCAGATCGCCATTGTACAGACTGCCGTCGGCCATGCTGTCTCCGCTTGCGCGAAGGTAGTAAGTCGCGCTTGGATGTCGTATGCAGTAATCATGGAGATCCAGATCGGACTCGACATAGTCAGCTGCAGGTGAAGGGAAACCACATGAGGCCAGATCGGCGAATAACGGCAGCTGCATTTTATCTGGTGAGTCTGCCGGTGCGATAAAGCTAATGTTGACCATTTTTACCTCCCTTTGCACTGTGTTTATATACAGTATTATTTTTATGAACCCAGTTTTAAGCAAGCTATTCTCGGTCCCTTTATTTCAACCGGCTGATTTTTAGGCGCAAATAGCTAGCGTATGAATAGCTTCAATCCCTACCTTTTTCTTTTTTGTTCTCAAATAGTTCTCTAATATTTCTCTTTTAGGGTTGTTATTGGGTCCTCGTTTTGTATAATTCTCATATTGTTCTCAAATTGTTCTCTTAATTGTGTTTGCTTGTGCTCGTTTCAATCCAAACTATTCCAAGGTGAAAGGTATGAAAATTTTCATTGATGATGGCTCTACCAATATCAAACTGCAGTGGAACGAAGCCGGACAGGTCAGGCAGTCAATCAGCCCTAACAGCTTCAAACGTGAATGGGCTGTGGCGTTCGGTTCTCAGCAGGCGTTCAACTATCAACTGAACGGGGAGCAGTATTCTTTCGACCCGATCAGCCCAGAGGCGGTTGTGACGACTAACGTTGCGTGGCAATACAGCGATGTGAACGTTGTTGCTGTACATCATGCGCTTCTCAACAGCGGTATTGAGCCGTGCGAAGTGGATATCGTTGTCACACTGCCGCTGGCGGAGTATTACGACAAGAACAACCAGCCCAACGAAGCAAACATTCAACGTAAGAAAACAAACCTGCTGCGTCCGGTCGAACTCAATGGGGGGAAAACCTTCTCTGTTCGTCATGTTGACGTGATGCCAGAATCCATCCCGGCTGGTTTCGAAGTCGTTAAAAACCTCAACGAGCTTGATTCACTGCTGATCGTTGACCTGGGCGGAACGACGCTCGATATTTCTCAGGTGATGGGCAAAATGCGCGGAATATCGCGTATTTACGGTGATTCCACGCTGGGAGTCTCTCTGATGACCGGTGCCGTAAGAGACGCACTTTCGCTGGCCCGCACGAAGGGAAGCAGCTATCTGGCCGACGATATCATCATTCACCGTAATGATGCGGCCTACCTGGCGTCACGCATTAACGATACCTCACGCATCGATCTTGTTTGTGAAGCAATGACATCGGCTCACAGCCGGCTTGTTAACCGGGTTATTGAAGCAGTCAGTCGCTTTGAGGGATACTCGCATGTAATGGTCATTGGCGGTGGCGCCGAACTCATTGCAGAGGCAGTAAAAAAACACTGTGCAGTCAGGGAAGAACGTTTCTACAAAACCAGTACGTCTCAGTTCGACCTCGTTAACGGTATGTACCTTATTGGATAAAAACCATGGATACGCGACGCAAAATTACGTTTTACCTGAATCCTGAAACTAACGAAGCGGACCGCTTTGTCTGCCAGAAAACGGACGAAACGCCTCAGGGGGACAGGGGGCGTTTATGGCGCGCCGCGCTGCTTACCGGCTTTGCATTTGGCAAGCAGGATGAACGGCTGCCGTTCCTCTTCAGCGAACTGCTTAACCGCGATACGTCATTTGATGACCTGCTGCAGCTGCTTAAAGCCGTTTACCCACGCGAAACCGAGGCTCTGCTGCAGGGCAGGGCGCGAGAGGCAGTAATCGCAGCCCCTC
The DNA here is from genome assembly GCF_049238005.1 of Enterobacter cloacae complex sp. IR5459. Lineage (NCBI taxonomy): Bacteria > Pseudomonadati > Pseudomonadota > Gammaproteobacteria > Enterobacterales > Enterobacteriaceae > Enterobacter > Enterobacter cloacae complex sp. IR5459. Next base: position 33,910 of record NZ_JBMKIG010000014.1, read on the forward strand.
AGTCTCAGGAGCAGATGAGCGATTCGGTATCGCCTGATGACGAAACCCGAAATAATGCCCGGAGCATGTTCGGCGGGACGGGAAACAATGTCTGATCTGCGGGAACACGGAAAGCTTGTCCGCCAGTTCCTCAAAGCGGCTCGTGAGCTCGAATCCCTGAATGTGGTCGATGGCCTGGAAAATATGACCCTGGGACAGCTGCGTGAGGAGCTCACGCGTCGTTCTTCGCCTGGCGCAGGCTATAAGCAGCAGTATCCGCGCCACGGCGCGAAATGGGACGAGGAGGAGAAACAACGCCTGATCGCCCTGGACGAGGCGGGCATGCTCGATGTTGAAGAGTTTGCAAGGGAGTATCAGCGACGCCCGGAATCTGTTCTTGCCTATATGGTTCGCCTTGGGTTACTCGACAAGGAGCACAATCCCCGTTAAGTCTCCATCACTGGTGGCGTAATAAACCGCCTCAAACTGCCTTCCTGTTTAACCTGATGTTTCTGAGTTGCTATGGTTCCGTGTTGCGCTCTTCCTGCTTTATCTTGCTAGGTATGCATTTATGCCCATTCTTAGGCGGCATTTTTTCAGCGCAACGGGGTTGGGGAGGGCGCGACCGCTACGGGATGGACACAATATACAGTGGATGAAACCTATGGTGTGGGCTCCACATATTGATTATCCACAGAAACGGGGGATAAAAACGGGACGGATCTGTATAACTGGACAGAGACATCTGTATGTCAAGTTTGGGGGGGGATATCTGTGCAGAAGCCACTGAGTGCCAAGTAGAAGTAGCCCGGAACCGTAATAATACCTCTGTCACCTAATGTCTGTGAGGTGTGAACTCCACGAACACGATACCTGGTGTGCATTGGGCCTTTTTTACTAAGGAAGAAAGTGCTATATGTGAAATACGGGTGGATATGATGAAGTCTATCCGAACAGTGGAACGGGGAACAGGACTGACATACAAAATTATGGGGCAAATTTATGCATACTATTGATGATGTGGCTCAATGGATGAAGTATCAAGTCGAAGAATCATCCAGGCTCTACCAGGAAGTTGCTGTGTATAAAATAAAGAATTTGTTTGGCGATAATTTTGTCTATAAAAATGCAAATGGCAATCTATCTATAGATAAAAATGTTTTAGCAAAATTTAAAAAATTAACTGGTGACGAAGTTATTTGGGAGCGAGGTGACAAAGCCTGGCGTAAAAGAACCTCTTACGATAAGCCTGGAAGACAGCAAGATTGATAGATAAAAGCCCCGCTTGTACTGGACATAATCACCTGAACGTTCTGGCTTGCGGGGAACTAAACGAGGAGTGTAGAGAAGGTCGCTGAAACGACCTTGATGAGCTCTAATTTCACTTGCTTTTTATGACTGATGTTACTGTGTTATAGATTATTGAGTTGTCGGGAACATCTTTGTTAACAAATGTCATTGCACCTATTGTTACGTTATGTCCTATATTGATATCACCTATGATGCAAGAATGAGCACCAATATCTACATTATCCCCAATTACAGTCATGCCGATTACATCATTGGACGTTTTCCTTCCAATCGTCGTGTTCTGCCGAATATTTGCATTTTTCCCTATCTTACATTCAGAACGGATAACTATTCCTACATAGTGATTGAGTTTCATGCCTTCACCGATTTGCGCTTCGATACTAATATCAGCACCATATTTGCAACGCAGATTAGCATTTATCTTCCTTGCCCACTTCTGATATCGTCTGGACGGTGTCTGATTCATGTAATTAGCAAGTCGCCACCAAAAGTAAAATCTCTTTTTATAGCTAAAAAGCACACGGTGAAAGACCTTAAACCATGAAAATTTCTTTTCTCCATTCCGGTTTATGACTTCTAACCTTAAACATTCTTTAAAATGGGAAAGTGCGTCTCTGGAATTAAAGTCTACGGGGATGCTGTTATCAGTCATTAAAAAATACTCTGGCAATATAAGGGACTATAGTTATTAACGACAGAATTTGGGGAAACTTTAATATTATCAATGCGATCGTGCTTGATAGTATGGTATTTGCTCATCTACCCACATATTACGGGTATCCAGCGGGTAATGGGTAGTGAATGTCACACTGGCTGCTGGCGACATGAAAAGGATTACCGGCAAAATTCCGGAACAGAGTACCCTGTAGTTATGCAAAATGGGAGTGATACTCCCCCTTCGTTTTCCTCCTCTCAGTGGAATGTTCAACGCCGTGCCTTCACGCTAACCCGGCCGCTGCGGTCACAAGGGTTCACGATGTCTCCGTCCTCACCCGTTCGCACCTTTCACGGTGCATTCGGCCCGTGAAAGGCTTGCGCTGCGGCTTGCGGCGTAGCCCCTGCGCCCTCCGCTCAGAGCCGGGTTTTTGTGCCGGCACGGCGCAACTGGGTGCCGGATGCTGAGGATACAACCATGTTCAGACTGACCTGTATTGAACTCAATAACGGCGAATTTGCCGTGTATATCAACAACCATTATCTGTGGAGTGAGGATGCCAGCGGGGAACGACTCTACCTGGGTGAGGTGCTGGAGCAGCTTTCCCTGATGCCGGGTGTGGAAACCTGCACTATTCAAGAGGCAGTTCCGGAGGACGAAGAGTGGTGCTGGAATGACATTGCCGATCGCGTGCTGCCGTCGCTATCCGCCAGCTGCGAGGGTGTAACCGTGGCAGCTCTCATCGCGCGCTTACAGCAGTATCCGCCGGACGCACTGTGTATGGGAACGTTCTGGCTGGCTGATGACTTTCTGTCCCTCAATGACAGCCTGACGGAGGGGGAAATTGCTGAAGCCATGCGTGTCTGTTATCGCAGCCATGATGCCAGCATCGGTTTTAACTGGGAAACCCTGCAGTTCGCTATCGACCACGTAAAGGGGCGCTGACAAAAAAAGGACACCTTCCGGGAACGGGGTGTCCTGAAATCATGCCATCCGTTTTAAGAGAAAACCCTTCAGTTATTGCCCTTGTATTGTTGCATGCTTCCTGACCATTCGCGCCTGCCATATATCGGACTTAAAAAAAACGCCACCGGCCGGAGGCGTCTCAAAACATACCAGGCTTATGATCCTATAAAGTGGTGTACTGACACGCACTTATGGTCATTCTGTCATACACGGGAGGCGCCTTCAGCTACCAGAATCAGTACCAAAGGATGTCGGTGCCCTCCGCCTTTCTGCCGCCAGTCGGCGGCGTGTTCAACGCCGTGCCTTCACGCTAACCCGTCCGCTGCGGTCGCAAGGGTTCACGTTGTCTCCGTCCTCACCCGTTCGCACCTTTCACGGCGCATTCAGCCCGTGAAAGGCTTGCGCTGCGGCTTGCGGCGTCGCCCCTGCGCCCTCCGCTCAGAGCCGGGTTTTTGTGGCGGCACGGCGCAACAGGGTGCCGCATATCAGAGAGGAGTGTGTCTATGTCCCGTTATATCCTGGGTGACTGCGTGCAGGTGATGTCCCGTTTTCCGGCACGTGCCGTTGATTTTATTCTTACCGATCCCCCGTATCTGGTTGGCTTTAAGGACCGTACCGGCCGCACTCTGGCCGGGGACAATTCGTCGGAATGGCTTCAGCCAGCGTGCCACGAAATGTACCGCGTACTCAAAAACGACAGTCTGATGGTGAGCTTTTACGCATGGAACCGCGCAGATCTGTTTCTCAATGCGTGGAAATCGGCTGGGTTCCGTGTTGTTGGCCATATCGTTTTTGCGAAGAGTTATGCCTCCAAATCAACGTTCGTGGGCTACACCCATGAGAACGCTTACCTGCTCGCGAAGGGGCGACCGCAAACCCCGGACCGCCCCATCCCGGACGTGATCCCCTGGAAATACACGGGCAACAGACACCATCCGACGGAGAAGCCGGTGCAGAGCCTGCGGCCACTGATTGAATCGCTCACTCGTCCGGGGGCCATTGTCCTTGACCCGTTCGCCGGTAGCGGTTCCACCTGCGTGGCCGCCGCCGAAGCCAGCCGCCGCTATATCGGGATCGAGATGCTTGAGCAGTACCACGCCGCCGGCGTTCGCCGTCTGGCACAGGTTGAACGGGCGAGAAGGATGCCGGCGGCCAATGACGGTACGTTTTACCCTGATTATCCGGAGGCGGCATGAACTACCCGGGCCTTGAATCCCTGCGCGCGGACGTGGCCGAGCTCAGCAATGCCATGTGTGACGTGCGGATGCTGCTGAACCGCCTCGAATCTCAGCACCGGCACGACGCGGCAACGCTGGCTGAACGTATGGCCGCCCAGACCCTGCGCCGGATCAACACCCTGCTTCTGGAAGCCTACCGCGAAGCCCTGGTGCTGGACGAAACCTTTCAGGGCTGACTGACCCTGCCGGGCTGATGCCCGGCCTGTAACCACTTACGAAAGAGATAAAAAGATGTACGGAACCCGCAAAGAACTTTGTGTACAGCTTGAAACCATGTTCACGTCTGACGAACCCCTGGTCCTGCTGGTCTGGACGGAAGAGGGGATTAGCGTGGCCTGCCGTGAAACCCAGCCAGAACCGGACGAGGCTGAAATCCGGGCGGTGATGAAGGCGCTTGGTGAAATGAAAATGACGCAATACCGCCAGGAGGGGGTAAATAATCTGACTATCAGCGATCTCCTGACCCATCAGCGGGAAGCGGCAAACCGTCAGGTGAGTGTACCGGCAGCTTTACTTGCACGCGTCCTGCGCGACTATGAGTGTGAGCTGGAGCATCGCGCCGGAATGGCCTGGGAGGCCGGGCGGCCTGAACCCGATTCCGTAAAGGAAGCAAGGAATGACGTCTACGCACTGAAAGACGCGCTGGTAGCCTGAGAACGGCCGGGGGAGCGTCCCCGGCAACCGGTGACAATTCACAGCGAAAGAGGATGTCGTTAACTCCGCTTTTTATGCCGCGCTGGCGCGGCGGATGTGAGCGCCGTGCCTTCACTTTAGCCCGAACGCTACAAATGCAAGGGTTCGCTACGCCTCCATCCTCGCCCGGTCGCAGTGATTTATTGCTTCATGCCGTTCTTCCCGTCGTTCTCCCGCTCAATATTCGCGGGAGAACCGTCCAGACCGTCATCGCTGTTTATCTGCGCTGCGGCCTCCGGTGTCGCCCCTGCATTTTCCGCTCGATGTCGGGCTGTCGTGTCGGCACGGCGAAGACGTCGCCGCATTCAGAAGAGGAGAATATCATGACCATTGCTTACCGCTTTATGCACCGTCATACCCGAAACACGCTCGTAGCCCGCGGCTGGCCAGCCAACATGGATATCGATACAAGCCTGAATTACTCCAGAGGAGAAGGCGTTGCGTTCTATGGCCAGCTCGATGCTTTACAGTTGCAGCGTCTGTTACCTGAGATTGCACTGCGTGGTTTGATGTCCGATCAGGCAATGAAGGTGCTGCTGCCATTACTGGCAGGAAGTGAACTGATTGTCCGCCTTTATCGTAATTCGCTGGGGCATCGTAAGGCTCATGCCGGAACCATTTCGCTTGAATATGATAATTGCCCTGAGGGTATGTCCACGAAACATATCCTCTGTCTGCTGAAAGCCCTGCGTGATGAGATTAACCACGTCTGTAGCTGCGTGGCATCCGCCGGATACCGCCTGATGGAAGCCTTGCGCCCCGCCGCTGAACCGCTGGTATTTACCCGCCGAACCCGTAATTTCCTCCTGACAGTAACGGAAGTGGAGCAGGTGCAGGATGATGCGCAGTGGGATAATGAGACGCTCGACGCGCGTCTTAAAGCGGTACTCGACGGGAAGGAAACCTTTCGCCGTCTGCAAATCCGTCTGGAATGCAATGGCCGTACAGTCGGGCAGACCCACGTGCCTTATGCCCTTCGTCACCCTGACAGCCCATCCCGCGACTGGTTTGACAGACACTGGCTGCGGGATGTGGTCAGCAGCGCACGAACCGAGATTGACGCGATGATGAAATCCTTCTCCGGCATCCGGATTGCCGCCTGATTTTGGGCGGGGCAGTGCGCCCCGCCTTATTGCGAAAAGGATGTCGCACGCTCCGCTTTACCGGCGCCCCCTCCACGATGTTACGGGGACGCAGGTGAAAACGTCCGTGCGGTCTGCGGCTAACGCCGTGCCTTCACTTTAGCCCGATCGCTTCAGATGCAAGGGTTCGCTCCGCCGCCATCCTCGCCCGGTCGCAGATTTTTACGCCTGATGCCGTTCTTCCCGTCGTTCTCCCGCTCAATATTCGCGGGAGAACCGTCCAGACCGTCATCGCTTTTTATCTGCGCTGCGGCCTCCGGTGTCGCCCCTGCATCTTCCGCTCGAAGTCGGGCTGTCGTGTCGGCACGGCGTAAGCCGGAACTCAGACGACACAGACACTGGAGGAGTTTTATGAACACTACCACCCCGGCGATTTATGTAGGTACATACCACAAATACAACTGCGGTAGCCTCTACGGTAAATGGTTTGACCTCACCGACTTTGATGATAAAGCAGAGTTTCTGGAAGCCTGCAACGAGCTGCACGCCAATGAATCCGACCCGGAACTCATGTTCCAGGACTGGGAAGGGATCCCGTCAGCATTTGCATCCGAATCTTCCGTTGACTGGAATTTCATTGAAGCCTACAAGCGCGCAGTAGAAGACGGTATGGATGCTGCATTTATTGCCTGGGTGGAATACTCCGGAGAGTGTGATTATGACGCCTTCGAGGATGCTTATTGCGGAGAAGCTGAGAGCGAAGAGGACTACGCCTGGACTATGGCAGAAGAGTGCGGCCTTCTCAATGACATTCCGGAATCGCTGCGTTGCTATTTCGATATGGGAGCCTGGGCGCGGGATTTGTTCCTGGATGGTCTGGTATTTCTGGATGGCTACGTGTTCAACGGTTGATGTCAGAGGCGGGGCAGGGCCCCGCCACAAAGGAGAATAAAAATGAAACTTGATCCACAGACCCGTGACATCCTGCGTCAGTACAAAAATATTATTAACGCCCGTCGACGTGAAAATGGTCAACGGGAATTAAGAACGGAGCAGGTGATCGACGAAATATGCTATTACATGACCTGCCAGCGTGCGGTGTATATCGGCGGTCATTTCATTTTGCAGGGTGGAAAAGGTAACTGATAACCTGGCAGGCGGTATCATCCGCCTGTTAGCCCGCGCGAAAAACCCTGGCAGGCTTTGCCTGCCGGCGGTTGTTACCGCGCCTGCGGCGCAGCTACAAACCGCCCCGGCAGAAAAAGTCAGCAACGATCTCGTTGCAGGCGCGTGAAAGAGAGGAAAAACATGAGCGAATTTAATCTTTCGGTACGTTCAAAAGAGGATCAGGACAGGATCGCCGTAGACCTGGCCGCGTCAGGTGTGGCATTTAAAGAGCGGCTAAATCAGCCAGTGGTGCCGGAAATTGTGGCACGAGAGGTGCCCGAAGAGCTTCGCGAATATTTTCTGGAAAGGTTGCGCCATTACCGCCAGCTTAGCCAGCAGTTGCCGAAAGCCAGCGGCCCACAATATTCAGAAATGGCCGAGGCAAATAAAAAGTAATTTTTTCAGTAAGATATGCTGTAAATCAAACTCATTGCCTTTGTTGCAGTGGGCGTCCGGGCGGGCTGTCATGCTTCGCACAGAGCCAGCAAAGCTGTCTCTGCCCGGCCCCTGCGGGGCAGCGGGTGTCCATCCCATGACGCAACCCCCATCGCTTGCAGCAGCCGTTCCGGCTGCGCCGCTCAGTCGCGCCGTTTCCTGCGCTCCCTGCATCACGCCGTAAATACCCCGTCGTGATGTAGGGGGCAATGTCGTTTCGCCGCGCGCGGCTTCCCGTCATTGCGGCGTGTCCCTGCCCATTCCATCCGGTCCTTTTACACCCCTTTGAGTCCCTCCTCCGGGTGCTGAGACCGCCACAGTCCTCGTGGCTGTCCAGGGTGAATGCTGACGCACGGCCACCAAAACTTTTTGCAGGCAAAAACTTTTTGCGTCCGCCCCGGACATCTGCCTCGGCCGGTGTCGTTTACGCACCTGCGGCGAAGGTTCTCAAACGGGTGATGTTTTATCCCCCGGGAAAGTTCAGCAGGTTCCCGCGAAACGTCAAAACCGCGGCTCCCGTAACTCAACGGGTGATGGGTTTTAAAACCAGCCACTTTTTTAAAGGAAGTATTCAGTGGGAAAAACATTACAGGAATTTCTGAATCAGCCAGTGCTGCTGCGCGAACCCACCGCCGAAGAAAACGAACTGGCGGCTCTATTGAATGGCAGTACCGTCACTGCACCCGTGGTGCTGCCTCAGGGGCCGTTTACCCGTGAAGAGGCGACCGCTCTGGTGGCGCAGTACACCAACGTCAGTATTGAGAACGATCAGGGTACTTATTTTCAGCTTGTTGTGCGGGGTGAAGAAGGGTTTTTGACGAAGTGCGCGTGGAACTTTGAGAACGACGTGGGGGCATTGCTTAACCGCGCTCTTGCCAGTTACAGAGCCAGAAAACAGCAGTAAGAAGGTGCCCTGTCGGAGCTGTCACTCCGCAGGGCAAGACAATCATTAATACTGAGAGGTACTAAATCATGACAGTTGCAGATGTTAAATCAAAAGCACCAAAAAAAACCAGTAAGAATAAAACTGCCGGAAACGAGGCGCTGAAAACTGCCCTCGATGCGGCAGTCATTGAGTATGTTCCGCTGACCGATCTCATTAAATCACCGCTGAACGTGCGCACGATTCCCTACACCACCGAGAGCGTTAAGCGACTGGCTAACTCCATTGAAAGCCTCGGACTGCTTCACAATCTGGTTGTCCATGCCCTGCCCGAGGGAAAATACGGTGTGGCAGCAGGTGGTCGGCGTCTGACTGCGCTGACGCTCATGTCTGAAATGGGGCGTATCAAACCGGATTATCAGGTTCCGGTTAAACGTGTCAGCGACGAGCTTGCTGTTGAGGCTTCTTACGCCGAGAACAACGAGCTTGAAACCATGCACCCTGCCGAGCAGATCACAGCGTTTGGTACGCTGGCGGCGCAGGGAAAAACTCCCGCGCAGATTGGTGAGGTGCTTGGGTACGGTTCCCGCCACGTCCAGCGCATGCTCAAACTTGCCAGTCTTGCCCCGTCACTGCTTGCACTTCTGGCAGAAGGTCAGCTTGATGTTGAACAGTGTCAGGTGTTGTGTCTTGAAAGCGATCCTGAGCGTCAGGTTGCTGTTTACGAAAGCGTAAAGGAGGAATGGGGACGCACTACCGTAAACGCACTTAAAAATCGTATTACGGAAAGTGAAATTTCTGTCTCGCATCCACGTTTCGCATTTATCGGGCGGGAAGTTTATGAAGCCGCAGGCGGAATTGTCCGTGAAGATCTGTTCAGTGAGCAGGAAGGGGACGGAACAGTAGACAGTCTGCTTGTTGAACGTCTGGTACTGGAAAAACTTGAATTGATCGCTCAGGAAATCCATCAAAAAGAGGGCTGGATGTGGGGTACCGGACGTCTGGCTGCAATTAACCTTTACGGACCTGACGGAAAGGACTACCGCATTCTGCCGGAGCCAGATGCAATCTACAGCGAAGATGACAGCCGCCGTATCGATGAACTGTCCGACAAATTTAACGCTCTGGATCCTGACAGTGATGAAGCCGAGGCCATTAGCAGCGAAATATCCCTCATTGAACATGCCGCTGAGCTTCGTGGGTGGACAGAAGATCTGAAAGCAAAATCAGGAGTGGTGGTGAGCTACATGCACGGTGCGCTTCGTATTCAGCGTGGTATATGCCGCATGTCTGATTTACCTGACCATGACAGTAACGGAGAGGATTCCGCGCAGTCTCCTGCCGTGACTCATATGCATCGACCTGATGCAGCAGAAGGGATCAGCATCCCGCTGCTCACCAAAATGTCATCCGAGCGCACTCTGGCGGTACAGGCCGCGCTGATGCAGCAACCTGAAAAGGCTGTGGCGCTTATGGTCTGGCGTATGTGTACCTGCGTTTTTGCTGGATGTGTGACCACGCCGCATCCGTTCCGTATCAACCTGACCGTTTCTCACAGCAGCCTCACTGAGAACGCCCCATCCGGTAAAGAAGGCGCAGCGTTTGAAGCCCTGATGACCGAAAAAGAGCGCCTGAAAACCCTGCTGCCAGCAGGATGGGAGAAGGACTTCACGACCTTCTTCGCCCTGAACGGAGAGGTACTGATGTCATTGCTGGCCTTCTGTGCGGCTTGTTCCGTAGATGGTGTACAGACGCGTGATAATGGACACACATCACGCAGCCCTCTCGATACGGTTGAGGCCGCGATAGGTTTTCACCTTCGCGACTGGTGGCAGCCTACAAAAGAGAACTACTTCGGTAGCCTGAAACATTCACAGATAGTCACTTCACTTAAAGATGCAGGTCTGACTGGTGCCGCTGCTGACGCAGAAAAAATGAAGAAAGGCGACGCGGCAGTGCATGCGGAGTTCTTTATGAAGCAGAACCGTTGGGTTCCTGCATGGTTACAGTCACCGCAGCCTGATGCAAAAGACAGCACCGATACCGACACTGACAACGCGGCAATTGCCGCCTGATAAGGATAGCCGCCCTACGGGGCGGCAATAAGGAGATATCTGATGAATATGCCAAACTTTAAGCTTTCCTCCATGATCGGTGAAGATTTCGAAACCTGCCGCGCCGCTGGTTACTCCTACCGCCGTGAGATGACACACGCTGTTATGGGGGCACTGAGTGCGCCTGAAAACTGGGATGTTAACGGGGAGTATCGTAGCGAGTTCGGGGGCTTATTTCCCGTGCAGATCCGTTTTTCGCCCACTCATGGCCGATTTGAAGTGGTTCTGTGTAGTCCTGGTGAATTTAGTCAGGACTGGATCATGCTGTTGGTCTGGAGAAAAGGGCAGGAAGTATCCTGTATCCGCTCATGCCCACAATTTGACGCTGCTGTGATAAACCATGTGCTGAGCCTGACCAGCAGGCTGGACAGTGATGGATACTCAATATTCGATATTCTCTCAACGCTGCGCATGGAGGTGGCCTGATGATCCCTCGTCACCTTTCTCTTGTCACGCAACTGCCGGAGCGTGAGGCAGCGTTACGAGCCATTATTGCCGTAGAAGAGGGGGGCGGGCGGTACGGAAGCCGACACCCGCAGCCGTATCCCTATTCCAGAGCATTTTTCCGGTTCCTGACTGGTAGCAGTAAAATTAGTGGAAAGGCGATCAACCAGGTGCGCGGGGCGTACTGGCTGAAGGGCGATAAAATTTCTCTGGCCCGATATGAAGAGGCGTTTGACATACTGATCAGTAGCCGCGGTCGCCTGTGTTACCCTCCGCTCGGTACCGACATGGTGCAGAACCTGTTTCCGGAGCAGGCGTTCAGCATCAGAGAGCGCCACACGCAGCGGGAAGTGCGCGAGGATAATCTTTATTCCCGTCAGGAATCACGGCGACACCGTGAAAAGGAAGAGAAGTACCAGAACCGCGTGGGGCAGGCTGAAATCGACCTGGCATTTCAGACACCGGAGACACTGCGTGCATGGTATGAGTTCTGGTCCCAGCAGGATATACGGGACTATGACATCCAGCGAATGTTGTGGGCGTGGACGGAACGCAGCCCCTCGTTGTCTCATCTGGTGAAGGCTTACTACGACCGTGCGCAAGACATTGTTCTCGATGTACATGATGTGGCGGGATCCTCAACACCGGCGGAGAAAGAGCTGGAGCGCTGGATGGTACCGAACAAAATCACGCTGAGGTCTATATGGCCGTGAGAAACAATCCGTGGAAAACGGAGCTGAAGGTTGCCCGCAGCCAGCGCAATAAACTTCGGACTATGTCGGAAAAGCTGAAAGAGATGTGCTATGAGTGGGACGGATTAAGCGGCTGGCTGGAGACTGAAAGTGAGCGACTCGCAGAAAGCATTGATCAGCATCTTGAGGCGCTCGACGAACAGATACATAACTGGTCCACAGGCAGAAGTGATCCTGAGTAAATCAGGTAAAGGTCAGTATTTATCCAGTAATCAGACTGTTATTCCTGGGCAGAATCGGCTCGTCGGGATATAATGGCGATGGCGCTTGAGGCTTTTTGCCTCATGACGTGAAGGTGGTTTGTTGCCGTGTTGTGTGGCAGAAAGCAGAAAGCCCCGTAGTTAATTTTCATTAACCCACGAGGCCCCCTGTATGTCTGATCAACAACAGTATGGCCTCTTACCGTGCTTAATGCAAGGAGGAGTAAACCATGAAACTGCCGCGAAGTACCGTTATCTGGTGCGTACTGATAGTGTGTCTCACACTGCTGATATTCACTTTCCTTACGCGAAAATCGCTTTGCGAAATTCGCCTGAGGGACGGACAACGGGAGGTCGCTGCAATTCTGGCTTACGAATCCAACGGTAAGTAGCAACCTGGAGGCGGGGGAAACCCCGCCTTTTCAGGGCTGAGTTGGTTTGACATGCCTGAAGCGCCTTTATGAAGGGGTTGCCGGTTCGCCGGTAGCCCCTTTTTCCATCCCGACGCGACCGCACGCCTGAACTTCCGGGACGGACCGTACCCCTGCGGGGTTCGGGGGAAGCGGGGCGCGCCTCCGGCGCTGCCCCTCTGCTCCCTCTGGTTTGTCCTCGCTCAATCATTCAATTCCTAGCTGCTGTTAATTCACGCTGTTGCGATTAGTCTGCTGAAGCTGTGCTTCAGAAAGGACTTTTCCGAGTGCCTCATCCTGTCTGTTTTGATCGATATCCTGCTGGTTAGTTCTCTTCGCTGCAGTTCCGTGATGGCCAGAGCCAGAAAGACGGGTAGGGCAATGGCCACCTTCGGCTCCTGGCCCGCGTGGCGGTCCAGTCGTCGAGCCCCACTCCGCCAGGCAGCTGCTTACGCACCAGCCAGTCTCCGCCGAACCCGCAAGCGGTTTCGGGCTATCGCTAGGGTCTGATGGCAAAGGTCAATAACTGCGGCTTCTCCGGCCGTACCGTCCGGAACGCCTTCACCGCGCCGGCGAAGCCGTCGCTCTAATGGCGACACGCCGTTCCGACGTGTCGGGTGTGTGCAATCCTGTTCACCCGCGTGAGTCCATCCCCCGTGTGTCCTCACGCGGAGGGCTGGTCGTAGCACCGTCAGGTCGTCATCCAAAGGGTTAAATGAACGCCGCCAAAACTTTTTGCAAGGGATTGCAAAAACTTTTGTCTGCGCCCTTTTCCTGCCGCCCCGCCGTCGCTCCTTTGCCCTTTGCCGCGAGAGAACTCACCAGGGAGATGGACACCATCACCACAGGAGAAAACCAGGATGCACACACGAAACGTCAACGTCAAAACCGCCGCTCAAGAATCTTCCAGGAAGATGGAGGAAGAACAAAACCCTGTTTCTGTCGCGAAGGAGTGGGTGGCTCAGGCCACTGCGCTGAAAGAGGGCGTCACTGTCACCGTGTCCGATGTGTCCCGATACGGCGATGTGCAGGTGGAGATCCGCACCAACGGAACGCTTAACTGGCGCGCCTGGTCGTTTCAACCTGATTTTCTTTTTGAACTGAAACGCAACCTGCAATACGTACAGCTGTAACCCCACGCCGGATATCCGGCATGTACTGATAAAAGGAGATAAACCATGCATTTACACACGACTGATTCTTTCGCTTCTCTTGATTCCAGCGCCAGCGCCGAATCGGAAATGGCCTACTGGCTGAGCCGTGAAAAGTCCGCACTGATCGCCCCCGTGGAAATCGATGTGAACAAATTCCACGATGCGGCAGGAATGCACCCACCGATGATCAACTGGCGTTGTGACACCGCACAGGACACTGAAACCTTCATGCTGGCAGAGATGATCTGTATGAACGTGACGGACATTTTTGTCCGTATTGGAAAGCGTTATTTCCGCGTACGTGATTACAGCAACCTGAATCACGCCGATATCGTGGCGAAGGTGAAAGCAGCATTCAGCCCTGAGAGCCAGAGCCAGAAATGAAAAAAGCAGGCTTACGCCTGCTCCATCCACGCCGGATTTGAGCGATTCCAACGAAAAAATCCGGCTTTCACTAAAAGGAACAAACCCATGCAATTCAGTGAAGTTTCGATTGTTACACCAACCGCCCTCTATGTCCAGATGCAGGAGGCTCAAAACGCGCCCGTGAAAAAGCAGGTGCGTATCAAACGCGGTGAAATTGCCAGCAATGCCCTCAGTCCGGAAATGCGGGCACTGGGGCGTCATATTGCGCACTGCCGGAAAAAGGGGCGATCCGTACGTATTCCCGCCATGCGCGGGAGCGAGTGGGGTCATGTGCTGCGCACGCTTGAACTGAGCCGCGCCTGTAACTGACAACAACGCCGCCCCTGACGGGGCGGCAGGAGAAAAAAACATGACCCAGATTAGCTTTGCCGATTTCTTCAATGAGACAAAAAGGCGCGGAGCCGCCCGCCCTGTCGTGCAGACGGCTCCGGCTGTCCAGTCAGAGCAAGTCCCCCCGCGTCTTATCAGCATCGACACCGCGCGTAAGCAGTTTATCAGTCTGTTTAACCAGACTGCCCGCCACCTTCACCGCTGGGATGTATTCAGCGATTTTGTCAGACTTGCCGCGAGCGAACTGGATATTGCGCGGGTGAGAACGCCAGAGAACGCGGAAAACTGCCGGAAGATCTGCGCGCGATACGATGCGGACGATATCCGCAATTTTCATGAGTTGTTCCGTCTGATGGTTTGCGCGCTGGAGGCTAAATTCCATGACTTCATCGGCTCAATTTTTATGGAGCTTGAGCTGGGGTCGGGAGGTATGGGGCAATATTTTACCCCTTATTCTGTCCAGTCAATGATGGCCAGAATGCTGGTTTCCGGCATTAAAGAGACGGTCACGCGGGAGGGTATCGCGACGATAAGCGATCCGGCCTGCGGTTCGGCAGGAATGATTATTGCCTATGCTGAATGTCTGCTTGAGGCTGATATCAATCCCTCCGCGCACCTGTTCGCCAGTTGCATCGATATTGATCCGGTTGCTGCCGATATGGCATTTATCCAGTTGTCTCTTTTGGGGATTGCGGCGGAGGTGGTGACAGGGAACACGCTCACTATGCAGTTCAATCGTGTACGGTATACGCCTGTTTACTATCTCAACGACTTTGAAGCGAAGCTGAACACTCAGCGCAGACTTAAAGCTATGATGGACTTTATGCGCGATTTATCGAAAGCCGCCTGATGAGGGCTGGGAGGTGCTCAGCGCCTCCCGATGAGTCCAGCAGCGCCGGTTAGTGTCTGGATCATGGTAATTATCTTTTCTTTGGTGGTTTTCCGGTGTCCGAAGGAAGGAACAGCAGCAGCGATAGAAAGTGTTACGGTTGCCAGCTCTACTACCCGCGATACCTTTTCCGACTTCTCGTAAACTTTCCATGTTCGCAGGCTGACTCCAAGCTCTTCGGCCGCCCTGTCACTGCTCCAGTTCATACCTTTTCGCCATAAACGAAGTTCGTAACCCGTCATTTTCTGATACCTAAATAAGTGCAGATTCTGCACTTATTTTAGTGTTTTTTTTGTGGGGAAGTACATATGAATAAAGTGCAGATTCTGCACTTTTATTGATTTTTTTTGTGGATTAATTTGATGCTAAATGACGACGAAAAGCATGTTGTCAGGACTGACATCTGGGTACCTTCGGCTCCCCGTCGCTGCCGGGTCGTCGCCTGCACTTCGCGTGGTGGCCGTACGCCCACCGCGCTACGCGGAGCCGCACGCGTCTCCGTCCTGACGGATAGCAAGCGATACCTGAACCCATCCCGCTTGCAGCTGCCGTTCCGGCAGCGCCGCTCCCACTGACCGCCACGGCGGCCGCAAGGGAACGCCGGATTAACCGGCGCCTTCTGCCGTCCTGTCCGTTTCTGCCGTGAAAGCCTTTCATTACTTATGCACTCTGACAGAGCGCCTCTGTTCAGCAAGGGACGCTGACGCTTTCCGTCCAGATTTTTTCTCGCAGGCTCCAAATAATCTGTCCTTCACCCCTGCTTTCCATCGTCACCCTGTCAGGGCATTAGCGTAATGAAGGCATTTCCCTCATTGCAAGAAAACGGAAAAGGACGACGGCAGAAAAGGCCGGATGGCCTGCAAGATTTGCGTCGTAAGACGCGCAGGATATTGCCGGAAGACTGGCAATAAAAAAGCAGGGCGGGTGCCCTGCCTGTTTACACGGGCTGCTGTAACAGCTCGTTATCATAATGACTCTGAGGAGGCACTATGAAAGACCAGTTCATCGTCGCATGTCGCGAATACTTTGTAAAGGAGCGGGTTAAAACCCGTCATCCAAGGAAAATCCGCGAAACGTTGAAACCAGACACTATCGCGCCACATCTGAAACAACTGGGGACATCACTGGTCCGTTGTGGGCGTGTTCAGAAACCGATCCATATTCCAGCACTTAACGGGGCTGAATGGGATCACGTTCTGAGTACCCTTGAGCTTTCCCACGCGTACGCCTGATAACCGCAGCCCTGCAATGGGGCAGAATTTTATAACACAGTGCCGGAATATTATCCGGCACATTTTTGAAAGGAATGGAACATGCCTCACTACATTTCCCGCGCGCCTCATGGTGTTACCTGCATCCGTCTTGATAACGGTGATGAAGCTCTCTTCGTTAATGGAGAACTGATTTACTCATGTAAAGCCAGTGAGCTTTATCCACGCATTGTTGCATCAGGATTGAATCTGTCGACCGCACTTAGTTTGCCATTTAAACAGCTTACTGCTCAGGTTCCTGATAACCCTCACTGGACGTGGGAGGATGTTACTGCATCGCTCGGATGGGGACAGCGCATTGAACTTAATTACAAAGTTTTGCGTTCTGTTCTGGAATGTAGTCTGAGCCATATTACGCGGAGGGATAGCGAGATTCTGAGCGAACTATGTCACGCAGAATATGAAAGAGAATGGATACATGAATCCGATCTGGGTTACATCATTCGTGTTGATGCCATCAGCTATCCGCTTCTCGCTCTGAAACGTCATGGAATTTCAAAAGCGGCGAGAATAGTGATTTACACTGCCATGATTAAGGCTGATATCAGCATGGTTCATTTTACTTCATGGGGAGAAATGTTGGCAGGCGTTCCGACGTTCGAATGGTAGTTACTACATCATTTTTCTTCGAGCCTGGCTGAAAAAAGATTTCAGCCAGGTAAGAAAAGTATCAGTACATCACATCTTCAGGATGCAGGAATTATTTCGTTGGTGATGACGAATTCCCTGCCATCGGCCTGCGATTTTTACGGGCTGGTTTGTTTTTATCAGCATCACGAACGATTTCACGAAGTGCTCTCTCACTGATTTCATACCCCGTTGTTTTTAGTGTCTCTTTAATGTCAGAGACCGTGTAACCTTTCGTTTTGACCAGTGCTAACAGGTCATCACGGATTGCATCAAGAAATTCCTTTTGTGATTTGCGCTGAGGTGTCAGATCCGGTAATCCAGCCAGAGCAACTTTTGCCAGCTCGATATCTTCATCTGAATAAAATGCCTTCTTACTCATCTTCTTGCCTCTTTCAGAATATTGTCATCCAAATCATAACATTGACCACTGAAAAGTGGCAGTGCTCCGCACTGCCTATGCCGTCAAATCGCCACTAGGCGAAACAGTCAGCGAAGCGTATAATGGCTCGAAAGACGGGACAGGATGTGCATTTGTAATACCGCGCACGCACGATATTCCAAATGCCACCTGGTCAGGGCTCCGCCCCGACACCCGAGTAAGGAGCACACATGAGCGACAAAGCATCCCGAAGGGGAAGTGATAAACGGCAGAAAACCGTAATCAAGACCCTGAGGTTCACGCCGGATGAAATCGAAGAGATCGAACAGAAAGCGGAAGCAGTGGGGCAAAGCGTATCGGCTTATATCCGTAACGCAGCGATGAACAGAAAGATGATTTCACTCATCGACGACAGCTTTATGACCGAACTTTTAAGGCTGGGGAGACTGCAAAAGCATCTCTTTGTTGAAGGAAAACGAGTGGGGGATAAAGAGTACTCCACGGTCCTTGTCGCAATAACAGAACTGTCGACCACGCTCAGAAACAAACTCATGAGCAACGATTAGCACGGAGAGAAGAACAACATCATGATCCCGGTTATTCCACCGAAACGACAAGACGGCAAGTCCTCCTTTGGGGACCTGGTGTCGTACGTTTCTGTTCGTGATGAACCGCGCGATGATGATTTAATGGAAGCCGTGAAAGCTTCCGGAACAAAGCCAGAAATGCCGCACAGCAGTCGCTTTTCCCGTCTGGTTGACTACGCTACTAAACTGCGCGATGAGTCGTTTATCTCGCTGGTTGACGTGATGCCTGACGGCGGGGAATGGGTGAATTTTTACGGTGTGACCTGTTTCCACAATTGCACATCAATTGAAAGTGCAGCTGAAGAAATGGAGTTCTCCGCACGTAAAGCGAAGTTTGCCCACAACAAAAGTGATCCTGTATTCCACTATATTCTGAGCTGGCAGTCGCACGAAAGCCCGCGTCCTGAACAGATTTATGATTCGGTCAGCCATACACTTTCCCGTCTCGGTTTAGCGGGCCATCAGTTCGTTGCTGCCGTTCACACTGACACGGATAACCTCCACGTACACATCGCTGTAAATCGCGTACATCCAGAGACTGGTTATCTTAACCGTCTTGCTTACAGCCAGGAAAAACTGAGTAAAGCCTGTCGTGAACTGGAGATCAAACATGGGTTTTCACCTGACAATGGTTGCTATGTGATTGCCCCTGATAATCGTATTGTTCGTCGTACTTCTGTTGAACGCGATCGTCAAAGTGCCTGGAAACGTGGCCGTAATCAGAGCCTGAGAGAATATATCGCTGACACGGCAATAGCTGGTTTACGGGAGTCACCGGTGACCGACTGGCCTTCTCTCCATCAGAGATTTGCGAAAGAAGGTCTGTTCCTGACAAAGGAGAGCGGCGAGCTAAAAGTGAAGGACGGCTGGGAACGTGAACGTCCTGGCGTTACGCTTTCTGCGTTTGGACACGCCTTTGATACCGATAAACTTATTCGTAAACTGGGTGAGTTTGTTCCTCCTGCACAGGACATTTTCACGCAAGTTCCGGCTGTCGGCCGCTATGAACCAGACAAGATTATTATGCCGTCTCGCCCTGAACGGATGACAGAGAAAGAATCCTTATCCGACTATGCGATCGCACGTTTACGGGCGCCGCTGATTGCACTTGATCAGGATCCAACGCAGCGAACCATACAGTCAGTGCATACGCTTCTGGCACAGTCTGGACTGTATCTGAAAGAACAGCATGACCGTCTGGTTATCTGTGACGGGTATGACTCAACGCGTACACCTGTCAGGGCGGAACGTGTGTGGCCTGCGCTAACGAAGGCTATTCTGGACTCGTATAAAGGAGGCTGGCAGCCGGTACCGAAAGACATTTTCCAGCAGGTTCCCCCTGCGGAACAGTTCACCGGCGGCGGTCTGGAAGCCACCCCAGTTTCCGATCGGGAATGGCGAAAGCTGCGAACAGGTTCGGGTCCGCAGGGGGCGCTGAAACGTGAGATTTTCTCTGATAAGGAGAGCCTCTGGGGCTATGCGGTTTCACACTGCCGTCAGGATATTGAGACGCTGATCGGTAGTGGTGAATTTACCTGGGAACGCTGTCATGAGCTACTTGCGCGTCAGGGGCTGTTGCTGATGCGCGAGCAGCAGGGCCTGGTTGTGATGGACGCTTACAATCACGAACAGACCCCTGTAAAGGCCAGCCACGTTCATCCTGATCTGACGCTTGCACGTTCTGAACCCCATGCTGGTTCGTTTGTTTCGGTGCCGTCAGACATCTTTGAACGTGTTAAGCCGGTCAGCCGTTATAATCCTGAACTGGCCGTGAGCGACCGCGATATTCCGGGTATGAAGCGTGATCCTGAATTGCGTCGTCAGCGTCGCGAAGCGCGCGCAGCTGCGCGAGAAGATCTGAAAGCCCGTTATGCAGCCTGGCGGGCTAACTGGCAGCGCCCTGATTTGCATGGCCGTGAACGTTACCAGGCGATTCATGACGAATGCAGGATGCGTAAAGCGCGCATCCGCATCGAACATCGAGACCCTCTGGTGAGGAAGCTGCATTATCATATTGCAGAGCTTCAGCGCATGCAGGCACTGATTGCGCTGAAAGAAACCATGAAGACTGAACGAGCTGAGCTTATCGGGCAGGGGAAATGGTATCCGCCGTCTTACCGGCAGTGGGTGGAAGCTGAAGCGGTGAAAGGTGACAAAGCTGCGATATCGCAGCTGAGAGGATGGGATTACAGGGATCGTCGTGGTAATGCGGTGAAATCCACAACAGACAACCGATGTGTCGTTATCTGTGAGCCAGGCGGAACGCCGATGTATTCCGGTGTTCCTGGCCTGCGGGCTTCACTGAAGAAGAACGGTCGAGTCCAGTTCCGCGATCCGGAGACAGGCCGCCATATTTGTACCGACTATGGCGACAGGGTTATTTTCCGGAACAGTGGCGATTACGATGCGCTTAAGCGGGATATGGTCAAAGTCGCGCCGGTTCTCTTCAGCCGTTCTCCGAGCGTCGCGATGGCGCCGGAAGGGAATAATGAACAGTTCAATACAGCTTTTGCCAAAATGGTGGCATGGCACAATGTGAACCACCGTGATGAAGGTGAATACCAGATCTCGCGACCGGAGGTCGACCAGGTGCGTGTTGAAAGCGAGATGCGCTTTGCTGAAATGACGTATCAGGGGAGTAATACAGAAGCTGTGCGCAATGAGTCAGGACCAAACTGGAAACCACCTTCACCGTTATAAGCATTCGGGGACCAGATGGAATTTAGCCCGCAGATAAGAAATAAAAAAGGCCGCAAATGCGGCCTTTTAAACTTTTAGGGGATGTTTTATGTCATAACAAGCGACAACGCCCGTGACTACATGGAACGCAAGCAATACATAGGCAAAGCCGCATGATGTCCAGAAGACAGCAAAACTATCATCAGCACCTATGAAAGAAGCGAAAATAAAGAATAACTGAAGTGAGCAACCTGCAATAGATAAAACCAGTGTCTGTTTAGGAATGTTCATTCTCTGCCCCCTGTTTTATCAATCATACTTATCAATCTCCCGTACTGCCAGCAGAACTGGACAGAACAACCTGAACGTCCAATGTGGGGAGAGGATTACGTAACAGACAGGGTATGCCAGCAGTTCCGCGACCGGCTGCGCATCCGGAGAGGAAGTTACGCCAGGCATTTATGAGCATGACCGCGCAGCTCAAGCTGACAGAATGCCAGCAATTATAACGGAAACAGTTTGACGCCCAGCAAGGATTACGAGCGCCAGATCGCAGGATTATTCGTTATCACTGAAAAGGCGGCTGATAAAGAAGGAGGCCACTAAGCAGATAACACCGACGGCAACAATAAATATATGAATACCGGATGCATACTGAGGAAGGATTACACTCATTTCATTTGCAGAATTAACTGGAGCCTGTTCACCATCAAATATGAAACCGAACACAATCAATGCGATACCAGCGCAGAAGGTGCGTATGTGGATATTTCCTTTTAGCCACTGAGCTACTTTGTTGTATGGAAAGAGAATAAGGCCAGCGAAAAACAAGCATAGTAAAAAGAACGCTAAAATAAAAGATAACATTGATTCCTCCAGGCTAACGTTCAGAAAGGGATTTTCGAGTACATTCGCATCATACCAAGCCCGATCTCCCGCAACCAGCAGAACTGGGCGGAATAACCTCCCTGTCCAGGAGGCGCGGGAATTAAACAAGGGGTGTAAAAAAGCCGCTTTCGCGGCCTTATTTAGTTGAATGCGATGCGTGGGACTAATTCCCATTCAGCATGGTCTTTCTTTAAAACACATTTGTATTCAGAACCATCATGTTTTATCTGCAACCCGACGGTATAAAGCTTCTCGCCATCGGAGCAGGCGTACACCTTCTGCTGGTTCGTGAGGAGGATGTTACGGATTTCAGACAACTGCGCCACGGCATCGGTGTCGATAACGGGCTGGGGCGCTGCAGCGGCAACACATGAAAAACCAAGGAGGGCGGCAAATAGTAGCTTCTTCATTTCATTTCCTTCTGTTCTATATCATTTTGTTTATCGGCAGCGGTTCCTGAAACAAGACAATTTTTTTGAACTATCACTCTGGCCACTCCATATCCGGATGTGGTGAATCAGGCAGTTTCGGGGAGATAAATGGCTCGTTTCGATATCTGGAAGGAGGAATATAAGCCGGCTGCGGGAGTGTCAGCGTTCTCAGTATCGCATCTGGTGCGAGCTGAATTTCTTCAGCGCTTACTTGCGTCGGTTCCGATTCAGGCTTATTAAGCGTGATGTACCGTATTGTACGTTCCGCCATAGTGGTTGTTCTGATTACCTCCAGCGCTTCATCCCAGAGGTTTTCTTCCCGTCCACGGTGGTCCGTATCATATTCAGTCATCAGATTATGCGCTTCCTGGCGATTGGCCAGACGCTGCTGAAAGGTATCGATTATCTTCCAGGGTTCAGCTTTTGCCGCTTTACGCCGACGCGAGGGCTTTTCTGTCAGAACACCAATGATTTTGCTGACGTTCTCCGGAGCCGGAAGACGGCGCTGCGCTGTTCGTGGAACAAGTTTACGTAGTTGCTTAAGGTTCGGTGGGTTAATCGTTATGTATCGGTTGATAATGACGGGTGCATTGCACGTTTTGTCCTGCGGCTCGATGTAGAAGGATGCTCCCGGAACCGGATCACCCTGAAATACCGTGTAGTTCTCACCAGGCTGCAATTTAATCAGATCCTGCACATTGATTTTGTTCTCCATCTGAATATTGATGTGGTCGCCATCGATCCAGGAGGTACCAATGATACCGTCACGCCGTTGCAGGCTGACCATGTTCGCCCGGGCTTCCTGTCCTGCGGCATTAGTGATTGTCTTTGCCGTTTTATCATCACTTACGATTTTACCCGCAACCTTAGTGCCGGCGTTTTGCATCAGGGTGGCAACGTTTGTGGCTGAGGTCTGGCTTTCAATGCGCTCCTGGTCCTGGCTCATCATGACGATAGAAAAGTCCAGGGAACGCACCTGTGTGGCCTGAACGGCAATACGCTCGGTATAATAGGCTCCCACCTCGTCGAGATAGTTCATGTAGGGGAAGGGGCCTTTGTATTTGGTGATTTCGAGAGCTTCGGAATCTAGCCCTTCCAGACGATGTCCCAGGTCCCGGGCCAGTATCATGCTCTGCTGGGTAACGAACATTCTCCCCAGTGCAGAGGTTGTGTGCTGAGAGGTGTTCATTGCCGGGATAAGTACCAGGAGTATCCGGTCGCTGTGAATGCTGTCGCGAATATCAATGTCACCGGCATCCTCAGCGAAGATATTACCGAACGTTTCCGTAAATGTGTTGAAGGTTTCCAGAAACTGCCCAGTCAGGTAGCTGTGCTGCTTGCGTGGCTCTTCTGTCCAGGCTGAAGGCTGGCGAACGGTGGCCATATCGAAACCCGGTACGTCTACCAGATAATTATAGAGCGGAGAGACAGCTTCCTCTGGCCATTGATCGTCTATGGCACGGCAGTAAAGCTCTGCCAGTTTCTCCAGTGGCATAAACTCGCGCAGCAGCTGCAACGACATGGTTTTGTTTTCACGGACGCAATAGAACTTTGTGCCAAAAACCAGCGCCTTGTTCATTGCAATTGCTCTGGACTGCCATTCTCCCCCCTGTACGTTGGTCGGCAGCATTGATTGCATCGTCTCAGCAACAAAGGCCTCAGTGCTATAGCAGAAGGGGTTCCACTGGTGAGACTGTGGCCGACTTTTATCACCGTTGTGGATCATCTCACTGCGGGACATGCCGCTATTCATGAAGTTGATGTACTCCACATCATCCTCTCGCCCAAATCGGCGGGCCAGGTAGTAGCAGGTGCGCGCCGTGTCGTTCTGCGCCTTGCCGTCAACAAAGGTGAAGCCCCGACCCCAGCAAAATGAATTGAGCATCCACGCATAGATGGTTTCGGTTTTGCCTCCACCGGTCGAGGCAAAGAACATCACATGACGGGTCAGGTCATCAATGGTGAGCCAGAGTTCGCGCCCGATATCATTCATTCGCCTGTAGCCGAGATAGAATATTCCCTTACCTTTACTTTCCTGCGTTGTTTCATACTGCAACAGTGAGGGGAACCTTCTGAACAGGCTGCGCCGTACCTTCCGGTCTTCAGAGGGGTCTACTTTATTCAGGTGGACAGGCATTCGCATGGGCATACGCCAGCGGTGTGTTCCAAAGCTGATGCTGGCCACGATGGCCAGCAAAAGCAAAAGCGGTATGGCGAGTGGCCAGATAAACCCCGCCACCACACTTCCTGCCATAATGCCGGCATACAGCAGGTGGTCGCGTAAAAGCTCAAGAACAGGGGAGTTCCAGGCATTGCGCTTCATGAGCGCCTGGTTAACGGGCGTATAATTCATGGTTTACTCCTGGATACTGAGGGAACTCACAAAGCGGTCGACCTGTTCTGGTGACATTGGATCTGTAATTTTCAGGAAGTGATCAATTTTATCCGGCGCGGTCAGCATGCCCGTTGCCAGGCGAATGCCCGTGTCAGTCAGCACTGTCGGCGTACCTGAAAAACCAAAGGTGCGGAAGCCAGTATCGTTTACGGCTACTACGGCCTGAGCCGACGCGGAACAGTCTGAGCTCACCTGTGGAGGTGTTGTCTGTCCCGGAACCAGCATACCTGCGTCCGGTCGGAAAAGATCACTCCATGCAACAGCACGAGCTGTCTGGTCCTTCTCGCATAAAACCGGAATGATCTTCTCTACAGCATCGCCGCCGTCATTCACGACTGATACAGGGAATACAACAACGTTGTAACGCTGTGCCAGCTGTTCGATTGCCGGCTCCATACTTCTGCAGACCGCACAGGTAGGATCGAGGAATGCATACAGCGTACGCTCATGCCCGGTTGAGAGCTGGATGGTGAACAGACCGCGATCGGTACTGCGCTTCAGTATTTCCACCATCTTCTGTCGCGCTGGCTGTTCCGTCGCTTCTTTTTTTACTGATGTGGTTGACGTTACCGCTGCCGGTGCTGTTTTCAGGGCTTCAGAAGGCGAAGCCGGTAAGGATTTATGACTTTCCTTCATAATATTCTGCATGTTGTCGGATTCAGCCTGGGCAGCCTGAATGACTGTATTGCCTGCCGTCGGGTTGGCTGGCTCCTGAACAGCAACAGTCTGCCGCGGCCGGGCCGGTGCGATTGCGCCTGGTTCTGCCGGGATAGTCAGTGTCTGGTTTCCCACATTGAGTGAGAAATGGTTGTCCGTACCCAGGAGCCATAACGAAGATGCTATCAGCGCGCCGCTCACAAACAGGGCAAGGGACTTAATACGGCGTTTCATTATTGCCTTACTCTGGGTTTTGAGGTGTCGCGCTATGGTGTTGAAGACTTCCGCCGCATCGTGCATCGGGTCATCAAGAAGTGTCACGGCTTCTGCTGAATATGGATAAAAAGCGATGAGCTTTTTATCGTAGATGGCCATACGCTGAGGCTCACGAAAGGTGAACAGGGCCTGAGGAACACCATGTCCGTGTTGATGTAAAACCACAATGGTGTCGTTACAACGAAAGGTGGTGTAGGTGCTTTCCAGCGACATAATGAGACTCCAGTAGACAGTAAGATAATTAGCGTCAGAAATGAGCGAAATTTCAGAAGATGAGATCGTCATCGTCACCCGGGCGAGTGATGACGTCTTCCGTGAGTGACCAGTTGGTCCGGATGCGACGCCTGCGGTCGCGGTCTGGCTGAGGTTCGTTCCAGATTAGCCCCAGGGACAGCATATCGATGCGCAATCCCTCAATGGCTTCATCGACGCAGGCTTGCGGGCAGGGGAGGCCAAGTCGGATAGCCTCGCTCTCGGTGCGGGCGACGGCGACGATACCTGCACCTTCAATAAATCCTTTGGTGGTGTTTGCCCGGTGCAGGGCATAGAAGAGTGGGCGGTCTACCCCCTTTAGCCATAGCCAGTTAGGTGGTGTCAGCCGTAAATCATGCGCGTACAGCCAGACCAGACCACTTCTGACGTAACGGTGCTCACGCAACCACTGTTTCGCGCCTTCGCTCTGGATGACGCGCTTAAAAGCGGTTCTCGCCAGCGCATAGACCGGAACTGAGAATTTTCCCTTATCACGGCGGCTTTTTATCCGACAGGAGCGGTTCAGGGCATCCATTAATTGACGTGCGGCCGGTCGGTCGTCCAGGAAAAACTGAAGGCCGAATATTGCGAATAATGCCTTTTCATGAGGAGCGAGACTTTTCCATCCATTAAGTGGACGCCCCAGCTGGGCCATAAAAACAGCCCGGCAGCGGGCAACATCGAGCTGCATATTACTGATGAGTTCATGCTCTTCAGCGAAACCCTCAGGGCTTTGTGCCGGACGTCTTTCTGGACGACGTTTATCAAGCAACAGGCGACTGGAATCCCCCTCATTAAGAATGGGGGCAATTGCAGGAGAAATGGTTTCCATAGCGAAGGGCAGCGTGCTGATATTGAGTACCCGTCGTGTTTGCCAGTTTCGTGCAGGATGGCATAACCAGCTCCACAGCGAAGCGGTAGACAGGGGAATGAGGAATATCATCAGGATCACCGTCGTTTGCTTCATCACGTTGATCCACTGATCGTAAGTGATGTTTTCGGCATTGTTGGCGGTGACGGCCAGCAGGTTATAACGCGGTGCGGCCCAGGTGTGGAAGGGGCCAAAATCAGCCATGCCCCACAGGGTATGCAAAATGAAACATGACCAGTACACAAACTCAGGCAAGAACAGCCATGCAACAAGCAGAAGCATAATGCCCAAGATGGCGAGGGCTCCAAGAAATTCAAGCGGGTCAGTCGTTCCCGCGCGAGCGGATGTCATGGAAAAGCTCCCTAAATAAAAACGATGAAGACTAACTGAATAAAAGAGGGCAGCAGAGCCCGAGCTTACGAAAAGTTAGCAAGAGTATTTACTGGTGATAACGGCAGGTGGAATTATATTGATTGGTCAAATATTAGATTGTTGAGGATCTGATACGGATCTCCTTTGTTTTAGTGAGGGGCATTAATAAGATGGGTTGTGGTTTTTATTATCATCATCTGTTTTAAAGTGAATTTTCAGAGCGATGATCTGCGTTAATGAAATCAATGAAAATAGCCGGCAATTAAACCGGCTATTTATTGGAAGGTATTGGATGTGTTTCAGGCAAGAACGGGAACAGGTAGCCCTGTCAGAGATTCAATCTCGGCACGTTTTTTATTCACGACATCGTGGAAGTTGAAGTTATAGGTGTATCCTTTGTTGTTCATTGCATGCAGATGGTTAGCAATACTGGATGCAGCACCGGTATCGATAGGAATCATCGGCAATGATGTGAACCTTGTGAAGAGACGCAACTTTGAATCTTCAACTTCTGTACGTGTCAGGCTGTAAGCATCGAAGCCAATGACATCCATGACATTGCCCGGGTAGATTCGGACGTACAAAAAGGTTCCTTGCTGAAAGTCGAAACCCAGGTAGGTACTTTTCCAGAAGAGCCAGCCCTCAGAAGTGCTTTCCGGGTTGAAATGCCCTGTCTCCTTGATTTTCTCAATAACAGCAAGGATCTTTTTTTTGCGTTTCTTGGCTATGCCGTAATTTATGGCGAATGGGGCGAACAGCATAAACCAAAGACTAAAGAGAAACACATAGTCACTTCCAATAACATAATCCCCATTTGCTACGTATAAAGTAAATAACGGGGCAAGTAAAACTAGTGTAATAACTCCAAAGCGCAAAAATAGAGTTCTGACTACATAATATGGAAGCCACCACTTAGGGAATCTATCTTTCACAGTCAACCCTCCTTAGATATTTCACTCAATATTATAGCACCACTGGATAGATGTCCACTTCTCAGCTTTTAATCCCATCATTATTTGTTTCACCAGGACCATTCATACCCTTCGTATTAACACCAGGGGTATGCCGTATATTCCTCCCACCGGCTACGAACATATCTTTGACAGAACCAGCCATGCTTCCAAGAGTATTTGCTGCATCTCTACCGCCAAGGAACGAAATGACGTAGTCAGGTAAATATGCCTGTAATGCAAACATACTTGATACCAGTGCTGTGCACAGACGGGCATAGATCATTAAAAAACCAGCTAGGCTAAATACACCAGTTAAAGAATTTGCCTGAACGTTGGCAAGTGCAGCCCCGAATAGTGCATGCAAAATTGTGCCTACAGCTATAATTGCTACTGATGCAAAGAAGAATCCAAACACCATCAATGTAGGTCTGATCATTGTGTCGATTAAGTAAATGTAGCCATATGCAGCGCGGCTACCACGATCCTGAGACGTTCCCAGATGTGTTGCTCCCCACAAAGGCCCTGCTGCACAGCCTACCAGCACACTAACTACCCAGTTGCCAATCCCCGTCATCCAGAAAATGAACGGGATAAACGGTAGATAGATTGATAAAGTGAATCCGGCAGTAAACATGAGTAATAGCAGGAAATAAACTGCTGGAGAAATCGCATCCAAACCTTTATTTATACCGCTGACAGTGCCTGTCGATAAGTCTAAAGCTTTACCAAACAGACTTCCTTCTCCCGCAGCTGCAATTATGCGTACGGCAGTATAAGTCGTGAGAGTGCCTTCTGCCGCTCCCAACGTGTAATCCCCTACATTCTTCATCTTAATGAGGGGGTTTACTTGCCCGTTTTCAGTCCCTGTACCACTTAATGATGTAGCAAAATAATTGGTTAGTCTCTGCATTGGCCCCGCAACAGATTTCATGAAAACGCTATTTGGATCGTTTCCATCGACAGCCATTTGCTCGTCACTTGAGACAATAGTGCCTAAAGCGGGGCTGAAGCTGGAATTCTGCAATTGCGTACGGTAGGCGCTCATTACCGCATTGAACAGGTCTCCGCTGCCAATTTCCCCAAGAGATGACATTCCACTGGTTGCAGGCGCGCGACTGGCAACTTCTGTCAGGCGTTGATTGGCCGTTGCAAAAGTCTGGTACCAGGCACCGAGAGCCGCCCAGCCATATGTGTCGAGGTAATTCCTGACAGCATCCTGTATGCCATTTTGTTCACTCTGCGCCGGTAATGCGCGCTGAACAGTTTGTTCGTACGTACTGGCTGCTCTCTGAATGCGGGTTTCAATATCCGGGAGTGTGCCGTTGCCGGTTGTTCGTTTATTCATAAACCCTGCCATAAACTCGCTGGCCGCGCTGTCCATATCCTGGATCATTGCTTCCATAGCTTTGTTTTGCGCATCCACCACTTCACGTGTATCGCGGTTACTGAAGGGGTTAAAGAAGCTTCCGGAACCAGACGAGGAGTCCGATTTCTGTTGTTCCGGTATCGTCGCCGTGCCGCACACACCGCTGCCATTAGTGACCCGGTAGGTATAATTCCCTCCAGAAGAACCGGATACCCCTGCCATTCTGGCTGTGGTCGAGCTTGCCGTGCTGTTGTAATCGTCCAGCGCAGTATTGATGGCATGTTTACAAAGCTGCATCTCAAAAATACCGCGTGCAGAAGTGCGGGTCGAAGCCTGTGTGGGCTGGACAGTCAGGGAGTAGCCGCTGGCAATATCACTGGCAGCTTTGGACACCATCAGGTTGGCAGAACCTATGCCCATAATCGACGCGCCCCAGAGGATGATTAGCTGGGACATGCTCCAGCCATTGGCTGTAGGGATAATCATCAAAAATCCTGACACTGTGCTCAGTGTGCTGGTGATATCGCGATCCCCACTGAATACCTTGCCCTGATGCCCCGTTTTATTAATGTGCTTCAGACCAATAAATACAAACCAGACGACGGCAAGGACGGCGATAATTCCGTTAAACAGAGCAAACAGATTCCCGATCATCGTGGTATTGCCGGCGGCGAGAGGGTCCAGCACCACATCGCCGAAGATAGTGACCAGTGCCTGTCGGGAGAGGTCCTGTGCATTGGTTGCAGCAGAGACTATGTCATCGTAAGTGACACCTGCGCGTGCCGGGGTAACAGAGATAAGCAGCCCTGCACAAAGCGCACGAATGAGATTTTTCACGGTAACTCCGGATAATGCATGAATGCCGGGATGTCGGCAGGAGGCAGAGAAGGGCAGCTATTTCCCGAGAATGGCATCTCGTACGGCATGGGTTTCCGCCATGAAATGCTGAAAGGTGCCTCTTTCAGCAAGACTTACGCGACGGTTGCGTAACTGCCACAGTCGGTAGGTTACGATTAGCGCTTTTGACCATGCCACGCCAGCACCGGAAAACAGCACCACACAGGTGCTGATCTGGTGCGCGGAGATACTCCCGCCAATAATGAATGGTGTCAGTGCTGCAAGCGGAACCGGTATGGCCATAAGCCAGAACAGCACTCGCCAGCGCTTGCGCTGGCTCACATACCCCTTATCCAGCTGTGCGGGGGTACAACCTGATTCCGCAACGGCTTTTTCCCAGTCAGGAGAAGCCGGCGGTTTGTCGTCAGTAATGAGCTCCGGAAAAGCATCACGCATTCGCTCAATATTTCGTGAGGTCATGTGCCGGGCAGCCCGCAAATACCACTTCGTTTCCTGCAATGGCAGAAATATGCTCAGCAGTCCCCGGGTAATACGTCCAGGTAGTCCTTTTTTCCGTGCGACTGTTTTTTCCAGTGTCATTTGGCAGCTCCCTGGTTCATGGCTGATTCGAGTTGTTTCAGACGTGGGGCGTAGGACTGGCGGGCAAAGGCGGCGAGTAGCTGGCCGTCGATCACGTTCCCTTTGCGCAGCAACTCTTTAATGTCGTTAAGTTGCCAGTTCATCTGTGCCGTAGTTCGGATGAGTTCGCGCATAAGGTTATCCCCGTCCATTTGCTGCAGGTCGGAGAGATAGGCTGTGTTGGCATATCGACGTCCGGCCTCAAACGATTCAAATTCTCGCTGGCTCATGTAGCCCTTTGCCTTCGCCTCCGGCGAAGCCACATTGTCAAAATACTGCGCAGCGGAAGGTGACTGCAGTGCTTCTTTCAGGGCATCACGGGTGGTTTCACTGGTCTTACTGTCGGCAATCAGCGAGAGCTGAGGTTCAGACGCGGCATCGATGATACCGTTGTACTCGTTGAGCAACCCTACATACGTACGACCGGTAACAGTGTTGACTTCACCTTTGCCTGGCGTGCGGCCTGCTGAAGGTCGAGCCGTGTTTTTCATGTAGGCCATAGCGGCATCAATCTGTTCCTGTGACCAGGAAAGTGCCGGTGCCTGCCCTTCAGGTCCCGCGCCGCCATAGATGGAGCGTACCTGACTGTCACCTCCGGGCAAATTACTGACGGCAGGGCAGATACCGGTTCCGCCAAAGCGTTCATATTCTGCTGCCGTACAGTACGCGGCATGTACGTTCGCACCGTCATAAGCGTCGCGGGCCTGTTCTTCCGATGCTGTAGAAATCCTCTTCCGCACCGCTGAACTGGAAACACCTTTGCCTGATGAGAGTTTTGACGCGGCGCTGCCTGATGCACTTTTACTTTGTGCTGCCACACCGGATGCGGAATCACTACAGATCGAATCCGGTACCGAAAAACTCTGCCGTGCCTCCTCCAGACGTTGGGTTTCATTATTGAAAATCATTTGCTGACGAGTAGCCTGCCCATCCTGATTAATCAGGGCGCCGAGCTTGTCGGCGTTCTGTGTGATGGCTGTGCCGGTTGCCTGTTGCATCTGTAGTATTTCGACCAGAGTTGCCTGAATGGTGGCCATCTCAGGCAGAACCTGAGTCGTGATCGGAACGCTGGAGTTCACGTTGACCGTTAAAGCACAGGCAACAGTGGGAAGGCTGGACGCGATGGCCAGCGCCAGCGCGGGGAGATGACGTTGTATCATGAAATTCTCCGTTTATTTGAGCGGGGTAAACACGTCGGGAAGGCGGGTTGACTGTGTGCCGGGGGCGAGGGCGACCAGAGGGAAGGTCTGAAAGCGTCTGCTGATACGTCCTTCCCGGCTGCGGGTGTCTATGATTGTCAGCCCACGACGCGTGATTCTTGCATGAGCTGGAGGGGTGATATCCAGTACCGGCCAGTCTCCCGGGCTGAGTTGTGGGGTATCTGCCCCCTCCGGCCATAACCAGGTATCATCAGTTAACACCGCCACTGTATTTTCAGGTAGCAACCACTGGACCACATGACGCGATTCCCGCACCGGTTCGCCTGGCTCATTGACCTGCCAGATGGCTGTTGTGACCAGCTGGCGTGGTCGCGCTTTGAGTGAAAGAAGCACGCCACAGGCCTCTTGCGTTGCCCGGCGATCGGTCGCGTATACCGCCCGGGAGTTCACTGCACTGTCTGTACGGAAGTGCCGAGACGGCAGGACGAACTCCACGCCGTCGGCATCGATCACCAGGCGGGAAAGACTGACCTGGCCCTTTACCGGGCGGCGACAGCGTGGCGTCAGGTGGATGGAACACATCAAAGGTCATACCCCAGCTCATTTATCATTTCGTCTGCCATCAATTCGATGACGCCCTTATCACCACGGGCGCCACTGTTACGCTCCCTGTACTCAATGAGTTTTTTTGCGGATCCGCGAGGGAACTTCTCCGCCAGTAACTGACGGGCACGGGCAGTACCGATCGTATCCGAGAGATTTCTGCGTAGCGCGCCGTCTTTTTTGTCTGAGTTAAGCGACCACAGCTCCAGCGGTCCGAGCGTAAACCGGACAATCCGTGCCAGCGTCCCCTGGGTTGTGCGCATCATACATAGCATCGGTACGCCACTACCGTCTGCAGCCGGACCAGCTGGCATACGCAGGAATGCATGAAGATTGTGTTCGGGGATCTTAAAACTGTCCCGTAAAAGTGGAATATCTTCCTGGCGGAAGCGCAGCAGCCAGAGGGTGTTGGCAGAGTCGAGCAGGCTTTTCGGATAGTCGGTAAGGAACTGGGTACTCAGCACCGTGCGGATACCAAACTTACGTTGTTCACGATCCTGCGTATCCAGTGCTTCGAAGATGAAATCAATGCCTTTGACGTTGTGCAGTTCGTCATAGATTTTGGTTTTCATTTCACTATCGAGCTGGTTGATGCGTCGCATAATGCCCGGGAGGTAGGCTTCCGGCAGTATTTGCATTACCTCATCCTGATACTGCGGCAGCAAAAAATCACCCGCAGTGATGTGGCCAGCAAAGAGGAACATGATGCCGGTTTTCAGTCTGCCTGCCGGGGTCTTATCGCCGGCTACGTTGTTTAAGTCTACGGCAATAATGCGTGTGTTCGGGTTCAGCGCAAAACGAGTCCGACTGGCCATCATCGGGTAGTCCTGTCGGGCCTGAATCATGCAGCGCTCAATGTACTCCACCAGGGGCTCCTGTGAGCCGTTACGCTGTATTCGGCCAAAAGTCTCCTGAATAACCTCACTGCGTAGTAGCGCGGGCATATCAGCAAGTTCTGGTACCGCCTGGTAGTGTGCCCGCTGAGCTGCAGATAACTCTCCACGTTCATGCAGGAGGTCACGTACTTCGTACCATGGTGTCGCGGTCCACCACTCCGGATCGTGCTCACCCCACAAACCGGATGACTCCAGTGCCGCATCCACTTCTGGCTCTACGTTTGAACGGAACATGTTTGGCTCAATACCACTACGCATGTCATACGCCAGATCAATCAGGCGATTCACTATTTGCCGGGTATCTGTAGGGTTAGGCGGGGTCCCTTTATCCGGTTCGATACAGAAGGCCGTCAACATGGACGCGATAAATTGCTTCTCTGGTGTCACTGGCTTACGAGCGCCGTACAGGATGTCGAAGACATTGCGTGACTTAGACGGGTCGTTGCTGAGTATGATGCCGACTGCTTCGTCCTTTCTCTCTTCTGGCAGACTGTCACGTATCAGCTGGATTAACCCCATCGCGCTGAATCCTTTATCAATGTGAGCCACATAAGGAAGCGAAACCTGGGCGGAAGATACCTGTATTTCCGTCAGGGTATTAATCAGTACCGATTTACCCAGACCCGAATCGCCAGGGGCAAGTTCGGTATGCTTGTTCTGTCGAGAAGACCCCAGCCCGACTTCCCAGGCGCATCCGTCTTCCGTGTGCAGCATCAGGTTGCCTTCCCCTCGCCAGACGGTACCTGGTCGGTTGAAGGGCAACATCGATAGCGCATGGGAGAGTGGCGGGTAAAGCGGAACAGGGCCGGAGCCCGCTGACGCGGCCAGCATACTGTTGACCCATCCCCTGCGAGGATCACCGAATGTGGTGGTCGTGTTACAGACTCCCCAGCCCTGCAACGCTGATTCAAGCAGCATCTGATTACGGGAGCATATTTCCCGGGTATGCCCCCAGGTGGACGCCACAATGGTCATCACGCAGACCGGATCGCGTTCATCCGTTGCAGCCAGCTGTGTGAAAGCGTCGTAAAGTGGGCGAATAGAGGGAATAAATTGTCCAAATGATGAAATAGTCTTTTTCCAGCCCAGCGCTTTCATCCCGCCAGGCATGATGTCGATTCGTATGCGCCAGGGAACGGAACGTGGAACCAATTTCACAAGCTCATTGAAGGGGCGGGGATGCTGAGGCGGAAGTGTTATGGCCACCATGCCGTGCCACAGCCCCCCTGCATGCACCAGATTACCTTCTGTTTCTGGCGTACAACCAAATACCTGAAGATTCAGGAAGGGAGCTAGCAGTGCTGTAGCGTCGCCCTCCTGAAGCGCACCCGCTGGCGCAGCCTTCCCCGGTAATGCCGGGCGCCATGCGGCCGATGTGCTGTTGCGTGCTGTTTCACGTCTAATTTCATTACAGAACTCAGGCACATCAAGCAGGCGGACAAGCAAGCCGTCTCCACCGCGTACGAGTGCTTTTTCAAGAGTGGTGATAAAGCTATCGTGCCGGATCTTCAGACCAGACATTTGCCAGCGCCAGGGCTCCTGACCAAAGCGCGCGACAGGTGCTTTATCCTGAATGGCCCGAACGGTGGCGTTAAAATCGGTTCGTTCCTGATGACTCACCAGTGTCGGAGAGCTCCAGACGGCAAGCCAGCAGCGCTCACGAACAAGCCACGGAGAAATGACATTGATCTTCTCATTAAGCAGGTCATCCAGCTGGACGCCGATGTGCTGAATTGAACGCATTTGCGGGGCGATCATGGCGCTGACTTCGTCACGCCCTTTTTCCGGGTCACGTTCGAAAATGAAGGCCAGTTTATGGCCGATATTTTTCCAGGTGGTGCTGAGCGTGGACGCGAGGTGCGCGATCATTCCTTCAAACGCATCCGGATGATCGTCTGAGGCTGTTTCCGACATTTCACGCAATGCCCCGGATATTTCGAATACAGAAAGGAAATAGCCATGATGGGTGACACCTATATAAGGCGCTTCCAGCCAGGGTCTGAGCTCCAGATCTTGTTTGTCCAGTCCGATCACCGTACGAATGTCGCAGTAGTCGACAAAGTCAGCAGAGACGGCGAAACGGGAACAGGTATTCATAACGTCTTCAATAGTGAAGACAAGGCGGTTGATATTCATAGCTGCGAAGACTCCACCGGAATGGCGTGTATTGATGGGCGAGGCGCTTCTGTGGGCGCATCTGCGGGATAAGGCTTGCGTTAGGTTTACGTGACAGTGGTACCAGATGACTGTGAGGATAATATTGTTGTCTGCGAGGCTCCTGACAGAACGTCACTGTCCGTCACTGAATCAGGTGTCAGGATCAACGCCACTCCGTTCATTTTTTGTCGCATTTCATCGCGCATGACTGGCGGGAAACGTTTAAGCGCATCTGCATAGTCAGCTGGTCGCCATCCCCCGAAACGTTCTTCCAGAGGAAGACGATGGCGGGTCAGTTCCGACAGTACCCGACGGCCTTCCCGAACCTCGCCTGGTCTGGTGCTGAAGACAGCCTGCAGGGCTTTTCGGTTCAGGGCAACAACATTACGTGGGTGCAGGTCCGGTAGCCAGACCATGACCCCCTGAGCAGCAGCAAATCCGTTGAGGGCATGCCAGGCATGGCATAGGTAACAGAGGTGAAACGGTGTCGTGAGCCGTTCTAATTCAGCATGTTCGATGTCAGACAGCAGACTGGTGTCGGTCAGCAGTGTTTTGGGGATGTGTCGCAAAGCAATCCGGCGGGCGGCAAGTGATGCGTGCTGCATCCCGGTCTGGGCAGCTTTCAGAGCCCGGGCGTGTTTCTCATATTCAACCGGTACCTGCGGGGTGGGACGTGACTCCAGCTGAGCCAGCGTGTCTTTCGCTCTGACGAGTCGGGTCCTGGCATCCTGCGCGTCTTCCGCAAGTCGGGATAATGGCAGGGATTCCGGTAACACAAACAGATGTTTCATGTCAGCACTACAGCAATAACACCGCCCTCCCGAAACGCTCTCGGGGGGAGGAAGTAAAGGGGCTGTGGAATGGACAACATCAGGAACCGGAAGCGGATGTAGCCATGGACAGTCAGGTGTCTTTTTCTTTTTGCTCATCGTTTTCTCCTGAAAGGGTCGGTAAACACCGACCCTTTCCTGTGGTTAGCTGATGCTGACGGAGCTGGTACCGAGCTGTTTCTGGGTTCGTCCCATAATTTCAGGAACGACGACCAGTAATGCGCCGATGGCCAGACCTGCACAGCAGCGGCCTACGGTGATCTGCGGATTGGTGCCCACTTTTTTGAAGGACAGCAGGGCACCGATGAAGATGAACACACCGATTGCCTGGGCGATTTCCAGACCGGATGTTTTACCTCTTTTGGCACCATCAGCGGCGCTGCCTAACATGTCGGCAATGTCGCCATCAGCGAAGGCCATGCCGGGTAACAGGAACGTGACCAGAGCACACAGCCCCTGAATCATGCGCTCGCGGCACTGCATCATGGTCAGCTGGCAGAAAATAACGACGGCATAAAGACGCGCGGAAATAGCACGGAAAAGTGACATAGTGTCTCCTTGGGTTATAAAAAACGAAGTGTGTTAAAAAGAGAGGCCGAGAGTGGCAAGTGCGGCATCGATGAGCTGAGGTGAAAAGACCATACCGGTCCCTGCAAACAGTTTTACTGTCGCAGCGCGAATGCTTTCACTTGAACTGAGTGCGGTGTGCCCCTCAAGCTCTGATCGTCGAAACATATCGAGTGCCGCATAGACAAATCCCACTCCTGCTAGCCGGACCAGAGAAAGTACGGCGTTTGCAGCCCCGGCAGCAACGCCGTAGGTGGCGGGTTGCACATACGCGATTGCATCAAAAGATGTGGCGCCAAAGCCAAGCTGCGCACCACTGGCATTAATGATGGAGGGGAGAGATACCAGCGCGGCGCAGAAAAAAAGGCCAATAGCAAACTTGCCCGGGGATAATGGGCTTCGACTGGAACGTTGCCGGGTCAGAAGTGCGATGAGGCCAAAAAAACCAATCATCTCGGACCAGCTGAACAATAAATCCAGCCCAGCGGTGAAGATGCCCGAAGCAAGATTCTCTATTAGCGTGACGGCATCCAGTGCCATTAGCGCAGGGTTCCTCCGGTTGTCACCACAGAGCGCGTGGCAGGATCAATCTGACGAATAGTGACTTTACCCAGCGTATCCCCCTCCCGGACTGACCAGGTACTGCCCTGCCATTTGATCCACGCCATTCCTGCTTCCAGCGACATGATTTTCATGCCTGCAACAGCACTGGTTGTCTGCCGTTTTTGGGGCCGGGAAGCTGTTTTTGAGGCATCAGAGGTGCTTACGCGGGTTTCCAGAACAGCCAGCTTCTGTGTCAGCTCATTAAGCTGTGCACGCGTTTCTACTGCGTAAGCCTCATCCCTTTTGATAGCATCAGACAGGCGCGTAACGCTGTCTTTCAGCGACGTCAGAGAGTCATTTATCTTGCGGTCACGATCGTTCAGTTCGTCACGGATATCCGTCATCATGCTCGCCCTGTCGTCCTGAGCCATTGGCAGGGACGTATGTGCCGCCGGTTGCGCCGCGGCTGGCGAGACAGCCTGCTGCGGAACAGACTCAACCGTACTATGCTGTGCACCGTCGAGTGTATTTTCAACTTCACTGAAGCTGGTTTCAGACGGCGTATTATTCGTCAATGACAGTGATGGACCGAACAGGTACCAGAGGCTGGCCACTGCCAGAAGCGTTATCCCGAGAAGCCACGGCAGAGAATAGCCAAACAGCAGGTCTCGCTTCCAGAAGGGCGGTTTCTCGCGAGGATCTGGCGCGCCAAAATCATCCTCGCTTTCCAGTGTTTCTTCTTCAGGCATATCAATTTTCTGGTTCATCATTGTTCCTCACGGGTACGGTATCGCCATACTGACGACGGATTTCAGCCTGGCGGCGCGCGATGGCTTCCTGCAGGCGGGTTTCGGTTTGCTGCTCTGCGGCAGCGGGTGCTGATAAGGTGCTATTGATTGCGGGGCGGGCCGCTTTATTGCTACTGACAATGTCGTCAGAAGTAACCGAGTCAACGAAGAGAATGGAGATAACTTCTTTCTGCTTCACGGTGACCTGGCGGAACGGCTCACGGGCCATCTCCTGTTTGATGACTTCCGCACCGGTCTGGGCTGTGCCGCCAACCATTACGCCAGCCACTGTGCTGCCATCAGGTTTACCCACTCGTCCGGTGACGGTACCGACACTGGACTGCATAACCTGAGTGTTAGCATCCTTGTACAGCCCACCAAGATCACCAAGACCTCCCAGTACAGCGGGCAGAACGATGTGTGTTCCCCATCTATGGTTAACATCGGAGGCCACAGAAGACATCAGGTTTTTCTCGCTCTGTGCGCTTGCATTGACGTTCAGCTCCATGCCGTTCCAGCTCATACTGGTAAACCTGATATCCAGTCCATTGCCGGCAAGTTTTACTGACGAACTGTGAAGTCTTGCGCCAGCCAGCGGCCCGGCAGGAATAACCGCAACAACCTCTGAGTTGGGGTTATCTGAATCCACGGCAGTCTCCATATAACCGGCCGCACGCGTAAGTGCGTGGATGAAGACCTGTGCACTCTCTGTTTCCGTTTTTGTCTCTGCCAGGTTTCTTGTGCCAGTCGCTGGCGATGTCTGCGTAACACTTGCCAGGGCAGTTGCCAGCACCGGTGCATCGCCGCCAGTCTGGGCGTCACTGATCCGCTTAAGCAGTTTTTGCAGTTGAGCCTGTCGCTTTTCGTTTGCCTGCTCTTCTCCGGCCGGGTTTTCCGCATGGCGTGATGCTGCTGGCGGCGGAGGTGGCAGGTCCACCGGTTTTGTTTCTGGCACCTTATCCGGAGGGGGTTCCGTGACTTCAAGGCCGACCGGGAGACTGGCGATGAAGGATGAATCGGTCCGTGCGGCTTCCTGCGCGCCTAAATCGTTTGAGGCTTTAAGCAGTTCACGGTAACGCGGGCTCTCCGTCGTGGTGGTTACGGCACTTGAGGCCGTACCGTTAAGGTTGACGGCAGAATCTGTTCCTGAAGGGTCATGTGTCAGCCACGACATGGCCAGATAACCCGCGGTCACTAAAACCAGGGCACTAAATCCAATTATTGAAAAAAGTTTTTTGCCGTTCTTACCGGCATCCTGTTCTGCGCTCATTACTGAAGCTCCGGCGTGACGTGAACGGATTTCCCGTTTACTGAGAAGGTCAGTAACGGGGTGACGGGGAGTTTCCAGAGATGCGTACCATCCGCTGAAGAGAGTGTCTGTTCAAACTCGTCGCGCAGCATTGCGCGGGAACGGACCATCAGATCATCACCGCTTTGCCAGATCGCAGTGTCAGGGACGTTGCCCTGGAATTTAAGGCGACGGGCATCTTCTGGTGGTGTGCCATCCAGAAAAGCCTGCAACGTGGCGCTGTGGAGTGCGATTTTATCGACGGGTACGCCCGGGGCTGCTGAGCCAGGACCCAGACGCGGGACGCGTAAATCCAGCCGACTGTCGATCTCCTGACTGGCAGTACGGGTGTCTGTCTCACCACTTGTCACATTGATCATGATTGGAACATCAAGCCCTTTCAGATATACGGAAATATTCCCCGCCGCCCACGGGCGCAGGGGTGTTATGGCCAGCATGTTGGTTCCAGCATTGAACTTCACATCAAAACTCTTCGGGCTGGCATTAATTGGCGGATCTGACTGTGGCCACGGTACGCCACTGATGTCCGTCAGGGTGACGACGCTCTGGTTATTCATGGCCGTGCGTACCAGCGGGATACTGGCGCCTGGAGAAAGATTGAGGGTTAATGAACTGATACGCGGAACCACGCTTATCATTGGGGCATTTACAGAACGCTCGTTGTCGGTCAGTCGAAGCCTCAATTCGCGTATCTCATCCGCTGACAGAGGCGAGTCTAAACCTGCTGCCTCATCTACCAGCGGCGAGCTTTGTTCCGGGGGCGGGAGCTCTCCACTAATCCGGGTTGCCGGTACACCTGTTGTTTGCGCTTCTGCCGCCTGAGGAGCGGCGGCAGTTGCTGCACCAGGCGTCCTGGCATCCTGCCAGCCAGTATTGTCAGCGGCGGCTACGAGGGCCGGACCACACAGCAGTAGTGTGGTCATGAGATAACGAAGTTTCATGGCGGGAGCCTCAGAGGTTGCGGGGAGCGTTGCGTGAGATCATCTGGCGGATTTCCATCCCGACGGGTTTCTGTCGTGGATCTACGCGCTGGATGGTAATTTCGAAAACAAACGGTTGTTCAGGCTTGCTGGTCGTCTGCCCAACCAGGCGCAAACGTACCGGATACTGCATTGTCCAGAACCAGGTTCCGTCAGACAGACGCCCACGCCGGATGACGACACCAGCCCCTACGGAGCCGGTAAGATTCATACGCTCGCGTTTCAGGGCATCGTAGATATTGGAGTTGGTTAGCGCCTGGATGTAACTGGCGTGTCCTGCTTCAGAGAACAGCGATGCTGTAGAGGATACCTGTTCACGATAATGAACGAAGTCCAGGTTAAAGGCCCGCATCAGAGCCTTGCTGCCAAAGGCGATGGCATCATCCTGGCTCCATGCTGGTTCGGAAGTGGGAGCCAGGCGAACCAGGCGCCCATTGTCGGTGGCAAAGTAATCCCGTGGCTGTTGTATCAGAGCCCAGGTCAGGCCAGCATTGAGGATGATGCTGATAAGCAGGCCACTCCCCAGCAGGAGGTTACTCTTCATCAGCTCTGGTGCCATTTTCTGGCGTTTTTCTGCCGTTTTCATCATGTTCACGGCGTTTTTCAGCGGATCCTCCGCAGGGGAGGGGGCCCGCCCCTTTGCTGGGGGGGCTGATTGTGTCTGTTTTGTCATAGGTTTCAGGAGTTGAAGTTTTTCCAGGGATCGATGTTGTCTGGGATCTGTTCGTTGACTTTATCCAGGGCCGCTTCGCAGACCTTATTTTCCAGTTGCGAAATGATTTCATCGAGCCCGGGGAATTGCGGCAGGGTCACCTTGACGTTCTTGATACGGGACAGACAGGACTGCAGGGAGGATGAGACATTGCTTTCGCGCTGTTCCCAGGCTGTTGCGGCCGCCCTGGCTCGCTCATAACCAGCCTGGCTACCCGCTTCAGCAGCACTTCCTGCTCGGCAGGTTGCCGCCGCAGCGGCGGCAGAAAAAAGCATGAAGCCGGACAAAAGTCCGGCTTTAAGCATGTGATATCGCATTCTCTCTCCTTATCGGCTTAGCGG
Source organism: Enterobacter cloacae complex sp. IR5459 (assembly GCF_049238005.1). Lineage (NCBI taxonomy): Bacteria > Pseudomonadati > Pseudomonadota > Gammaproteobacteria > Enterobacterales > Enterobacteriaceae > Enterobacter > Enterobacter cloacae complex sp. IR5459. Next base: position 75,407 of record NZ_JBMKIG010000014.1, read on the forward strand.
CCGGGGCTGTGGGAGTGTTCCTGATGAAGCGCTTTTTCCTGTCTGCCCTCCGGCTTTCGGGCGTCATCCCATTGTTTCCAGGTCTGTTCAAAACCGAGGCGCTGGAACAAGGTATCTGCCTGTTTTTCCGGTGTGTAGAGCCGGGCGGGAAGCGGTGTATCCTCTTCCCGACCTTTCAGGTGGAACGTCATCAGCTGAGGTGCGGCACGGGTGGTGCCGTCGGGTTCGAAATTCACCGCCTGTCCGTAGCCTACAAAGCGGGGACCGTCATCGGTGATGGCATTAATAACCAGCTGACTGTTGTCTGTGGTTGGCGTGGCCAGTGCCGGATACAGCGTGCCATCCAGACGAACCATCCCCTGCAGGTGTTCCCCCGCAGACTGGACAAGCAGCAGATCTAACTGGTTTGACTGTGTGTCCATAGAGGCCATGACGGGTACCAGCCTGTCTGGTGCTTCCGTGGACGGTGGCGAAATGCTGGCCGCGGCTACCGGTGACTTTACAGGATGCCTGTCTTCGCCCAGATAAAACTGACGCTCTTCCAGGCGAGGTGGCAGCTTCAGGTCTGTGGTGTACTCAGGCCAGGCCTGTCGGATTTGCTGTGTGAGGCGGCCAAACGTATCGACCGGGAAAGCCTGAAGAGGCTGTCCCTGCTCCGGTCGATCATGTGCCACGGCAAGACCTGTTGAGGCGGACGTCAATGACCAGTTATTTTTTACGCGCTCTTTTTCCTCACCAGGTACCTGCCAGCTGTCACGGGAATTGAGCGTCAGCGTGACCACATCGCCGGTTTTGTGGTGCGCGATCAGCTCCCGTAAATCCTGCCCCCAGTAGGTATGACTTCCACCGCGGTTCTGTAGCTCGATAAAGAAGCTCTTGCCCTTTTGCTCTTTATTTTCGTACATCGCTTCACCAAAGTTCTTGAGGACCGCCGTGACGCTCTGGCCTGGTTTCAGTGCAGAGGGGGCGGGCTCAGCGGGCATATCAGGGACCCGGATGCTGTCGGCCTGCTTAGGCGCTACAGGCTCTGTTGAGGGTGAAACGGCAGGCTGCTTTGCGGCAGTTGCCTGTGCTGACGGCGTCGGTGATACGGGGGGCACGGGTATGCCCGGAGCGTCAGGGGTAACAGCTTCGGGGGCGGCTGTTGCCGGTGACACTGGCGATGCGGCATCAGGTGATGGAGTCTGTCGGTTCAGGTCCGGCGTAGGAATATGTGTTGTGACTGAATCCCTGGTTGCCCCAAACTGTTGCCGCATAGCCTCAAGCTGCGCGCGCTGCGCAGGCAGCTTCATTCGGATATCGAGGTCATATTCAATAATGAGCCGCATGGCCTGCTCTTTAAACTGCGTACTGCCGGTGAGCTCCACCACGCCGCCGTAATAGCGTGATGCCACGGCCAGCGCGGCGAGCACCTTGCGCTTGTCCTCACTCGCACCGTTACACATTTCGAGACGGTTGCCGAGATCGTGAAACGCATCTTCCCCGTCGAGACGGTAAAGCACCTTATTGTCACGCTGTTCTTCCGTTGACAGGGCTTTAATGATTTCATCGAGATCTTCTCGCTGAAGCGGTTCCGGCCTTCGCGGTCCGTAGACAAGCCCATCCGCTTCATGCATCTCACTCTCTGCCGTTTCCTTCCTGCCCGGGGAGGGCTCTGACGTGTTTGGATCCACATCAGCAGTTTGCGTCTGCTCCTGTTTTTGCCCGGTTGATGTTGCTCCGGGGGACTGTGGAGGGATTGGTAATTCAGGAACGATCGGCTCCGGAGACTCAGCGTCTGTTTCATGTGACGCTGCCTCAGGTTTCAGGGTTTGTTTGCCCGTTTCTGGCAGTTCATGGTCTGTCTGTCGTTCCTGAGCAGGCATATGGGGAATGTCATCAGACTGACTGTTCACCCATTCAGCAAATTGTGGGTCGTCCATCTGCGCGCGTATGTCTGCATAATCATCGAGGCCAGGGACCGGTATATTCGATCCTGATTCGACGGCACTATGACTACGCTGACCGGCATCCGCAGAAGATGTCGCGATCGTCCCGTCCGTGGTGCTCTGCGTATCAGGAATTAAAACATCAGCGTCTCGCAGGGACGTGGGGGCGGGTTCATCGTGTTCAGCCTTATTCTCAACCGGTGCCGCACTGATACTGGCTTCATCGGGCGGCATCACCGCTGCCGGAGAGATTATTTCAGGTTCAGGCGGGGCGGGCGGCGCTGGGTTTACTGACTCATCCTGCCTGTGGCTTTCAGACGGAATAACGACAGGTTCATCCGGGGCAATCGAAGACTGGCCGGATTCCTGGCTTTCCAGATTTTCCATTTTTGGGTCCTGTTGTGAGAGAAATTGTGCATCGTTGGGTGCGTAGTCTGTCCGGATATCGATGCCGGCAGACCTGAGGAGGTCGCTGATGTGCTCACGGAAGGCTTCTCTGCCCCTGCTGGTATCGAGATCGTTGAAGTCCGTCAGCAAGCGTGCTTTTTCTTCTTCGGTGAAATCAGGGACGATGACTCTGCCGCCCGTGAGTTCTGCCGCTTTCTCAGCGCTCAGGATGCCCTTATTTTCAGGTTGTCCTGTCTGCGCATTCTTCAGCTGATGATCATTGTCTGCACAGAAAATAAAAGGACTGTCAGGCCAGACGGCACGAGCATTCTGGCCAACGGCAATCATGTTTCCCGCATCAACCGTCATCAGTACCGGCAGACCTGATGCCTCATGCAGAGAGGCTGCTGTGGCATATCCTTCAGCAAACAGCAAAGGCAGGCCATTCTGTGGCGTCCCCAGTGCAAACCAGTTACCTGTTTTTTCACTGTCTTTAAGGATGCGGGCGTCTTTTCCGCCAGTGAGCGGAATACGCTGGTAGGAGCGTATGTCGCCATGCGCATTGCTGAAGGGGATCACAAGTTCTTGCTTATCGTTGATTCTTATACCCGGCGCAGCCTCCACACCCTTACGGGTCAGATAGGCGTTCGTTGTAGCCTGCGGGTAGCGTTCAACATATCGGGCGGCGTACTCCGCCTGCCGGTTGTACTGTTGCTCCAGAGCACGGGCATTGTCTTCACGCGTTTGCTGGGCGTGTGCACGGAGATGAAGACGCGCAAGCGGATCCATCTCGCCACCACCTGAAAACACCCACTGCGTCGGTTTAGCGTCGGCGCTGCGATAATCGCGGTACCATCCGGCAGGGCGCCCGTCCAGGTAAGCCTTGTAAGCTCCGCTTTTCGAACCTTTCTTGTCCTGTTTCGTCGGTACGCGCTGAAGGCTTCCATCCATCACGGGGAGCCCCTTAACCAGCAGTCCTGCTTCTTCGAGTTTTTGAGCAAACTCTGTTACCGGATCGTCCGCATTCATCGACAGTTCATGGGGGCGAGGCATCCATCGCTCGAACCTGGTCAGGTCGGCTCCTGGTCGGGCATACCAGAGGCGGTGCTCATCGTCCCATTTAAGGGCTTTCTGCCCATCGCTGAGACGCGGGTGGGCGTTGATGGCGTCGTCCTTCTCTTCGTGAGGTACGGCAAGCCATACGCGGTGACTTTTTTGCATGGTCACATTCCTGGAAGATATTGAGGGAGTAGCGCGGGGGCGCTATGGGGAACGAACGGGTTACATCGGGTTCAGAGACCAGTCCAGTCTCGTGGTTTTTCAACAAAATGCCGGTACCACCAGGGGCGACCGGAGGCAATCTTTCCCCTGAAGGTACTTATTACGCGCAGGCAGATAGCCCGTACACTCCAGCCAAAGAAATTTAGGGCAACAAAGAATCCCAGAATGGCGGAACAGATATACAGCGTCTTCATGGACGGCCAGCGAAACCAGACCAGATACAGCAACAGGAACGGCAGCGGGATACCAAAAAAGGTGACAGGCGGTGTGGCATAGCGCCAGAATCCTTCTCGTTTCAATGTCTAAGCTCCTGTGTCGGTAGGTAGAGTGCCGCTTCGTGTCTGTCTATATCACCCGTTACGTAACCTTCACGCACTTGATCGACAATGCGCCTTTTCTCCAGTCTCAGGATGTTATCGATGTGGGCCGGCCACTTCTCTGACGGGAGATTCTGTAGTGCATCGCGTAGCTCATCGTCGAAGACGATGTATTCCCGGAGAGCCCGGCGTTTGCCGTCTGTCGTTCTGACAAGTACCTGGACTACGATAAACCGTAACATCCCAAGCATCTCCCAGGCGCGTGCATCACGAATCTGAGGCGGGAACAGACCAAGCAGTCGGTTCAGGGTTTCACCTGGTGATTTAGAGTGCAGTGTACCGATGGTTAAATGTCCGCTTTCACCGGCCTGGACAGAAGCCTCTGCTGTTTCCGTGTCACGAATTTCCCCGATACCGATGACCTCCGGGTTTCGGCGCATTGCGGAGCGAAGCCCATCTGCAAAACTTGCGACGTCACGTCTTACCTGAGCCTGATGCGGCGGCAGAAGGTCGTCGGGGCGGCCGAGAATGTACTCTACTGGATCTTCGTAGGTCACAATTTTGCGATCGGGCTGTGTGTCCTGGCAGTGGCGATACAACGACGCCTGCAACGTTGATTTACCCGAACCCGTTTCACCGCAAATAAGACCCAGCCCGGTTTTTGGCAGCATTGCCGCCGCCAGATCGGGCTCGATACCCAGCTTCAGAAAATCGGGAATGATGTGGGGGATCACACGCAGAGTGACGGAGAGAGCCTTTTCTTCCCGGGCAGATGTCCCCTGGATGATGTGCGCGCGTAGCCGCACGCGTTCCCCCCTTTCCAGGCCATATCGCCCATGCATGTCGCCGTCGATTTGAATGGCTCTGTCCAGCGGGCTTCCACCCTGCACTCGGGGGCGCACTTCTGGCCCCAGCAGGTCGTCAAGCATATTTCCCAGCATGATATTCGGCAGTATGGTGTCTGAGACTCTCTCACGTCGGCCATAACGACTCACTGAAACTGGTGAGCCGCCAACCAGATCCACATCACTGACTCCATGTGCCGAACACCAGGCAAAAAATGTCCTGAACTCGTCGGCGGTATAGGCACCGCTGAACGGGAAAAGCCCGAACGAGTCAGGGATAGCTGATATGTTCACGAGGAAAACTCCTTACTGGATGGTAACGGACGGGCGCCAGCGTGATTTCTGTAGCTCAAACGATGCATGTGATTTGAGTCGGCGAACACGATCGCCGGTAACGAGCTTCTGACCACTGCCAGTAACAGTCTGCTGCTGCTCGGTGACTTCCGGCCGGGAAATCATGCCCCGTCGCCAGAGCAGGGAATAAAGCATCATGCCGCGATAGTCCCGTGTGAGTTGATTCATGCTGGCCTCAAAGGTCAGATCGGCATTTTCGCGACCTTCCTGCCAGCCTTTTTTCAGTGCGTCTTCCCAGACCTTTCTCTGGGCGCTGTCTTCCGGCACAACCAGACCTTCTGTGCCAGGGGTTGCCGTGGTGGCCAGACCGCGTAGTAACCAGCTGCGCCAGCTGGGCGGGTTACTGACGAATCGCTCCGGTCGGATGATGGTCCAGACTTTTGAGGCTGTGCGAATTTGATCAGGAGTGATGTGTGCTACATCCTGCGCTTCATCAATAACCGGAGGAAGCCAGCCTTCAGGGCTGATAAGTGGACGGAAATCGTAAAGGGCATTGAGGGTGGATTCGCGGGCGTTGAGTGCCTGGGTTAACTCCCATGCCCGCTGGGATTTTCCTCCCCGGAATCCCAGTGTTCTGCCAGCATCAGTAAGCATCTGCCAGCGCGTTTCGGACAGACCTTCTGGTCTTTGTCGCTCCGGGTTGAGCCAGGCCTGCATATCCGGAGGTGGTGCCCCTGTATCTGTCGGTGAAGCCGGCCGCTCTCCTGCACACCCAGTCAGGAGCAGAGCAGGGAATAGTAACAAGAGAAAGCATTTCATTTCTTTCTGGTCTCCGGTTGCATGAAGTTGAGCTGGAGCAGCCCAGGGTACTGATTCAGGGTTGCGCGCCATGCGGTCTGCGCTTCGATAACGCGCAACACATTGCTGAACGTCATGCCACGAACGTGCAATGTTACGGGCAAGGGCAGGCGAACGCCGCTGTAGTTGAACTGCAGGCCACGTGCCCGCGCCAGTTCATCCAGTAGTTCCACAGCATCACCTTCCCAGTCGAAAGAGACGTCAGCGCTGTTGGAGCGAATGATCTCCATGGATGATGGCACGGTTTTCGAACCGGACCAGACACCGTTATTCCACATCTGATACTGTGTGTGACGGGTAACGGCAACGGATGAGGCCGCGCCGTAACGGTCGGGGGAAGGAGAAACTGGAGACGTTGATGGCGTAGTCCAGGACTGGCAGCCGGCGAGCAGGGAGATGGCCAACACGCCGGGAAGCATTAAATAATTCATGGTAGTTACCTTGCCGGGGGGCGACGGAGATTAAAGCCAGAAGATTCAGTGGGCGAGGCTTATGATGCCGTTAATTTTGATGTTTACTTTTCCTGCGTATCCAGCCAATTAATTCAGCTGGTTGATTATTTGCGGTCATCCAGAATAAAAGTCCGAATACAGAGAAAGTGAGATAAAACTGCCTGATGGTATCGTCAACACGCTCTTTCCAGTGATCCTCATCAATTAATACCGTTTTGCATACCTGAGGCATTACAAGAGGAGATGGCGGGCCGCTATCGTTTGATTGTTTACATTCTCTTACCATGCCTGGTGGTGCATCACCGGTAAGTGATCGGGCCTGTTCAAGGAAGGTGTCGGCGAGCGAGTGGTTGAATCCAAATAACATGAACAGAATAAAAAAACCGGTGGCTGGCGCAGTTATCAGGCTGCTGAAAGCAACACTGCTGATCTGATGCAATACATGTACATATCGGAAAGATTTCATCTTCAACGGTCTCAGCGGGAGAAAGTTCGGGGGGATTACAGCCAGTGCACAGGGGATAACACACAAAGAAACGGCAGAGGAAGCCCATTGCGGGCTTCCCCTAAACTATCAGAACGTGAACTGCAACTGTGCGACCGCACCGTAGGTACGATCGGTTCCTGCAATACCGGTCAGGTCCAGATGTACTACGTCGAAAGGAGAGAAGCCCAGACCCGCAGTGAAAGCGTTGCCCTCGCTGGAGACCATGTTCTGACGATAACCCGCGCGTACCTGCATCCAGTTCCAGGCATTCAGCTCGGCACCCACACTGGCGAACTGGCGTTTGTCATCTCGCTCAAAGCGGCTGGCTTCGGTCAGATCCACATCGAGAGCGGTGGTCAGGATACTGTTACTCCATGCCACGCCTGCAGTGGCCTGTGGTTTTACTTTGAATGTTTCTTTCTCACCATTCACTGCTTTAGTGTCAACGGTGCGGGCGATGATGTTCTGTACCGCGAGACCCAGCATCCAGTTGTCGCCGAGGTTTGTTGCCAGACCGATGTCGGCGTTAAATCCGGTTTTAGTATTGCGGTAGTCATCCGAATTCAGGTCATTTTTGTCGAAGTCGTTTACCTTTGCGCTGTAGTTGAAAAGATCGATGCGCTGATACTTGGGCGTGATCCCCAGTGACCAGCTATGTCCCGCTGTTTCAAATTCGTGCGCCATAGCCACACCGACATCGGTGATAACGGCAGCCCGACCATAAGCGCGGGACGTTAGTGCATCCTTGTCTACCGTATCTGACGGGATGGCGCCGCTGGCGATATTATCGAGATACTGTAGATCGTGATCACTGACCTTGCCGTTTACGGAAACGGTGCCCCAGGACTTCACGACAACCGCAAATGGAAGCACCTTATTAGGAGTGGTAGCAATGACAGATGCCCCGACCTGTCCGTTTGCTTTTACGTCCTTCAGGTCTTCCAGCTTGTTGCGTAATGCGGCTGCACTTTCGCTGACACCGCTCTGGCGGTCAACTGCATTGTCAAAATTGTTCCACAGATCCTTTACGTCATCGGTATTATCGATGGCATTATCTGGGTCTGCTACCTGGACACCTACGGACGGCAGCACCAGGCTGAAGTCATCGTTCGCGCCAAATTTCGTCAGGAGTGCCGGGTTGGATAAGGCAGCTGTACCGTAATGTGCGGAAGCTACGCCAGTCCCGCCCATCGCATCGCTGCGGGCTTCCATATAAGAGGTTGCAGCTCCTGCATGAAATGCCATCATGACGGCGGAAGATATCAGTGTTTTTGCGATGTGAGTCTTTTTCATAAGTAAAATTCCTGTAGTCCTGTCTGGATTTAGGGCAAAAGAAGGTCCTGATGCGGCAGCATCAAAATTTTCTTTTTCTTTTTTAATTCAGATTTTCAGCGTGGTTTAAAGCTGTCTGAATATAAGTACGGGTAACGTTGTTCCGTGTTCAAGTGCTGTTGCCAGCCCTGCACCTAAGGTGACGGGGCGGATAGTACCTGTTGCTGCGTGTTCCCTGAGGAGTCGCTCTTTCCAGCATTCCTGCTCTGTATTCAGGGTGCGCGTAATAATGGATAGCACCGGAAAATATGTCAGCTGAGATGAAGATATTTTCTTCTTAATTAATATGCCGTTTCGTTCCTGATCTTTATCCTCAGTTGTATTTTCAGTCTTCCAGAAAATAATGCTGTCATTATTGTTTTCGGCTGAAGGAATAATTACCTCCCGGAAAGTTTCTTCCGTTTGTGGCCATTGATGACTCGCGCTGCCTGTGTCAACAGGGGGAACGTTGCTTCCAAGCAACCAGCCAGGAGAAACGAAAAACCAGTCAGCGAGCGCCTGGAGAAGCGGGGTGGACAGATAGTCCATTGTACGTTCCCTGTCCTGTAGCACACTAACCCGAACATTCCATGACGACAGCAGTTCTGCGATGTCTGTCGGGCTAAGCTCGTGTGACTGCATCAGTAGCTCAAAGCGGTCTATAACGCTGATTGCAGTATTACTGAATGGCAGGAAGATATCGCGAAAAGAGCCTTCAATTACCATATTCAGCAACTCTGACTGAGAAATTCCAATTTTGCCTGACAGCTCATCAATCAGTTGACGGGTACCAGGTCGCAACCGAAGTGATGTGGTCTGCATGGGCTTCTTATCATTGCGCTGAAGCAGTTCTGCAATCCTGTTCCGATCAAGGTCGGGGAGCGCCAGAAGCGAGGTGAAAATTGCTGTAAGACTGTTTGCCACATGGTCCCCTTAAGTGAAATTAGACTTTGTTTCTCAGTGGGTTAGAGAATAATTAATCGTGACGCGTATGTATAACGAGTTAATTCGATCGTGTAGATCGACTGCGTTTGCGTGTTCGTTTTAATTACGTTTGTGTATTTGCTTTTTTTTACCGCGCTTTCCGGCGCGGCCGAATGAGTACAAGCACGCCGGTTTCAGGTACGGTTATCCAGCGCCATTCCTGTAAAAATGTTTGCAGCCGTATCCCGTTTCTGATGGCTGGAGGTATCGTGACTGTGGTGCAGCGCCAGCGGTGCGTTTCCCCCATTTTTGACATCAGGATAGTCATGCTTTTCAGGTGTGCCGGTCGCATCAGATGGGATGTGAAGTACACCGGCGCGCTGTCTCTTTGTAGCGCCAGCTGCAACGTGGCCAGAAAGCTGCGGTGAAAGCGTGCCGCGCGTCGGAGATTAAGATGGCCAACCCGGTCAAATGTCGACAGATGCAGGGTTGTGTAATGCTTCTTACGATGTCGAACCAAGGCCGTTCGGAACCCTTTCCAGGGCGTCACGGCACTGACGATTGTCATTATCGGGCAATACAGCAGTAGCGTTAGTGGTACTGCTGAAAGGAAAATCAGAAACACAGCCCCTCCAGAAGAAAAGTTATACCAGGGCCGACAGTGCCAGGTCGGGGTTAAGCGGACATATCATGATGTGATTGTTTGTCCTGACAGGAAGCTCTCCCGGCGCGGGGACTCGTTCGCCGCGCTGGGCTGCAAGAGCCAGTGTCCGCAGTAGCAGTTCGCTGGCGCGGGCCAATGCAAGTTCGCGAGTCGGCGCTGATACCGTCAGATTTTCGAAATCGCATAGCATTACCTTGATGTCACCTGACTCTTCGCTGTCCTGCTCGACCTGGGCAGGATAGGGCACGAAGTAGGGGGCGATCTTTTGAGTCTGACGCCGTCGCGCGTCCAGCTTGCTGACCAGCTGGTAAGCTCTCAGATGGGTGTAGCGCTTTAGCATATTCATCGAGCGGTGGCCTGATATAGCTGCGACCTCCATAACGTTCAGCGTACCGAGTTCGAAGAAACGGCTGATGGCCTCGTGCCGAAGATCATGAAAATGCAGATTTTCGATAGAGAGTTCCTTGAGAGCATTTCGCCAGGCGCTTTTGAAACCGGATGACGTATAGGAAAACAACTTACCTTTTAGCTGGGCCGGCATCATCTGAAGGAGGTTACGAGCCTTACGTGAGAGAGGAACATCTCGCGATGAGCCATTCTTGGTATCTGGCAGATGTGCTACGCCGTGCTGCAGGTCAATGTATTCCCATTGCAGGTTAAGGATTTCACCCTGGCGCATGGCTGTCTCAAGCGCGAGATGAAAAATTATATACAGCATTAAGTTTCGTTCGCGGAAATAACGGGACAGTCTGCGCTCTTCACTGGATGTCAGGCGGCGATCGCGACCTTTGGATACTTTAGGTTTACGCACCAGTTCGACCGGATTGCTACGACATGTCCCCCATTCCACTCGTGCAATTCCAAAAAGTGATGATAACAGCGCCAGTTCAAGCCTTACTGTATTGCCAGAGATAGGGTTCCCAGTCCTGGGGTTGCACTGCGTCAGCCTTTCATCACGGTAGGCTGCAATATCAACTGTGGTGATCTCATCCATGTTCCGGCTGGCCAGTGGGTGCCGTTTAATCACATTGACCCGGTAAAATTCCTGAAGATGGCCCTTTTTGTGAACTGATACCGACTCGTAATATTTATCGAGTCCCCGACTGAGGGACATTTTTCTTAAACGCGCAACAGAAGACATTATTACTCCCAAAAAGGCGAAGAAAATAAAGCCTTGCGCGAAAAATGCAATAACACTGTCAATCCGGTGC